>JAFMAB010000010.1:0-9173 GCA_029785215.1 Nitrososphaerota archaeon
AAGCGAAGCGGAGCTACGTACGCTTCGAGCCCCTCGGGACGGTCTTGGCGATTGAGCCTTGGAACTACCCGGTCCAGCAGGCTATGCGCGCTGCCGTATGGGCGCTCGCCGCGGGCAACGCGGTCCTGCTCAAGCACTCTTCGATCGTCTCTGGGACGAGCAAGAAGCTGGAAGAGCTGTTCGGCCTCGACGTCTTCAAATCAACAATCTGTGGAGGTGACACTGCGCTCTCCATCATAGGCCACGTGGACGGCGTTGCCTTCACAGGATCGGACAGGACGGGTTCCCGCATAGCCGCCGAGGCGGGGAAGAATCTGAAGAAGGCGGTCCTCGAGCTGGGCGGTTCAGACCCGTTCATAGTGATTGACGGCACTGGCCTAGACAAGACTGTGGAGAGCGCGGTGAGCTCCCGCCTGACGAATGCGGGACAGATTTGCATCTCCGCGAAGAGGTTCATTGTGCATGCCGACGTGTACGACGAGTTCTACAGCAAGTTGAAGGAAGGCTTCGCCAAGGTCAAGGCGGGAGACCCCCTCGACTCGGGCACGTTCATCGGTCCGCTCTCGAGCAGGAATCAAGCGCAGACCGTTAGGGAGCAGATCCAACGGCTGGGCAAGATCGGAAAGGTGGAGGAGGCACTGACTGGCCTGCACGGGAACTTCGTCCCGCCGACGGTGGTCAGGACGGACGTCCTCTTCGACGAGGAGGTCTTCGGTCCTGTCGCGATACTGAAGAAGTACGAGACAGATGAAGAGGCGGTGTCCCTCGCCAACGAGACACCCTACGGGCTCGGCGCGTCGGTGTGGGGAGACTCTGACGCAGCTGAGCGTCTGGCGCCTCGTATCGAAGCCGGGATGGTCTTCATAAACAAGAGGGTCACGTCCGACCCTCGCCTCCCGTTCGGCGGAGTCAAGAGGAGCGGCGTGGGCAGGGAACTCTCCAGGTATGGTATGCTGGAGCTTACCAACATGAAATCAGTCTGGGTCGACTAATAGCCGCCGTTCGAAGAAGCGGGTCTACTTACGTTCAATTCGGGATAACACAGGATAGACCATTATGGGACGCGTTCTCTCATGCAGCGTCGTGGTCTTCGTCAAGAAGTTCTCGTTCCACAGCGTGCCGGTACTACGCTCTCGAAGCCCTTGGAAGAGGGCGCGAGGATCAGGACGAGGACGCACAGGGAGTTCGGCATTTTCCGACGCGTAGGCCGCTCGGTGGAAGACGATCACCTTGACCCAGGTCCACGGCGTGCCCAACGCTTCGTCAACTTCGGTAGCTTCACATCCTTCAGGTCCAGTCGTCTACGACGCTCTCTTGTGGGTCCGCAACCCCCCTCGTCTTGAAGCTGACTGGTGTGATAGTCATTGACAGGATAGACGTCCTGTGCAGCAAGATAGCTATGCTCGAGTGGCTCCGGCAGGTGCCACACTTGACTTCCCCCATCCCACAGGATAAGCAGGCCCTCTCCGGGCCCACGACCATGGGGGATGCGCCTAGCGAAGGCTCGGCTGCCCTGAGCAGGCCTCAATTGCCGGCCGCACCCTTCCCATCCTGCAGTGGTGGCCGTGACGCCGTTGAAGCAATTTAAGTTTGCCAGGATAGACCCGAGGGGTGACCGTCGAGTCCGTCGAAGCGTTCCCAGTGAGGGTCAAGATGAAGGACAGGCTGCTCGCTGGGACATTTCGCTATGAGGACTACCAGTCGGTCCTCGTGAGGACGGTCTGGAACGGAGTGCCTGGATGGGGCGAAGCCATGACGAGGTTCTCAGCTGAGGCCACCGCCGGATTGGTGAGGTGGGCGGGACACCACCTCGAGGGCAGGGACTTCCCCCGACCAGAGGCGGCGTGGGAAGACGTCTACCGGCAGTTCAGGGTTCGCGGCCAGACCAGGGGAATCGCCATGGAAGCGCTGAGCGGGGTCGAGATGTCCCTGTGGGACGCCTGGGGCAGGATCAAGGGGAAGTCCATAGCCAGACTCCTTTCGGCGCGGAGCTCGGCAAGCGTCTCAGCTTACGCAGGTTCCATATTCGAATCGAGGGGGCCCATCTCAGAACAGATCGAATGGGTGAAGTCCCTTGGCCTCAAGGGGGTGAAGCTGAAAGTCGGATTCGGCGTCGCCAAGGACACGAGGATCTTAGCCCAAGCGAGGAGGCGATGGGGTGACGGCATGATGGTCGCCGATGCCAACGGAGCCTACGACGCCAAGAGCGCATCCAAGGCCATGGAGAGGTTCGAGAGATTCAGACTCGCGTGGCTCGAGGAACCCGTGCCTTCTGACGATTTTGACGGATACGCCGCCATTGCGAAGGGGAGGAAGGTCAAGGTGGGGGCGGGCGAAACCTGGTACGCTGGCGACTTCGCCCGGCCCATCTCTGGAGGGCTGGTCGACGTCGTGGAGCCGAGCGTCAGCAGGTGCGGCGGCATAGCTTGTGAGGCCAGAGTCGCCCGCGAAGCCTCGAAGAGAGGGATCGAGTTTTCACCGATGGTGGGGGCCAATTCTGCGCTGTCGCTGGCCGCTTCCGTGCAGGTTGCGGCGGCCATGGGATCGATCGGGGTGGAGTACGACGCCTTCGACAACCCTCTCGTTCACCAGCTGGCGCCTGGTTTCCCAGAGCTCTCCGCCGGCAGGATAGCAGCGCCCAGGGGGCCCGGTCTTGGAGTCGAGGTCGACCCGAGGTTCATCAAAGCGAACCTGGTGGGTTAGTCATATGAAATCGGCCAGGTCGTCCACGTTTTCCACCGAGCCTATGAGGCCCTTTCTCTTCGCAGGGCGGTCGAGGCCCGTGAGGACCAGGACAGATTCGATGCCTGCGCCGGCGGCGCCCTCGATATCTGTGTCCAGCTGGTCGCCGACCATGACTGCGTCGGAGGCTCGGACGCCTGCTCTTTCGAGGGCGGTCTTGAACATCAGGGGCGAAGGCTTGCCTATCACCTTGCCTCTCTTCCCTGTCGCGTACTCGAGCGCCTTCAAGATCGGACCTGACGCCAGGGCTGGGCCGTCCTTGTACATGTAAAGGGGTGAGGCGTGGGTAGCAACAATGGAGGCCCCCCCTCTGACAACGGCGGCAGCTCTGTCGAGCTTCCCATAGGTGAGGTGCCGGTCTAGACCTATCACCACGAAGCCTGCGCCCAGCCCATGAGTCCTAATGTGACCTTGGCTCCGAAGCTCCGCTTCGAGGCCGGCCTCACCCATTAAGAAATATTCGACCTGGCCGAATTTGCTCCTGAGGTACTCCGCCGTGGCGCGGCCGCTGGTCATAATCTCGTTCGAGTCGACGGGGACATCGATTTCCGCGAGCCTTTCTCGGACCGTCTCTGCCGTGTCGGTCGAGTTGTTGGTGAGAATCATCAGCTTCTTCCCCTTCGCCCTCAGCTGGCTGACTATTCGCGTGCCACCTATCTTTACGCGGCTCTCTTTGCCTTTGTAGAAGACGCCGTCTAGGTCAAATAGAAACAGCCTCTTTCGCGACAGATCGAGTCTTGCCATCGATGGTTACACCCTTGGGGGTCCGAGACCCACAAGTCTCCGGTGCAGCCTCCCCTGGCAATCGTTTTAAAAGCAGTTCGGGCAGTTCACGCCGATGAACTTCTCGTATTACCTGCCGACGAGGATCGTCTTCGGCTTCGGGGCGCTGCAGTCGCTCCAAAAGGAGGCAAGCCAGTTCAACACTGCCAAGGCCCTTCTCGTGACAGACAGAGTTATGGTCAAGACCGGAGTGGTCGAAAGGGTCGTAAAGGCGCTGGGGGAGGCGACTGTGGAGGTCTACGACGGGGTCGAAGCCGAGCCCAGGATCGAGGTGGCCCAGTCTGTCGGCGAGCGGGTCCGTCAGGGAGGTTACGGCCTGGTCGTCGGCGTCGGCGGAGGCAGCTGCATGGATATGGCGAAGGTTGCCGCGGGGCTGGCGACCAACCCAGGGCCTGCCCGCGGCTTCGTAGGGAACAACCTCTTCGTAAAACCCTCACTACCGTCCATCATGGTCCCTACGACGGCGGGCACGGGCGCGGAGCTGACGGTGACGTCCATGGTCACCGTCGACGGACACAAACAATGGATCAACAGCCCATTCCTGCTCCCGAACGTCGCCATCGTTGACCCGGAGCTTACGATGACCATGCCGCAACCTGTGACTGCGGCGACGGGCCTGGACGCCCTCTGCCACAACGCCGAGGCATACCTTTCGGCCGCCGCGAGTCCGATAACCGACTCGATTGCCCTTGAGGGGGTCCGGCTCATTTCCGGCAACCTCGAGCGAGCCTTCGACGATGGCAGCGACCGGGAGGCGCGCGAGTCGATGAGCCTAGGGGCGCTGCTGGGCGGGATCTCTCTCCAGGCTAAGATGGTCTACGGGCACTCCATAGGTTACACCATTGCAACCAGGTTCAGGTTACCTCACGGCGTCTCCTGCGGGATTCCACTGCCATACGTCATCTCCGGCTATGCCGCGGCCTGCGCCCCCAAGATGTCAAAGCTGGCCGACGCTTTCGGAGTTGACGCAGGAGGGCAAGAACCCGCGAAGTTGGGCGGTGCGATAGGGCGGAGAGTGATCGAGCTGCTAAAGCACCTGAGGATACCGACCAACATGAAGGAGCTTGGAGTGAAGGAGGAGGAGCTGCCGGCTTTGGCGCGCGAGTGCCTCGACATGTATCCGAGGCCCAACAGCCCCCTCGTCTTCGATCAGGGGAGCATGTACGCCTTCTACCAGACGATGTGGGAAGGAAGGCTGTCCGCCTGAGAGCGCCCGAGCCGATGGCGCTACAGCCTCACGTCGACCGTGAGGAACCGCTTCACTCGCTGACGAGTCTGAAGGCTACGGTCTCCAGCTACTCTTCTAGCGCGTAGCCCATCAAATCCATGATGCCATCCAATGGTGAACGGCCTTCCCTTGTACACCTACACAAGTGCCTCCGCTTCCCCATTGTACTCCCCGACGAACCCGACGAGCTTTGCTGTCGGGTCCTCCTTCGATCAAGTCGCCCCTCAGCAACGCCGATACCGTTACGATAACGTCACCTCCAGGAGTATCCTCCGAGTCCCTGATGCCATCCTCAGATGGGTGTACCAGGTTTTGTATAGGTCCATGAACGATTTGAGGCTATCCAGCGTGTTCGAGGGTAGGCCGTCGTAGAACAGTCTGGCCCTCTCCTCGAGCCCTGAGGACTCCTCTGTGGCGTTCCTCTCCCCGAACGTGATGTGACGCCACTTCAGGCCGTACATGTCCAGCGCCCCTGGGTACCACGGCCCTCCGTCCAGGGGGACGACGCGCCGGTTGGTGCATGTCTCCATCGTCCTCTTCTGGAAGACTAGGGTGTTGATGGAAGACCTGCAGCAGAACGCGTAGACCGCCAGGAGCTCCCTGGTGTCCGTGTCAATCGCAGCCCAGGCAATGACCTGCCTCCCTTGGACCTTCAGCCTTGTCTGGTCGACGGCTTCGAGCCTCCTCTCCCTCCTGGCACCCTCGAGACGATTCCTTTCATCGCAAGGACCCATCTGAACGCAGGCACGTGGCTGACTGGGATCATGCCACTCCGGTGTGTCATCTCTCTGTAGGAGAATCCACTGATGTAGAGCAGGCACGCAAGAACCTTGCTCCCCAGCGGTCTCTTATTCCTTCTGAAGATGTGTGCATCCTGGACGGCTTTCGGAAGCGTGTTGTAGGGTCTCACAATTCGCGATACGTTCTGGGGGCCGTTCAGCTCCCATTGCAAGACGGGTAGACAATCAGCTCAAGAATGGCTTATCGCAACGGCACCCCTTATCCACGCTTATATAATCGGCCTCCACGCCGGTGGGACGTTGTCTTCCGGTAAAATGGAAGATAGCAAGATAAGCACCGATTTATTGCCGAGGTTGGACAGGTTACCTACAACATCCTGGCACTATAGGATTCTCCTGATTTTGGGGAGCGGGCTGTTCCTCGAGGGCTTCAGCGTCAGCGTCGCAGGTTCGCAGCTGGGGGTGATATCCCACGTCCTCAACCTGACAACCCTGGAAAGCCTCTCCGTCACGCCAATCTTCCTGATAGGCGAGCTCTTCGGAGCGGTCTACCTCGGTCACTTGGCCGACACGCGCGGACGGAAGCTGCTCTTCATGGTGAGCCTCGCAATTATAATGGCAGGTGACGTCATAGTGGGGCTGCTGTTCGTGGCCAACGCACTGAACTTCGCGAGCCTCGCAGTTCTTAGGGCCATCACAGGCTTCGGCGTCGGCGGCGAGTTCGGCGCGTCCATCTCGGCCCTCCAGGAGTTCACACCGGCTAGAATCAGGGCCTTCTTCACGGGGACGGGAAACGCCGTGCTCTTCGACCTGGGGGGCGTCATCGCATCCTTCACCGCCTTCTTCCTGCTGTCCGTCCTCCTTCCATCCACAGCCGTCGGAGCAGCATTCCTCGTCGGTGTGGTGATAGCTGTGGCCATATTCATCGGACGGGTGGGACTGCCGGAGTCTCCCAGGTTCCTGCTTTCGAAGGGAAGGACCGAGGAAGCGACGAGGGTGGTCGAAAGGATCGAAGAATCGGCGAAGAAGGCAGGGAAGCCGCTCCCGCCGGTACAGCCTATCGAGATCGACTTCGCGGGGTCTGAGGCAGGGGGATACGGCAGGTTGTTCACTGCGTACCGTAACAGGCTGATCCTGGCATGGACGCTGAACTTCACGGAGACCTGGCCGTACTACTCGGCTTTCTCTGTGATTCCGTTGATACTGACCAAGGTGTTCAATTACCCTGGCTCTACGGTGGCGCTGCTGCTCGCGACCATAACCGGCGCCGGAGTCCTCGGGGTCTTCGTTATGTCCTACGTCCTCGACGCGGTTGGCCGTCGGTCCGGCATAACAATCTCGTACGGGGTGGCCGGGCTCCTGTCCATCGTGATCGGTCTGATCGTGACTTCAATCTCGTTCTCGTCTTTCATCGCCCTGCTCATCATACTGTATTTCTTCGTGTACGCTGCCGCAGGAGTTCTCTATCCCCAGATTGGTGAGATGTTCCCGACCAAGGCGAGGGGCTCGGCTCTGGGGACCGCAGTCGGCTTTGGGAGGCTGGGAGGCATACTGGCGCCTTTCGCCCTGGCATCGTTCATAGGAACGGTAGGCGGGCTCCTGCCTGTGTTTGTCATCACTGGGGTGGTGTTGCTAGTAGGCGCCGCCGCCGAGATTCTATTCGGCCCGGAGCTCAAGAAGAAGAGCCTGGAAGAATCTGCCAGAGTTTGAGAAGGGCCTTCGGCCCCGCCTGGTCAAGAAGACTTGCCCTCTCGACCTGATTGTGGCAGGACTGGTCAGAATCCGAACGAGAGGCTGGCCGGAAGATACTACGTGAAGACAATGGCCAGCGCCGCCAAGGCGAATGGCACCTTCATGCTGAGCGTGTTCTTGGAAGTGTAGTCGGTCGCCCTGATCATGGTGAAGGCGATCGCTCCTGCTGCGACGACCGTGACTGGTGTGACTGCGCCGTTGATGATGGCCAGGGACGTGGTCCCTCCCCGCCTCTCTCTTTCTTGGACGTCCCTCTGGCCTACGCCGGCGCCGCCGGTCCAGCCGACAGCGACCTCGCCCTCGGGAAGACCCGCCCTTCCTCTGCCCTCGTGTGCAGGTCGAAGAGGTCTTTCAGCTCAGCTTGGTTGGCCTCAAGCCCGGAGTCAGACATGGAAGCGAGCTCGCCAGCCTTCTTCATCAGCAGGTATATCGGTCTGTGCTGCTGGAAGACCTTGATCTCCTCTGCGGCCCCTTTGGCTCCAAGCTTCCCGATCAGAAGCCCCAGGATATGGGACTCCTCGTCGGCGATGTGCTGCCTGAACACCGGGTCCAGCTTCTTCAGCTCCGTCCGCACGGCTTCGTAGTCGTTCCGGGAGGCCGCCTCCCGCGCCCTGGCGAGCCCTTCCCCCATCAGCATGTGCTCCCCGACGAGCGTCGCCACCAGCTCCTCGAGCTTCATCTTCCGGGGGCGGTAGCTGGCGCCATCCATGCCGCCTGGCTCGGAAGCGGCGCCCTTCAGCGTTTTCCCTCTCCGGCCCTCTTCTTTTTTTGAGCTTTTTCCTTCGTTGGTGCCTAAGTGCTCCCGCTGCGGCTTGCGCCGTTGAGATTCTGCCGGGGCCTCCTCTTCCCGCTGGCGCTGGCAGCGTCCCCCCTCCTCCCGCTGGTCCTGCTCGCCCTGGTCCCTGCCGTCGTGTTTCGTCCCTTCCATCGCAAGGAGTACGGCCGTCTTTCGATGACACCTCGGGGGGAGGTCGTCAGGAGCCGCTCGGAGAGGTCAGCGCGGACTGGCTCTTCCGGAGAGGGATCAGGTACGCCCACGAGCAGCCCGTCTTCGACCCGCGCGGGCGCAGGGTGGGAGTCCCCGACTTCTACCTCCCTGACTTCGGCGTCTACGCGGAGTACTGGGGGCTTGTCGGGGCTGTCAGCGGGTAGGAGAAGCGGATGGCGCTTAAGATAGAGCGGCACCTCAGGAACGGGGTCAGGGTGGTGTCCCTCTACCCGGGCGACCTGCGCGACCGCGGCTCTGCGCTCGGGTCCAGGCTCGGACGGGTGTAAGAGAGGCGCAGCGGAGGAGCAGTGAACCCTCATGCACGGCTCACAGGCTAAAGTTGGGTCAGACCTTGGCCAGCATGGCAAGGAGGTCCTTGTTCTTGCTGATGACGCCTTTGGCTATTCGAGTGAACTCCTTGTCCGGTATAGCTTTCGCCGTCTTCAGTTTTTGGGCCATCGGCTACCTTCCCATTCCGCGCTCCGTTAAATGCCTTGCTACCCACCTTTCGACTTCAATCTCCGGAATCTTGCCGGATGCAACGCCGATGAGTAGTTCAAAGGTCTGATCTGCCTGCGGAGCCAGTTCGTAGCCATTGGCCTCCAGGAACGATTCTGCAAGGCTGAAGGCGGTTCGCTTGTTCCCGTTCAGAAATGGATGGACAACGATTACGTTGTACAACAGGAAGGCCGCTTTCTTCACGACGGCCTGTCTCCTGGGCAGCCTGTCCCCGATGTCCTTGACGGCATCCAACAGGTAGTCTAGGTTGGATCTGCTGACGAACCCTCGCTCTCCACCCGAGGCCCTGATGGTCAGGTCATAGAGCTCCGAGACCTGGTCTGCCGATGGGTACTTGATTTCCTCGCTCAATCTTCGCAGCGCCTTCTATGACGTATCTGAGATTTAAAATCCCATCAACCCATCCCGCGAAGAAACTACT
>JAFMAB010000011.1:0-8433 GCA_029785215.1 Nitrososphaerota archaeon
CTGAAAGGTATTGAAGTAGCATCGCCATCCCAGAAGCGAGCCAGCCCGCCCACAGGAGTGCGTACTTGTAACCTGCCCCTGCCGCAAGGTCCGTGCCGTAGTTGCCAGGGTCCATGTATGCTATCGACACCATCAGCGCGGGACCGACCCACAGAAGGAACTGCCTCAGTGATAGGGGAAGAAGACTCGATGCCCTTGACTCCTGCCCTGAATTGTCCCCATCACCCCCTTGAGGCATGTTCATGGACGGGGTCGGGGTCCTTCTGAACGGCCACCTCATGTATGACAAGGTCGAATCTTCCCTGGTTGATATATAAGTTAGACATGCCTAACATCTCGAGGCGCCTCTCACATTTGGTTGCCCGCCGAACTTGGCAGGCGGGGAACGCTTTTTATCCGAAGGCCATCTCCTAGAAGGGAGGAGTTTTGGCTACCATCGCGCAGTCCAGGAGGGACCTGTCGAGGCTCGAGGACTATCTGGAGGCGATATACAACCTGCATGAGGAGAAGGGATACGTGAGCGCCTCCGACATCTCGGACCGGCTGGGCGTCAAACCGCCTACGGTCTCGAGCATGGTAGCCAACCTTGCCAAGAAGGGGTATCTAGAGCACGAGCGGTATCGAGGGATGCGGCTCACCCCGTCTGGTGAGAAGGTGGCTAGATCAGTCATCAAGCGGCACCAGGTCATTTCTGACCTCATCACCATGCTCGGGGTGGACCCTCAGACGGCTTATGTCGACACCGAAGGAATCGAGCACCACGTGCACCCGAGCACCCTGCGACGGATGGAGAAGCTGGCCGAGTACTTCCATGAGAATCCACACGTCCTAGAGAAGATAATGGATTACCTTAACCGGGACTAGGCAACCTTCAGGCTCCCGTAAGCAGGGAGGTGAGAATCCTATGCGTCAGGCCCCAGACCGTGTAGTCCCCCACTTTCAGGGCGGGGAACTCCATCTGGCTCCCCTGAAACGTCATCATTAAGCTCGATCTGGCTCCCGGGGAGGCAAGGACACCAAGCCCGACCCACCTGAATGAGGCGACCTCCCCGTTCGGCACCACGGTGACCCCCTTCCTGAGATGGAAGACCGTCGGGACCACGTCCATGGTCCCGGTGTGGGTCGTGGTGAGCCTCCCATAGCCGAGGAAGTCTGAAGATGAAGTCAGGTCGAGCCCCACTTCCTCCATGGTCTCCCTGACCGCCGTGCCCCTGGCGGTCCTGTCTCCATCCTGCATCTTCCCGCCGGGGAAGGCGATCTGCCCCGACCACGGGTCCCCGCTCCTTTCCGCCCTCCTGATCAGGAGCACGCTCGGCCTTTCCCTGTAATTGATTATGATGGAGACCGCTGCCAGCCGCTGCCCCCTGGTGGCCGGCTCCTGGAGGACCAGGCTCCTCGATATCTTCGCCACCAACTCGCTGCCCAATTCAAATCTTCTCGACGCTCCCCCAATTTTAAATATACATCGAGGTCCGCGCAGCCGAGGCTGATGGCATAATGTCACAAGAGCGCAACCAATCAGAAACTGCGATGAAGCTTACCGAAGAGAACTTCGACAGGGTCGTGTCGGGGCCGAAACCGGTTTTCGTCGACTACTGGGCGGTCTGGTGCGGCCCCTGCAGGATAATGGACCCAGTCGTGGACAGGCTCGCGAGGAAGTACTCCGACAAGGTCACTTTCGCAAAGGTGAACGTGGACGAGGAGATGGGAATCTCTTCTCGCTACCAGGTGTTCTCAATCCCGACCTTCATGATCTTCAGGAACGGCCAGCCCATGGACGCGGTCATCGGGGCCGTCGGCGAATCATCCCTGGAGAAGCTCGTCATAAGCGCCATCGGCGGCTGACCGAGCTAGGTCACCCTCGTCCCGTCCGTGAGGAATATGTCCGCCTTCTCTAGGCTCAGCGACCTCGACGAGAGCACCGGCCCGAACTGGAAAGACTTGCTCCGGTTGATGGGCTGACCCCCCACCAGCCTGTTGAACGGGGGCATCACAGTCAGCTTTCCCTTGCCCTTCAACTTCGACCTGTAGCCCGCCCCCTCCATCAGTTCGGCTACGTCGAATTCCGCGGTGACCCAGACAGACTCCCTCGTCCTCGACCCGAACGAGTCGCGCGTCTCGTAGGTGAAGTGTGAGTGGCCGATTACCAGGTTCCTCGTTGCAATCGCTGCCTCCGACGGCCAGGCGTGGCCGTGCGCCACCCCGATTCTGTTCTTCCCCTCCCCCAGCACCGTCCCTTGCGACGGATCCAGCTTGACCCTGGGCGGGAGCACCGTCTTGATGTTGCCATCGTGGTTTCCGGGGACCACCTCCACCGCCTCGAACAGGTCCAGCATGGTGTCGAAGAACCAGGGTATCACCCCCCAGTCTATGTCTTCCACCTTCCCGACCGTGTGCTTGACGTCCCCAAGCACGGCGAGCCTCTTCGCGCCGTAGGTGTCCGCTATCCGCTTCACCCGTTCCACCATCTTCACCGAATAGGCCGGGAGGCGGAACCCCTTCTTCGCCATCTCCTTCTCGAGCCCAAGATGCAGGTCTGAGACCAGAAGAGTCTTCGACTCAGCGGTCGAGAAGATGAGCGCCGCGTCGCCTGGGACTATCTTGAGCAAGCTAGGCGATGAGCGGGAGCACCTGGGCGTCGACGAAGTCCTTGAACTCGGACAGCTCCATCTTGCTGAAACCGGTGAGTATGCAGTTCCTGGTCAGCCCGAACACATAGCCGTAGGCCTTGCTCTTGAAGACTATGTACCACAGTTTCCCATGGGTCAAATAGTCACTGTAAAGGCTGGTGTTGCCGAGCTCGGCGCCGTAGAGCGAAAGCTTGGTGATGTTCGGCAGGTCCACTTCCGAATAGAATATCACCTTGGTGTCCTCGAAGTTGGCTTCGTGGAACTTCCTCAGGGTCTCGGGGTCGATCCTGGCTTCCACCACTTGCCCGAGGCTCATGAACACCGCCTTGCTCATCTCGTTCGCGATGTTGTTCGCCCTGCTCTTCTTATCGTAGACCGTCAGGAACATCCTGTCCTTGTGCATGCTGAAGGCGAAGGGGGCTTCGTAGGTCCGCGGGACCGGGACAGGCTCCCCACGGTGCGGGACCACGAAGACCGAGTCGAAGGAGAACTTGCCCTCCAGGGACCCCTTCCCCTCGCTCAGATCGGTGATTTCAGATACAAGCTTGAACTCCTTGTCTTCGACGCTCGTCTCAGTCTCTATCCTGAACGACTTCAGCTTGTCAGCCAGCGTGTCGAGCTCGTAGTTCTCCCTCACGAGGAAGACCTTCCCTGCTAGAACCAATCTGGCCTGACCCCAGTGTCTCCTGTTAATGACTTTTCAGTTGCCCCAGTACTGCCTGGTGGTGACGAAGCGTATCTTTGCCTCGAGCAGATCCCCATAGAACGCCTCTTCGTCGTCGTGCATCTCAGCCAGAATCCTAGATGCCGTCTGTGGCCCTATCCCGTAGACCGTCTGGGCAACCACGGCTTTCTTCCCATATGAGAGGACGAGGTCAGCCCCCCTCCTGGCCCTGGCCAGCTCGGACCTCTCTTCGTCGTTGAGCGGCGCCTTCATCTCTCTCTTTTTCACGAGGTCGGTCAGCTTGGCTGTCCCCCAGTAGCAGGGCACCAGCAACCCCGAGCCGCAGGCGCCGCATCGGGGCTCCTCCGGGATGTCTCCGACCTTGGTCTGCCCCTGGTCCGCACCGCACTTCACACATAGGAGGCTCACCTCGGTGCCGAATATGCTCGCCTTCATCCTCTGGTATGACGACCTGCCGAGGGAGTCGGGGGCGACCGCCTCCGGGACCTCAAGGTACCTGTAGAGGAGGCTGTAGGCGATGGGGGTCGGCCTGTCTCTCGCCTGATAGGCGTCCACCGCTATCCCCCCGTCGGCGACCTCCACCAGGATTTGCTTCCCCCTTTCAATGTCGATGAGGTCTCTCCCTGTCTCCTGCAACGCCTCCTCGAAGATGGGGGTCTTCTCGAACCTCGTCGGGAGCGAGCACAGGTTCGGGTGTGCGATGAGCTTCCCCCGTTTCAGGGCGCCGAACCGCTCTGCCACGAACTTTACCCTGGCCGGGAACGGGAAGTTCCTCTGGGCGGCCACCGCGTAGGTCCTTTCCAGCTGTTCCGGGGTCAGCCCCATCAGCTCCTTCGCCATCGCCTTGAGGTCGAGCTCCTCGGTGTCCGTCGTGAGCTCCATCAGCAGCCGATAACCGTCGAGCCACCAGACCCTGACCAGCCCCCGCCTCGAAAGCACTTCCTCGAACACGTAGGCGAACGTCCGGTTCACCGACTCTCCGAAGCAGAGGTGTACGATTAGGTACTTCCCGAACCCTTCGAAGAGTACCAGCTTGTCCGACGGTACCGGGGCTCCCATCTTCTTGTGTTCGGCGATCTGGTCGACCACCAGCGCCCGCGCAGCCTCCTCTCCAGGGATCTTCTTCTCGACCGACTCCACGGCCTCGTTCCCCCGGTCGAGGGCTTCTGAAATCTCCCTCCTCAACCGCCCTGTCTCGGCCGCAAGTTCGTATGGTATCGGCAGCATCTCCCCGTCCCACCCCGGCACGGCAGCAAGGGGGTCCTCGACGGGGGTGACGTAGATCTTCCTGTCGTCAGCTATCTGCTCTATCTGCCAGACCTTGCCCTTGATGATGAAATGGACTCCCACCTTCGCCCTGAGGAGGACGAACTCCTCGCCGAGTATCCCGACGGTCTGGTTGGTGGAGACGTCGACCACCAGGTAACGGGTCTCGTCCGGGATCATTGATAGGTTCTCGTAATAGTATTCCCGGGTGAGCCTCGTCCTCACGAGTGTCTTGCCGTCGAATCTAATCTTCCCGAGCTCGGAGAGATAGCTCGCCGTGCGGAAGAACGCGTCTTCAGTCAGGCTCATGAACGGGGCTGCCTTCCTGATCTCGGCCAGCATCCTGCCTGGCTCCATAGCCTCGAAGTCCATAAGGTAGCCTGCGATCTGGTGCGCCAGAACGTCCAGGGAGTTCACGTAGGGGCGGGTCGGTTCGATCCTCCCCCTGTTCGCAGAGTTTATGCCGGCCGACGACTCCAGTATGTCGTCTGCCGACACGGTCACCAGGACCCCCTTCGACACCTTTCCGAGCCTGTGGCCGCTCCTGCCGACGCGCTGGACCAAGCTTGTCACCTGCCTCGGAGACATGTACTGCACCACCAGGTCGACCAAGCCGACGTCTATGCCAAGCTCTAGGGTGCTGGTGCAGACGAGCGCCTTCAGTTCGCCAGACTTAAATGCCCGTTCGACCCTTTCTCGCTCCTCCCTTGGAAGCGAGCCGTGGTGTACCCCCACGTCGCTCCTCAGCCTCGCGAACTTCTCGCCCATCATCTCGGCAAGGGTCCTGCTGTTGACGAAGATCAGGGTCGATGTGTGCCCGTCGATCAGGGAGTTTATCCTGGAGAGCCTTGCCGCGAGGTCGGGAGCGGAGTACGTCTCCTTCGCGGCCGACTGGCTCGACGGATCGGGGACGGGGTATTCGATGGCGTACGAGAACTCCTTGGGGGCGTCCGCCTTCACCAGAGTCCTAGGCCGGCTCCCGAAGAGGAAGGCGGCTGCTACATCGGGGGTCCCAATCGTAGCAGAAAGCGCGACGAGCTGGAAGTCAGGCGAGACCTCCCTGAGCCGCTGAAGACCCACACAGAGCTGGACCCCACGTTTGCTCTCTACAAGGTTGTGCAGCTCGTCGACGACGACGGCCTTCAGGTGGGAGAGGTTCTCCCTCATCCTTCTCCCGGGGAGGACGGCCTGAAGGGTCTCGGGCGTCGTTACCAACACATCAGGAGGGTGCGCCGATTGCCTTGCCCTCTGCGTCTGGGGAGTGTCGCCGTGCCTTATGTCCACCGTCAGCCCGAGCTTAGCGCACCATCCCTGGAGCCTCTTCAGCATGTCCCTGTTCAGGGCTCTCATCGGCGTGATATAGAGGAGAGAGATGCCCTCCCCGTGCCCCTCGCGCACCAGCCTGCTCAGCAGCGGGAGGAGGGCCGCTTCGGTCTTCCCTGACCCGGTCGGGGCCACCACCAGTACATCCTTCCTTCTGGCGATGAGTGGCCACGCCTTCACCTGCGGGGGGGTCGGATCCCTAATGTCGGTGTCAGCCAGAAACTCCCTCACAGCCGGCGCGAGGGACTCGAACGCTTTCTCGTTGGGCAAACACCTTCCGGAGGGCTCCCGCCGATTTAAGGAGTAGCGAGAGAGGGGTGGCCGAAAGTGAATATCGGCTTCGCGGTCAGCAATGTCTAAATGCGCCCAGGGTTCGCGCAGCCTGTAAGCTTGTCCCGCCGCGTCAAAGAGGTCTCCCAGGAGAGGCCATCCCATCTCACGACCGTCAAGGAGATCATCCTTGAGAACTTCATGAGTTACGAATATGCCAGGATCCCCCTCCGTGAAGGGCTGAACCTGATAGTCGGTCCCAACGGGGCAGGCAAGTCCTCGGTGCTTCTGGCGATTTCAGTCGCCTTAGGCCAAGCGTACACCGAGCGCTCCCGGAAGCTTTCGGACCTCATCCGAAGGGGCAAAGAGATAGCCCGGGTCTCCCTCGTCTTTGACAACTCCGCGAAGGCAGGCCACAGGCCGATACCATATTCGAAGTCCGACACGTTCATGCTGAGCCGCTACCTCAGGCGTGACGGTTCCTACTGGTTCGAGGCAGACTACAAGGAGATTGATAAGAGCGAAGTGGTCAGGCTGCTCCGCGAGTTCGGCATCAACCCCGACAACCTGCTGATCATAATGCACCAGGGGATGATCGAAGAGCTGGGCGCCGTCACCCCCCAGGAAAGGCTGAGGATGGTCGAGGAAGCGGTCGGATTCTCGGAGTACAGGCAGAGGATTCTGCTCGCCGAACAGGAGCTAAGCGGCCTCGTCGGGGAGGAGAGCTCACTCCTTCAGCTGATCGACAACGCCAACCAGGCGCTGGAATACTGGAAGCAGGTGTACGACCGCTATCAGGAGAAGAGGAAGCAGGTCGAGCACAGAGACCTCCTTTCCAAGGAGCTCCTGTGGAGCACTGAAGCCAAGCTGAGCAAAGCGCTCCAGGTGGCCGAGGAGAAGATCATGTCGAAGACCAGAGCGCTGGAGGATTTGAAGTCCCAGCAGGCCGAGGTGACGGCCGACGCCGAGCAGACGCACCAGAATCTGCTCGACAAGCAGGTCGAGCTCAGGAAGCTGTACTACGCGCTCATAAGGGCGGAGTCAGAGAAGGCAAAGGACGAATCGGCAAGGGATGCCTATCGTTCTATAAAGGAGGACATGGCGGGGCTCTCGAACACCATAGACGAGCTCCTGGCCAAGGGCGGGGACAAGAGCGGGAAGAGGCTGAAGGACCTGGCCGAATACGTCGAGAAAAAGGGGGAGGCCGCAGAAGAAGACGCGAAGCGCAGGAGGGGGGAGCTCGACAGGGAGGTGTCTTCGCTCCAGCCGGAGATCACCAGGACCGAGGAGCTGATCAAACGGACCACTGACAGCTACATCTCGTTCAGGGTGAAGGCGGAGGTACTGACATACAAAATCAGGGTGACCGAGTCAGATCTTCACGACCTCGAGCGGAGCGCCAAGGAGTACAGGTCCGAGCTGGACAAGCTCGCGCCCGACCTGGAGAACGCAGGTGCAAGGATGGAGACCGTCAGGCAGCCCTACGAAGTGTCAGAGGAACTGAAGCTGGTCTCGGCCCACATCCAGAAGATGCAGGACGTCCCGGACGACGCTGAGAAGATCTACAACGACTATTCCGGGAACATCGAGGAGCTCAAGGTCAAGCTTGCCAAGCTCCAGGATAACAAGAAGTCGATGCTCGTGGAGCTCGGGTCGCGCAAGGAAGTCTGGAAGAAGGCGATGGAGGACCTTGTAGAGACGGTGGATCCCGCTTACCAGGCGGTGCTCTCGGCCGCCGACGCCAGCGGGTTCATCAAGCTCGAGCAGGCCGACGCCATCGAGGATGCCGGGTTCGACCTCTACGTGGGGTTCCGAGGCGGCGCGCCCTCCACCCTCGACCCGTTCACGCAGAGCGGAGGCGAACGGTCGGTGGCGCTGATGGCTTTTCTCCTGTCGCTGCAGGCGAGGATCGTCTCTCCCCTGAGGGCGCTCGACGAGTTCGACATACACATGGACCCCAAAAACAGGGAGGCAATGTTCAAGATGATACTCTCTCAGATGAAGCAGAGAGAAGCGTCACAATACATCGTGATAACCCCCTCCATCCTCACCGTATTCGACAAGAGCGCCCACGTCATAACTGTCCAGGCAGTGCACGGCGGGTCAGAGGTCAAGGAGCTGAAGTGAGTGGAACAGACGAAGCTCGACGACTATCTGAGGGTGATAGAGCTCTGCCGTGACGTGGAGACGAGCAGCGCCAACCCCTTCGACGTAGACATCAGGGAGAAGATACTGCTCCTGAAGCAGCGCCTCCCCGAG
>JAFMAB010000012.1:0-6739 GCA_029785215.1 Nitrososphaerota archaeon
GCGTATATTAAAGGAATAAAATCGGCCCTTGCAAACGGATTCAATTTATCGGGGATACATTCGGTCGCAAGTATTTTTATAAGCCGCGTCGATACCCTCGTCGATAAATTATTAAACGATTTAATAGCCGCCTCTCCTAACGTATTAGGCTGGAATGAACTCTACCAATGCCGTTCAAACCGCGGTTCATATGCGCTGGACAAAAACAAGATTAACGATCTCGGGCTTGTTCATAATCGCGCTCGGCTTCTTCTACGAAGAGCTCGTGCTCCCGGCGACAAGCTTCGAAACCGCGGTCTACAGGTACCCGTTCTCCTTCGAGGCGGACATATACCTGATTGCGGTCATCCTGATGGCGGTTCATTTCATCGTCAGGCTATTCGTCCCGAGGCACGCCTCGGACGAACCGGTCACGGTGACAAAGACGATAGGCCTGGAGATGGCCCTGAAGGTAGCGTTCCTGCTTGAGGTAGGTGGCTCTTACCTTACCGGTACGATGGTGGCGTCGCCTGAGATATTCTCGTCCCTCTCGTCCATCACGGGAAGCACGCTGCCTTTCGCGCTGAACCTCCATGCGCTCTTCGCGACACTCCTCATATCGACCGGGGTCGCAATCGTCGTCCTCGAGGTAGCCAGGATAGCCACCAAGAGGCTCACACTGCGACAGTGGCTGGTCAGCGCCAGGTACATAGAGGCGAAAGCGCTGTACTGGGTGCTGGCGGTCGTTGTGATATTCCAAGGGATATTGGGGCTGTATCTCTTGGGTACGATATCGCCGATCGGCCCGTTCGGACTGATTGGACTCAACTCCTACGGTTTCGAGTCCTTCGTGAGAAGCTTTCACGGCCCGACGGCGGCCGTGCTGATCTCTCTCTTCTACGGGATGGTCTATCTGAGGCTCAGACCGGACTATAGCATTAGGTAAGACTCGTCTCACCAAGACGCGACTGTCGCGCCTAGGGCATATACTGTAGGGGGCGCCGGCTGGTTTACGCATGTCATTCTCATCGTGAGCCCCAGAAGTCGGCCGTGGTCATGTTCTGCGAGGGGAGGGGGCACAACTGAGCAACGTTTTTGTGCAGCGCTTGGAGGATTCGCTTAGATGGCCTTAGTAGAGCCGCTGCCCGACCGCCTTATCGACGGCAAGGGGCGGATAGCGAAGAAGCTCAGGATTTCAGTCACCGACAGGTGCAACTTCGCCTGCCTCTTCTGCATGCCGGACAAAGACAAGGTGAAGTGGCTCCCCGAAGCAGACCAGCTGTCGTTCGAAGAGATAGAACGGTCCGCCCGGGTGCTGTCTGTGCTGGGGATAGACGGGATCAGGATAACCGGCGGGGAGCCGCTGCTGAGGAGGAACTTGGAGGCCCTGATATCCAGGCTCTCAAGGCTCGACTCCGTTGAGACCTTGGACATGACGACCAACGGCTGGTTCCTCAAGCAGAAGGCCCGTCTGCTCAAGGACTCGGGCTTGAGGGGGGTGACCGTCAGCCTCCACAGCCTGAAGAGGGAAAGGTTCAGCAAGATATCCGGGATGGACGCCCTCCCCCGTGTCCTCGAGGGCATCGATGAGGCCGTCCGGGTCGGGCTGGACCCGGTCAAGGTCAACTCAGTGGCGATCAAGGGGTATAACGACGACGAGATAGTGGACTTGGTGGACTACACCCACTCCAGGGGGCTGTCGATAAGGTTCATCGAGTTCATGCCCCTGGACGGTCTAGGGATCTGGTCCCCCGAGGCCATCATGCCAGGCAAGGACATCATCTCTGTCCTGAAGCGCTCCTACGACCTCCGTCCGATAGGAAGGGAAAAGGGGAAGACTGCTTCGCTCTGGTCCTTCGGCAACGACGGGGAGAAGCTCGGGCTGATAACGCCCATGAGCGACCCCTTCTGCGACGACTGCGACAGAATCAGACTCACTTCGGACGGGAAGATGCTCTCCTGCCTCTTCGACACACAGTACTATGACCTCAAGCCGCTCCTCAGAGGGGGGAAGTCTGACGCTGAGCTGGCCAAGTTCATGAAGGATGTCGTGAGCAAGAAACCTGAGGGTGTGGGGCACATGCCCTGGATCAAGGACGGTTGGGAGAAGCCGAGGAACATGAACGCGATAGGAGGATAGGCGGAAGTGGGGTCGGTGACTGTGCTCTACTTCGCCGGAGCGCGAGACGCCGTAGGCAAGCAGCGCGAGGTGATGAACCTCAAAGGCCAGTCGACGGCAGGGGACCTCTTAGACTGCCTGCTCAGGGATTATCCCCGGCTCCGTCCAATGAAGGCGACGATCAGGCTATCGATTAACCGGGAGGTCGTCGACGCGTCGGCGCCTGTGACTGACGGCGACGAGATAGGGGTGCTCCCGCCGGTGGCTGGTGGGTAGGATGGTTCGCTCTGCGACGAGGGAGGTAACAGCGCACGACATCGACCCCACCAAGATGATGAAGGAAGTAGCCGACAGGGATGCGGGAGGTACAGTGGTCTTCATCGGGACCGTCCGGAGGAAGAGCGAAGTAGGGGACGTGGACGCGATGGAATACCAGGCCTACACTAAGATGGCAGAGAAGGGGCTGCGGCGGATTGAGGCCGAGGTAAGGGAAAAGTGGCCCGTGAGGCGGGTGAGTATGGTCCACAGGGAGGGCCTTCTGAAAGTAGGCGAGGTCAGCGTCGTTGTGGCCGTCTCCTCTGAACATAGAGCGGAAGCCTTCGAAGCGTGCAGGTACGCGATCGACAGAATCAAGACGACGTTGCCGATATGGAAGAGGGAAAAGATCAGGGGAAAGAACCGCTGGGTAGAAGGCGCCCCGATAGCGAAGTGAGCCTATCGGCGTCTTCTGTCCTCCTCGCAGATGAGAGGTTAGCTACTTGGGGAGGTACGGCTCGACGTACACCTGCATCTCCCCGCCGCAGTTCGTCTCTACATGTATCTCGTCGTCCCCTTTGGCTTTGAAAGCGCTCCCCACAGACTTCTCCGTGTCTTCCAGGAAGACGGTAACCGTCTTCGGCCTGCCGCTCGCCAGAGTCTGCTTCGCGGTAGCGGCAAGGGCCGACTCAGGGCATGCGCCTCCCAGGGACCCATAAAGTACGTCCCCGTCCTGCGAGATGACTGTTTTGAACCCCGGCTTCCCTAGGGACGACCCCACGGTCTTCACCACGGTCGCCACCGCGAACGGCTGCCCCTTCTCAACCAGGTCTGCCACGACCTTGGCAAACTCGAACTGTTTCAACTAGCGTCTTCACCCTCCGCCGGCTATTTATTTTTCGCTCCCTTCCGGGGGGGGCGCCAGGCGTTGTCGTCCATTCTGGGGCTGCAGGAATGCAGAAGTAGTGCGCTGATGTTCAGGGTCCGTTGTTCAGTGGCCTGATCCTTGCCGCCGGCCTGTCTAGTAGGATGGGCCGGCCGAAGCAGCAGATGCTCCTAAGGGGGCGGCCCATGTTAGACTACGCCGTCGACGCGTTCCTCTCCTCCCGGGTGAGGGAGGTGTTGGTAGTGGTGAGGCAGGGTGTCCAATGGCGGTGCCCTCTAGGGGCTAGGTTGGTGGTGAACCCCCGCCCTTCGGCAGGGATCAGCTCCTCGCTGAGGGTCGGACTGAAGAGCCTAGACCCCCTGACCGAGGGTGTCCTGGTCGGGTTAGGGGACAAGCCGGCCCTGCAGGCATCCACAATCGACGCCCTGATCCTTGCCCGCAGCAAGCCCAACGCCTCCATCGTGGTGCCGACCTTCCGCGGGAGCAGGGGGAACCCGGTCCTCTTCGACAGGGCGCTCTTCCCCCAACTGCAGAGGCTCAGAGGCGACCAGGGGGCGAGGGCGTTCTTGCAGAGGAACGCCTCCATGGTCCTGGAGGTGGCGGTGGACGACCCCGGAGTGACTCTCGATGTAAACGTCCCGGAAGACGTCAGGAGGATGAGCCGTCTCATGGCCCGGCTCCCCTCAGATCGAGTATGAGACGCCTGGAATGAGCATCGCCTCCACTTCCTGGCCGATTTCCATCGAACTGACCTCTTCGGGGACAATTGTGACAGCAGTAGACCTCACCAGCAGCGACATCGATTCAGTCTCTGCCGAAAGAGGTTCCGCTTCCAGCCCATTCTCCCCTTCTGTCAACTTCAGATAGACCACCTTCGTGAAGTCTAAGAACCTGCGCCTCGCCTCCCAGCGTCTCGTCAGCCTGGCTTTCGCCTTGATTGTCTCGTCCCCCACCATGGAGAGCCTCTGGATGACAGGCAGGGCGAAGAGGACGAATGCGTTCAGGGCGCCCTGGATCGGTCCGGGCATCATGATTACGGGCTTCCCGCCCACTACCGCGACCCCAGTGACCCTCCCGCGGTCCATCCTAATGCCGTGGTGCAGCGCCCTCGGTTTCAGGCTCCTCACCGCGTCGTCCACAAGGTCGAACGGACCCATGGATGTCCCCCCAGTAGTGAGAACCAGGTCTGCCGACGAGAGCCCCTCCCTGAGTTTCTCAAGTATCTCGCCCTTCCTGTCGCGCGCTATGCCGAGGTTGATTGTTTCGCATCCTATGGCTTTGGCAACCATGTCGAAGAAGGGGCCGTGGCTGTTCCGCGTCTTTCCGCCATCGAGGTCTGAGTCGGTGAGCTCGCTGCCTGTAGCCAATATGGCCACTCTGGGCGTCCGATAGACCTCGACTTTCCTGATGCCTAGCGTTATGGCAAGGCCGATATCCTGGGCCCTCAGCCGAGCACCTCTCCGCAACACTACGCTCCCTTTCTGCACGTCTGCGCCAGTAGTGAAGCGGTGACTTCCCGGCTCCGCTGGGCGCCTGACCTCGAGGGTGCTCCCCCTCGCTGAGGCCTCTTCTACCGGGACCACGGCGTCAGTCCCCGCGGGAGTAAAGGAGCCAGTCGCCACCCTCGCCGCTTCGCCCGGACGGATCTTGACCTTGGACTGCTCCCCAAGCCCGATGTCGCCGACTATCTTCAGCACTGCCGGGCTCCCCTCCGAGGCTCGGACGGTGTCAGAGCTCCTGACGGCAAAGCCGTCCATACGAGAGATGGTGGAAGGAGGGACATCGACCGGGGAGATGACATCCTCCGCGCTGACCCTGCCATAGGCGTCCCGGGCCCTCACCGTATCGGTTCGCCTCGTTTCGGTCATCAACGCGAGAACATCCTCGAGCGCCTGACCGACGCGGACGTATTCGGAGACCGGGGCGACCAAAGGGACGTTCAACATGCAGCCTCTCAGGGTCGTCTTTAACCTTCGTGGAACCTTGGCCCCCGCAGCCAGCCCTGTTGTGGCCCCGCCCTATACGATAGCGGCGCCGGCCCTGCGACCGCCTATCTCTAGCTCCGCAGGTGGAGGACGACCCTGTTGGTGCCGTCATCCTGCGGCTCTACCATGACGTCGAACTCCTTGCCGAAGAGCTCTGACAGCATCTCTGTGGTCGTGACAGTCTTGAGCCTCCCGCGGAGCACCGTGTTTTCGTTGACGAAGACCGGCTCCATAGGCTCGTCTATCTTCTCGCCGCCGTCGACAAGAAGCCACACTTCTGACGGATTCAGCTGCTTCGCAATCTCCCTGTATCGCTCTCTATCAGAGCTAGTAATGGTCCCTGCGGCCTTCGTGTAGACGTTCTTCCCTGGCAAGCGCAGGACGTGGTCGAACTCGGCCTTCTCGCTCTTCCCGGGGGGGACCCCAAGCTTCGCGCCCCCAGCTCCTTCGCTCAGGAACCTTCTGGTGAGATATTGTTCGAGGCTGCTGTCAACGTCCTCCTTCCGCATCACTAGCGAGACCGTGCGCGGGCCCTCGACGTTCAGCTGGAGCCTCTCGAGCCAGGGGAGAAGCGGGTAAAAGTCGTTCACCTTCTTTGTCGTCTCCTCTGTCTGCTTGTTGTACCTGTCCATGGCTGAAGTGAGGAGCTTGCTGGGGGAAGAAAAGAGGCCGAATCCGATGGCCGATACAGCCAAGTGAGGCAGGAACTTGACGAACATCTTCCTCCTGGCGGCGTCGACGTCCTCCTCCTCGGTCACAGCAGGCTTAGCAGGGGTGGAGCCGTATAAGTTAGTCGGGGTCCGCCTTCGTCACCGCATCTCCCATTCTGTCTGAATGCGTCCCACAGGGTACCATGCGGGCCTTCCTCGGCCCAAGTCAGCCTAGAGGGCGCGGTCCGTCAAATCCTATGTTGTGCGTCCTCGCCAGGCCCCATGGAGCCTGTACGGCCTCGCATCAGTCCTGGCTTTCCGGGCCCTGCGGCTTCTGCTTCCGCAGCACCAAGGACCTGGAGACCAAAGCCCCACCGAAGTAGAGACCACTAAGCGTCAACCCTATCGTGGTCTCTATGATGCCCCCCGTCGCTCCAGGAGAGATGAACATGGCGACGACGAATGAGCCAACTATGGCATACCTCCAGTTCCTCAGCCAGGTGTCGTAGGACGTCAAACCCACATAGCTTATCGCGACCATGATTACCGGGATCTCGAATGACAGGCCTAGGGCGATGATGTATGCGATCACCGTGGACACGAAGGTGCCGACCCCCAAGGTGGGTTCAACCCCGGTGGACAGCGTGAAGATGTACAGGAACTTGAAGATCACTGGTAGCACGATCTTGTAGGCGAACAGGCCGCCTGCCAGGAAGAGCAGAGATGCAGGGATCAGGATCATGCGTAGCATCCTCTTTTCCCTCTGCTTGAGCGCAGGCCCAAGGAAAGAAGCGGCCTCGTAGAACCAGACGGGCGAGGAGAAAATCGCCGCAAGCGCCATCGACGTGTAGAGGATCGCGACGAA
>JAFMAB010000013.1:0-3956 GCA_029785215.1 Nitrososphaerota archaeon
CGGCGGCTGTTCGCCTGTAAGGGGAGAGGTGCCAAGGCCGTCCCGGTCCTCTGCGGCTCCCGGGAGAAGGCGTCCGACCTGGTCGACTTGGGGCCCAAGGGGGAGGAGCTGGCCAGGCGCCACTGGCCAGGGGCTCTCACCATAGTCGCGCCACTGAAGATGAGGGTGCCAGACATGCTGAGCCAGGGGCCCACTCTCGGTGTCAGGGTCCCCAACCACCAACTCTGCCTCGAGCTTGTCGCCTCTTGCGGGGGGTGGCTGGCGGGGACGAGTGCCAACGTCTCGGGGGCGCCTTCTGCAAGGGGCGCTGGGGAAGCCCTGAGGCAGCTTGGGGACACGGTAGACATTATCTTGGATGGGGGGCCCTCTGCAGGGACCGGCTCGACCGTCGTCAGCGTGGTAGGCGGAGCGGTCACAATCTTAAGAACCGGTCAAATCGGGGTCGAAACGAGCTGAGAGAAGGACGAACCTGATAGTCACGTCAGCCAAGGGGCTCGAGGCGAGGGCCTCGGCCGAGTTCAAGGAGATAGCCCTGCTTTCAGGCATCAGGAAGCTTGTCATAGACAGGTCGGCCTACGATGGGGTCATAGAGGTGGACGTAGAAGACCCCAAGGCGCTCCTCGCGTTCATCACTGACTACGTCCGTTCCGAGCCGTTCAGGGTGAGATACATCCTGAGGATAATCCCCATCGGCCGCGTGGTGGACACCAAGCTGGACGAGATCGTGAAGGCTGTGAAAGACCTCTCGGAGGCCATAGGCCCCGGCGAGACATTCAGGATAACCATAGAGGCGAGGGACTCACCTTACTCCGACAAGCAGCTCATCGATTCTCTGGCAGACGCCATCGACAGGAATGTCGACCTCGACTCCCCGGACAAGGTAGTCCTCCTGGAGATCTTCGGGGAGTACGCGGGTGTGTCTGTCATTTCACCGAGCGAGATGGTGAGCATCCAGAAGCTCAAGCGCGCTGCCTAAGACCTGCCGGCTCCGAGGAGAGCCGCCCCTTCGATCCTTGCGAGCTCGGGGCGCGAAAGCCGCTTCCTTGGTAGGCCGACCCCTTTGAAGCCGGAGGGTAAGCTGGGGGTGGCGTGTCCTGCCACGATGGCGAGGAACTTCTCACCCCTCGTCGCCCCCTCCGACTCGATGGCCCTCGAGATCTGGGTCGTCCCCGCGAACCTCAGCAGCAGGTCGATCTCCGGCTTCTTGGCCAGTAGGCCCCCTGACTCCATCGCCTGCAAGGTCTGCGCGGCGAGCATCTCCGCCAGGAACTCGTTCTTGACCGACCCCACCCTCAGCGTCTGGACCACTGCCTCTGGGTTCGCGCGGACCAGGGCGCCCTTCGCTTCGCCTGGGTCCATCCCTTCGCAGAGATATGCTCGCGCAGTCGCCCTCCGCATCTCATCCACCATGCGAGAACGGCAGGAGAGCAACCTTGGCCCCGTCTGCTATGCGGACTCCCCTTCCGGCAGGGACGAAAGCCTCGCCGTCTTCGACCATGACCAGCGTGTTGTATCTACTGAACCCCGGCTCTCTGAGCCCTGTCATCGCCCTCACCCGATCTACAAGGTCTGACGCGTCAAGCTCCTCGTCTTGTAGGGTGACGTCCCTCGCACCGACGGCCGTGCCTATGTGGCCCAGGCACGTAACCCGAATCATCCCTGGTCCAGGAACAGCAGCCTTTCCTTATACCTTCTCCCCTCGTAAGTGGACCCGGGGGGGAACAGACGCCCCTTCCCTCCATTCAGCCGGAGCCTGAGCGCCTCGCCGCCTGCGGCCCCGAGCGCTTCGATGGGGAACCTTACGGAGACCGGCCTTGGGTCTACCATGTGCATGGACGTCTTGCAGGGGAGGAGCTTCCCTGACCTGGCGGCTGCGACCACGTCGTCCTTCATCAGCTTCCTGGGGAGGAGGACGAACTTCCTGCGCTCCTGCAGCTCCAGGTCTATGTCGTCCTCCGGGACGAACCGCCTCTCCCAACCGAGCCGCTCGGAAATCCGGTCGAACGACGCAATGACCGCTCTGACCTCTTCCAGATGTGGCCTGCCTACAAGGTAGGCTGCGTCGCTCGTCAGCACGGCCAAAGCTGTCTCCCTCCGCTCCAGGGCCGAGAACGCCTCGGCCAGGGTAGTCCTTCGCGCGCTAGGCAATGATCCCAAGGCATCGTCCACGCCGTCGCTCTGCCTCGGCTTGTAGACCCTTGCCCACCTCCCCAGCGCTATGGCCCGCGAACTGTAATGGACGGCGCAGCAGACAGCGTTCTCGATCTTGAGTTCCTGGAACGCAGCCAGTCTGTGCATACCGTCCAGGACGGTCGCCGACTCCCTGTCGATTATGATGGGGTCCTTCTGGACGCCGTCGCGCGTGATCTCCTGCGCGAGCTCCTTGACGTGCCTCGGGATAGTGTCCTCATGGGGGCGGAGCGAACTCACAGGCCTGACCCCTAGGGTGAAGCCCGCCGTCGCCAGGGCCAAGGCTCTACACCGGCGGCTCTTCGACGGCCGGGCCCTCTGCCTCTTCCGACTCGGCTTCCTTCTTCTTCGTGATGTATCCTGCTATGCGGTTCCTGAGCTGCTTGGATGGGATGACCGCCAGAACTTCGAGCGACTTCTTGTTCCCTTCGAAGTCGTTGCCGAAGGCCTCGGGGTGCCGCTGCAAGATCTCTTCCGACAGCCTACGAGTCCTATCCAACTTCCGTCAAGCCCGACAGATTGGCATCATTAACCTTTCGAGTCGGCCCCTAGGTAGCGCAGGGCGTTACCGGAGGTAAGAGATATCGCCTCCAGGGGGGACATCCCCCAGATCTCAGCAAGCCTGAAGGCGACAGAGGGGACGAGCGCGGGCCCGTGGACCCCCCCCAGGGGGGCGTAGGCCACGGGGGAGTCGGATTCGACAAGGGTGAGCGCGGGGTCGCACCTCCGGGCCAGGCGCTGGAGCTTCTTCGAGTAGAGGAGGGCCGGGCTGAATGAGACGAAGTATCCTCTCCGAAGGACCGCGGGGAGAGCATCCTCCGCCTCGAGCCAGTGCACGAGCAGAGGGCCGGTACTGAACGACCCGAGCACCTCCATGACCTGGGCTTCGGCCCCCCTCGAGTGGACGTGTACGGGGACCTTCGCGGCCTCCGCGGCCTGCAGCTGGTACCTGAACGCGTTCAGCTGGGCGCTCCCTTCTCCGGTGGGGGAGTAGGAAGGGTCCAGGCCGACCTCCCCCAGCCCCCTCGCCAGCTCCAACATCGGAGCGATCCATGAAAGGTCCTTGTCCTTCTCCGCCTCTGAGGGATGGAGCCCCACGAAGGGATAGACAGTCCCGGGGTAGGCTGCGGAGGCGGCGACCACCCCCTCAGAGGTCTTGCGGTCGACCCCGCAGGCCACGAGGACAGCCTCGGAGCTGACGCTCCTGGCTACCCCCGAGACATACTCCGGGGGGTCAAGGTGCATGTGGGAATCGACGAAACGCACGTCCCGTCTTGGCCAGAGAGGTATTTCAGGTCACTCCATACCACAAAGTCCTAAACACGGACGCGGTAAGTGCGGACCCTAGTTTTCTTACCTCTTTCCAAAATAGGGGTGGACTTGGACGTTTCCTGGCCCCAAAGGGCCAGCAGAAGGGGTGAAATCAGCCAAAAGTTTTTTAACACGTCGCGACTACTTCAAAAGCGAATGTCCAGTTCGGAGTTCGGCCTCGCAGCAGTCTACAGGGTGATAAAGAAGGCAGGGGCTGAGAGGGTAGGGGATGACGCAGCCATCGAGCTCAGGTCTGAGCTCGAGGCCCTTGGGATCCAGATATCCAGGCGGGCGGTGACCCTGGCTGCCCACGCGGGGAGGAAGACGGTAAAGCCAGCAGACATCAAGCTGGCCGCCGAAGAGATACTGAAACCCAGCATATAGGGGAGACCGCGGCGTCCCATGGAAACATCGGGTTTGCCCCAGCAACCGCTATATCCGCACCCTAGGAAGGC
>JAFMAB010000014.1:0-3948 GCA_029785215.1 Nitrososphaerota archaeon
CGTCTCCATCACCCTCGACCTGGCGCCGAACCTCTTCATCCAGAGGGGGTTCTCCTTCGGCTCGATCCAGGGGAGGGCGCTGTCCACCGAAGAAAGGGAGATCTGGGCGGAGGCTTCGAAGATATCCGGCGAGGAGCAGGTCGACGTGTCGGCCGTCGCCGAGCTCCTGGGACGCCTGGACCGCAAGCTGGAGGACCTTGAAGAGCAGAGGGCGGCGCTCCTCTACCTCAGGAACAAGGCGATGGAGTCCGCTTCGAGGGCCCTCGAGAAGGTGGACGGGCGGGCGAAGCGGAGGGTGATCTTCAGCATCCTAGATGAGCACGACATGGACGTGAGGAGGCTCTCAGAAGACCTCGACCTCAGGGAGTCGGTCATCCGGGAGATCCTGAAAGAGATGCGGGACATCCTGGAGTAGCCATCCGCTCCTATGGGCGCTCCCTGACCGCGAGGCGCTGTCTCATCGGAGGCAGAGGGTCTGGGCCGTGCTATGTCGAGGCCGAACCTGGTGCGAAGGTGGCGGTCCCCCCACACATTGCTCCGATCCGACTGCCGCGCTTCTCGTCTAGCTTCAAGTTTGGCGCCTCCTCTTCCTCTGGCCCTGTCACGGGCCCACGCGACGTCCGGACCAACCCGACTATGTGCTCCCCGGCGGGGTGTCGGACCGATGCCCGCGGGGACCGAACCCGGGGTTGAACGAAGGGTCGCGCGAAAGGAGCTGGCGCGGGGCCTACCGTGACGCGTCCCCGCTGACCCATGTCCTGGGCTTGCTGGGGGCTCGTGGGCTACCTGCGCGCGGGCGGGATGTCGGGGATGACCCACCGATCCCCCCACGCCCTGAGCGACTCGATCACCGGCCTCAGCTGCTCCCCCTTCTGGGTCAGCTCGTACCTGACGCTGAACGGCTGCGTGCTCAGCACCTCCCTTCTGACTATCCCCTCGGCCGCGAGATACTTCAGCACCCGCGACAGGGTCTTCGCGTCGACCCCCCCTGCGAGCCTCAGCAGCTCGTTGAACCTCATCGGACGGTCCAGCAGGTATCTGATGACTATCAGCCGCCACTCGTTCCCGACCTTCCTGACAGACTCCACGACGGGGCAGACCTCGTACGTCTCCGCTGCTTCTGTCATCTTCACTGGCATCTGTGCCACCTGCTGGCTGAGGGGCCAACAGAGTATATTAACTTTCTTTTTCCTATCAAGTAGTATGAATCCATCACAAACGACGAAGGAGCAGAGAAACATGGAACTGATGCAGACTCTGGACGACGCCTGGAACGCGGGCCCGGGGAGCCCTCTCTGGGAGACGTTCAAGAAGCGCCACACGGAGGACGTCGCCGTCTACTGGCCTGGGGGTTCTCCCCCGACCGTCGGGAGGCACAACCACGACCTCGAAGCTGTAGAGTTCTTCAAGGCCTTCCCCGACCAGCACCTCGACAACAGGCCCTACAAGGTCTTCTTCGCGTCCGGGGACTACACCGCCTCGGTCGCGCGGTTCACCGGGACCTTCTCAGGCCCGATGAAGACCCCCGACGGCAAAGTGATTCCGCCCACAGGCAAGAAGTTCGAGGTGGAGTTCGCCACGATCGCGCGGTGGAACGACGAGGGGGAGATAGTCGAAGAGCGCCTCTTCTACGACCTCGTCGGCTTCATGAAGCAGATAGGGTTGTCCTAGACGGCCCCGCTAGGGCCCCCGAGAGCCTCCGGTCCTTCGGCTGGAGGGACCCTCCACAGCTGCTCGGCGTCGGCCCCTGGCCTCTCAGCGGACAGGCTCATAGTGCAGCGCGACGACCCCGTTGCCGAACGCCTTCGCCGAGACCAGCTTGAGCGGGTGCCTCGCCTTCTGGTCCACGAAGAGGGGCCTCCCCGCCCCCAAGATGATGGGACGGACGCGGACCCTGTACTCGTCGACTAGCCCGCCCCTCACCAGGGCCGCGACCAGGGTCCCGCTCCCGACGACGACCATGTCCTTCCCCCGCCCTCGCTTGAGCCTGGCCACCTCCGTCGCGGGGTCTCCACGGACCACCTCCGCCGGCTTCCAGGGCGCGTCCTTGATCTTGCGCGAGAAGACGACCTTGCGCAGCCCGTTCAGCTGTCCTATGATTTCGGGGTCGAACCCGTCCGGGGACGGCTTCGCCTTGGGCCAGAACTCGCTGAACTCCTCGTAGGTGACCCGGCCGTAGAGCATGGTATCCACCCTCCGGAGTATCTCTTTCGACCACTCGACCTCTTGCCTGTCGAAGTCGAACCAGTCGATTTCGTTCTTCGGGCTCGTGTAGTAGCCGTCGAGCGAGATTATTGTGTCCAGTATCACCTTCCGCATGGCGGCGTTCGCAGAGGGAGGTGCATTAAGGGTTGGCCTCGGGCGCCCCTCTCACCTGGGCCCGCCTCGCCTTTCCGGTCGCTCCGCCGAAGATTCAACAGAGTGTGAACTCTATGACCCTTGAAAAGGAAGCGATTCGCGTCCAAGGGTATGATGCGAAGCCAAGACTCCACCCCGTTCGTAGGGGTGGACCTGCACGAGAGGGAGTCCCAGCTTGCCTTCTTTAGCCAAGACGGTTCCCTTCTGAAGGAGAAGAGGATTCCAACTGGTGACCTGGAATCCTTCATGGACTCCCCGGAGGGGAGAAGATAGCGATCGAGTCCGTCGGGTTCGTCTACCCGATCTACGACAGACTCTCCAAGCTGCAATCATGCAGGGTCCCCGTCGCAGGCCCAAACAACGTCAGGCTCATCGCCAGGGGCAGGCTGAAGCACGACAAGGCGGATGCTAGGATCCTGGGAGAGCTTCTGAGGACGAACTTCCTGCCCACGTCGTACATGGAGGGCGAGGAGACCAGAGAGAAGAGGTTCGAAATCGCCGACAGGGTGAAGTTCGGGCTGCGGAGGGCGCTGCTGAAGACGACGATCAGGTGGCTCCTGAAGAGGAGGGGGTCCGGATCGAGTAGACCTTCAACCACGAGGGGAGGAAGAGTCTCAGAGAGCTCCGTCTGCAGGAGGCAGACTTCAGGCTCGAAGAACTGGAGCTGGTCGAATCGATCATCGAGAAACTCAACGTTCAGATATTGAACACGGTTCCCATGGACCAGAACGCGAAGCTCCTCGACACCCTCCCGGACGTCGGGCCGTACACGGCCCTCTTCCTCTCCTCCTCGATCGGGGACGTCAACCGCTTCCAAGACTCGAAGCACCTGGCCGCGAACCTGGGTTTGGTCCCTTCCATGTACCAGTCGGGAGGCGTGAGCCTGATGGGGCACATGACCAGGACTGGGGACAGGTTCCTGCGGAGGAACATGTTGGAGTGCGCCAGGGCGGCTGTGAGGAGGGACCCGCACCTGAAGGAGTTCTACCTCAGGCTGAAGAGGGAGAGAGGGGAGAAGAAGGCGATCACCGTGGTGGCGAGGAAGCTGGCGCCTACGCCTGGTGGATGCTGAAGGAGAACAAGACCTACGAGGAGCTATCTCCCTGGAAAGTGCACTGAGGGCATCCCGGCATGTGAATAGGGAATGCACCTCGTAGGGGGGAATCGCAAGGAAGATGGCGTGGCAGGTGATCCCCTAACAGCTGTGTGCCAGCCTCTTCAGGAGAAACAAAGCAGGTGAGAATCGGAGAGTCCAAAACAGTCATAGTTGCACTTTGGCGAATGGAGGCTCAGACGCATGAGACGGCGTGATTCCCAGCAAGCATGTTCACCGTCGCGGGTGGATACCTCTTGCGATTTACTATGGGTCGAGGTCATCCAACGAGGCTGACTTTCAGCCCTTCATCTTTCGCGATGCCCGCCAGCCGGCGGTCAGCCGTCACGACCCCTGCACCAGTCACCGTCTGACAGGAGACTACTTGGAGGGCGTCTGCGACATAGATGTGGCGTTTGAATGCTAGGGTCAAGGCCTGTGCCATCAGAGAGCCAGAGACGGGAACTATCTCTGCCGCCCTCGACTTCCCAAGCCTC
>JAFMAB010000001.1:0-325615 GCA_029785215.1 Nitrososphaerota archaeon
TGCTGGGCTCCGCACCAGTATGTCTCCACGCCAGACTCGTACACCGCGGCGGCGATCCCGGCGACCGCCAGGACCATCAGCTCGACCGCGACCACGGTGGCTACGCCGACGCCTCTCCGGACGCGCATGAACCCAGGCGCCGCCCTCACTCGGGGGGTCATCGCTCCTCCTCGCGCCTGGCTTCACGTTCTCCGCGGACCAGGAAGACCAAGTTCAGCGCCATCCCTGCCGCTCCGACTGCGAGCAGCAGATCGGCGGAGGAGAGCAGCGCCCCTCGGACAGAAGTAGCGGCGGTCATCGACGCGGCTGCACTCTGGATGAACCAACCGAACAGGCCCACGACACCGAACGTCCACGAGACCAGGGCCGCCGCCCAGTTGAGTCCTCTCATCTGGGCTGTCGCCAACCGGCTCGCTATTTTAGGACTCAGCCAGCGAACGTAGGCCCCTTAACTTCACTCCATCAGAGACTGCGCGCGGGCGGAGCAGCCGCCGGCTGAGCTCTGAGGCATGTCCGGAAGCAGCACCCCCTCGGGAAATCAACCTGGAGTCAGGCGTACTTTTCTATCTCTTCCTTGAGGACGGACCTATGGCACGTCGAAGGGTCCTTCTCCGTGCAGAGGAGGGTTATCGTCCCTGCCTTCGATTCCTTCGCGAGCTGGCGCAGGGTCCCCTCCTTCCCCCTCAGGGACTTCCTGTACTCCGACCTGAATTCGTCCAACGACACCTCTCCGGATTTGTACCGCTTGATTAGGTCTCTGGGGGAGCCCAGGTCCTTCATCCAGGCGTCCACCTTGTCCTTGGAGACGCCTCGGGGCCAGAGGGTCATGACAAGGACCCGCTTTCCATCGCCCCGCTCGGGAGGGGAATAGACCGACTTCTCGACCTTGATCAACCCGCAAGGCAAGAGGGATCCCAGCTACTAATGCCTTCCCTAGCTCGCACGCGCCGCGGTGTCTCGCCGCTCGACCCCCCTCGTCAGGGCAACTTTTGGCGCTCCGCCTAGGACGACCAGGTGGCGCGACCCACCTGTCGCTGGCCAATACTTTATAGAGCGTCCAATCAAGTCGGGGAGAAAAGAGGAGGTGCAAAAACACGCCTACACACGGATCGCTGACGAAGGCGGGTAAACATCCCGACGATGGCCCTGAGTCCGTAGTCAGACTCCGAAACTGGAAGGGAAGCCGAAGGACAGCAAGATCCCCAAGGTGAGGAACAAGCGGACCTACGAGAAGCGCTTCACTCTGAAGCGTAAGCCCGGACAGAACTGGATGCGCCAGTGACAGACCAGGGACTCAGCCTCAGCGACGCTATCTCTTACGTAGCGGAGCTGGTGTCGGAGGGGGAGGTGCGCTCCAGGAATGACCTTGAGAGGGCCAAGAAGCGGGCGGCGTCACTCTACGGCCTAGACAGATACCCATCGAACTCTGAGATACTCGCCAGGCTCCCACGGGGGTCGGCGGAGGGGTTCGAAGAGCTCCTCAGGGTCCATCCGAGGAGGAGCGCGTCAGGTATCGTGGTCGTCACCGCGTTTTCCGCTCCGTTTTCATGCCCGCATGGGACGTGCGTCTTCTGCCCCGGCGGCCCCCGCGTCGGCACCCCGCAGTCATACCTCCCTCGCAGCCCAGGGATGAAGACGGCCCTCTCCGTAGGATTCGACCCATATCTCCAGGTGAGGAAGTGCCTGGCGAAGTACAGGGGGAACGGGCACGAGACGAGCAAAGTGGAGACGATAATCGAAGGGGGGACTTTCATCGCGGTGGACGAAGGGTATCAGAGGAGCTTCGTCAAGGGCGTCTTCGACGGGCTCAACGGCTTCAAGTCAGCCACCTTAGAGGAGGCGCAGGTGGCCAACGAGTCGGCGGATAGCAGGTGCGTGGGTCTGACGCTCGAGTCCAAACCAGACTGGTGCAGGCCCAGGGACGTAGACCTCATGCTCAGCTACGGCATCACCAGGCTCGAGGTAGGCGTCCAGAGTCTCAGGGACGAAGTCCTCGCGAAGAGCAACCGCGGGCACACCGTCGAGGACTCGGTCATGGCGTTCCAGGTGGCGAGGGACGCGGGGCTCAAGGTGACGGCCCATATGATGCCCGGGCTCCCAGGAGCGACCCCGGGAGAGGACCTGGAAGACCTCCGGCGGCTCTTCGAAGACGAGAGGTTCAGGCCGGACATGTCTAAGCTCTACCCCACGCTTGTGGTCCCGGGGACGGCGCTGGCACGCCAGTTCGATGCCGGGCTCTACACCCCCTATTCCCTCGAGACGGTGGTAGAGCTGCTGAGCGAGATGAAGAGGCATGTCCCGCCCTGGCACAGGATAATGAGGATACAGAGGGAGATCCCCTCCGACGAGATAGAGGGGGGCGTGAGGGACGGGAACCTCAGGCAGCTGGTCCTGCAGCGAGCCGAGGAGAAGGGGGTCCGTTGCATGTGCATCAGGTGCAGGGAGGTGGCCCTGAGGGGCCCCGAGGGTCTGGAAGCAGGGGACCTCGAGTATCGACAGGAGAGGTACGCGGCCTCCGGAGGGGAGGAGGTCTTCGGGTCGTTCGAGGTCAAGAGGTCAAGGGCGATAGCAGGGTTCGTCCGCCTGCGCCTCCCCTCCGCCGCAGCCCACAGGAAGGAGATGCGGAGGGCGGCTGTGGTCAGGGAGCTCCGCGTCTACGGGAAGGCGGTGAGGCTGGGGGGGAGGGCGGAGGGGGCTTGGCAGCACAGAGGGCTGGGGGGCGCGCTCATGAGGAAGGCCGAGGATGTGGCCTCGTCCGACCTCGGGGCGAGGAAGCTCCTGGTCACGAGCGCTGTGGGGACCAGGGGATACTACAGGGGGCTCGGCTTCGATAGGGAGGGCCCCTACATGTCAAAGCTCCTTCGCTAACGCTTTAAGACCCGAGGCCGGACGACGGCGCTCGCATGGGAGACCTCCCGGGCTACAAAGGCGCCTCCCTACGCTTCCTCGAGGAGGCGGGGGCCGCGGTTGGGGACGTGCTCGAAGTGAGGACCTCGTGGGGGACGGTCACAGGCACGCTCGTCCCTCGATACCTCGACGCCGACGGGGAGCACGTGGTCCTCAAGCTGAGGTCTGGATACAACGTCGGGCTAAGCCTGGAGGAGCTGGTGGACGCCAAGGTCGCGGCCAAGGGGGAGAAGCCGACTTTTTCACCCCCTCCGCCTCCGAAGCCCGCCCCCGGGCTCCCGAAGGTCCTGCTGATAGGCACGGGGGGGACCATCGCCAGCAGGGTCGACTATCGGACGGGGGCGGTAAGGCCCGCCGTGACATCGGACGAGCTCTACTCGCTCGTCCCAGAGCTCTCCCAGGTCGCCAGGGTCGAGCCCGAGATAATGTTCGACATATTGAGCGAGAACATCACCCCGGCCCACTGGGCCAAGCTGGCGCGGAGGGTCTACAGGGCGGTGAAGGAGGGGGTGGACGGGGTGGTGATCACCCATGGGACCGACACCCTCGGGTATACGGCCGCCGGGCTGAGCTTCGCCCTGGGCGGTGTCCCTGTCCCAGTGGTCTTGGTCGGGGCCCAACGCTCCCCGGACAGGCCCTCGTCGGACGCACCCCTCAACCTGCTCGCCGCCGTCAGCATCGCGGGGTCCGCGAAATTCTCAGGGGTCTACGTAGCGATGCACCTGGGGGAGAGCGACGACAAGGTCGCGCTCCACAGGGGGACCAGGGTGAGGAAGAACCACACAAGCAGGAGGGACGCGTTCGAGTCCGTGGGCGTCCCGCTCGCGGCTGTCTGGGGGCGAAACGGGCTGGAGCACGTGGCGGACGGCCTCCCCCCGAGGGGCGGGGAGTTCAAGCCAGCCCCGAGGTTCGACGGGGGAGCTGCCCTTCTGAAGTTCTACCCTTCGATGCCCGGGGCGCTGGTGAGGGCGGCGAGGAGGTCCGGGTCCAAGATAATCGTAGTCGAAGGGACCGGCCTGGGGCACGTGAGCAAGGAGGTAGCCCGGGAGCTGCGCCTCTTCGTCCGCTCAGGGGGGATAGCGTGCATGACATCACAGTGCGGCCGCGGGAGGCTCGACCTCAACGTGTACGACACGGGGAGGGACCTCCTTCGGATGGGAGTGGTCCCCCTGGAGGACATGCTGGCAGAGACTGCGCTCGCGAAGGCGATGTGGGTCCTAGGGACCGGGGCGAGGGGGGAGAGGGCGAAGGAGCTCATGCTCAAAGACCTCGCCGGGGAGACGACGACCAGGACCTTCCCAGGGTAGGCGGCGCTGAGGATGAAAGAGGAGCTGCTCGTGGGATTGGAGGTCCACCAGCAACTGGCCTGCCGCACGAAGCTCTTCTGCGCCTGCCCGCCGTTGAAGTCCGAAGAGTTCCCCAAGAAGTTCGAGAGGCGGCTCCGGCCCGCCCAGAGCGAGACCGGGCACCTCGACCCCGCAGCCGTGTACGAGTACGCCAAGGGCAAGTCCAACCTCTACTTCTGGAACCCTGAGTCATCCTGCCTAGTGGAAGCGGACGAGGAGCCGCCACACCCTCTCAGCGCGGAGGCCCTCCGCGACTCCATGCTGGTCGCGGCGACCCTCGGCTCTCACCTGATGGACGAGGTACACGTGATGAGGAAGATTGTGATCGACGGCTCGAACACCGCCGGGTTCCAGCGGACCGCCGTGGTGGGCCTGGACGGTTCGTTCGAGGTGGACGGCGCGAGGGTAGGGGTCCAGTCCGTGACCCTGGAGGAGGACGCCGCCAGAATACTCGGGGAGGACGACTCCTCCCACCGCTACGCGCTGGACCGCCTCGGGGTCGCGCTCGTGGAGATAGCCCTGGAACCCGTGGCCGGGGACCCGGAGCTCGTGGGGCGCGTGGCCCTCCACCTAGGGAGGGTCCTGAGGTCGACCGGAAAGGTAGCCAGAGGCCTTGGGACGATACGCCAGGACATGAACGTCTCCCTCGGCGGGGGGAAGATCGTGGAGGTGAAGGGGGTCCAGAAGCTCAACCTCCTCCCCAAGATAGTGGAGTACGAGCGGAGGAGGCAGTCGATGCTCCGGAGGGTGGCGGAGAAGCTGCAGGAGAAGGGGGTCAAGGAGGTCGTCTGCTCCTCCGCAGACGTCACCGCCACGCTCAGGGGCTCCCCGTCCCACGTGATGTCGAGGCTGATAGGAGAGGGAGGGAAGGCTGTCTGCATCTCTGCCGCGGGGCTTGGCGGCCTCCTGGGGTGGGAGCCTGAGCCTGGGGTGAGGCTGGGGAAGGAGCTGGCGGAGGTGGCGAAGGCGAACTCACTGGGGGGCGTCATCCATTCGGACGAGTTCGAGAAGCAGGGGGTCACCCCGCAAGAAGCCGCCGCGCTCAGAGGCGCGGTCGGGTGCGGAGAGGGGGACGGGATGGTACTGGTCGCGGGGAGGCCCGAGTCAGTGGACAGGGTCGTCCCACTGCTGAAGGCGAGGCTTGCCGGCTGCGTGGGGGGTGTCCCGGCGGAGACGAGGGCCCCGACAGACGCCGGGGAGACGAGGTACATGCGCCCACGCCCCGGGTCGCAGAGGATGTACCCGGAGACTGACATCCCAGACATAACGGTCACCAGGAGCGAGATGGCGGAACTTGCGAGGTCCGTCCCCGAGGACTGGCGCGTCATCGTCGGGCGCCTGGAGAGGGAGCGGTCGCTGAGCGCGGACCTGGCCCTCAAGCTATATGACATGGACGCCGTCGGAGAGTTCGAGGAGCTCTCAGGGAGGCTGAGGCTCGAGCCTTCGTTCATAGCTTCTGTCCTGGTCGACCTGCCGACGAGGCTATCGAGAGAGGGGGTCGGGGAGGAGGGGTACGCCCCTCCCGCCCTCGCCGCCGCCCTGGAGGCGGTCGCAGCGGGAAGGATGGCGAAAGAGGCGGTCCCCGACGTCCTGAAGCTCGCGTGGGAGAAGGGGGTGACAGCAGCGCAGGCCGCTGATGCCCTCGGCCTTGGCGCCGTGGACGAAGGGCGCCTGGGGGCCCTCCTGGACGGGCTTGTTTCGAGGCATCGTGCCCTGATCGCAGAGAAGGGGGAGGGCGCGTTTTCACCTCTGATGGGGGAGGCGATGAAGGAGGTGCGGGGGAGGGCTGACGGGAGCCTCGTGGCTCGCCTGCTGAAGGAGAAAATCACCGAGGCCTCAGGCGCAGCCGGCTAGGGCTCGGTCTCCATAGGCGCTTGCGCCCGCTGGGGTGCGCGCGCCTGCCTCTCCTCGAGCGCCTTTATCCTCGCGTCGACGTACTCCAGTTGCCCCGCCAGGAGCTTCCTGTACGCTCCCAGGAGCGCCGCCTGGTCGCCCGTCGTGCCGCCGTCGATGGTCTTCATCGTCCTGGTGAAAGCGGCCGCAGCCGCGTCCATCGAAGCGTCAAGTGACCGTTGCAGCGCGGGGGTCGCCTTCTCGATTGTCTTCTGGGTCATGCTCGCGGCCTTCTCCAGCGCGTCCCTGAGCGTCTTCAGGGCGGACCTGGGCTCGGGGGGCGGCGATTCGCTAGCCAGCTCAGGCCCACCCCTCACCATGGCTGATGCGGCTCATGCCGGGATATCCGCGCGGTGTCGATTTGAATCTATGGTGTTGAAAGCCTCCGCCCCCGGCCCGCGCGTTATTCTAGGTCAGGCTTGCCATTCGCAGTTTTTATAAAACCGCGGCGGCGGGTGGCACCGCCACAGGTAGGAGACCGCAATGGCTCTCAGCACATATGCGAATCTATACGTCGGCCTGATGCTAGGGTTCGTAGTCATCATGGTCGTCGCCGCTGCGCTGGACAGGTTCGGGGACGCCATGTTCAGGCGTGGGGTCGCGAGGCCCTTCTTCGTCTTGGGGCGCAGGCTGCACCACAGGAGCTTCCTGTACCGCGCCGTGCCGCTCGCCTACATCGCCGTCTCTGCGCTCATACTCTTCGGATACGTGCACATAGTCTGGAGCCTGTTCTGGACGGGCATAGCCGGGACCATACTAGTGGCCGTAGACTGCGTGATAATGGACATGGCCATGGACTACGCCTTGAAGGGGCGCGGCATGTGGCTCTTCAGGCACGAGCTCCTCTACGCTGCCGTCCCGCTCTACGCGTTCTCGATGTTCCTGAGATAGAAGGTTTACCGCTCCCGGCTCCGGGACACCTCGTCAGCCAGGTCCAGGTCGTCCCCCTCCCCCCTCCCCCTCAGCCCCGCGACCATCCCTGCCCTGTCCCCGGGGGGCCTGTTCTGGCCCAGCTTCCACTTCCCTTCGAGAGAGGTCACGCCGATCTCGAAGCCCACGACCGCCTTCAGCTCCCGCGCAACGTAGTCTGCAGGTGCGTCGGCCACCCTCCACGGCGATCCAGATCCCGCCTCGAACTTTTCGGTGAGCCGGGTGACCAGGCCAAGGAGCCGCCTTTCGTCTGTGAAGAATCTCACCGGGCCCCTGGCGTGGACGACGACATAGTTCCACGTCGGGACAACCTCGCCTTTCCGTATGCTGCTCTCGTACCACTTCGGCGAGATGTAGGCGTGGGGCCCGACGAAGATTGCGAGGGCTTCAGAACCTGGCAGGGTGTCCCTCCACTGGAGGTTCCCGCGCGCGATGTGCCCAAGGATCACCCCTCGGGCCCCCCCGTCCCTGTCGACGAGCATCGGGACGTGGGACGCGGAGAGTCCCCCTGCGGTCACAGACACGAGCGTCCCAAAGGAGATCTTGTCGATAGCATCGAACATCACTTCCTTCCTTTCTTCCCTGAACCACTTCGGGTTGTACAAGCGCTTGTAGGTTTGCATGCGCGGTTAAAAGAGGTGCAGGGGCTCCTTTGAAACGGGCGGCTCTCCTGTGCCTTCTTAGGAAGCGGGCGAATCGTAGGCTGAAGACGGTCAGAACGACATTCAGCGAGAAGAGGGTTGCGAGTAGTACGGAGGAGACGGTCGGTCCGTAGACGAGGTTGACCTGCAGGTGCCCGTTCGGATACCAGACTATCAGGGAGTTGTAGAAGCCCGAGAGTCTGTAGAACGGGTTGAAGAAGGAAGGGTTTGGCGCCTGATACTTCTGCAGGAGAGGTGTGATGTCCGACGAATAGTAAAAGAACATGCCGCCTGAGACCGTGTAAAGTAGCCAAAAGCTCAGCCAGCTTCCGACCGCGAGGACCTTGAACCTGCGTGCCGGCGGCATCGTCCTGAGGAGCGAGGGCAGGCTGTGTCCTCCTTGGGTGGCCTCTTTTAGCGGAACATCAGCGGATACGGGCTTCCGCACTCTTCTTAACTCCCCCGCTACGTCGTCGCCGCTAGGAGATTGTCCGCGGCGGTTATCGCGCTCTGAATCGTCGTTCCGAGATTGAGACCGCTGGTAACAATTGTCCCCGACGGGCCGAGCTCTGACCAGAGTTTTGGGATTGGAGCTTGCAGCCAAAAGCGGGCCCGGCCGGATTCGAACCGGCGACCCTCAGCTCCGCAGGCTGATGCCCTGATCCGTGCTAGGCTACGGGCCCGGGCTGCGGTCAAAGCGCCCCGCTTATATGCGCAAGTCTCGCCTGATCTTTCTGAGCAGGCCGACGAGCATTGGCATGCTCAGCTTCCCAGTGTTCGTGTTCCTCGGGCTCGGGTGGTAACCTGCGTACACCACGGGACCCCCCTCCACCCGGTAGGAGAGGCCGTGCCCGAAGACCATCCCCTTGACGTCCGCCCCTCCCCTGGCGAGGTGCGAGACGTAGGCCTTGAACGCCAGAGAGCCGAGGGCCAGTACCCCTTCCAGGTTAGTCAGGAGCGAAAGCTCGACGTCGAGGAAACGGGAGCAGTTGTCGAACTCATCCCTAGTCGGCTTGTCCCCCGGCGGGACGCACTTGACCGCGGCCGTGATGTAGCACCCTTTGTACACCAGTCCGTCGTCCCTCGACTCCGATACCGGCTGGTTGGCGAACCCCGCCGAATGGAGCGCGGCCACCAGGAACCTGCTCGAGGCGTCCCCGGTGAAGATCCTCCCCGTCCGCTCGCCACCGTGTAGAGCTGGGGCGAGGCCCAGCACGAGCAGCTTACCCTTCAGGTCTCCGAACCCTGGGACGGGCTTCCTCCAGTAGGCTTGGGACGCGTAGGACGCCCTGGGCTTCACGTTTTCTCTGTACTCCACCAAGCGCGAACAGGCCCTGCACGAGACTATCGCTCCTTCCAGCTCCTCGACGGAGCGGTAGCCGAGGCTCAATTCCCGACGGCGGCGAGGAGCGCCCTGCTCACTTCCGCCTTACCCGCGTCCATGACGTACGGCCCCAGCCTGGGCCCTCTGTCCGAGCCGAGCAGGATGGAATACACCGCGGGGAAGAACTCCCCCGGCCTGAGGCCGTGCTTCTTGGCGGCGTCGAAGGCGGCGTTCTGCACGTCTTCCTCGGTCGCCAGCCCTGGGAGGGCCCACGCGAACTCCCTCACGGCCCCGCGCGCGGCGTCCCCCAGCTCGGGGGGCTCCACGGCGGCCCTCCCCTCCCTTGAAGCCCACGCGCGTGCCCAGGAGACCCTCTGGGACAGCCCCGGCCCTGATGAATTCATCCCGTAGCTCGCAAGCCTCTTAGCCACGAACTCCTCTACCGCCCCCTCGGGGGCCACTGAGGAAAGCTGCGCGAGGAGCCTGTATGGGACGTGGACCCCCTTCGCCTTGGGAGGCCTCAGGAAGGTGGAGTATTCGTAGAGCCCCTTGAGCCTCGCGTCCTTCATCGTGTTGGGGTCCCGCTTCTTGGAGAAGTAGTACTCCTCCAGGTCGTCGAACTCGTCCATGTACGTCGGGACGTCCTCCAGGGATATGTTCCTCGCGCCGACAATCCTCTTGTACATCAGCAGCCTCAGGCTCTCGGGGGACGCGAACCTCAGCCACTCGTCGGGGGTGACGAGGTTCCCGGTAGACTTCGACATCTTTTTCCCCGACTTGTCCTGGAACAGCTCGTACCTGGCATGGTATGGAGGCGGGTATCCCAGGACGCTCTCCGCCACCCAGTCGTTGATCTTGACCGAGTCAGTAAGCTCCTTCCCGTAGGCTTCGAAGCGTATGTCGAAGGCAGACCACCTGGCAGCGAACTCGACCTTCCACATCAGCTTCCCGTTCCCCTCGGTGACCTTCACGTCCCCCTCGTGGCCGCACCCCTCGATCAGCTTCTCCCCGAGCTTGGTCCCCTGACAGACGTAGTGGACGGTGTCCTTCACTGGGTCGAAGGACCTCGCCTGCGTGACGTATATCCTCCCGCAGCTCTTGCAGACAGGGGTGTATGGGAGGGACTCCTCGTACTTCGACTGGCCGACCAGCTCGTTGATCTTCCTCCCGATGGCGGCAGAGTTGGAGAGTATCTTCCTTATCTGGCCGTTGAGCTTCCCCGAGGCGTACGCCTCCGCCCCGCTCTGGAAGGTGTACTCCACCCCTATCTTGTCGAGGGCCCCCCGGAGGAGGGAACCGACGTGCTCTGCGTAGGAGGCGTGGCACCCGAGCGGGTCCGGGATCCGCGCCACCGGGTGCGACAGATACTCGCTCAGCGACGCGGGGAACCCGGCGGGGACCTTCCTTAGCCCGTCGAAGTCGTCGGAGTATGCTATCAGCTCCGACTTGTACCCGAGTGACTCCAGCGCGAGCTTGACTCCGTAGCTCCTGATGGCGTCGCCGACGCTCCCGATGTGGGGGAGCCCCGAGGCTCCGAGCCCGCTCTCCACCCTCAGCAGTGAAAGGCTCCGGCCCAGCCGTTCCTCGCGCTCGACTGTCTCCTGAGCCACCTTGTCGAGCCAGGTCCCCCGCCCTATGATCGCAGCTTGCTCCAAGCTCGTCGCCCGGGCGTTCGCGCCGGCGTAATTAGGGTTCCCCTATCTGTAGTATGGGACAGGGACCTTCTCCATCGGCTTCCCCTCCCTGGACTGGCGGACCTTCTTGATGGCCTCCGCGAAGTGGTCGATGGTGACCACGGCCTCGTCGACGTGCTTCTTGGCGTCGTCTGGCTTCGGGTACTTGGAGATGAACCCCTGCAGGACGATGGAGACAGCTGTGTTGGTGAGCGAGGCCATGTCGGCGCCGCTGAACCCCTCCGTCATATCCACGATCCTGTCCAGGTCCACGTCCTTCGAGATGGGGACCCCCTTGACGTGTATCTTCAGTATCTCCTTCCTGGCCGGCTTGTCAGGGAGAGGGATCTGGATTAGCTTGTCGAACCTCCCCGCCCTCACCAGGGCCGGGTCGACGATGTCAATCCTGTTGGTGGCCGCGAGGACCACGACCCCCTGTAGGCTTTGGACGCCGTCGAGCTCGGTGAGGAGCTGGCTGACAACCCTCTCGGTCACCATGCTGTCCCCGCCCATCCCTCTGGTCGGGGCGAGGGCGTCGACCTCGTCGAAGAATATGACGCAGGGCGAAGCCTGCCTGGCCCTCCTGAACACTTCGCGTATGCCCCGCTCTGACTCGCCTACCCATTTACTCAGGAGCTCCGGGCCCCTGACGCTGATGAAGTTCGCCTCGCTCTCTGTCGCGACGGCCTTCGCCAGGAGTGTCTTACCAGTCCCAGAGGGGCCGTAGAGCATTATCCCCTTCGGCATGCTATATCCGATCTTGTCGTAGAGGTCGGGGTATTTCAGAGGCCACTCCACCGCCTCCTGCAGCTCCTTCTTGACCCCCTCAAGGCCGCCGATGTCGTTCCACTTCACGTCTGGGGTCTCCAGGTACACCTCGCGCATCGCGGAGGGCATGACATCCTTCAGCGCGTCCTCGAAGTCCGCCATGGTGACCACGAGCTTATCCAGGGTCTCAGGGCTCAGCCTATCCTCTTCGAGCTTGATGTCAGGGAGGTTCCTCCTTAGGGTCTTCATGGCCGCCTCCTTGCACAGGTACTCGAGGTCCGCGCCCACGAAACCGTGGCTCACCCCGGCGAGCTTCTCCAGGTCGACTATCTTGTCCGCGGCCCCGTTCTTGTCGTCATTCTGGGCCAAGGGCATGTGCCTGGTGTGGATCTGGAGTATCTCCAGCCTCCCCTTCTTGTCGGGGACCTTGATCTCGATCTCCCTGTCGAACCTTCCGGGCCTCCTCAGCGCCGGGTCGATGGCGTTGGGGCGGTTGGTGGCGGCGATGACGATGACCTTCCCCCTCGCTTCAAGTCCGTCCATTAGGGACAGCAGCTGGCTCACCACCCTGCGCTCGACCTCGCCCGTGACCTCCTCCCTCTTCGGCGCTATTGAGTCAATCTCATCGATGAATATGATGGTGGGCGCCTTCTCCTTGGCCTCCTTGAAAATCTCTCTGAGTCTGGCTTCCGACTCCCCGTAGAACTTGCTCATTATCTCGGGGCCGCTTATGGGGATGAAGTGCGCATTGCTCTCGGTCGCCACGGCCTTCGCCAGCAACGTCTTGCCGGTCCCGGGCGGGCCGTAGAGGAGTATCCCCTTGGGCGCCTCGACCCCGAGCTTCTCGAATATTTCCGGGTGACGCAGAGGGAGCTCTATCATCTCGCGGACCTTCTGAATCTCGTCCTTCAGGCCGCCTATGTCCTCGTAGGTCACCTGCGGGACCCCGCGCAGCGCTTCCCCCTTCTCCGAAATCACGAACACTGTCCGCTGCGTGATGAGGGCGGCGTCCGCGACGGGGCTTACCCCTACGACCTGGAACGTGAGCCGCCCTCCGAAGTATGGTATCATGATGTTGTCCCCCTTCGTCACCGGGACGCTCTCGAGCGCGTCTGCGAGGTACCTCTCGTCTATGGGCGGGACCGCCTCTAACGGGGCGACGACCACCTTCTCGGCCGGCGGGGCCTTCACCTTCTTTACGACGACGACGTCACCTATCGCGACCCCCGCGTTGTTCCTGATGAGCCCATCGATCCTGACTATCCCGCGCCCCTCGTCTGAAGGGTAGAGCGGGAGGCACTTCGCCACCGTCCGCCTCTTCCCCTTTATCTCGATCACGTCCCCGGTCGACGCGTCAAGCGCGTCCATGGCGTCGTAGTCTATCCTAGCGACCCCCCTACCGACGTCGCGCGTGTATGCTTCGAGGACCTTCAGTTGGACCTGCTGCTGGCTCACTCCGGCACCACTCTCAGACAATGTTTACCCTCCTGTAGCCCTTATTAGGCTTGTCCTTCAATGAGAACGAAACCTCCAGCATCCCGTTCCTATACTCCGCCTTCCCAGACTCCGCCTTGACAGGCTCCTTGAACGCCAGCTCGGCGCGGTAGCGCTTCTCCCCTCGCTCCGCGGTTATCACTGCGCTATCCTCGGTCGCGTCGACCCTGATGTCCGCCTTCTCGACCCCTGGCATCTCCAGTATCAGCTTGAGGGTCCCGTCCTTCTCGTCGACTATCTGTTCGCTGATAGGGGACCTGAACCCGTCCCTGCGAACCGGGTTGTTGCCGAAGATCTGGACCGACGGCTTCCCCTCCGGGCCCACGTTGAATGTGAAACCCGCCACGAACGGCTTGTTCTCCCTTCCGTGGCCGAAGAACGCGTCCCTCACCGTGTTCTCGATGTCCTTCTCGAAATCCTCGAAATACCTGTCGAGCTCGTCGAGCATGTCCCTCAGGTCCCTCCGCCTGTCCCCGCTTTCTATTCCGCTCATATTAATTCACATTACGTTAATTAACGCATGTTTATTAACTTACCTCTAGTTGCATTTGCCCGTGCAGACCGACCTGATGGAGGAGGTCCTCTCGTCCAGGGCGAGGCTCAGGATAGCAGACGCTGTCTCCGTCAGGCCCCGCACCCTGAGGGAGCTTTCGCGGATAACTGGGATCTCAGTCCAGGGGGTGCTCAGGCACCTCAAGAGGCTCACAGAGCTCGGAGCGGTAGAAGAGAGGCCCCTCCCGAGGCTCGCGCCCAAGGCCCGGACCGTGTACGCCTCGACGTCGGTACGCGTCAGGGATTACTCGACCCCCGGGCTCACGGTGGTCCGCTCGTCGGAACGCCCGCCACGAGCTAGGCAGGAGGAGAGGGTCCGGAACCTCGAAAGGGCGGCGGGGGAGCTGCTCATACTCAGGCGAAGGATAGGCGAAGGGACGCGGAAGCTTGGCCGGCTGATCGACGAGGCCGCCGAGGAACAGGAGGCGCTCGCGGCCACGGTGAGGTCACTGCCGTTGTCTCAGGCGGAGAGGCTGATCGTCGAGGTGGCTCTCACCGAGGACACCCTTGAGGACGGGGTGGCTGTCCTCTCGGAGTACTACGGCATCGAGGACAGAAGGTCTATAGAGCGAGCCCTCGCCAAGGCGGGCAGATTTGTCTGAGACCAAGAAGCTCGTAATGGTTACCAACGACGACAGCGTGCAGAGCAACGGCATAGTCGAGCTCGCACGGGCCACGGCGAAGCACGCCAAGGCTGTCATAGTCGCCCCGGAGCAGCCTCAGAGCGCCACCGCCCTCAGCCTGACGTTCCACAAACCCATCAGGGTGAACAGGGTGAGGCGCGACAATTTCGAGTGCTACGCCGTCTCGGGGTCGCCGGGGGACTGCGTGATGGTCGGGGTGAACAAGGTCCTCCCGAGGAAGCCTGATCTGGTGGTCTCGGGGATCAACATCGGGGACAACGACACCTTCCAAGACATACTGGCTTCCGGCACGGTGGCGGCGGCGTTGGAGTCGGCTATCACTGGGATACCTGCCATAGCGTTCTCGATGGAGGTGAGCGGGGAGTCGATGTTCGCGCTCGAGTACGACCAGCCCGACTTCACCAACGCAGGCATCATCGCGGGGGAGATAATCCGCGACGTCCTTGACAACGGCATGCCCGATGGAGCCGAGATCCTGAACGTCAACTTCCCCCGGAACGTGCAGCCTACCACCCCGATCAAGATCACAGAGGTGGGGAGGAGGAAGTACACGGACAAGGTCCTCGTCAGACGGGACCCGAGAGGTAGGCCCTACTATTGGCTCTTTGGGGAGCGGCTCACCAGTTTCCCCGACAGGACAGACGCGGAGGCGGTGGTCGTGAAGAAGCACGTGTCGATCACTCCCATCGTTCTCAAGATGTCAGGCCCCCCCTCCAGGGACCTGTCGAGGCTCAGGGAAAGGGTCGAAGAGGGGCTCCAGAGGTCACGCCGCGGCGGCCGATAGAAGGGAGCGGTGGCGGCGACGGCTGCAGGGGAAGTCTGGGAGGAGGTCGATGCGAAGATGAGGGTCGTCCGGCTCACGCCCCCCCTGCAGGCGCTGGTCCCCGTCCTGGCGCTCCCCGCCCTATCGAAGGGGACGAGGGGGATGACACTGATACCAGGGAGCGGGGGGGCCGCCCTGGGCGCTATCCTCGTGGCCGCGTCGTCGGGGATGGCCTACGCGCTCTACACCGCGGCCGGGCCCCTGGCGGGGCTCCTCCCAGTCTGGCTGGTCGGGACCGCGGGGGCGGTCCTGCTCGCGTCGGCTATGAAGCCGACCGCCTTCGTAAAACCGATATGCGTCCGCTGCAGGCTCCTCCCTGTGATCAGGGAGCACGAGGCGATACACCTTTCCGGCGTCGGCGGAGAGGAGGCAGTCTGGGAGTCGATGCGTTCGAGGCACAGCATCGAGAGCCTGTCCTTGGAGGGGGACCCGGCGATATGCGCCTTCTGTCCGATCCCCAAGAGACTCGCGGAGCGCTAGGTGAGAAGAGATGGTCCACCGCATCGCCGTAGTAGAACAGGACCTCTGCCAGACCAAGAAGTGCGGCCTTGAGTGCATCAAAGAGTGCCCGGTAAACATCAACGGCCAGGAGTGCATCACCCTCCCCGAAAGCAGAATCGCGCTGGTCTCAGAAGGGCTCTGCATCGGCTGCGGCATCTGCGTCAAGGTCTGCCCCTTCGATGCCATCGACATCCTGAACCTGAGCGAGGAGCTGAAGACAGACAAGATCCACCAGTACGGCGTCAACTCATTCCGGCTGTTCCGGATCCCCACCGTGAGGAAAGGACAGGTGGTGGGGCTGGTCGGGAGGAACGGGATAGGCAAGTCGACGGCCCTCAAGATACTCGCGGGACAGCTCGTCCCCAACCTTGGCGACTACGAGCGGGAGGGGACATGGGACAGGTTCGTCAGGTACCTCAGCGGGCGGGAGATGAAGGAGCACTTCGAGAGGGTCGCCGACGGAGAGTTGAAGGTCTCTCTAAAGCCTCAGGCGGTATACAAGATCCCTGAGGCGTGGAAGGGGAAGGCGCGGGGGCTCCTCGAGCAGATGGACGAAAGGAAGAGGATGGACGAGGTGGCGGACCTGCTAAGCCTGAGGGAGTCGCTCGACAAGGACCTCCCCGACCTCAGCGGCGGGGAGCTGCAGAGGGTGGCGGTCGCCGCCGCTGCGCTGAAGGACGCGGACCTGTACCTGTTCGACGAGCCGTCGTCTTACAACGATGTCTACCAGAGGCTCGCGGTCTCGAAGCTGATAACGGGGCTTGCCGAAGAGGGCAAAGCCGTCCTCGTGGTCGAGCACGACATCGCGTTCCTCGACTACGTCACTGACTATGTCCAGATCATCTATGGCGAGCCTGGGGCCTACGGCATCGTCTCCGGGCTGTACCCAGCCAGGACGGGGATAAACGCCCTGCTCGACGGCTACCTCCCCCAGGAGAACGTCAGGTTCAGGGACCACGCAGTCTCCTTTGACGTCAGGGCTGCCGGGGAGACGGTGGAGAGCGAGGCCGCCGTCGCGAAGTACACCGAGTTGACGAAGAGTTACCAGTCTTTCAGCCTCAGGGTCGGCGCGGGGGAGATAAAGGGAGGCTCCATCGTCGGGGCGGTCGGCGCCAACGCGCTCGGGAAGACCACCTTCCTCAAGATGCTGGCAGGAGTGGAGAAGCCCGCCGAGGGGACGGTTCACGTGGACGCGAAGGTGGCGTACAAGCCCCAGTACCTCAGCTCCGACTTCGAGGGGACCGTGGAGGAGTTCTTCATGTCGACCCTCGGGACGAAGTACAACGACCCGGTCCTCCAGGACAACCTGGTCGCCCCCTTGAGGCTCGAGAAGCTCATGGCCAGGAAGGTGGGGGAGCTCAGCGGAGGGGAGCTCCAGAAGGTGGCGGTCGTAGCCACCATGGCCCAGGAGTCGGACGTATACGCGCTTGACGAGCCGTCGGCGTTCCTGGACGTGGAGGACAGGTTCGTCGTATCTCGGGCGATCAACAGGATGGTGAAGGCGAGGGGGAAGGCGGCCGTCGTGATAGACCACGACCTCCAAGTGATCGACATAGTGTCCGACAGGCTCCTGGTCTTCAGCGGGGAGCCAGGGGTGGCGGGGGAGGCCACCCCTCCGCTGACCAAGGAGGCGGGGATGAACGACTTCCTGAGTAGGGTGGGGCTCACATACAGGCGGGACGTCAACACGGGGAGGCCCAGGGTCAACAAGCCGGGCTCGAAGCTGGACAGGGAGCAAAAGGAGAGGGGGGACTACTACTACGTCCCAGCCCAGAGGGAAGAAAGTGCCCCGGCTGATTAGGGCCGCGCTCGAGAAGGCAGGGGTCGAAGGCGCGGGGCGCGTCTCCTCCGGGGTCGACGTGGTGGGGGACATAGCCATCGTGAGGCTGGCAGGGTTCACGCCGCGCGAGAAGGCGAAGGTCGCCGACGCCATCCTCGAGGAGATGCGGAACGTGAAGGTGGTGATGGAGCAGGAGGGGGGGATAGAGGGGGAGTTCAGGCTGAGGAAGCTGGTGCGCCTCGCCGGCGAGGCGAGGACCACCACGGTGCACAGGGAGAACGGCTGCTCTTTCATGGTGGACGTGGAGAAGGCGTACTTCTCCCCTCGGCTCTCCACGGAGAGGCTCCGGATAGCCAGGCTTGTCGGGCGCGACGAGCGCGTCCTCAACATGTTCGCCGGAGTCGGCCCCTTCTCCGTCTTGATAGCGAAGGTATCGGGCGCCAGGGTGACCAGCTGCGAGATGAACGAGGTGGCGGCGGACCTGCACGAGGCTAACGACAGGCTGAACAAGGTCGATGGGCTGGTGACGGTGGTCCGAGGCGACGCCGCCTCCCTCCCCGGCTCTCTCCGGGAGAGGTTCGACAGGGTGCTGATGCCCCACCCGTCTGAAGCGGACAAGTATCTCCGGGGGGCGATAGAGATGACGAAGGGGACTGGGACCATACACTACTACAGGCACGTCCTTGGGGAGGACGAGGGGGAGGCGAAGGGGGCGCTCCGCAGGGAGCTGAGGAGGCTCCTCCCCGCGGGAGCGAGATACAAGTCGAGGAGGGTGAGGGAGGTCGGGCCCAGGTGGGTGGAGATGGAGGCAGACATCAGGCTCGCCGCGCGAGAGGGGAAGGACCGCCGCGCCCGGAAGGGCGCAACCCCAACATAGAAGCGCCGGGGTCCCCCCGGGCGTGCGCAGGATTACTTCCGCGGCGGAGCTGGCCGCCCTTTCAAAGGACGCGGGGATATTCGTCATAGCCCCGGCGAGGGCGTACGTGGTCGAGTCCGAGCGCGAGGTGTCGCACGCCGTAAGGGAGGCGGCCGGGGACGGGCTGAGCGTGACCCCCAGAGGAGGGGGGACCTCGATCCCCACGCAGTCGGTCGGGTCCGGCGCGATACTCGTCCAGGCGAGGGCGTCGATCAGGCTGACGCAGGACACCGTAGTCTGCGAGCCCGGGGTGGTCAAGGCGGACCTAAACAGGGAGCTCTCGAAGTGGGGGAGATGGATGCCTGTCGACCCTTCGAGCTACGCGAGCTGCACCGTGGGAGGGATGGTCGCGAACAACTCCTCTGGGGCGAGGACCCTGAAGTACGGGTCCACCGCTGACTCCCTCGCCGGGGCGAGGGTCGTCCTTGCCGACGGCAGGGCCCTGGCCTTGGGCCCCGCGACCGAAGAGGCGCTGTCTGGAGACCCCCTGACACGCAAGGCGGCGTCGCTGATACTTGAAAACCAGAAGGAGATATCGGAGGACGCCCCCAGGGCGACCAAGAACTCCTCCGGGTACAGGCTGGAAAAGGTGCGCCGGGGGAGCTTCCTCGACCTTCAGAAGCTCTTCGCTGGGTCCGAAGGGACGCTCGGGGTCATCACGGAGGCGACGCTGAAGACGAGGCTCAGGCCCAAGTGGAGGGCCCTCTTCGTGGCGGAGTCCACCCTGCACGAGCTCGACGCCGCGGTAGCCGCGTTCAGGACCCTCGCCCCGTCTGCCCTCGAGCTGGTGGACAAATCAGTGTTCCGCAGCGCGGGGAGGTGGGAGAGGGTCTCGAGGCTCTCGCGGTCGGACGACCCGTTCATGATTTTCTGCGAGCTCGACGGCGACGATGGAGGATTGGAGGAGGAAGCGGCGGGGGCAGTCGGCGGCCTCGACCCCCTGCTTTTGACTGACGAAGGGGACATCTCGGCGGCCTGGGAGGCTCGGAACGAGACGTTGACCTTCGCGCAGGACATGGTGAAAGGAGGGAGGCGCCCGGTCCCAGGCGTCGAAGACCTGGCCGTCCCCCCGGGGGCGCTCGGCGACCTGGTGGAGCTGCTTGTGGGCCAGTTCGAGCGGAGAGGGCTCGAGTACATACTTTACGGCCACGCGGGGGACGCGAACCTCCACGCCAGGCCGCTTCTCGACCTGAGCGAGCCATCGGAGGCGAAGGTCAACGAGGGGCTGATGGAGGACTGCTTCGAGGAGGTGTGGAAGATGGGAGGGTCCATGACCGGAGAGCACGGGGACGGGATGCTGAGGGCGAAGTACGTCCCCCGCCAGTACCCGCGGACCTACCACCTGATGGAGGAGCTGAAGGCGATGTTCGACCCGAAAGTGGTCATGAACCCCGGCGTCAAGATCGCCAGGACATAGCAGCCCTGGCCAGCAGCTTGGCCACCCTCACAGGCTCCGGGATTGACCCCTGCAGAGTGAAGGCGTCGAGGACTGCCTTCGCCTCCCCCTCGTCGACCCCCGCCGTCCTGACGAAGACCGCGTGGCCCGTCTTGAGCCTGACCCTAACCCTCTCGCCAAGCCGCCTGTACGCCTCCAACTTCGCCTCAGCCCCCTCTGGGAAGTGGCGCCTTATCGAACCCTCGATCCCCCCGGTCTCCTTGTACGTCAGGCAGACGACGGGGAGGCGTGTCCTGACGGAGAGCCCGTCGGCGTCGACGACGTTGTATAGGCTCAGGATAGCGCCGGAGACGAGGATGACGTTGATGTCGTTCCTGCGGAACCGCCTGAACAACGAGGCGATGGACCTCGTGGCGTCGTCCCCGCCTACCTCGGTCCTCCCCATCGCCACCCCGTCGATGACGAAGTCGCTCCGCATCACGACCCCGGCCAGGACCGACCTCCTCTGCCCCTGCCTGAAGCTCTCGGCGACGCCGAGGGCCCTTATCCCAGGCTTGTCGAGGTGGAGCCTCATCTGGAAGACCTAGTACTCTTCGAACCTGCCTGTCCTGCGCGAGAGCGACTCGAAGCCGGTGAAGAGCGCGAAGCCGGAGAGCATCACAAGCAGGGCGTCGAGCGACTCCCAGCCGATGATGCCGAGGAGGGACCGCAGCGAGTCGCCCGCTATCGCCATCCTCACCGCCTCGGTCCCGTATGTGAGCGGGATGGCCCACGCCACCGGCTGCAGCCATGTCGGGAGCTGGGACACAGGGAAGTCGATCCCGCAGAGGAGCATGGTGACGAAGAGGAAGACGTTAGCCACTATCAGCGCTGTCCTCATGTAGAGCCCGACGGCGCTTATCAGGAGGCCGAAGGTCGTCATGGCTATCGCAGTCAGCATCACCACCACGACGAGGGCGAGGAAGTCTGCCTGGGCGAAGCTCACGCCGAATATTGTGGCCGCGTAGAGCAGCCCCGCCCCCGCTATCAGGGCGGAGAGGAGGACCTGGAACCACGCCCTGCCGATGAATAGTGCCACCCTGTTCGCGGGGGTCACCATGGTGCTAGGGAGCGTCCCCTGCCACTTGTCCTGGGAGGTGATGTTCGCCACGGCGAACACGGCGGAGAAGGACATCGCCTGCAGGGCGTTCCCGATGACTATGAACTGGGTCGCCGAAAGAGGGTACTTCAGGTACACGGAGAGGAAGGCGAAGAACCCTATCTGGGCGATGGGGGTGATGAAGATCTGCATGATCCACATCTCCCAGCTGTCCCAGATGATGAGCCCCTTCCTGCCGAAGAAGAAGGCCCCCTTGAACACGCGGTACGCCATCTGGAGGCGCGACCTGGCGCTGAGGACACCGGCTTCTTCAGTACTCTTCAAGGGTACCAATCTTCTTTGCGTATGCTTCGACCCTCTTGAACAGGAAGAACGCCAGGGCCAGGTAGGCGAGGGTCTCGACGGCCATGATGGCCATGTCCTGCCAGTACGTGGTCGGGAGGCCCACGTAGTTGGGGAGGGCGGCGATCCTGATGGCGTCTATCCCCCATGTCGGGGCGAGCATGAAGGCGAACGGGAGGTAGACTATCGGCAGGAGTATCACAGGGAACATCGTGCCGGTCGCGATGTACACCGGGATCTCCATCGAGTTGGTGATGAAGCCCCCCTTGCGCGAGAGGAGGAGGACGGTCGTCATGAGGAGGCCGAAGGTCGAGAGCGAGAGGAAGGTAGACACAGAAGCGAGGAAGAAGGCAGGAGGATTGACGAGCGTGAACCCCGTCCTGAACCAGGCTATCCCGATCACCAGTATGAAGACGGCGGTGAGGACCCCCTGGAGGGTGTTGAACAGCACTCTGCCGAGCGCGATCCAGGAGAGGGGCATCGGCGCGGCGAGGGTAGATTCCATCGTCCCGTTCCACCTGTCGAAGCCTATCGAGTTCGCCGAGGCGTAGATGGTCGTCCCCCACATCCCCATCAGCCCCGAGCCCAGGACTAGGTACAGGAGGAAGGAGCCGCTCGAGGTCTGGCCGTCGAACAGCTCGAAGGCGACGAGGGTGAATATGAACGGGGCGATGATGTTGGGGATGACCCACTGCGGGTCGGCGAAGAAGAGCCTGCTTGTGAGGAACATGGAAGCCTTCAGGACTTGCACCCTCTGCCCCAGGTACCCCTCCGTCCTCTTCCCGGGGGTCAGGTCGTCCATGGAGGGCATTACTCTTCCACCAACCTGAGGTAGGCGTCTTCCAGCGTCGGCTCCTTTATCGTCCTGTCGATTATCTTCGTCCCCTCCGGGAGCGCGGCGACCACCTGTGGGAGGAGGTCCGCGCCCATGGGGGTCTGGACCCTGATCGACTGCTCCTCGGAGTCGAGGTCGGCCACCACCCTGACCACGCTCGGGAGGGCCCGGAGAGCTTCGACGTACTCCATCGTCGCCCCGTATGTCCTGAGGTCTATGACGGAGATGTCTCTTACCATGTTCTTCAGATCGGACGGGGTGTCGAGCGCGACTATCTTCCCCTTCGAGATCACCCCCACGCGCTGGCAGAGCTCCTCCGCCTCGAACATGTAGTGCGTAGTGAGGAGGATCGTCTTCCCCTGTGCCTTCAGCTCCCGCACCATGTTGCGGATGTCCCTCGCCCCGGCAGGGTCGAGCCCTATGGTGGGCTCGTCGAGGAATATCAGCTCAGGGTCGTGTACCAGGGCCTTCGCTATGTGGAGCCTCTGCTTCATCCCCCTCGAATACTTCTCGACTCTCTCCTGGGCCCTGTCGGCCAGACCCACCACTTCGAGCAGCTGCGGGATCCTCTTCTTTGCGACCCCCGAGTCGACCCCGTAGAGGTCCGAGAAGTAGCGGAGGTTGTCCACCGCAGAGACCCTGTTGTAGAGGCCCCTCTCCCCGCCGAAGACGATCCCTATCCTGCGCCTGATCTCGTAGAGGTCTTTCCTGACGTCGAGGCCCAGGATCGTCGCGTCGCCCCCGGTCGGGGTGAGCAGCGTCGTGAGGATCTTGATGGTCGTGGTCTTGCCGGCGCCGTTGGGCCCTATCAGACCGAAGAGCTCGCCTACCGCGACCTGGAAGTCGACGCCGGAGAGCGCCCACGTGCTCCGCGCGACCCCGCCGAAGAAGTTCCTAGTGGTATACTCCCGAGTAAGCCCCTTGACCGAAACGGCCCATTCTGACGACTCTGCGGACGGCGACCCCAGCACCAATACCTGATATGGCTCCCGTGGGATTCCCACGTCCGTGTGAGGGTATGAAAGGGTTCCCCCCAAGGACCAGGCGGTCAGGGCGGGTTTCTGAAACTGTTCCCTGGACCCTCCCCCGAAGGCCACCCCTTTTAACGCCGTGGAGGTCTGGGCGGGCGTTGGCGAAGATACATTCGTTCAAGGCGGGGGCGCGGATCCCCGAAGACATACTCGCGGCCGCGGCCGAAGACAAGGTCACCACGGCCCTTGTGACAGGCATCGGCGGGGTGCGCGAGGTCAAGCTCGCGTACTTCGACCAGAAGAAGAAGAGGTACGAGGAGAAGGCGTTCGATGAGAAGATGGAGCTCGTCAGCCTGATCGGGAACGTGACCATGAAGGAGGGGAAGAGGTTCCTGCACGCGCACGGCACGTTCGGAAGGGACGACTACTCAGTCATAGGCGGGCACATCGTTTCCGCGGTAATCTCCCCCCTCCTCGAATTCGTCCTCACCCCCACGGACAACGCCGCGGTCAGGGAGTTCGACGAGTCCCTCGGGCTCTACGCGATACGCGACTAGGCGCCCGCATCGACCCGCGCAAGCAAAGGGCCCTACCCCCTGCATCGTGTTTAAGAGCAGAAGCGAGCCCGCACCCCCGCCCTCGATGACTGAACAGAGTTACGGGATTAGGTCAAGATGACCTGAAGGCATTAGGCTGAGAGGGCATGCGAGCCTGCAGCGGCTTACGTCGTCTTCCGCTTCGCGCAGCTCCCCGAGTCGGGCGAGGCCGCGCAACCCCCGGCCGCGAGGGGCATGGAGGACAGAGGGGACGCTGGCAACCCGGCAGCCTACCTTCGGCGTCACCGACGCCCGGGGCGCCGAGGGACATAGAGACTCTGGGCATGGAACCCCGGGTTCGCGCGCGAGGCTAGCCCCGCCCAGGGTCTGAGATGTCACTGGCAAGAGAGCGGGAGGTCGAGGACCGTGATGAGACCGGGCTGCGCCCTCCCCACCCTCTCGACCGCGTGGACCGCCATGGCCACGGTCGCAGAGTCCCCGAAGACCCCCTTCTCGAACCTCAGTTTGATCACCGGGTCGCCGGTGACCTCGATTACGTCGAAATCGGCCGAGGTGGTGGTCATCTCGAGGTCGAGGCGTATGACGCAGTCCCCCGCCTTCCCCTCGGCGAACTGCCTCACCCCCATCACGTAGTCTTCGGACCCCAGGACAGGGAACGCCCCCTCGCTCGCCCCTTCGAGCTTCCGACCAAGCGAGAGGGCCACGAGGTGCGCCGATTCAACTAGCCCTATGTGGCCGATCCTCCCTTCGGCGAGCTCCTTCTCGAACCTCGCCCGACTGAGACCTACCCCCACCCTCATGTGGAGCTGCTGCCGCCTGCGGGAGACGTCGACGCTGCGGACTACGTGGATGCGGGTCGGGTTCTTGGACGCGGACGCGACCACCGCAGGGACCCAGTCCATGACGAACCCCGGGTTCACCCCCACTCCGACGAGGGACACCCCCTTCTCCTTCGCGATTGCGTCGAGTCTCCCTGCCTGGTCTCCCCCCGCGTGGCGGGGGTACACCATCTCCTCCGCGGTGGTGACCACGTCCAGACCTGCGGAAAGGAGGGCGGCTATGTCCCCCGCGACGTCTTCCACCCGCGACTTGGCCGCGAAGACCGCGACGTCGGAGTCGGCGAGGGGGGCAGACTGGACGGATTGGTGCACCCGCACCCCGATAGGGAGTCCTGTGAGTTCCGCTACTGTCTTCCCCGCTATGGCCGGGTCAGCGTCTATGACCCCTGTTATCGTGTGCCCCCTTTCGACGAGGTGCTTCAGGATCTCGGTGCCCACCGCGCCCATCCCGCACAGGACGACCCTGGCCAATCCCCCGAGGCGCAGCCAGGCGTTTAATAATGGATTCCCAAGCGTCCGTGGCCGGGCCCAATGACTTACTCCATCGTCGCCCGGGACGGAAAGACAGGCGAGATGGGCGTGGCGGTCCAGTCCCACTACTTCTCCGTCGGCTCCGTCGTCCCCTGGGCCAGGGCCGGAGTCGGGGCGGTGGCCACCCAGGCGAACGTCGACGTCCGCTACGGACCGCTTGGGCTCGGCCTGATGTCCGGGGGGAAGGCCGCACCTGAGGCGTTGAAGGCGCTCCTGAGCGTGGACTCCAAGGAAGAGGTGAGGCAGGTGGCCATGGTCGACTCGCGCGGGTCGGTCGGGGTGCACACGGGGGAGAAGTGCATTCCATGCGCAGGCCACGCGACGGGGGAGGGGTTCAGCTGCCAGGGGAACATAATGAAGAACGACAGGGTCTGGGGGGCGATGAAGAGGGCTTTCCAAAGGAGCTCGGGGTCCCCGCTCCCCGAGAGGCTCCTATCAGCGTTGGATGCAGCGCAAGCCGAAGGGGGAGACCTCAGGGGGAAGCAGTCAGCCGCCCTTCTCGTCGTCGCCCCCGACCTGAAGCCGAATGACTGGGAAGGGAGGCTGGTCGATCTCAGGATAGAGGACCACCCTGACCCCCTCGGGGAGCTCCGGAGACTCCTGAAGTATCAGCGCGGGTACAGGTGGGTCGACATGGGGGACGACCTGCTGAGCTCCAACAGGCTCGAAGAAGCGCTGGAGGCGTACGCGAAGGGGATGATGATGGTCCCTGAGGAGCTCGAGCTGAAGTACTGGGTGGCCGTCGGACTGTTGAGCTCGCGGAAGGACGTCAGGCGGGGCCTCCGCATGCTGAAGGAGGTCTGCTCGAAGGACAGCAACTGGGTGCAGGTGACCGAGGGGATAATCAGTGTCGGGAGGCCCTCGCTCGACCCATCGGTCCTCAGGGACGTCCGAAGTCCGCGCCCTCGAAGCGGCGGACGCCCTGGAGGATCCCCAGGAGGCGCTTCGAGTACTCGCTCCCGTCCGAGAGGTCTGTGATCGAGACCCCTCCGTGGCTCAGGTTGGCGTGCACTATCTTTCTCCCTCCCAGGTAGAGCGCTACGTGCCCCGTGAAGAACACGAGGTCCCCCCTCCTCGCGGCGTCGAACCCGTCCACAACCTCCCCCGCGTCCCTCTGCCACCCCGCGTTCCTCGGGAGCTCGATGCCAGAGTAACGGAACAGCCTCTGGGTGAACCCGGAGCAGTCGTAGCCGAAGTCCGAGGTCCCTCCCCAGAGATATGGGACTCCTAGGAAGTCCAAAGCGAGGCTCGCCGGGTCGGCCCCCCTGTCCACCGAGACGAGGAGCTTCCGGGGGACCTTGAAGCGTTTCGCCTCCCTCTCGCTCAGGTAGGAACCGAAAGGGAACTGGAGGCCGTCGGCGCGGTGCCTGGCCGCCGTCTTGTAGGCCCTGTCCCCTTCCAGGTCGCCTACGAGTGACTTTTGCACATACCCTTCGTATCCGTCCCTCCCGACCGCCTTGTAGTAGTCCTCCTCCGAACCCAGGGTCCTGACCTCCTCCCCGTAGATGAGCTGGGAGATCCTCTCGGACCTGAACTTCGGCTTCCTCCTCAAGTCGGCGACGCCGACCACTATCCCCTTCACGCGGGTTCGGCCCGCTGGGGAGTTTTAACCGTTAGCAGGCCTGGGCAACGGAGAAATAGAGACGGCCCGGGATGAATCGGATGGACAAAAGGAGGCCGCACTTGAACATCTCGCGGGCTTCGCTGAGGATCGGAGGGGTCGAAGCCAGGTCGCTGGCCGAGAAGTACGGGACGCCGCTGTACGTCACCGACGTCGGCAGGCTGGCTGAGAGGTTCAACGAGGCGAAGGCTGCGCTCTCGTCGAGATACGGAAACGTCCTGGTCGCGTTCGCCTACAAGTCCAACTCCACGCCCCCCGTGGTGGAGAGGCTCGCGAGGGAGGGAGCGGGCGCGACGGTGGTGTCAGTAGCCGGCATCGAGCTGGCGATCAGGCATGGGGTGTTTCCGGGGGACATCGTCCTGGACGGGCCCAGCAAGTCGAAGGAGGAGCTCTCGGCCGCCATCAAGGCAGGGGTGGGGATGATAAACGCGGAGTCGACGCAGGAGGCCAGGGACGTCGAGGCCCTGAGTCGCGCGCTCGGGTCCAAGGGGGTGCGCCTCGGGTTCAGGGTCAACTTCGGGATAGAGGCGGAGACCCACGCTGGGCTGGCCACCGGGGGGAGGGAGCACAAGTTCGGGGTCGCGAGGGACGAAGTGGTGAAGTTCTGCAGGGACGACCGCAGCCTCACGTTCGCCAGGGTAGCGGGACTGCACTCCCACATAGGGTCCCAGGTATCAGACGCAGGCGTCTTCAGGAGGCAGACGGAGGAGATGGTAAGCCTGGCGGGGGAGCTCGAGGCCCTGGGGACCGACGTGGAGGAGTTCAACCTAGGAGGAGGGCTCGGCGTCCCTTACAAGAAGGAGGACGGGGAGCTCTCGATCGGGGACTATGCCGACGCCACCGCGGGGGCCTTCGCCAGGTCCCGCTGGGCGGGGAGGGCCAGGCTGGTCTTCGAGCTGGGAAGGTGGGTGGTCGCCGACTCCACCATACTCCTCACGAGGGTGAACTACGTGAAGGCGGCGGGGAGGGTCCGCTGGGCCCTCGTCGACGCAGGGATGAACGACTTCATCAGGCCTTCTCTGTACGGGGCATATCACGAGATCGTCCCCGCATGGACCTCGACGGAGGGGCGGTCGGGTGCGGCTTACGACGTCGCGGGACCTGTATGCGAGTCGACCGACGTCTTCGGCAGAGGGAGGCGCCTCGGGGTCAGCCTGGCCCAGGGGGACTTGCTGGCCATACTCGACGCGGGCGCCTACGGATCCTCTATGTCGAGCACCTACAACATGAGGCCGCTCACCGCGGTTGCGACGGTGGAGGACGGCAGGAGCGCGCTCGCGTCCCCCCGCAGGTTCTGACCGGGGCCCGGGCGCTATACCTTCCCCGATACCTCGAAGTGGGTGACGCTTGGCTCGAGCTCCGCCAGGTATTCGCTGTCTCTCGTGAAGTACTTCGCCTTCTTGATGTCGTCCCCCGCGAACCTGCGTATGGACTCCTCGGAGTCCCACATCGAGACGAGGAGGAACTCGGTGTTGTCCCCCACGTCCCTGGTGAAGAGCCACGCCCCCAGGTTGCCCTTCGTATTCCTGATCTCCTCCATGCTCGTCACCCCCACGTAATGGATGAACTCTGCCCGCTTCGTCTTAGGGGTTACGCCGTGCCAGACCCTGGCGATTGACGGCTTCTCGCCCCGGCCAGCCGTCTCACTCCCCGCCACGCCTTCCAGTCCCCTTGCGGCGGCGTGCGCTGTTTCGCAAGGATGGAAGAATGGCTCCGCGTGAAGATATAGTTTTCGTGCGTGGAGTCCTGACCGCGCCCGCGGAAGCTCCGCTGGGTCCCTAAAAATAGAAGAAGGGTCCCAGACCTCTCGGTCCAGGACTTTCTCTATACGTTGACTGGCTGGTAGTAGATGAGGTTGTAGAATCCGCCGACGTACTGGTTATCGACTACACCATGTACGTAAGGCTGGACGAAGAAGAAGTTCGTTGGGAAGCCCGCGTTGGGCTGCCCTGCAGGAATCTCTGGGATTGGTGTGTAGATCCATATCTGGTTCTGCTGCGCCATCGCGTAGAGGGTGGTTGCACAGGACTGAGCCTGCGCTGTGGACGCCGGGAACTCGCACGCCAACGTTTCTGCGTTGACGGTAGAGTTGGTGAAGAACCCGTTGTACGGTGACGGGGTCATCAGTGGGAAGAACATTCCGAGGAATGGGTCGTTGAAGTCAGCGCCCCAGCCGACGAGCTGGACCGCTGGATATGTCTGAGGCTTGGAGTCGAGTATGTCGAGCTCCGTGGTCGTGGTCCCGAACGGCACCGCGGAGATGCCGAACTGGCTAAGAGAGTTCTGGATCACGGTCAGCGTGACCTCCAGAGACCCTACCAGAGGGACGGCGTAGTACAGCTTGAATGGCTGTAGCTGTACACCCTTGGCGTCACCTATGACGGTCCCGGCCGCGAGCGTTGTCCCGTTAGACAGCGTCAGCGGAGACGGGATGATCATGTAGGAGCCAGACTGCATGCCGAACTCCTGGAAGTAGTTGACGGCCGCGGTGGTGTTCTCCTGTGGTAGTGGGTAGTTCTGCGGGTTATAGTAGGCGTAGGCTGGCGTCAGCGGTCCGACGAAGTAGCCCGCATATGCGGTGCCGTTGAAGTAGTTGGGCTGGTTGAGCGCGGTGTAGTTGAGCGCTGCCGCCATACCCTGCCTGAAGCTGGTATAGTTGGTCGGAGCCTGGTATTGGTTGAACTGGGCGAAGAGCGCGAAGTCGTATGCGCCGATGCCCTGGAATATCTGGTTGAAGGAGAAGGTGGCTCTCACATCTGCCGGGAGCGCGTCATACATCGCGCTGTACAGGAACGGTGACTCAGCAGATAGCTGAGCCTTGTTGCTCCCGAAGTCACCCTCGGCCTGTGCGTTGGTGGAGAACGGCGCCATAACTACGGTGTCGATGCTGGCTGGTCTGGCGACCATCGGGATGTTCGTTGCTGACGACTTGCCCGCCCAGTAGTTGGGGGTCGCGGTCAGCACGACCGGGTTGTTCCCAGGCCCTACTGACGATACGACGTAAGGTCCGGTCCCGATTCCGCCGTGGGTGTCGAAGTATGCGTTGGCAGTGTTGTTGGCGACCCCTCCGTGGGCGTCGACGAACGCCGGCTCGACCACCTGCTGGCCGTCGAACCCTGCCCACAGCTGTGGACCGAAGGGCCCGAGGCTCCTCAGGTAGTTGGCGGTGAAGTATGTCGAGTTGGCCACGTACGCCTGCTCAGGATACTGCATTATAGCAGCCTGAGTGGAGTTCGAGGGGTTGAAGTTGCTGAGCATCTGGTTCAGCGCCTGCACTGCGAGGTTGACGGCGGCCGGCGTGTCAGCTGCGGTCTGGAGCCCTGTTACGGACTGGATGGCCATCCTCAGACCCCACGGGAATTGGTTGCCCATGGTGTTGTAGGAGTAGCTCCCAGATGCGAACTGGGCGCCCGCGGTCTCGTTGTAGGAGACCCCGTTCCAGTTGAACAGGCTGATGCCGGAAGGCGCGTTGATGTACTGGGTGCGCACGATCGAGAACCACTGGTCATAGGCAGTTGCGGGGGTCCCGTCGGAGAAGGTGACACCCGGCCTAATGTGGAAGACGTTCGTACAGCCACCGTTGGTGATCCAGTACTGGTCTGCGACCACAGGAACTATCTGTGTGCCGCTGTTACCGTTGTACATGACCAGGTTCTGGAACACTGCGTTGTTGTATGTGACATCCTGCGAGTAGAACCCTGCTGCTGGGTCGAGGTAGTCCGGCGGAGTCCCGATGGACTCGTCGGTGAGTAGGCTAGAGTTGGTCGGCCCATACTGGCCTGGGCCAGTGGTGGGCGGGGTAGAAGTGACAGGGTAGTTGAAGTTATTAGCCGTCGAGTTGGCGGTGTAGGTGAACGACTGCGTAGGAGGGACAGTCCCCGATATCGCAGAAGTGCACGAAGCTACCGTCAGGGGCGTCGGTGGGGCCGTCGAAGTCGAAGTCGAGGAACTCGAAGAACTGCTCGACGAGCTGCTCGAAGAGGTCGACAGGCTGCTTGAAGAAGTGGTCGTGACGCTGCTAGACGAAGTCGAGGTCGTCGAGGTCGTCGTCTTCGACGTCGATGACGTGAGGACGAAGTAGCCGGCGACGCCGGCGATGACAAGGATGACTACGATGATGGCGACTGTTGCTGTAGTACTAATTGCTTTTCGTTGACTTAGTAACATTCTCAGGCCCGAGAAGTCATATACGTTATATAAGAATTGTTAGCACATGAGACATATTCGCATTTTCTTGAAATAATCGCGAGATTTGTCCACCGTCTGCCATCCCCGGAGCCGAGGACGGTGACGGCCGCGACTGTGCGGCTAGGGATAAGCAGACAACGGGTGCGCCACGCCATGGGAGTTCAGAGGTGAAGGCGAAGGGGCGCGTCAGGAACGCCCTGAGACACGACCCCCACCCTACAGGCCAGGGGGGGCGCGATGAAGCGCGCAAGGTGCAGACCAAGGAAGGGGGGGAACGAGCCCTGGGGCGGCCCATCACCGGTTCTCTGTCCCCCCGGGGGCGACTTTCCAAGCTTGTGGTCGCCAAGTGGCCCTCACCCCTGCCATGCTGGAATGAGAAACATCCACCCGAGGGGAGGAATTCGCACACCAAATGCGAAAAAGGCCTACCCAAATTGAAAAGCCGTCCCCAGCCAGGACTCCGCCGCAGTGGCGCTACGTATGACAAAGATCGGAGTTGATAACAATCTATAAGAGCCCCAAGGGGCGGAGTGATGGCCCGCTGATAGTTGGACTCTCGGTTCATGCTCTTCGTCGCAAGACGGGCCGTGAACGCCTTCATAACAATCCTGATTATGATTGCGCTGATGTTCGCTATCATACACCTTGTCGCGCCTACGCCCGAGGACCTGGCTAGGCTCTACGTAGGCACGCACTTCACCGTCCCCGAGCTGGTTCAGATCGCCCATCGGATGGGCTTTTACCAGCCCATCTATGTCCAGTTCTTCAACTATGTGAACGGGTTCTTCCATGGGAACCTTGGCACCGATACCCAATATGGCATTCCTGAGATCTTGGTCATCGAAGAGTACTTCCCGGTCACCCTGAACATGGTGATCCTCGGGACGATACTCGGGGTCGTGATAGGGATATTCACCGGCGCCATCGCGGCATCCAACAGGAACACGGGGACGGATTACGGGATAAAGGCGATCTATCTCGGGACATGGGCGGCGCCCGTCTTCCTCGTGGGGGTGTTCCTGCAGTTGATCCTCGCTTACGAGTTGAACCTCCTGCCGACGGGCCAGGTAGCCAATCCTACCCTGGCGATCCCCGCCGCGGTCACGGGGCTCCCTCTCGTCGACGCGATCCTCGCGCACGATTGGGTCTACCTTTACAGCTACCTCAGGCACCTGGTACTCCCTGCCATCACCATAGCCGTGATAAGCTTCGGCGGGATCACCAGGCTCACCAGGGCGACGATGGTAGACGCCCTCGACAAGGACTACGTCAAGCTGGCTTACATGAAAGGGCTGCCGAAGCGGCAGGTGGTTTGGGGGACCGCGTTCAGGAACGCCATAATACCGATAATCACCCTGATGGCCCTTGCGTTCGCGTTCACGGTGGGCGGGGCGGTCGTCGTCGAAGACATCTTCTCCTACCACGGCATCGGCTTCTTCTTCGTGAACGCGGCGTACAACCTCGACTACCCAGCGATACTGGCCATCACAGTCATAATCGGCCTCGCGGTCATAATAGCCAACTTCATCGCAGACATACTCTACGGCGTGATGGATCCGAGAGTGAGGCTGACCTAGATGGAGAGCAAAGACACGAACAAAGCCGGGAGGTTCAGGCTGTTCAAGGGGAAGAGCCACACCACAAGCGTGTCCGTCCACAACGAGGCGGAGGTCCCACTCGGGGAGTCGTCGGGGCTGCGGTTCATAGCCGGGTTCATCAGGAGGGACAAGATCGCTCTAACAGGTGCGATAGGGATCGGGATTTTCTTCGTGTATGGGCTGATACAGGGGATAATCGAGATGGCGGCGGACTATACCCACAACCTCGCACTGAGCTACGTCCTGCTGCCGTCGAACCCCTTCCAGTTCAACTTCGCTCGGTCTCTGGGCGCACCCACCCTAGCCAACTTTCCGGTCGGCATCTTCGGGTACGACGAGACGGGGAGGAGCATCCTATCGAGGATCTTGTACGCTATACCGAAAGACGCCCTTGCTTCGGTCCTCATCGTCGTCTCGGCCATAGTGATAGGGATGTTCCTTGGGATATCGGCGGGGTACCTAGGCGGCTGGGCCGACGAGATCCTGATGAGGGTGACGGACGCGTTCCTCGCGTTCCCGCTTATCGTCTTCGCAATAGCCCTGTCATTGACTCTCGGAAACGGCTACGTGGTGGTCCTCGTCGCCCTGACGATCATCTGGTGGCCGACCTATGCGAGGTTCTTCAGGGCCCAGGCTCTGACCCTGAAGTCAAGGGGATACGTGGAGGCAGCGAGGCTCAGCGGGCTGTCCCCCTTCAGCATCATCGTAAGGCACATCTTCCCAAACGCCATCGACCCGATAGTGGCGATAGCTACCCTAGACTTCGGGAACGTAATCCTGACCTATTCTACCCTCGCGTTCTTGGGGATCGGGGTCCAGGTCGGCCAGCCAGAACTTGGTTCGATGGCAGCGTCGGGGCTCCAATATGTCCCCCGAGTGTGGTGGTACGCGCTCTTCCCGAGCATAGTGATCATGGCGATAGTGGTCTGCTACTCCTTGCTCGGCGACAGGATACAGGACATGGTTGGTGGGAGGCTTTCGTACTAGTTGCTGCTGGACGTCAAGGGACTGCGAGTAGCTTACCGTACGGTCTATGGAGACCTTGAAGCTGTAAGGTCGCTGGACTTCGCCGTCGAGAAGGGCGAGAGCGTGGCGATTGTCGGCGAGAGCGGCTGCGGGAAGTCGAGCCTCGGCCACGCCATAGTGAGGCTCCTCCCCCCCAACGCGACGTACGAGGGGGAAGTGTTGGTCGACGGGAAGGACGTATTCTCGTTGAAAGGGAGGAGGTTGAGGGAATACAGGGGGAGCGACGCGTTCATGATATTCCAGGACCCGCTGAACAGCCTCAACCCCGTGAAGCGCGTCGACAGGCAGATGCTCGAGGCCATCAGGACGCAGAAGATCATGCGCGACGAACCCTACGACGAAGAGGAGGCGACGAAGGTGGTGGTGGAGGGGCTCAAGGGGGTGAGGATGCCCGACCCCGAAGTCATCCTCAGAAGGTATCCCCACGAGCTCTCAGGGGGCCAGATACAGAGGGTGGTGATCGCCATGGCGCTCGTCATGAAGCCGAAGATCCTGATTGCGGACGAGCCGACTTCAGCCCTGGACGTCACCATCCAGGCCCAGGTGATGAAGCTGATCAAGGAACTGAAGGCCGAGTACGGGATGTCTGTCCTTTTCATCACCCACGACATGGCCGTGGCGTACACCGTGGCAGACAGGTTCCTGGTTATGTACGCAGGGGAGCTATCCGAGCTGGGACCGGTCGACAAGGTGGTGACAAGGCCCCTGCACCCCTACACCACGGCACTCGTCAACAGCATCCCCCACAAGTCGAAGAGGGAGGGCGACCTAGTCGCGATACCAGGGTCTCCCCCCAACATGCTGGCCCCTCCCAGCGGGTGCAGGTTCCACCCGAGGTGCCCGAAGGTCATGGACATATGTAACACGGTGAACCCTGGAGTCAAGCAGGTGGAGGACAGGCTCCTCAGGTGCCATCTCTATGACTGAGGCCGTCTTCAGCGCCAAGGGCCTCACGAAGTACTTCGAGGCCTCGAGGAGGGGGTTCATCGAGTCGCTGGTCTCGCGCCAGCCGAAGGCCTGGGTGAGGGCCGTCGACGAGATAGACTTCACGATACCCGCCGGCGAGGTACTGGCCCTGGTGGGCGAGAGCGGGAGCGGGAAGACAACCCTCGGGAGGATGCTGGCGACCCTCGAGACAGCGACCAAGGGGGACCTTTACTTCATGGGGGAGAAGGTCTCCAGGAAGGACTACAAGAGGATAAGGCGCCAGGTGCAGATGGTGTTCCAGAACCCTACGGACAGCATCGACCCCAGGATGTCCATCAAGGCGATAGTCACAGAGCCCCTCCACAGGTCCGACGCCGGGAAAACCTCGAAGGACGAGCAGTTCAACACGGCCCTGTCCCTGGTCGGGCTCGACGCCAAAACGTTCGCCCAGAGGAGGGTCCGAGACCTTTCGGGGGGGCAGAGGCAGAGGGTGGCCGTGGCCAGGGCGATCATCTCGAACCCGACGTTCATAGTCCTCGACGAACCGACCTCCGCTCTAGACGCGTCGGTCCAGGCCCAGGTCTTGAACCTCTTGACGCGGATTCACGACGAGCTCAAGCTCACCTACTTGTTCATCACCCACAACATAGCGGTCGCCCGCTATATCTCTGACAGGATAGCCGTGATGTATGCGGGGAAGGTCGTCGAACAAGGCCCGACAGAGGAAGTGATAACCAACCCCAAGCACCCCTACACCCAGGCCCTACTGAAGTCGGTCCCCACGCTCAGGACCCATGAGCTCGTCCCCCCGTCGGGGGAGGTCCCCAGCCTCGTCGGCCTGCCCTCCGGTTGCAGGTTCCACCCACGTTGCCCCTATGTCATGGACGTGTGCAAGGAGAAGGAGCCGCCGATGAGGAGGACGGGGGACGTGGACGCGGCCTGCTGGCTGTACTAATGACGAGCGTTGGAATCAGAAAGAAGGCTAAAGTCTAACGTAACGAAGAGCCTCATCAAGGGGACCGTCGCCCTCGCGGCCCTTTCGGTCTTCCTGAAGATTGACGCGAACACGCTCCCGGGTTACCTCCTCTTCATGGGGGTGTCTTACGCGCTCATCGGGGCGTACATGTACAACAAGGGGTACACTACGTACACCATAGGAGACACAGGGATAAGCATCAAGAAGCGCTTCGGACGCGAGCAACACGTCGCATACAGCAATATTCAGGGCTTCGGTTACTCTCAGGGGATGCTGGCCAGGCGCTTCAAGTGCGGGTCAGTCTTCGTGGAGCTGAAGCAGGGGAAGGGGAGCCACAGGTCCCCCGAAGGGCTCGGGGTGGTGATCCTCAAGGACGTCCCTGACCCTATCGGGCTGATCAAGGAGCTGGAAGACCTTATGGGTCCCTACGCCGCGGCGCCGACCGGGAGCGGCTAGACAAGCTCGAGCCGGCCTGCGTGCTCCTCTATGCTGTCGAGGAAGTCCCTGAAGGCGAAGATAGGGACCACGGCCCCGCCTTCCACGAACCTCTCCCCCGGGTCTACCGCTACCAGTACCACGGCCGCGATAGGACCCACAGGGTCGAGGCTGTCGTGCAGCCTCCTGGCCCTTCCGAGCTGCGCCCTCACCAGCCCGGCGAGCGCCCCCCTCCCCGACGCCCTGGCCCAGTGCTTGCAGTCCACCGCAAGGGAGGTCCTGTCCGAGACCCCGAGGACGTCGACCTGGGCCCTAGGGCGCCTCAGGTAGATGTTCTCCCTCACCCTGTACCCCTTGGCGCGGAGGATGCTGGAGCAGAACCTCTCGAAGTCCCTCCATGTGAGGTGCTTTGACACGGCCTCGATGCTCTCCCCCCTGGCGCAGAGGGCGAGCCCGGCGAGGTGCTCGTCTGTCTCTGGGGTGCCCACGAGGCCCAGGGTCGACGCTATGGAGGAGACAGCGTCTTCCGCCGCCTCGATGGAGCCTGTCCTCTTCACGAGACGGGCCAGGAGTGGGCCCATGTCCGACCTCGCCGCCGCCTCGGCATTTGAACCTGAGCGAGCATCCCACCCCTGGGGAGGGAGGGTTGCCACGAGTGTCTTAGGTCAGGGGTGAGGAGCGGAGGAGCCTGCATTCCTCGCTTGCCCCCCTTTCACATAGTTAGAGTATAGGTGCCAGGCGTTGACCACCACAAGGAGGACCGCTATCACCTGGAACCAGTCGAGGGTGGGAGGGCTGGTGAGCGAGACCCCGTTCCCGGTCATGGTGAAATACTGTACCAGAATCCCGTAGCTGAAAGAGGGGGTGTAGCTGCAGAGGCTGGCGCACGCGGTGTGCAGCGAAGCTGCGTAGTCGGCACGGACCGCCTGGTCCCGGACCACGAGGTAGGCGAGTGCCACGAGGACGACGTCGACCGCGAGCAGCTTCAGAGGAAGCCTTGCCACGGCTGACCTGCCCGGCTCAGGGCGGATAAAAACATCGGCGGATTCAGACATATAACTGGTAGCAGGCGGGGAGGGTCCATCTATGAAGGTGGCGTCGAAGAGCACCGTAGTCTACGTCGCGGCCGTGGTGCTCCTCCTCTTCTGGGCCTATTTCGTCCAGAATGACACGCGCCGGGTGGACGGCCACAGCATGCTCCCCACCCTCGAAGGAGGGGACCTCGTCGTCCTCCAGAGCGTCCCAATCAGCGACGTGCACGTGGGCGACATCATCGTCTACGGCGGGTCTTGCTCCGCCCTCGGGATATCTGTGGTCCACCGGGTGGTGGCGATCACCTCCGCTGGGCTGATCACCAAGGGGGACAACAACCCAGGGACAGACCAATCACTTGGGATAGCTACGGGGCCGATAACCCAGGGGTGCCTCGAGGGGGAAGTGGTCTTCGTGATCCCCTACGTAGAGCTGCTGGCATACTATGTCGACACATACGGGCTACCGCAGTGGTTGAACTACCTCCCGTCCATTCTGATCATATTGGTGGTCGTGGGCTCGCTACTCCTTCAGCCGGAGGAGAAGAAGGGCGAGGACGTGCGGGAACCTTAGAGACGGCCTCTGAGCGAGTTCGGCCCTCGGTTGATCCTAGCGTGGCGCCCTGGCGCGTATGATAGAGACCAATATACACCAAATCGCAGGCAACATTAGGCGGGAGTTGAAAGGGGAGCGGACCGGAAATTGAGTGACAGTCCAGATGCCGAATCGAGGATGGTCTTGTTCTATGGTTCCCCAAATATGACATAAGGTCTCGCTTGTTTCGCCGTGGGCCTCCCCACGTTGGTTACGGGGATTTTCAGGGGGCCCTTTTTGATTGACCGGAGCGGCTGTCCTTTCACTCGGTAAAGAGACGGTTCTTGGAAGTCGAGATGGAGAGGTGCACTTCGCTGATAGTGGGTGCTATTCAATCGTTTATCTCTCCTGTCGAGATATGGTTGCACACCCGCGAAGTTTGCACCTATAGCGAGAACCAAGGTTTTGACTCCTGTCGGCGATAACCTTTCCGAGAGGATGCTCATCTCTAACTCATTGGAGATGGGACATCTTGACTGCTCTGCCGCCTAAGTTACCAGTTCCCGTTCTCCCAAGTATTTATGCCCTTTATATATCGAAAGGATTCGCCCACCCGAGTTGCCACAGACAAAGGCAATCGTAAGCATCGAGAACGTAGTCGCGTCAGCGTCAATCAACCAAACAGTCGACCTCAACCTGATCACAAAGAACTTCGTCACAGTCGAATACCACCCCGACCAGTTCCCAGGCCTGGTCTTCAGGCTGAGGAACCCCAAGACTGCCACATTGATCTTCAGCTCAGGGAAGATGGTCTGCACCGGGGCCAAGTCCGAGGAGCAGGCCAGGAAGGCGGTCGAGGAAGTCGTCAGGCAGCTTAAGAAGGGGAAGATACCCATCAAGAACGACGCGGTGGTGGAGATACAGAACATCGTAGCTTCAGCGAGCCTCGGAGGTAAGGTGCACCTCGAAGAGGCTGCAAGGGTCCTTCCGAAGTCGATGTACGAGCCAGAGCAGTTCCCTGGCCTGATCCACAGGATGGCTGACCCGAAGACCGTGATCCTGCTCTTCGCCTCGGGGAAGCTAGTCTGCACCGGGGCCAAGAAGGAGAGCGAGGTCTACCGAGCGGTCAACAACCTGCACGTGACGCTAGAAGAGAAGAACCTCATGGTCTACTGAGAGGTTCTCCTTCCCAATTTGTCTCCGGCTCAGAACACCTTCTCCATGTAGAGCAGGTCGTGGTACCTGCCATCGACCAGCAGCTCCTTCTGGGCCCTCATCTGGGCCACGAAGCCTTCTCTCTCATAGAGGCTGACGGCGGCGCTCATGTCAGGGTTGACGCTGAGCTGGACCTTGACGACCCCTCCGTGCTCCCTTATCCTTTCCAGGGCCGCCCTCAGCAGCTCCCTCCCTGCCCCCTTCCCTCGGGCGGTCCGGCGCACGTAGACGCCGTAGATGTGCGCTATGTGCCTCGTCTTCACCCTCTCGCTGACCGCGTAGGTGATCATGCCGACAGGCGACCCTTCCTCGAGGGCGAAGAGGACCGTCCTGATCCTTCGCCTCCACTCCTCCTCTGGCAGCGCCTGCTCTTCCTCGTAGGAGCTGCCGAAGGCGGCTGGCTCGTCCTGCAGCGACTCCAGGCGGAGGTCCCTGTACTCCCGCCACCTCTCCTCTGGGAGGGCGGATATTGTGACCAACTCAGCCCCTGCGGCGGACGGGCTGCTTCTTCCCTACTGACCGCGTGATTGCTTTCATGTTTTCGTCGGTGATCAGCTCCATAGAGTGGAGGAGGTCCGCTAGCTCGACCATGTCGGTCACTGCGTGGAGCGTTATCCCCCTCTTGCCGAGCCTCTCCCTGGCGCCTTCGAGCCTGTCCACGAGGACGACGGCCGAGGTGACCTCCCCTCCTTCGTCCTCCACAGCGTCGGCCGCGGCGAGGATTGTCTTTCCGGACGTCGCGATGTCGTCCACGACGACGACGTCCCAGCCGGGCCTCACCTCCCCCTCGACCAGCCTCTCGTTCTCGTGCTTCTCCATCCTGGTGTAGACCATCGGCTTCCCTAAGGCGACGGCCACTGGGGGCGCGTAGAGCAGCCCGGTCAACGGCACGGCGCAGATGGCGTCCGCTTTGGGAGCCTTCTTCGACGCCAACTCCGTCAGGGCCTCCACAGCCAGCCCGTAGGTCCCGGGGTAGCTCGCGATCCCCCTCAGGTTGACGTAGTAGGAGCTGTCCCTTCCGTCAGGGAGGGAGAAGGCGCCGAACTGCAGCGCCCCCGCCTTGACCAAGCCCTCGGCCAGCTCGCCGAGGCGACCGCTGCGTCTCTTCCAGGCCATGAGGGCACGCCCTACGCTTTTGCTTAAAAACTAACTCTGCGGGAACCTACATGGTTGCCTGAACTCTGGATCCCGTACGGCGGAGTGGAGACCCTGGTGACGATACAGGCGGAGAACCTCGGGTCGGTGTCGGAGCACCCCCTCGACGGAGCCGCCATGGACCTCGAGCGGGTCGCCGAGCTCGCGAAGGGCTCTGCCAGCGTTTTCGTCTGCGACGCGGCCCCGGCGACGCTGGAGGTCCTGAAGGGGATAGCCCCCCTTCTCGCGGGAGCGCCCGGCCTAGGGATCTACTCCCCTGCTCCCAAGCGCGTCGAGGGGAGCGTCCCCGACCTCAAAGGAAAGGTCACCACCCTCCCGCCCCCCATCCCCGCAGGGGGAGGGGAGGAGCCTGTCTACGCCACGGAGCTGACGTCTGCAGGCGCGAAGCTGTTCGTCGGGACCGCCAGGCCTGACCCTCTCTTCGGCCTAGTGGACGCCAGGGTGGAGGCATGCCTCTGGTGGGTCGCCGGGGCGAGGGCGACGGCCGCCCGCTCGCGGAAGGACATGGAACCTACCCCCTTCCAGAAGACCGCAGCCTACGACGCGGCCGAGGGCATCACCAGGGGGATCCCCGGGTCCAAGTTCCTGACGGTCGTCCCCCGAGGAGGCAAGCCCAGGACCGTGCTGGAAGACGCTCCCTTCGACGCGGTGAAGAACTCATTCGCGAAGACTCAGATGCAACAGGGGAAGGGGATAGTGATCGGGGCAGGGGGGCGCGGCTACGACGACACCCTCTCCTCCGCGCTCCGGGGGGTCTGGAACGTAATCGAGGGGGTCAGGAAGTCTGGCTCCATCCTCCTGATAGCCGAGTGCTCGGAGGGGATGGGGTCAACGGCGCTCGAGATGATGGTCACGGGGAGGCTGGGGGAGTGGGAGCGGAGGAGGGAGAGGTACGTAGACGGGATCGAGGAGGCGCACTACCTCAGCAGGCTGAAAGACGAGTATGATGTCCTCCTCCTTTCGGGGCTCCCAGAGACCTACGCCAGGTCGAAGCTGGGGCTGGCCACGGCCAGGGGGTCGGGGGAGGCAGTCGGTAGGCTCCTGAACAAGGTGGGGCGCTCGGGGAAGGTCAACGTCGTCCCGAGGTCACCCGAGTGCCAGGTTGAACTAGGGTAGAGGGATGGTCCCCACGTTGTGGGGGATGGGGAGGCACAGGAACGCGACTACGATCAGGCCGACCAGGAGCCAGCGCCTTGACCGCGAGAGACCCGACACTTCGTCCATCAGCTTAGGCTGGGACGGGCGTCCGACGAGGACAAGGCCAAGCAGGGCCACCCCCCAGTAGGTCGGGGTGTCTATGGCCAGCAGTGCGAGGACGCCAAGGTAAGCCGCCGCCCGTGACGCCCTGGAGGAGAGGGCGACGGTGGTGAGCATCCCCCCGTCATAGAACGCGAGGGGGAGGGAGCAGAGGAACACCAGGATAAAACCGACCGTGGCTCCGTCGGCAATCGGCGAAACAGCCACGTATCCAGACGGGACCGCGTGGACGAAAGGCGAGAGAACCGAGTAGACGCCCAGCTGGATCAGGTTGGGGTTGACGGTCACGGTCGTGTTTGCGAGGGTTGTGCTCGAGAACGGGACGGCAGACTGCACGGAGGTCACCGTGCCGACGGCGAAGAGGAGGATCGTGAGCCCGAGCATTGCCAGCGGCCCGGCGATCACGGTGTCGAAGAGGCTGTCGCGGTTGAGGGCCGGGGCGCGCTGGGACGACGCGAACCCCCATGACGGGGTGAAGGGGGGGAGGATAGGGATGCCGGGGACGAGGTAGCTACTGGCGTGCCCCGCGTCCCTTGTCCGAGCGACGAGCCGCTGGCCGAGCTCGTGGGCGCCCAGGATGACCGCCATCGTCGCGCCGTAGGCGAAGAAAGAGACATACGGCGAGATGTCCGGGATGAGGGCCTGGTAGACCTCCTGCTGCAGCAGGGCGGAGAAGACGAGCGCGGCGAGCGTGAAGAAGAGGAGGAGCGCGGGGAGGCGCGACAGCTTCCGCGTGCCCTGGTCTGCCTTCCTGAGGACCAGGACGCACTCCTCGGCGGTACCGGTCAGCTCGGGCCTGAAGCCAAGAGCCGCCGCCTTCCCCTTTAACTCCATGAAATTACGCTTCGTGGAGCCGTCGTAGGCGACCTGGAACTCGAGCTCACCGTCAGGTAGGACGAAGTGCTGCTTGACCTCGAAGAGGCCTCGGACTATTCGCTCCGCGTCTTCGGTGTTGGAGGACAAGCAGAGCCCCCGCCCGACCGTTCCGATAATAAAGACATTAGCGCGGCCTGCCCGGCCAAGAGTCATCGGCGCAGTCGGCGATCTGCGGGCAAGCTCGCCTTCGGGTATCCAGATTCGCAGACAGGGCTAACCCGCCGAGGCCACGGCTCTCTTACTCGGCTTCATGATGACACCCCCGGCGCACGCTAGTGGGACCCTCCGAGCTCCGGCATGGCTGGGGGACGGGCCACTCTTTCCCCCGAGAGGAGCGACGAGCATTTGTGCCGGCCAGGAAGCTTTAATCGGCCGTGGTCGGCGAGTTCCACTGGCTTGCAGAAGGCCGTGGTTGCGAGGGTCGGAGAGTACGAGATAAGGCGGTGTGACAGGTGCGACGTCCCCGCGGTCATACAGATCAACGAGGAGGCGCTCCCGGAGCACTACTCCGATTACTTCTACTATGACATCCTAGCCGAGTTCCCCGAGTCCTTCCTGGTGGCAGAGATAGACGGAGGGGTGATCGGGTACGTCATGGGCCGGATGGAGTATGGGTTCTCTCACATTCGGAAGCTGGGGCTCGCGAGGAAGGGGCACATCGTTTCCGTCGCCGTGAAGGAACCGCATCGAGGGAAGGGGGTGGGCTCCCTTTTGGTGAAGACGGCCCATGAGGCCATGGCCGCGAGGGGAGGGACGGAGTGCTACCTGGAGGTCCGCGTCTCTAACGCCGAGGCAATCAACCTCTACCAGCGGCTCGGCTACAAGACATCGGGGCGGATGGAGGGGTACTACAAGGACGGGGAGGCCGCCCTCGTCATGGTCACCCCGCTGGAGAAATGAGGAGCGCCCCCTTCCTTGGGCTAGCAGAGACCCTTGAGAGGGTCAAGGGGACGAGCAGCAAGAAGGAGAAGGTCGCGTTGCTGTCTTCGTATCTCAGGGGGCTCGGGGCGGAGGACGCTACAGTCGCCGCGAGGGTAGCGTCTGGGAGGGCGTCCGAGCGCGGGAGCAAGGACGAGGCGCAGGTGGGGTACTCCACCCTCCTGGGGGTGCTGCGGGAGGTCACGGGCGCCACGGAAGGGGACGTCTCGAGGTCATATCTGAATCACGGCGACCTCGGAGAGGTGGCGGAGGACCTCCTGGCGAATAAGAAGGCTCAACCCCTCTTCGCCGAAGAGCTGACGCTCGGCGACCTCGATGCGGGGTTCTCGAGGCTGCGCTCGGCCAAGGGCGAAGGCTCAGCGTCGGCCAAGAAGAGGATAGTGAAGTCGCTCCTCCTTGCCGCCACCCCCCTAGAGGGGAAGTATCTGGTGAAAGCGCTCACGGGCGAGATGAGGACAGGGCTGGTCACCGGCCTCCTCGAGGAAGCGATAGGGGCGGCCTACGGGCTGTCCAAGGAGGAAGCGGCCAGGGCCCACATGGTCCTGGGGGACGTAGGGGCTTTCGCAGGGAGGGCGGCGGCCGGGACCGCGGCTTCGGTCAGGATCGAGCCATTCAGGCCGGTCAACTTCATGCTCGCCGAGCCGTTCGCCACCGCCCGCGGAATATCGGAACACTTCGCGAGGACCGTGTACGCCGAGTACAAGTACGACGGGGTCAGGGCCCAAGTCCATCGGGCCGGGGGGGAGGTCAGGATATACTCCAGGAGGCTCGAGGACATCACGTCGAGCTTCCCTGAGATCGTCGAGTCTTTCCGCGGAGGGGCGGGAGAATTCATTCTCGACGGCGAGGCGGTCCCCTTCGCGGACGGCCGCCCTCTCCCGTTCCAGCTCCTGCAGAGGCGGCTCAGGAGGATGGAGGATTTCGAGGAAGCGGCTAGGAGGGCTCCTGTCACCTACTTCGCCTTCGACATACTCTTCAGCGGAGGGGAGGAGACGGTCCACCTGCCCCTCTCCCAGAGGCGGAGGATCCTGCGGGAGGTGGTCGCGGGGACTCCGGCGCGCCTGGCCGAGACGTCCGACGTCAAGAGCGAAGAAGAGGTGCAGGCTGCGTTCAGGCGCAGCCGGGAGCTAGGGTATGAAGGGCTCGTCGTGAAGGACCCGGAGGAGCCCTACGCCATGGGGAAGAGGGGGTCAGGGTGGGCGAAGCTGAAGGAGGAGCTCGACACCCTGGACGCTGTCATAGTCGCGGCCGAGTACGGCCATGGGAAGAGGGCAGGGGTCATTTCTGACTACACCTTCGCGGTGAGGGACGGTGGCGAGCTGAAGACGGTCGGCAAGGCGTACAGCGGCCTGACCGACAAGGAGATTCAGGAGATGACGCGCAGACTGAAGGAGATCACCCTGGAGGACTTCGGGTACCGGCGGACCGTGAGAGCCGAGATCGTCGTGGAAGTCGCCTTCGACAGCGTCCAGCGCAGCGACAGGCACGACTCAGGGTACGCGCTCAGGTTCCCCAGGATAAAGAGGATAAGGACGGACAAGGGTCCCTCTGATATAGACGACATCGGGAAGGTCGAGAGGATCTTCAGAGGTCAGAAGCTGAAGGTGGACGAGGTCTAGGGCGGGCTCTGCTCCTTATATCCGCTACTCCCCCTGGGAGGACGGTTGTACGCGGAGCTCCTCATAGCGGCCTCCTTCGCGCTCGCCGCTTACCAGGACGTAAAGGACAGGGCGGTGAGCGACCTCGTCTGGATCCCGGCCGCGGCCGCGGTGGCCCTGACGCTCTATTCCTTCTTCGTCGCTGGGGGGGCGGGCCTGGGGTTCTACCTCGTGAAGCTCGTGTTGATCGGGGGGCTGGCGCTCGGATTCGCTTTCTTCGGGGGGATCGGCCAGGCCGACGGGATCGCCATCGCGGTGGTAGCCTCGGACCCCTACCCCCTCTCCCCGCTGGCGCCACTGATCGGGGCGGCCGTGGTCGCGGCCGCTCACATATCGTACGAGTTCGCAAGAGGTAACGCAGGGAGGCGGAAGACTGTCCCGATGGAGCAGTTCCTTAGAGAGCAGAGGTGGATCCCAAAGGCCATCGTCTCGGGTGGGGTCAGGACAGAGGTGAGCAGGGACGTCAACGTCGCCAGGGACGAAGTGGAGGCGTCGGGGAAGTCTGACGCGGCGGTGGAGGTGACCTACGGGGTCCCCACTGTAGCCTACCTCGCTATCGGGTTCGTCGCCTACGTCGCCTACATGCTGCTGTTCAATTACGCCGCGTTCGCCGCCCTGCCTTAGGCCCCGCCCACAGGTTAAATCTGCAGCGCGAAGAGCCGGGGCGCCTATGATGTTCGTAGCGTTCGAAGGGTTCTCTGGGACCGGCAAGACTTCACTCGCGATGAGGATGGAGGAGATGGGGTGGCTGAGGCTCCAGGAGTCGGCGCACGCCGTGGATCGGCGCGTCCCTGTAGCTGACAGGGCCGACACCGCCGCGGACTTCAGCCTGCTGGGGGCCACGATGGGATACGCCTCGATAATATCGAGCCAGCGAGAGAAGAGGAACATCGTCTCCGAAGGTTACCTGATATCTGACCTCGCGTACGCCAAGATCAGGTTTGAGCTGGGGAAGAGCGCCGCATACCCCTTGATGCTTTCGATGGTGAAAGGTATCCTCTCCGAGCCCAGGCTCAGGCCCGACCTGTACATACTCCTGAAAGCAGGGGACGAGACGATAAACAGCAGGCAGCTGAAGAAGGACGATCGGGAGAGGAACCCCACGGAGTTCTTCAGGACTAGGTACTACACGGCGCTCGCCGAGATCCATGCGGAGCTGGGCGAGGACGCGCTAGAGAAGGTGGAGACAGACTCTGACCTGGATGCGACGCTCAAGGAAATCGTCGGCATCATCGGGAAGCGCAAAGTGAGCTCTGCATGAACACGAAGGAGTGGGAAGCGTTCCTGCTCGGGGCGACCGAAGAAGTCCGGAGGCGTTTGTCCCCCCTCGCTTCCAGGGGAGGTCGCGGCAGGACGGTAGGGGTCGGCGCGGCCGGGGACCGGACCATCTACGCCGACCGGCTCGCGGAGGACACCCTGCTGGACGAGTTGCGGAAGGTGGGGGGAGTAAAGGTGTTGAGCGAAGAGGCGGGGGACGCCGGGGAGGCCGAAGGCGGCACCCTGGCGGTGGTGGACCCGCTTGACGGATCGTCGAACTTCGAGCGCGGCATACCGTTCTTCTGTACATCGGTGGCGGTCGTCGAAGCGGGGACGCTCGACTCGGTGACTGTGGGTGTTGTCAGAGACCTAGTGACAGGCGATGTATACTCTGCACGGAGAGGAGGGGGAGCGAGAAAGAACGGCAGAGCGATCAGGACGAGCAAGGCGGCCGAGGTCGCCGAGGCGGTGGTGGGGGTAGACCTGAGCAGAGGCCCGCCGGGGCTGGCTGAAGGGCTCGCCCCCCTGCTCGGCAGGGTGAAGAGACAGGTGCACCTGGGAGCCAACGCGTTGGAGATGTGCTACCTCGCGGAGGGGAAGACGGACGCCTTCGTCGACCTGAGAGGGACGATGAGGATAACCGACTTCGCCGCAGCCTACCTGATCGCAGCCGAAGCTGGGGCAGTCGTCACCGACGGCTTAGGCGGGAAGCTCTCCCCGGAGTTCGACCTCGCGCACAGGTTCAGCTTCGTGGCGTCGGCGAACCCCGCCGTCCATCGGGAGATCCTGAGACTTTGCCGTGGATGGGTTTCAGCGGTGGAAACGCGCCCGAAAACCTAGCCAAGCTCGCGAAAGAGAACGCCTCTTTGCCAGAGACGCGCCCCTGAACAGGGGCCGGGAGGGCTGGGGACTTGCCGGGGCCGCCGAGGGGCTGGGGGAGCTCCGGCCTCCCGACGGCCGGATGGCGTCATCCGTGGCGCGCGAGCGCCTTGACCGCCCTCGTCACCAGCAGCCTCTTCTGAGACCTGTTCACGTACGTAGCGACGTCCAAACGCCTTACCCCTCTCCGGTCGAGATACCCCCTGAGCATCTGGAGCCCCTGCCTCGGTGAGCGAGCCGTGAGGGCGACACTCCTCCCCAGCGCGTAGGGCCAAAAGTATCCCAGGGCGTACATCCCTCTCCCGTAGAGCAGGCCTTTTGAGATGGAGGTGGGTCTGGAGATGACGCTCGCGATGTCTGAGAACGACCTGGTGGAGTAGCCAGACGCCTGCGCCTTCAGATACAACCAGCTCTCCCAGCCATACTCCAGGGGAAACCGCATCGTGTTCGCGTCCCTCCAGAAGCCAACCCTGATCACCATCCCCGACCCCCTGGGGGACGACTCGGCCGACCTCTCCCCGACGACGCAGCCGCTCGCCACCGCCAGACGGGGATCCTCCAGCATTCGTCCTATCACGGCGGCCAGATACCCCGGGGGGAGCGAGTGGTCTCCGTCGAGCTTCATGACGAAGTCTAGCGGCGCCTTCCATCTCGCCAGGACGCCGAGCCCGCGGTTGAGGACCCGGGCCAGCTCAGGCCGGCCCACGTAGCTCTCTTCATGGGGCTCGAGATGGACCACCTCCAAGTCGAAGGAGTAACTCCCTCTGGCGGCGTCAAGGAACCCGCCGGTCCCGTCCGTCGACCCGTCGTCCACCACGACCACCACCGAGGGCCTCAACGACTGGGCCTCTAGCGACGCGAGGGCCCTCCCCAACCCCCTCTCGTTTCTGACCGCCATGAAGACACCCACTGTCGCACCGTCACCCCGGTCACCTGCGCCCTGGTCGCGTTGCACTCGGCGCGACTATTCGACAATCATAATAAAGTCCACCAGGGGCTGCGACCAAGAGAAGCTTGGCTGGCCCATCGAAGGAAGGGAACCTCGCGGAGACGCTCAACTTCCCGGCGGGGGCGCTCGCGCGGGGCCTGGAGGGGGGGAAGGTGAAGGTCACTGTTGTGGGACTCGGGAGGATCGGCCTCCCCACCGCCGCGCTCTTCGCCGAGTCAGGGGCGAGAGTCACGGGCTTCGACGTGGACCCCACGGTGGTCGACGAGACCAACGCAGGGAGGTGCAAGTTCGTAGACGAGCCGGGGCTAGGGGACCTGGTGAAGAAGCACGCCGTGGGCCGCACCCTAAGGGCGACCACCTCCCCAGACGACGCCTTTGACTCGGACTTCATCGTCATCTGCGTCCCGACCCCCGTCGACCAGGGGAAGACGCCAGACTACTCCGCGGTCAGGCGCGCCGCCGAGGAAATCGGGGTGCGGCTCAAGAGGGGGACGGTGGTGGTCACGGAGAGCACCGTAGGACCGGGGGTTGTGGAAGGGATGATAGGCCCCATCCTGGAGTCGAAGTCTGGCCTGGAGGCCACCTCAGAGTTCGGCCTGGCGGCGTGCCCTGAGAGGTCTGACCCTGGCAAGATACTCAAGGACATGAGGTCGCTCCCCAGGATAATAGGAGCTACCGGGCCCGGGTGCGCCGCGGCCGTCGTGGAGCTCTACAGGCGCGCCCTGGGAGTCGAACCCATCCGCGTGTCGTCCCCGCGGACGGCGAACGCGGTCAAGCTGACCGAGAACATATTCAGGGACGTGAACATAGCCCTCTCCAACGAATTCGCCATACTCTTCGAGGGCCTTGGCATTGACGCGATGGAGGTGATAGACGCGTGCGCGACGAAATACAATTTCGTCCCACACTATCCGGGCATCGGGGTCGGGGGCCCTTGCCTCCCGAGTAACTCATACTACATGATCGCAGAGGCCATGAAAGATGGGAGCATCCCCTATCTTGTGAGGATGGCCCGGGAGATAAACGACAGGATGCCCGAGCACGTCGTTGAGCTGACTTCGCAGGCGCTGAACGCGGTGGGGAAGACGGTGAAGGGGTCCAAAGTGACCGTGCTTGGGGTCGCGTACAAGCCAGACGTAAGGGACGTGCAGCTCACACCGGTCGAGAAGGCGATAAGGAGGCTGACCGCGATGGGGGCGAAGCTCTCTGTTTACGACCCGATGTACAGGGGAGAGACGGTTATGGGGATGAAGGTGGCAGAAAGCGCCCTGGAGGCCGCGGCTGGGGCAGACTGCCTGCTGCTGGCGACGGCGCACACGGAGTTCAAGAAGCTCGACCTGAAGGCGCTGTCGAAGGCCATGAACAAGGCCGCCGCCTTCGTAGACGGCAGGGACGCAGTCGTCCCCTCCTCGGCGACGAGCGCGGGGTTCTTCTACTGCGGGGTCGGACGGAGCCTCGTGCCCCCGGAGAGGCGAGAGCCCACGGAGGCGCCGAACGACACCGCGGGGGCGGGAGTCAGACGGCGAGCCCCCTGGCCGCGGCCCTGACCTTCTCCTTCCCCCCTTCGACGAACTGCTCGTGCCAGACGTGGAACGCGTAGACGTGCCAGAGGAGGGACAAGGTGCTATAGGACCCCCCAGCGGCCGGCATCAGCCTCTTCAGGGCGTCCACGTCGAAGTACTTCTTCACCGCCTGGGACCCTGACACGACCCTCCTTATCTCCTCGCCGAACTCCCCCGGCCACCACTTCACTATGTTGAGGCTGAAGCCGTGCTTCGGCTTCCTGAAGCAAAACTCCGGAAGCACCCCCGCCATGGCCCTCCGGAGCGTCATCTTCCCCTCGCCATGGCCGTAGTTGTAGCGGTAAGGGACAGGGAGCATCAGGTCGAGCAGCTGGTTGTCGAGGAGTGGGACCCTCACCTCGAGGGAGTGGGCCATCGACGTCGCGTCCTCGACCGCGAGGAAGTCGTCAGGCAGCTTGGTCCCAAACTCAGCGGAGGTCGCCTGCTGCACGAAGTCGGCGCCGGCGTCGCCGAAGTAAGAGCTGCGCATCCTTTCGGTCAGGCGGTCCCTGAATTCGGTTATCGGCGCGGAGAAGACGGTGTCGTCCAGAGTCCCGTACACAGGGGACACCACGGTGAGGTATGAGTGGGCCCTGTCGTTGACTTTGGCCAGAAGCGCCTTCCTCCTCCCGGTCGCGAGGGCCGACAACATCGAAGCGCCTGGGACCTTCATCATCTGCTGGGCCTTCCGGAAGGCGGTGAACCTCGCGGAGGTCGGGTATCCGAAGAAGAGCTCGTCCCCGCCGATCCCGCTCAGGCAGACCTTCGCGTACCTGCTGGCGAACTCGTCGATGAACCAGTAGTAGGTGTTGAGCTTCGGCTGCTCTGAGTGCCATATCATCTCCGGGTACAGGTCCAGGGCGGCTCTGTCAGAGATGACGAGCTCATGGTGGTCCGTTCCGAAATGGTCGGCGACGCGCCGCGCGTCGGCAAGCTCGTCGTCATCGTGCCCGAAGCCGAGGCAGAAGGTCTTCAGAGCGCGCGGGTAGTGCTTCGAGGCGAAGGCGACCACCGTCGAGCTGTCCAGCCCCCCGGACAGGAAGGAGGTCACTTCGACGTCAGAGACAAGCTGCCGCTTCACCGACTGCTCGAGAGCGTCGCGGACCGCCTCAGCGGTCGGGACCGGGCCCGCGCTCACTGCAGGGGGGCGCCAGTAGGGCGTGACGGCGCCGGTGCTGGAGTCGAAGTACGAGCCTGGCTGGACCTTGTAGACCCCGGAGAAGAGGGTGAGCTCGAACGGGACGTAGTAGAGGGACACCAGGTAGTACAACCCTTCCCTGCTCACCCCTGCTTCAACGTCAGGGTGGGCAAGGAGGCCCTTGACCTCGCTGCAGAACGCGAAGTCCCCCGTCCGCGTCTTGGTGTAGTAGAGCGGCTTCACCCCGACGCGGTCCCTCGCGAGGACCAGCCTCCTTTCCTTGACGTCCCATAGGGCAACGGCGAAGATCCCGTCCAGCATGGCGAACACCCCCGTCCCGTACTCTTCGAAGCCGTGGAGTATCGCCTCCGTGTCGGACCTCGTCCTGAAGCGGTGGCCCTTCGCCTCCAGGACCGCCCTCATCTCGGCGAAGTTGTAGATTTCGCCGTTGAAGACTATGGAGAGGGACTCGTCCTCGTTGAAGATCGGCTGGTGACCGCCCTCGACGTCGATTATGCTCAGGCGGTTCGAGAAGATCGCGACTCCTCGGTCTACGTACTCGCCGTAATCGTCCGGACCACGGTGCTTCGTAAGGGCGGACATGGCCCTGAGGAGCTCCTTCGTGGCCTGTCCCCCTACGCACCCGCCTATGCCGCACAAAGGAAAGACCTTGCGAGCCGTGCTTCAGGAGTACTAAAGGATGAGCAGAAGAAGCGCCCCGACGAAGACGCGGAGCGACAATCAGCTTAAAACTCGGCCCGAGCATCTGGCCGGGAAGCATGAGAAAGGCGGCATGGGCCAAGGCGAACAGGTCGCTTCCGTGGAGGCGCAGGGGTGCAGCCGCCCCGGGACCGTGGCCGCCCATCCCCCCGGTCGACGGAGCGCGGCCCTCCGCCCGGCCAGGCGGGCGCCCGAATTGAGGATCGACGTCTGCGTCCCCTCGCTGAGGCCGCTGCCGGGCGAGTTTACGCGCCACCTGGAAGAGGTCATCCCTGTCAACAGGATTGTGGTTGACTCCACGAAGGGGCGGGGGCGGTCGAGGCAGAAGCTCGTGGACCAGGTCGAGACCGAGTTCTTCGCCTTCATCGACACCGACGTCATCCTGATGCCGAACTGGTTCGGTGACGTCACCTCCGCGATGACTGACAGGACAGGGGCGGTTGAAGGGAGGCAGTCCGCCGACACCGGGAACAGGGATGCAGACCATGTCCTTTCCGCGATGGGCTCGCTCAACAGGGCGCTAGGGAGGGAGGGGCCCCTCGACACCATAGACAGGGCGTTCACAGGGGCGACCCTGGTCCGGACAGCCGCAGTGCGGGGGATCAGGTTCCCCAACATACACTACTACGAAGACGAGTACATGCGCCTGTACATAGAGAAGAACGGGTACAAGTGGATAAGGACGCCAGGGGAGAACTACGTGCACAGGCTGTCCGGGCGGGACATGGCGGCCGAGACGTACGAGAGCGCGAAGTGCGGATACCTGCTGGGGCTGCTCACCCCAGCCGACCAGCTCAAAAGGCTCCTCCTCCAGGAGCCGTTCAAGGCCGCCTATATCCTCGCCAGGTCCGGAGACGTCGCGGCCGCCAGGCAGCTCATGAAGCGGAGGATAGATTCGACCAGGGGCGTCCTGCACGCCTACGTGCAGCACCTCAGCCTTGACGGCGCAGGATACGCCACCGAGAGCTAGCGAAGGCCCACCTCGGCCGGGGCCGCCGCTCGGGACGCGCCTGGCTGGAGACCCGGCGGCGGGCCAGAAGAAACGTTTCTAAAGCGTCGTGCCAACTCGTGCCACTGCCGTGACCGGAGCCGCCTCGGACTGGAAGCCCAACCTGTTCGTCCCAGGCTTCCCGAAGTGTGGCACGACCGCGCTATGCGACTACCTGAAGCAGAACCCCGAGGTGTACGTGATGAGCCCGAAGGAGCCGAACACTCTGGTAGAAGGCGAGAGGATGCCCCGGTGGGGGCCGAGACAGGTCAGACTGATGCGGCCGTATTATCCGATCCTGGACTTCAAAGCGTACAAGAGGCAGTTCGAACGGCACCGGGACGTCCGATACAGGGCCGAAGGGTCCCAGAACTACATCTTCCCCCCTCGGTTTCCGGCGAAGCTGAAGAGCTTCTCCCCCGACGCGAAGCTCCTCTTCATGATACGGGAGCAGAAGAGCAGGCTCGTCAGCATGTACTACTTCCTCTACACAGAGCATGGAGAACCGGACTTCATCAGGTGGGCGAGCGAACGCCTTGAGCCGGAGGTCGACAAGTTTCTCTTTCGGAGGAAGCTCGCTAGCTTCCACGCCCTCTTCGGAGACGCCATGAGGGTGATCCGAAACGAGGCACTGGAGCGGTCCCCTCAACCGACGATGGACGAGGTGTTCGAGTTCCTTGGCGTAGCCAAGGTCAAGGTGGACAGGGTCAGCTCGAAGGTGGGGGAGCTGAAGTCGCTGAGTCCGACGCAGAGGGCCGCTCGGTCGAAGCGCGCCCGGTTCGTCCGGGACGTCCGCCTGCCTGCCACCTACCTTTGGAACGTCGCCGACCCTGGACGGAGCTCTCCGGCTCTGAACCGCCTTTTCCAGCTACACCCGCTGAGGAGGATGATGAGAGGGGAGAGCGAGCAGAGGAGCAACCCTGTAGCCCGCCGAGTCGACGGGCTCCCTGAAGAGGGCAAGATCCCGCCGGGGCTGGCGGAGAAGCTCGACGAAGACTACGCCGAGACCGTCGGATTCTGCAGGGACAGGCACCTGCTCTTGGCGGACGGCGGTCGCGACTGAAGGGGCTGGAAGGCAGACGAGCGCCTCTTGGCGGAGCCGGGGGTTTAGGGGAGCGGATGAAGGGCCCGCCCGCCGGAGCCTTCGATTCACGCAGCGGTACGACTGAGGGCGCCGGCCAGAGACGCCGCATGCGCAGAGCCGGAAAACGTTTTCAAAGGCGTGGCGCCATCGTGCCTGCTGGATTGAACAGGAGCGCCTGAGAGATGGGCCAGGACTGGAAGCCCAACCTGTTCGTCCCAGGCTTCCCGAAGTGTGGCACGACCGCGCTATGCGACTACCTGAAGCAGAACCCCGAGGTGTACGTGATGAGCCCGAAGGAGCCGAACACTCTGGCGATAGGCATCGACCTCCCGGCATGGGCCAGGGACCACCATCAGCTGAAGAGGCCGTACTTCACCTACCTTGACATGGACCAGTACCGCGGGCAGCTCGAAAGGAGGGGAGGGTTCAGATTCCGGGTCGACGGGAGCCAATCATACATATGGCCCCCTGAGTTCCCGCAGCGGCTTTGGCGGTTCGCTCCAGGGGCGAAGCTCCTGTTCATGATAAGGGAGCAGAAGGAAAGGCTGCTGAGTCTCTACTTTCATGGCTTCACCTATCACCTTGAAGCGGACTTCGGCCGCTGGATAGAAAGGAGGTTCAGGCCGCAGGCCCGCCCCTTCTTCTTCAAGGAGATGCTGACTTCTTACCATCAGCTGTTCGGAGACGCCGTGAGGGTGGTGGACAACGGGTCCCTTTCGGACCGTCCGACTCAGGTGATGCGCGAAGTGTTCGAGTTCCTCGGCGTGGGGGAGGCGGAGGTCGAGCCGCTGCGCTCGAACATGGGGAAGCTGAAGTCACTAGACGAGGGAGAGCGGAGGACCGCAGCGCCATATCTCAGGCTCACCAGGACGGTGATGGCCCCGGCCAAGTACTTCCTCAACTTGGCGGATCCTGAGGGGAAGGCGCCGCTCCGGAAAGCCCTCGGGGAGCTCAACCCGCTGAGGAGGATTGGAGGATACCAGACGAGCCCAGGGAAGGCGAGGGGACCTGCGACAGGCGGCGCAGCGGCGACGGGGAAAATCCCGGCGGACCTTGCTTCCCAGCTGGACGACGACTACGCAGCCACCCTGGAGTACTGCAGGGCGGAACACCTCTTGTTGGGAGCCGGCGGGTGAGCGCTCGCTCCGAGCCGGGCGGCTCGACCGCGGGACGGGTGGTTCGGCCCGGATGCGCTCGGGCTAACTGTAGACGATTCGTGGGATCCTCGCTATGCGCTCTCGGGAACGCTTGTCCACAGAAGCGAGGAGGCCGAAATAGGCGCACATCCCCAGAGCCACCAGCAAGATGAGCCTGAACCCATAGTCGATGGTCGGCATCCCGGCGGCCAGGAAGTATGGGACGGCCAGTCTGATCACGACGGCCATGAAGACGGCCGACCCCGAGTAGTAGACCAGAGGCTTCATCGTGCCTGCGAAGGGCGCCAGGCCAAGTCTTCTGAGCTTGATGGACGCGAAAGCCGCGAGAAGGACGAGCTGATCCAGCGCCCACAGCGTTATGATGAACGGGTACGAGTATCCCAACCCTCCCCCCACGTATACTATAGCCACCACGCTCGCGATATAGGAGACGCCGTACACCAAGTTGACCGACGGGACGAAGAAGAGCGACCCCCTCAGAAGGTTCCTGTGCCTGTTCCCCTCAGCTATGTCCGAGGTGTCCTTGCCCATGAGGGAGTAGTCCAGGAGTATGAAGATTGCGTTCGCCAGGGCCCCGAAGGCGAGGAGAACGAGCGGGACCGAGGTCACGACGTACTGCTTGGAGAGAAGATACAGGAAATCTGGAGAGAGCGCCGCGACCCCGACAGCCATAGGGACGCCGACCATCATCATCAGGTCGAACAGGGACCCGATCATACGCTCCCCACCCCCCCGGAGGAGCATCGGGTAGAGGGCATAGGAGAGGTATCGCGAGTACCCGACCATCGAAGCTATGACGAACGCTGCCTGGAAGTATCCCGTGAGCACGTACCCCCCGGTCACAAGGAACACCGCGTATGTGTCGGCTAGCGTGACTATCGCGGGGACGGAGTCGAACAGCGGGAGCCACGCGCTCTTGAGCCACATCTTGAGCTGGCCGAAGGAGAACGACCCCTCGAACGTCCCCCTGGCGAAGTAGGTCCCCAGCCCTGCCTGGACTACGTTGGAGAGGGACAACGAAAGCAGCACCCCGGGGAGGCCCCAGCCGAGGACGAAGATCAGGAGGTATCCGACCGCGAGCTTCGACGCCTCGGTGGAGAGGAGGGTGTATGCGGTCGCCTGCGGCCTGTGGACCGAGAGTATGGCGTTCGCGGTCCGGTACCAGTACGCCACCGGGACCAAGGCCAGGGCCGAGAAGAAGAGCGAGGCGCTCGACGCGATCGCGCTCCCTCCCGCAAGGGCGAAGAGGGCGAAGACAGCGCACCCGCCGAGCGACAGGTAGAGATTGCCCACTATCGCGGTCTTCCCGAACTTCCCGCCTCTTCCGGTATCCCGCGGTATCCAGTAGCTTATCACCGAGACCGGGTACCCCGCGAAGGCGACGACGTCTGTGACGACCTCCAAGAGGCCGAACTGCGAAGTCGTCAGGCGGTGCGTCACCATCGTTGTGAACACGAGGCCGGTGACTATGCTGATCATCCACGCCCCGAAGACGACAGCCCCGGTGCGGCGTGGAGCTATCCCTGCCACTATGGCCCTGACACCCTGGCAGGCCTGGAGCTTCCGGGCGCCAACCCTCCGTCCCTCCTACGTGACCGCTATTTTCCTTTCCTGATGCCGCCGGTCATGGGCCTTGACAGAGCCGTGCGGGGGGTCGTGCCTCTCCTGGAATCAGGAGAGGACCACTCAAGGCCCCGGCACCCAACAATGGTTATGAATGTCGGCGTCTGCTCTTTGACGGCTTTGGAACGCTCTTCAGACGGGGCGCCCCTGGGGTCGCTTGGTTCATCACGAGACGTGTCGCCCGCCCGTGCCACCCCTGCGGCGCCACCGATGACGCCGTTGGCCCCGCCGAGCCGGAGGGCGCTGCGCCTTGCCGAGCCGGCCAGGAGGAGCGTCCCGGCCCCTTCCCCTCAGGTCCCGGGAGCCCCTGAAGAGAAGGAGGCGCGGGAAGTCCTTGACGTGTGCATCCCCACTCTCCATGGCGCCTCCGTGAGGCTGATGGAAGACATCAGGCGCTTCTTCCCGGGGAGCCGCGTGCTCACAGAGGTGGGACGACCGAGGTGGGCGGCACGGCAAGCTCTCATAGACAGGGTGGAGTCGGACTGGTTCGTTTTCACTGACGACGACAACAGGCTCACGCGGGGGATAATGGAAGACGCGTCAGCGCTGATGAAAGACGGCAGGGTAGGCGCGGTCACCTTCCACGGCAAGGATCTAGACCCGAGGTGGCCCTCGTACGGGCAAGGCCCTATGGGGCTCACCCTGATACGGGTCGCAGCCGTGAGGGGGATCCGCATCCCCCCGATGATTTCTGGCGAGGACAGCTACATCCGCCTGTACGTCGGCAAGATGGGCTACAGATGGATGGAGCTGCCGGGCCCCTACTATGAACACCACCGCCTGAGGACTTTCAGAGACGGCTACGAGCGCGGGTTCTGGGGGTACGCCATCGGGAGCGTAAGGCTCAGGACCGAGATACCTTACATCTTGTTTCTCTGGCCACTGAGGGTCCTCAAGGACCGCCCCCGCTACTTCTTCTTCTGCATGGCGAGGAGGCTGAACATAATACGCGGGGCGGTCCACGCGCGGCTGGTCGGCGTAGCAGAGAGGGTCCGTTGATAGCACGCATCAGAAACGGCCTGGCTATGCTCTCTCCTGCCCTCGGCTACGGGCTCGACATCGAGAGGGGGGGAACCACCGCCTTCCTAATCACGGTAGACTATGACACTGCCCAGAAGGCAGACTCGGAGGAAGCCCACATAGAAGGTGCCCGCCTGATTCTCGACCTTTCGAGGAGGTTCGAGGTTCCCGTGACGTGGGCGGTGTGCGGAGAGAGGGCAGACCGCGACATCTCTCTCTTCGAGGAGGTCAAGGCGAGCCTCGGAGAACTTGCGTACCACACCTATTCGCATCGTCTGATACCCCAGATGAGCTCAGAGGAGCTGCAGGAGGACCACCGGAGATGGGTCGCGCTCGTCGGGAGGAGCCCGACGTCGCTGGTCTTTCCGCACAACGAGGAAGGCATGTTCCCTGAGCTCGTCAGGCTCGGTTTCAAGGCGTTCCGACCTCGGGCTCATAGGGTGGGGATCCCCTACGCGAGCCAGGGGATGGTGGCGGTCCCCCCGGTGACCGCGTTCGGGCCCGACACGGACTACCGGGTGCTCCTCTCCTATGTGGGGCTCTGCAGAAGATACGGTGCGGTCGCCCATTTCTGGACGCACCCCTGCAACGCGAAGCGAGCTCAGGCCGAACCGCTCTTCCGCGCCGCGGCGGACTTCGAAAGGAAGACCCTGAGCCAGTTCGCTCTCGAAACCCAGGACCGCCTCGAAGCGAGGAGCGACGGGGTCGCGCGCCTCGGGGGGTAGGCGCGCTCGGTCGCAGAGGGGGCGTGCTAGTCCGCGGGACGATGACGTCTGGATGCGGGACAGGCGGCGCGTACGAGTTTCGGCAGGAACTACCTCTGCCTACGTCGGGTCGGTCCGCCTGCGTCCGGGGGGCGAGGATCGCCCAAGGCTATCCATGACAGCGCTCATATGAAACGAACACAGAGAAGAGGCTACTGCCAGAAAGCGGAGGGTGCCCGCCGTGTCGGGGGTCTCTTGTCTACGCCTTCGCGGTTTCGTCCTTGCTCGCCTGAGCGGGCGCGGCGGGGGTCGAAGGCGGCGTGTCAGGGATGTCAGTTATAGGCTCAGGCGGAGGGGTCGTCGCCATCGTGTATCCGATCCAAGCAAGGATCGCAAGGAGGACAAGGACCGCTACGAAGGCCGTGATCTCCAGCACGACCAGCGGGAAGTAGAATATCAACAGGCCGTACACGATTATGCCGATAACGCTGCCTGCGAAGATACCGCCGCCTATTGCCCTATCGTTGGCCATGAAGCGGGCCTCCACCCTGAAGGCGCAGATATAACGGTTGTGGGGGCGAGGATAGGATTTCCTGCGCGTTGAGGGCCGTCCGGAAGGGGAGCCTAGGTTCGTGGGAGGCGGTTCCCTGCGGGGGAAATCTGGTCGAGCGGCCTGGCCGCGAATACGGCGAGAGCCCCGACGACCCTCAGCGGCGTCGGCGATGATGGGTCTGGCGTGTCAGAAAAGATTCGCCGGGGGCGCACCGGCCCCGCGGTCAGGTTCGGGGGAGCGACGGCGCCCTCCTAAGCCCGCTCGCATCGATGGCCGGGGCCCCTGGTATGGAGCCTGCTTTGAGCGGGACGGCTCTACTTCCCTGTGATTCGGAACAGGGTGGTCCCGCAGGACGAGCACTTGCCTCTGATGGCGTGGCGCCCGTTCTTGAAGGTGACTTCCTTCGGCGAGTCGATTTCCCTGCTCTTCTTCTCTTTGACGCAATAGGCGTTCATGGGCCTGTAAACGCGTCGGTGGGCGATATCATGACATGGGCCGCATGAATTCAACCATCGTGATAACATGTCTTGACCAAAGACCGGCGGGAGGGCGACCATCTCGGGCCCCCGGTACCGCCGAAAACGATGAGGAGAGGGACCTGGACCACCGCCCTTGCCGGGACGGACCCTCAGCCCCATGTTCGATCGGCGATGAGTGGAGGAAGAGCGTCCATGAAGGCGGAGCGCTCTGTCGCCTCCGAAGTTGTGAGGGAGGACATCGGACAAAAGGCGCCGGCCCTGCGCCCACCGGGAGTCGTGCCGCGAGCTGTCGAAGCCTTTCAGAGGAGAGAAGCCCCCTACGCGGGGGGGACGCCAGATGCTCAAACCTAATCAGGGAGGCGGCCCCAAGCGCCGCAGATGGAAGGTGAGGGAGGCGCTGCCTTCAGACCCCGCGAGATGGGCGTCGGCGCTCTGGTGAGGAAGTTGGCGGAGGAGCATGCGTTGATGAGCGATGCCCTCGAGCGCGCGAAGGAAGCGTCGAAGAGAGGGGACATCAGCGCCGTGAGCCGTGAGCTCCAGGCGATCGACCCGGTCTTCAGGCAGCACATAGCAGACGAAGAGGCGCAGATCCTCGGTCTCCTGGTGCGAGAGCTAGGACGACAGGGGGCGGCGGAGGCGATCAGGGTCTTCCAGCAGCATCAGCCGATGTACAGGCTCATGTTGAAAGTTAAGGAACTGGCATCGAAGCCTTCTGAGGAGCTGCGAGAAGGCGGGGACAGCCTGGCGGAGCTCTTCGAGGCGCACGCTAGGGCCGAGGAGACGCGGGTGTTCCCCGTGGCCGCCGCGCTGGGGGGCGCTGAGCGTTCTTCCTGACCATGTACCAGGTCCCCAACGACTTCGCGCAGACCTTTCCCCTTGCGTCCCTGACCTCCCCCTCTGCCGTTGCCACCCTCCCTCCCGCCCTCACCACCCTTCCCAGGACGTCGAACGGGCCCTTGGACAGCGGCTCCAGGAAGTTCACCTTCAGCTCCATGGTCAGCTGGTCTGTCCCTGGGTTGACTGTCATGACCGCTATGCCGCAGGCGTTGTCGAGCGAGTACATGACTATCCCGCCGTGGACGATACCTCCCCTCCTGGCGACCGCGCCGCTGAACGGGAACCTGAGCTCAACGCTGCCGTCTCCGACCTTGACCACCTTGTAGCCGACGGCTCGGAAGAGCTCGCTGTCCCTCGCCATCGCCTTCTCTACCTCGGCCTCCACGTCCGCCCCCGCCTGTCTGGCGGCCGCGAAGAGCCCCTTGAAGCTCCCTGTCTGCTCGAGGAGTCTGTCGAAGCTCACGTCGTGGGGCGGCTTCCAGCAGGGCGTTTAACCCTTGCAGGCCTTCGGTCCCTGACCTGGGAGCGCTTATTGATGCGGACCGAGCGGCAGCCGGAGGTGAAGCGATGAACTGGAGAGTCAAGGAGAGGCTACTGGCGATGGGTGTGATCATCTCCGTCCTCAGCCTCGCTCTGATGGTCGCCAAGGGGGCCGGAGCCCCGTTGGAAGGGATGTTCGGGCTTGGGCTGGTCCTGCTTATCCTGGGCGTGTTCTGGAAGCGCTAGGAATCAGACCCTGGGAGCCGCATCGTTGGCCGAAGCGAGCCTATCGCGACGGCCCCTGACTACGAGGGGAGTCGAAGGGACCGCACGGCGGCCCCGTCCGCCAAAGCCGGCCGGTTGGCATAAGAACGTGTTTCTATCCCCGAGTTCGACGCGCGGTGGTGAAGCGCGACGGTCTGGCAGACGATTGTGGTCCACTTCAGGGACGGGACGACGGATAAGCTGGACACCGCCGACCCGGACGCCGCCGCCGTCGCCATCACAGCTTGGAGGCTCGACGCCAGGACGGTAAAGATAGTGAGGCAGACAGGCGACCTGCCCGCCGAAGTCATCTACACGGCATGAGCCGTGGGGTCCAGAGACAACGGCCACCCTCCTTGAACGAAGCTATATGGAGACCGGGGAGATACCCTACGCCTTCGCAGCTACCTTCTCTACTGAGCCCTTCTGGGTAATCTGCTGTATGATCCCCGCGGCCACAGTCGAGCCCGAGTCGCGGAGCGCGAATCTTCCGAGCTCTGGGTATTCCTTGAAGGTCTCGGCCACTATGGGCCTTAGTGGGGTGATCTTCACTATCGCGGAGTCCCCTGTCTTGAGGGTCTTCGGCTTCTCCTCAGTCGCCTGGCCGGTCCTCGGGTCTATCTTCGCGACGAGCTCGCTGATGGTGGCCGCCGTCTGGCTAGTCGCGAGGTGCATCACGGGGGTGTACCCTGCGGCGATGGCGGTCGGGTGGAAGACCACGATGATCTGAGCCTGGAACTCCTTGGCGATGGTCGGAGGCGCGCTCGGCGGCCCAAGCACTGAACCGCGCTTGAAGTCACCTTTCGCGACGCCTCTGAGGTTGAAACCGATGTTGTCCCCGGCCACGGCTTCCTGCATCTGTGTGTGGTGGGTCTCTATGGACTTCACTTCCGCGGTGAGGCCTTCGGGCATGATCATCACCGGGTCGCCGACTTTCATCTTCCCCGTCTCGACGCGTCCCACAGGGACTGTCCCTACGCCCGTGATCGTATACACGTCCTGGACAGGGAGGCGGAGGGGCTTGTCGACAGGCTTCGGGGGTTCGACGAACTCGTCCAGCGCCTGGAGGACGGTCGGGCCCTTGTACCATGGCATGTTCTCGGACGCCTTCACAAGGTTCTCGCCAGTCCAACCTGAGACAGGTATGAAGCGTATCTTGGAGACGTTATACCCGACTGTCTTCAACAGGTTCTCGATGTCCTGCTTCGCCTCGTTGTAGCGCTGCTCCGAGTACTTCACAGTCTGGTCGTCCATCTTATTGATGCAGACCACGAGCTGCGAAACACCAAGGGTCCTCAGGAGGAACGCATGCTCTCTGGCTTGGCCTCCTGAAGCGAGCGCAGCGTCTGCCTCGCCCTTCTTCGCGGAGACGACGAGGACGGCGGCGTCCGCCTCTGAGGCGCCGGTGATCATGTTCTTGATGAAGTCCTTGTGCCCCGGAGCGTCGATCAGAGTGTAGAAGTACTTCGGCGTCTCGAAGCGCTGGAAGGCGAGGTCGATGGTGACACCGCGCTCCCTTTCGTCCTTCAGCTGATCAAGCACCCACGCATACTTGAACGAGTCGCCGGCACCGGTCTTCTCGGACTCCTTCGCAAACTCCTCGATCATCCTGTTGTCGACGACGCCTAGGTCGAACAGGAAGTGGCCCATCGTCGTGGACTTCCCGTTGTCCACGTGGCCGGTCACTATCAGGTTCAGATGAGGCTTATCCGCCATGCTAAATCAGTCCTTACAATGAAACGACCTCTGTCCAGCGTATATAAGCGTAGCGTGAAGCGGTTCACTCATCCAGAACACGAGCAAGGAGGAGACGGAGCGATGGCCACGGAGAAGGCGCGTCTTTCGCGCGTGGGTTCTCTCTCGGAGAGTTATTCGTCGTCCTTATCGTTGTGGGGGCGGAGTTCCTATGAATCCTCACGGCGGCTTGGAGACTCGGCCCTGACAGCCCGTTGAACGTCTCCACGTACCAGAGGGCGAAGGCAGTGACAGCGATGGCAACGATGACGGCCGAGACAATCCAAACGACCCAGTCACCCCGTCCCTTAGCCACCTCCGTTCCTTCCCGACTTTGTCCTGACTATGGACAAGGAGGCGAGATTGGGCCCTGTCCCGACTTCTGGACAGTTCCGTGAAGTGATCATTGCCCGGTCTGACGACGGACGTGACACAGTTTATGAAGAGGTTAAACACCTTGCCGTATAGGAGGGCACGTTGAGCAGCCCAAACGACTGGAACGCAGGAGTCATCGCGGAGTTCCGCAGGAACCATGGGAAGGTGGGGGGAAACTTCGAAGGCGCACCCATCCTGCTTATCCACCACAAGGGTGCGAAGACCGGTAAAGCGAGGGTCAATCCGGTGATGTACCTCAAAGACGAAGGGAGGTACCTGGTCTTCGCGTCGAAGGGAGGGGCAGAGACAAACCCTGACTGGTACCACAACCTGATGGCCCGCCACGAGGCTGAGATAGAGGTCGGGGATGAGAAGTTCAGTGTCAGCGTGCGGGAGGTCAAGGGCGAGGAGAGGGACGTCATCTATGCAAGGCAGTCCTCCCTATACCCTCAGTTTGCTGAATATCAGAGGAAGACCAAGAGGAAGATCCCTGTAGTGGAGCTCAGACCGAAGTAGCCTCCACCGTTGCCGCCGGAGATTTGCAAGCCCCTCAAGGGCCTCGCTTGGTCTTGGGAAGCGCGGCGGGGGCGAGGTTCCTTTGTTGGGTCCGCGGCCGTGCGTCGCCACCGTCCGATACACGGCGACCGCTAGGCTTATTCGGAATCGTGCGAAGTTGGAGACGTGAACAGAGCCATCGACGCTCACATCCACCTCTCGCGGAGACCCGACGACCTGCTACGAAGGTATGCCGATCATAATGGGTTGAAGTACACTCTGGACGAGCTCCTGGAAGAGATGCGCGAGAACGGGGTCGAAAGCGGGCTGCTTCTCAGCCCGCCCATGGAGTCTGGAGGCATCCTCCCCAACGAAGAGGTCCTGGCGTTGTGTCGAAAGAGCGGAGGCGTCCTCCACCCCGTCGTCACGGTCGAGCCGACCAGGAGGGAAGTCAGGGCGGCTCTCGAGCTCGCCAGAGACAACAGGGGGGTAGTGAAGGGGTTCAAGGTGAGGCTAGGATATGTGGACGCAGCCGCGGACAGCCCAACCTTCGAAGGGCTTTACGACTACGCCGAAGCCGAAGGGCTCCCGGTGATGTTCCACACCGGGGACACCGCGACGAGCGACGGCGACCTCGTCCGCTCGCACCCGCTCTCACTCGACGCTCTGGCCAATAGGCGGGAGGAGCTGAAGATCGTCATCTGCCACTTCGGGAACCCTTGGATCGAAGACACCGCGGAGCTGATCTATAAACATCCGAAGGTCTATGCGGACATATCGGGGTTGACCACCGGGGGAGGGGCGTACGGAAAGAAGCTCGCCGCCCTTCTCGCCAGGAAGCTCAGCGAGGCGGTGTACTTCATAGGCGGAGGGGAGAAGGTCCTCTTCGGGACGGACTACCCGGTGACGCGGCACAGGGACGCGTTCGAGCTGGTAAAGCTGATGGATGCTGACGACTCGGACAAGGAGCGGATACTATGGCGCAACTCGAAGGAGGTCTTCGACCTCTGAGCGAGGGGGAGACCCAGATAGACGAGGCGCCTCTAGGGTCGAGGGGGACCCTCTGGTCCATCCTTGAGGAGAGCTTCGAGGGACTTTACCTGAGGCACTCCAAGAGGACCCTGGACGAGATTGAGACCGTGAGGGTCGCGCGCCGGTCAGGGGCGCCCGTCGGGTTGATCATGGTGAAGAAGCTTGCGCCCAAGGTCGGGTATGTCTACTACGTCGCCGTCGCCAGGTCAGAGAGAGGGAAGGGGATAGCAGCGATGCTCCTGGAAGACGCCCTGGAGAAGTTCAAATCTGAAGGAATCGACGATGTTTACGCCAGCGTCGAAGAAGACAACGTCCCGTCGGGGAGGCTCTTCGCCGCGCATGGGTTCTCTAGGACAGGAATGGTGGAAGTGGCGAAGAGGTTCGGGGCTCTTCACGCGGTGAGCATGTACAGGGTGATGATGGTCGTCCCCGGGGAGGTCCTACTCCACAAGAGCCTCCCATAAGCGGCCCGAAAGAGTGGCCCGACTCACGGCCATTAGACCGCGCGTCTCCCCTTGGTGGAGAGGTCCGTCATGGTGGACGGCGGTGCCGAACGAGCACGCTCAGCCAAGGGTCCGGCTGGTCCCCCCGGTGCTCTTCGGCCGTCCACGCCTTCAAGCCCTGTAGACGTTCTCTATGACGCCGAAGGGTTCAGCAGGTGGTGGAGGGAGCCGATGTCGTTGCCTTCGAGAACGCCCCCCTAGGAGACGAGACTTGGTCCTCGCTGTCGGACCGCGACATCGTGAAGAGTCAGTGGGTCCCAGCAGTTCTTGCAAGACACTTCCGTGGGGGCACTCTCCTAGGCCCCGAAGTGGAGATCATACGCCGCCTGCTCGAGGTTGACGATGGCCCTCTTGGTCCTCCGCGGCCAGGAGAACGAGCGTCGGTAGCTTCGACAGAGGAGAGAAGACCGGCCGGACGGCGACCTCGCCCCTTCTGTGAAGATGTTGAACACGAGGAAGCCTCGAGGCCGTGGCGGGACCGCAATCGCGCCCCCGGGGAACGGTATATCTACGGTGGGTTCGGTCAGGGCAGGCCATGAAACCAGAAGCGCTGGGCAGGGTCGAGTCGGCCGTTGACGGCCAAGCTCGAAAGATGCGAGACTTCTTCACTGACATGCTCAGGATAAACGCGGTCAACCCGCGCATGGGAGGGCCCGGAGAGAGGGAGAGGGCGGGGTTCATCGAGAAGTTCCTGAAGGAGAACGGGTTCTCGGTGGAGCGCGTCGACGTCAAGGACGACGGAGCGCCTGGGGGGACCAGGCCGAGCATCTCCGCGAAGATAGCGGGGAGGGACTCCCGGCGCACCCTGTGGTACATCTCGCACATGGACACCGTCCCTGAAGGGAGCAGGAGCCTATGGAAGACTGACCCGTTCGAGCCGGTGGTCAAGGACGGCAAGGTCTACGCCAGGGGGGCCGAGGACAACGGCCAATCGCTGGTCGCTTCACTCTTCGGCCTCCTCGCGCTCAAGGAGGTCGGCGCGGAGCTCCCCTTCGACGTGGGTGTCTGGTTCGTGGCGGACGAGGAGTTCGGAAGCGACTACGGGATCAAGGCCCTCCTTGGGAGGAAGGTCTTCAAGAAGACGGACCTGGTGGTCGTGCCAGACGCGGGGACGCCTACAGGCGCAGATATCGAGATAGCGGAGAAGGGACTGCTCTGGATGAAGGTGACCACCGAGGGGAAGCAGGTCCACGCCAGCCTCCCTAAGAAGGGGCTCAACGCGCACAGGATAGGGATGAAGCTCGCCCTGGAGATGGACGATGCCCTCAATGGCAAATACACGGAGAGGAACAAGCTCTTCGACTACCCCGTCTCGTCATTCGAGCCAACGAAGGTCGAACCCAACGTGGGGAACATCAACACCATCCCAGGCGAAGACGTCTTCTACTTCGACTGCAGGGTCCTCCCCGAATACGACCTCGAATCCGTGGTGCGAGACATGAAGTCGACGGCCTTGCGGGTCGAGCGTAGATACGGCGCGAAGGTCAGGTTCGAGAAGGTGCAGATGGAGCCAGCCGGACCGGCGACAGACACCGACAGCGAGGTCGCGGTCCTCCTGGAGAAGGCGGTCTCGGCCGTAGCAGGCGTCAAACCGAGGTTCATCGGGATCGGAGGGCAGACAGTCGGGAACCTATTCAGGAAGTCTGGGATACCTACGGCGGTGTGGAGCACCATCGACGACGTCCCTCACGAGCCCAATGAGTACTCGAAACTTGCGAACCTCGTCAACGACGCCAAGGTCTTCGCATCCGTGCCGCTCCTATACTAGATACAATGCTCGTCTCGGGCGGAGCTAAGACCGCGAGCCAAACGCGAACCAGGAGCAGCGGGCTCTGCATCTGAGAGGCGGCGCCGACTGTGCCCTACTTCGACGTCTGGATGACCGGTGCCCATGCATCAGGCTCCTCTTCGATTGGTGGAGGGGCAGCTACGCATGCCTGAACCTCCGCCCCTCACTCCGACAAGCGCCATGACCACCGACCTCGTCCTTCCGATGACGAGCGGCCCCAGCCACCCAGTAGTGGGCTCGGCGAGCTCGATGGTGGAGGCTGCGGTTCCAAGTGCGTCCCCTGCGGAGGCGCCCAGGGAACTGGGAGGCGAGGACAGCACCCCGGAGAGGGTGCAGATAGCGGAGCAGAAGCCATAGAGTAGAGCCCGCGCCCTGAGAAAAGGGCCGCGGATAGTGCCCTACCCTTCGGGTAGGGCGCGATGCGGGGGTGCCTAGCCGAACAGCAGGTTTACATCGAATGTCGTAGCAATATTGTTGTTGACCGCGTCCTCAGCGTCGGCGTCCTACTTCTTCATCATCGCCGTCCTTGCCGTAATCCTGCTGAGGGTCTCGAGGAGGGTCTACGCGACCCACAGGGGGGCCAGGTTCAGCATCTCCCGGACGTACGTCTACACAGGGGTGTATGTCATAATAGGGGCAGGCTTCTCCGCGCTGTCGTATTCTGAGGGGGTCCCCTACCTCCTCGCGCTCCCGGAGGCGATCCTCGCGGCTGCTGCGGCGGTCGGCTCGTATCATTACACCGACAGGAGGGTCGTCTTCTGGAAGGAAGGGGGGACTCTCTACTTCAAGGGAGGCGTCATCATCTATGCGATTTACCTGGTCGCGCTCGTGGCGAGGCTCGGCTTGGACCTCGTGTTCCTGGGACCCGCGACGTTTGGATTCGCGGAGGCGGCACTGACAGGAGCCGGCCTTTACTCGACGATGGCCGCGGACCTCCTACTCACCTTCGGCGTAGGACTACTCCTAGGAAGGGCGGTCAGGCTGGCGAACCGCTACAGGAAGATAGCGAGCGGGGAGGAGACGGTCGAAGGTCGCCACGCCGCGCCCTAGACATGCCAGAAGGGTCTGACCTGCCTTTGGCCGAAATCCGGGAGCGCGAGCAGGGTCGAGCTTCCTGCTCCACGCTTTATGCCTATCGCCTAGCTCGAAGATAGGTAGCTCCACATGATGACGCCGACGAGCATCACCAGCGAACCGGCGAAGCCCGTAATCAAGGCTCCCGCCATGTCAGAGCTCAACCCGAAGGTCTCGATGAAGGAGATCACGGGGGCCCGGACCAGCCAGGCGAAGAAGCCCAGGGCGTAACCCACGAGCCAGAATCCGAACAGGATGAGTTTTCTTCCCATGCTGTTTCGATGTACCGCATGGGGCACGGAATTCGGTAAATCGGGACGGGACAGTATTACTTTACGCCTTTGTTCAATTGTTTACAGCAGGAAGCCGAGCGCCGACAGCGCGTAGACTGTCAGCAAGCTGCTCACGGCACCGAGTGCGACTAGAAGGACCCCTTCGGCGAGGACCTTCCTTTCGTCGTCGTACTCGTCGCTGACGCAGACGCTCAGAAGCCCGCCGAAAAGAGACCCTGGTTCAGGGGGCAACCCGTCTCGGAAAGGGCTGCGCAGGCTAGTTAACGGTTGTGGAGGCCCTGTCCATCACCCCCCGCTGGTCCTGCCGTCGCTCATCGCAGCGAGCCCCTCCATTTCGGAGGGACCCGGTCCGTGTAGACCACCTCCTTGGCGCCGACGAACTCGGAGAGCCTCTCGATAGTCTCTGCCAGCTCCCTCGAGACTTCGCTGTCGGCGGGGGCTCCCTTCTCTGCGTGGACGGAGTTGATGTGCAGCCTCTCTGCCCGCTTGTCCAAGCGGGGGTCAATCCGGCCTATCAGGCGGTCGCCGAAGAGAATCGGCATGACATAGGTCCCGAACCTCCGCCTTTCCTTCTGCAGGAACTGCTCCCTCACGTAGTCGAAGGCGAAGAGCGCCTTCGTCCGGGCGGTGCTGCTGACAAGGTTGTCAAACGGAGGGAGGAGCGACATGCGGGGTCGCCAGGAGTCGGTCGCGGCGAGGTCCAGGGAGCCGAGATCGTCCTTGTGGATGTACCTCGGCGCGCCGCGACCCGACCCCTCTACGCTGACCCGGTGGATCACAGACTCCTCCTCAAGGAGGCCGAGGGTCCTCCGCAACGTCCGGTAGCGTCCCCGGGGGAAGTAGTAGTTCACCTCAGGAGCTGTCGCCGTCCCCAAGGCAAGGATCGCCCGCTCTGCCGCCCGGCGCTCGTACTCTTCCTCGGTCAGTGGTGTGTCATCCACCCAGCGGGGGAGGAAGCCTTCGGTCAGGCCCCAGAGGTTCTGATTCCCCTCGTGCCCGACGACCATCACCTCCCCCCTCATGTGAAGGTGGAAGAGCATCTCTCCGACGTCGCTTCCGGGGGCCCAGTCCTCGTTGCGCCTCTTCGTCCGGTGGTGATCCTTGAACTGGCTCACGAGGAGGGGCCCCCTTGCGAGTTCCCTCAGCACCCGCCGCCTCAGCTCGCGATGGGAGGTGAGGAACTCTGCGGCTTCCAAGCTCTGGTGCTTCCACGACCCGGCCAGCGAGCCCGGGTAGCGCCGCATCAGGGAGGAGTATATCGGATAGTCCTCGCAGCTCACGATCGCGGCGAAGGGGAGCCAGTGCTGGAAGAGCCTCTTCTCGTCCCACAGGAGCGCTTCGAGGTCGGCCGGGCGGAAGCCGCCGAGCCTCGCCCAGATGGAGAGGAGGTGCGAGGGGGCGACCACGGTCACCGGGTCCCACTGCACGTAGGCCAGGTCTTTCACCAGGGAGACGATGTCGTCCCTCGTCGCCGCGGTGGGGAGGGCGCCGGCGAGGCGCTGCTTGGTGACGGCAAGGCGCCTCACGGTCCCGATGGAGGCCGAGAACGCGGCTCGTGTCAACGGCCGGACCCTGCGCCCCACTCCCCCAGGCGGGCAAGCACAGTCAGCGCCCTGAGGGTGACCATCTTGCTCGGTCTCCCTGGGACCTCAAGCGAGAATGGGACCGTCGCCTGTCTCGGATGGTCCCTGTCCCAGCGCCCCTGAGGACTGTCAGGGTCCGGGTTGACCGAGTCGAGGAGCCACCTGCCGTCCGGTCTGCGCTTCGACTTCAGGAGCGAGACGGCGTAGTCCATCCTCCTGTCAGTGGTATAGCCCAGGGCGGTCATGAAATCGAGGCCGACGAGGATGTCGTAGTAGTAGTGCACAGGATAATGGAACAGGTACCATGGTTCGTATCGCTCCCCCTGTCGGTGAAGCTCTCGCTGGAGGAAGAACTCGGCCCCCTTCTCGACCGCTCCCTTCATCCCCCGCGTCCACTTCTGGCGGGGGTAGACAGCGAACGCGCTGAGCGGCTCCCATGAGTCCAGGTTGCGCCCTTTCGCCCTCTCTCCGTAGTTGAAGCAAGACCACCCTCCGAGCTCCGATTGGCTCTTCACGAACCACTCGAACGCGCTCTTCACCCTGGGGTGGTCGACGTACCCGAACTTCACCAGGGCCCTGGCGGCGTTACCTGTGGTGCAGAGGTGACCGCGCTTCGCGCCCTTCTCGCTCGACCCCGCGAACCCCCCGTCGTCCGCGGCGAACCTGTCAATCCAAAGCCGGCAGGACGCGTCGACCCTCGGGTCGGCTTTCGTGAGTCCGAGGTCCGCGAGGACTAGGAGCATCCAGTTGGTGGCCGAGTACTTCGGCTGATAGAGGCTCCGCTCCTCCTCCCAGAAGCCCCCTGGTCTCCGCCTGTCCATGACCTCCTTCGCCCAGCCAATGGAAGGGATTGCGGAGCGCGCCTCCCTGACTTCAGGGTCTGCTTCGCTCCTTCCGAGGAGCCCCGTAAGGGCGAAATACCTCACCGAGGGCTGACCCTCCTCGAGGAGCCACGTCAGGGCGCCGTCCTGCGCACTCATGCCAGCGTGTTGGATGGGGGCATCCAGGCTGCCTCAGGAGAGGTCGACCAGGCTCTTCGCCGTCTCAGTCGGCTTCGTTATCATGGGCCAGTGCCCGGCTTCTATCTTCCTATAGGGCCCGTCAAGCTTCCCCCACTTCCCAGCGACGATATCATCCACGGGGTCGCCGGAAAGGGTGCAGAAGACGTATGCTTCCTTGATCTTGTCGTAGTTCTCTGACAGCGTGATGGGGTCCTTCGCGAGCTTTATCGGCCAGGGGGTGGACATGGACATGAACCACCTCCTCTTTTCTCCGATGATGTCTTTGCCTATCGTGTGGACGGTCGCATCGGTCAGTGGGACCCCCAGCTTGTCTTCGGTGAGGGCCGGGAACTCGTTCGTCGGGTCGAACCCCCCCTGAGGGGTCCTGACCCGCTCGGGCCTGAACGCGTCGAGGTAGATCACCTTCTTCACCTTGTCGTGGGCCCTGTCAGAGACAGCGGCGGCAACTTTCCCCGCGAAGCTGTGCCCCACAAGGACGAAGTCGTCCAGCTCGTTATACCTTATGACGTTGAGCACGTCGTCAATGGCGGTATCCATCCCGACGTCCTTGGACATGAGATGGACCCTCTCTCCCATCCCGGTCAGGGTTGCCTGATAGGCTTCGTGGCCGTCCTTCTGAAGCTGGGCAGCCACGTCCCTCCACACCCATCCCCCCAGCCAAGCGCCCGGGATCAGGACGTACTTCATGGCGGACGGCTCCCTCGTCACCTACATAAGCCTCTGGAGGGCGCGTCGACTCCGCGGATGGGGGTCAGCGAAACTGTCCCGACCCCAGCCCCTCTGAAGGGCCCGGCCGAAGGCGCAAGCCCCCCTCGCCGGCAAGCTCGGGGAGGCAGGAAGAACTCCCTCAAGGATACGCATGGCTCAGGTGCCCGCGCTCCGGACGGCTCAAGCCCCTCGCGATGTCGTCGCACCGCTTCGAATCAAGCTCCAGGCGGTAGATCTCGACGGGGGGTTGAGACGACGCCTCCCTATCAAGGACACAGGATCGTGCCCAGGAGGGCTCCGGAGCGAAAGAGCCCATGCGGCCGCGTTCGATGCCGTGAAAGCAGGTCGAAAGCTTTGGCGGGCCGTGGTCCGAGCGGCTTTGCTTGCGTGCTTCTTCGCCGTTCCTTCCATAACGGGGATACAAAATTCCTGTTTCTATCCCCCGGCGGGCACCAACCGCTTTCGTTCGAGATGTACGGCGCGGGAGCGACCTACAGCCTCGGACATTACTACTGGCACCGGCACCCTTTGGGGCTCTGCGTTTGCTGCATGACCGGACATCCAGCTAACGGCTGACGGGGAGAAAGGTCGACAGGGGCACAAGTCGGGTACCGGCGCCGTAGACAGAAGGGAGCGTTGATATACTCGACGCGAGTCCCGACTCCGGCAAGGCCCCCACCTTGCCAACAAGCTTCCTACGGAAACTCACCGATGCGCAGAGCGTCTTCACGTTCAGGGACTTCATACTCCTTCCTGGAAGGAGCGAAGTCGAGCCGAGCGGCATAGACCTCTCTGCTAGACTGACCAGGAACATAGGGCTGAAAGTCCCGCTCGTTTCGTCCCCCATGGACACCGTGACAGAGTGGAGACTCGCCCTCGAGATGGCGAGACTTGGGGGGGCCGGGGCGATACACAGGAACATGCCGATAGGCAAGCAGGTTGAGCATGCGAAGAAGGTGAAGGCGGCCAAGGTGGAGGCTCTGAGCGCGGACAGCAAGGGGAGGCCCCTCGTAGGGGCGTCTGTCTCCCCCCTCGACGCCGAGAGGTGCAAGGCATTGGATAGGGTTGCAGACTTCCTTGTCGCGGACGTCGCGCATTTCCACACCTCCAGGGTCATGGACGCGGCAAGGAAGATCATCCCGGACCTTTCTTCTGATTTCATCGCAGGGAACGTGGGGACGAGCCAGGCAGCCTTCGACATCCTGGACGAGCTCCCGCGGGTCGACGGGTTCAGGGCAGGGATCGGCTCGGGTTCCATATGCATCACCTCGGAGGTCACGCGGGTCGGCGCGCCGACCCTCTTCGCAGTGGCTCAGGTGGCCAGCGCGCTGGAAGAGAGGGGCGTCGACGTCCCGATAGTGGCCGACGGGGGGATAAGGGGGCCGGGGGACGCCGCGCTCGCCTTCGCCGCCGGCGCCTCGGCGGCCATGCTCGGCTCTATGCTCGCCGGGACCAAGGAGTCTCCGAGCCCCCTGATCAACAAGGAAGGGAAGAGGTACAAGGTCCATAGGGGGATGGCGAGCGCCTCCGCGAGGAAGGTCAGGTTCGCGGTCGACAGGTACAGCGTCCCCGCCAAGGGCCTGGACGAAGGCGTCGAGGCGTACGTCCCCTACGTCGGGGGAACGGAAGCGGTCGTGGCCAGGATGGAGAACGGGCTCAGGGCGGCTCTCGGATACGCCGGGGCGAAGAGCGTGCGAGAGATGTGGAGGAAAGCCACCTTCGGCTCGGTGAGCGCTGTCGGCGCCTCCGAACTGGGGGCGCACTCCATAGAGGTGAAGTGATGGACCCCGGCCTGGCGGGCGGGATAGCCGTCTTAGACTTCGGGGGACAGTACGCCCACCTGATCTGCCGGAGGGTCAGGGCGCTTCAAGTGTACGCCGCCCTGGTCCCGCATTGGACCCCCCTGGCTGAGCTGAAGGAGGCCGGGGTCGCCGGCGTGATCCTTTCAGGGGGCCCATCGAGCGTCTACGCTCCAGGCGCGCCCGCCGCCGACCCCGAAATCTTCGAGGGGAACGTCCCCGTCCTTGGTATCTGCTACGGATACCAGCTGTTGGTGAAGGCCCACGGGGGCGAGGTGGCCGGTGCGGGGAGGAGGGAGTACGGGAGGACCAGGGTCAGGGTCTCAGATGGAGACAGGCTGTTCGAGGGGGTTGGAGGGGAGGAGCTGGCGGTCTGGATGAGCCATTCTGACTCGGCGACTAAGATCCCCGCGTCCATGCGGGTCCTCGCGGCGTCCGAAGCGTCCCCCTTCGCGGCTGTCCGGCTCCTCGGCGGGGAGCAGTACGGCGTCCAGTTCCACCCGGAGGTCTCGCACACAGACAAGGGGGAGAGGCTGCTCTCCAACTTCGTCCTCGGTGTCTGCGGGGCCGAAAGGAAGTGGAGCATGCTCGGGTTCCTCCAGCGGTCGGTCGAGGAGCTCTCGAGGCTCGATGGCAGGGTCCTCTGCGCCGTCTCCGGCGGGGTCGACTCCACGGTGACGGCCGCGATACTGTCGAAGGCCGTCGGGGACAGGCTGAGGTGCGTCTTCATCGATACGGGGCTCCTAAGGGCGGGGGAGAAGGAGAAGGTCGAAGGGGTGCTCAGAAGGGGGCTCGGCCTCAACGTCGCGTTCGTCGACGCCTCGGAGAGATTCCTCGGGGCCCTCGACGGGGTTGCCGACCCCGAAGAGAAGAGAAGGGTGGTGGGGAAGACCTTTGCTGACGCCTTCGAGGAGTTCGCCCGCGAGGAGGGACCGTTCGAACACCTCGCCCAGGGGACGTTGTACCCGGACGTGATAGAGAGCGGGAGGTCCACGGGGCCGGCGGCGGTCATCAAGACCCATCACAACGTCGGGGGGCTCCCTGCCGGACTCTCCATGCGGGTTGTCGAGCCGCTCCGAGAACTGTACAAGGACGAGGTCAGGGAGCTCGGGGGGCTCCTCGGCCTCCCGGAGGAGGCCATGAAGAGGCACCCGTTCCCGGGTCCGGGGCTCGCGGTGAGGGTCCTGGGGGAGGTGACCCCCGAGAAGCTCCGCGTCTCCAGGGAGGCAAGCAGGATAGTTGAAGAGGTCCTGGAGGAAGACGGGGCGTACTCCGACGCGTGGCAGGCGTTCGCCTACGTGGGGGACGACAAGGTCACCGGGGTCCTGGGAGACGAGCGGACGTACGGCTTCCAGGTGGTGGTCAAGGTAGTCGAGTCGGTGGACGGGATGACCGCGGATTGGAGCAGGCTCAGCTCCGGGACGCTGGAGAAGATCTCGACGAGGATCACCAACGAAGTGCAGGGGGCCGTGGCTGTAGCCTACAACATCTCGTCGAAGCCCCCGGCCACCATCGAGCCCCAGTGAGAGCATGACGCGTCCAAGACGACCGCGGGGGCTGGCCGAGCTGCACGTCCACCTCGGCGGCTCCGTGGATCCAGCCGTGATGTGGGAGATCGCCCACGCGCAGGGGATCAGGCTCCCTACGAAGGACTACTGGAGGTTCGTCGACATGGTCACGGTCGACGGGGCGAAGGGGAAGACCTTCGACGAGTACCTCGCCCTCTTTCGGTGGACGGAGCTCATCCAGTCGAGCCCCCTAGCCATCGAGAGGTCGGTGTACCAGACGATCGCCGGGGCGTACAGGAAGAACAACATCACCCTCCTCGAGCTCCGCTTCAACCCCATGAAGAGGAACAGGGGAGGGGAGCAGGACTTGGACCAGATAATGATGGCGGCTGTGAGGGGCCTGGATAGGGCGTCCCTGGAATATCCGGTCAAGACCGGGCTGATCGTCTGCCTTGACAGGACCTTCGACCAGAGGCTGAACGAGATACTCGTGGACAAGGCGATCCTGTTCTCCGGGAGGGGGGTGGTCGGGGTCGACATAGCTGGACCTGCGCACAAGGGGTTCAGGTACGCCGACTACGCCGGGACGTTCAGGCGGGCGAGGGAGGAAGGGCTCGGCCTCACGGTCCACGCCGGGGAGGACGAGGGGCACGAGTCGGTCCGCGAGGTCCTAGAGCGCCTGGACCCTGACAGGGTGGGCCACGGAGTGAGGGCGACCGAGGACGAAGAAACCATGGACCTCCTTGTGAGGAGCGGCGCCGTGCTGGAAGTCTGTCCGACGTCGAACCTCAGCACCGGGGTGCTGAGCGGGGTGGGGGAGCTGAAGCGCGTCTTCGGGAAACTGAAGTCCCATGGGGTGAAGTTCACGATCAACACCGACGGACCGGAGATGCTGAAGACCAACCTGCGCGAGGAGGTGGACTTCCTGGTGAGGAACGGAGTCATCACGCCCGAGGAGGCGGTCGAGGCGAACAAGTCGGCGTTCGACGCGTCCTTCGTCAAGGGTTGACAAACGCAAAGGTTTGAAAGGAGAGCCGACCGGGCGTGTCGAAGTTGGATCCAACGGAGAAGGAGGCCGCTGTCGGCGAGTACAAGGTCAACTACGCTTCATTGGGGAACGGCGAACCACTCTTCCTGCTCCACGGCAGCGAGCCGAAGGAGAGCTGGAGGGTGTGGGAACCCCTTTTCCCGCTGGCGGACACCTACAAGCTCATCGCGCCAGACCTCCTTGGCCATGGGAAGTCCTCGAAGCCGCTGGAGACCCCCGACCACAGGTTGCAGGCGCACATGCTCAAGGACCTGGCGGACAGGCTGGGGGTGCACCAGGCTGGGATGATCGGGGGCGGGTGGGGGGGTCAGGTCGCCCTCGAGTTCGCCCTGGAGTGGCCAGACTGCGTCAGCCTCCTCGTCCTTCTGGCGAGCTCCTACGACGTGGAGCAGATCCCCAGGCTGCAGAAGCTGAGGAAGCCGGCTCTCATCATATTCGCCGAGGACGACATGCTCACCCAGTTGAAGGCAGGGTACCTCCTTAGGGACGCGATAGGGACATCGAGGCTGGAAGTCCTCGAGCCTGTGGCCAAGGACCCCAGGTACGATTTCCGCATGTCGCATAGGCTCCAGAAATTCAGGGGCCCCCAGGTCCTACAGCTCGCGAGGTCATTCCTCTCCAGGCCATGGGCGATGGTGGCAGAGCCTCCGGAGATGGAGAACGAGCTCCGGGGACAGGCGCTGAGGAAGGAAGACGAGAAGGACGGGGCCATCTGGAAGAAGACCTCGCCTTAGGCCCAGAAAGGAACCGCACCCAGCCGTGGGAGGCCCCTTCGCTGGTCCGCTCGTCGGTCCTGCGCCCCTTCGCCCGGGCGCCCGGAGAGCCTACCTAGAAGCCATTGCCACGCGTTCTTGTTCGTTCTTCTTCTTCACGGCGTAGCTGTTGGCGTCCCCGGCAGCGGCCTGGATTATCTCGTCCGCCAGGACCTCCTCCACCGTCTTCGGGGAGTTGAACGCGGACTCCCTCACCCCCTCTGAGATGAACCTCAGGGCGAGGTCGACCCTCCTCACCGGGGAGATGTCAACCGACTGGTGATAGACCACGCCTCCGTAGCTCAGCCTCGTGGTGTCTTCGTTGGGGGATGAGTTCTCGATGGCCTTCACCAACTGCTGCACCGGGTTCTGGCCGGTCCTGAGCTCTATGATAGAGAAGGATGTCTTGACGACGCTCAGCGCCTTCTGCTTCTTGCCGCCCATCCTCCCCGTGTTCTTGGCGTACTTCTTGCCGAAGTGCATCATCTCGTTGACGAGCCTCTCGACTATGTTGACCCTGGTCTTCCCGAACTTCTTGTGCTCGTGCCTCCCCCCCGAGTGCGGGATGAGGATCGGCCTCACGTTGATCACCGTCTGGAGCCCCGGGTCTGTCACCTTGACCCCGGTCAGGTCCCACCTCTCCCAGAGCAGGAGGTTGGGGTACTCGAGCGCCTGCTTGCTCACGCCTATCTCCTCGGCTTCTCCTTCCGTCCGTACACAAGCTCGTTTAGCGAGACGCCGTTTACCTTGAACACAGTCCAACGGACCCCTGGGATGTCCCCCATCGCCCTCTTCATCGACCCGCCTATCCCCTGCAGTATCACCTCGTCGTGCTCGTCCACGAAGTTCAGGGCGCCGTCCCCAGGCAGGAAGGCGGTCACCTGCTTACCGTTCTTGACTATCTGGCAGCGCACGCACTTCCTGATCGCCGAGTTGGGCTGCTTCGACTCGACCCCGACCTTCTCGAGGACGATCCCCCTGGCCTGTGGGGCGCCTTCGAGGGGGTCCGCCTTGTAGTCCAGGCCGAGCTTCCGCCTCTTGTACCACTTGTTTGACCAGCGGAGCCTCTGGCGCTTGAGCGAAATCTGCCTCGCCGCAAACTCTCCGCGTGGTGAGCCGGACATGCTTCAGACGCGGCCTTTTCCCATCGTATATAGAGCTTTCAAAGCAGTTCGGACGTAATCTGCAGGTTGCTCACTTCGAAGTAGCGCCTTGCGAGTAGCCTCACCTTCTCCGCGTTCTTCCCGCCTAGCCCAAGCACGGCTCCCTTCTTTCTTGAGTCGACTACCACCACGACCCCCTTGGTCCCGTCCAGCCTCTCGCTGACGCGGACCTCCTGGACGAACTTCGCTCCTAGGGTGTTCCTGACCAGCCCATCTATGTCGTCCGCCCACTCTACGACCTCGACCGGCTTCCTCACCGCCCGCTCCAACTTCTTCACCGAAGCCCCCTCTTTGCCTATGGCGAGCCCCATCTGCCCTTGTGCTACTACGAAGATGACTCTGTCCCTCTTCTCGTCGATGACACAGTCCCTGGCGGTTGCCCCCGTCATCCCCTGAAACATGGACATGAGGGAGAGCTCGTCGGAAGAGAGTTTGATTTCTGGCACCTGCGGAATCACCGAATCAGCTGCTTGACGTCGGTGTCGCTCACGTTCCTGAGCGCCATGGCGGAGACCTTGTAGGGCTTCCCCACCAACCGCGCCAACTCCGCTGACGTCTGGGTCAGTTCAACGACCGGTACCCCGTTCTTCTTCGCCTCCTCCCTGAGCTTCTCCCCCAGGTCGCGGGGGATTGACCTCGTGATGAGGACCCCCTTGCTCCCCTTCACCGACGCGATGCTCTCCTTGGCGCCTATGGCAGTCTTGCCTGCCTTCATGGCCTCCTTGACCACCTTGGAGAGTTGAGCGCTGTCCACCATGTCGCTTTCAGCTCATGTAGAGGTCGATCATCCCGGTCCCGACGGGTATCGGGAGCCCGACGATGACGTTCTCGGTGACGCCCTTCAAGTCCTCCACCTCGCCCTTCACCGCCGCCTCGGCGAGTGTCGGGACGGTGATTTCGAAGGCCGCCCTTGCGAGGACGCTGCTCTTCGTCCCTGCGATGCCGTGCCTGCCTATCTGTTGGATGTACCCCTTCGACGTCATCAGGTCGGCCACAAGGAAGATGTGGCGTATGTCTACCTCGAGCCCCTGCTCGTCGAGCGTGCTCATGAGCTCCCTGACGAGGGTGGCGCGGGCGGCCTCGATCCCAAGCACCTGCGCGACCTCGTGGACGTTGTTGGTGTAGACCCTGGCCTGGTCGACCCCCTGGACCTGGACGACTTTGCCGAGGTTAGAACCAGAGGTCTGGATGAACCACTCCTCCCCCTCCTTCACCACGGTGACCCTGGTTATCCCGGGGATCCCCTTCAGCTTCATGTTGAGGATCTTGTTCCTGAGGGTGAAGAGGGCCGACAGGTCGGCTTCGGGCATGCTTACATGGATGATGTTCGGGTTTCTCTTGTCCTGCTGGACCTTCCTCTTCCCGGTCTCGATCACCTTTGCGATCTCCTCGGGGGTGGTGTCCCTGTCCGCCATCATCTCCGGGCTGAGGTGGAGCTTGATCCCTTCGGTGGGGTCGACCTCGCTGAAGGCGACGACGTTCCCTACCTTGGTGAAGAGTATCTCCTTCGCCACCTTGACGGCCTTCTCGTTTTGGGCGGCGTAGTCCTTGGCGAGATAGATGTCCATCGATGGTTTCGCCGGAATCTTCCTTGCGTCAACCAGCTCCATCAGCCTCGGGAGCCCAAGGGTCACGTCCCTCTCGCGGACGCCTGCGAAGTGGAAGGTCCTCAGTGTCATCTGCGTGCCCGGCTCCCCGATCGACTGGGCGGCGACTATCCCCGACGCCTCGCCCGGCTCCACCCTTGAGTAGTCGAGAGCCTCAGCCACCTTCTCCATCGTCTCCTTGAGGCCTTCGTCGTTCAGGTGAGAGCCCCCGAGCTTGTCGTTCAGCTCTTTGAGGAGCCTCTCGTTGAGCTGTGGCTGGTATTTCTTCAGGAGCTTCTCCAGCTCGGCCCCGTCTACCTTCCCCTTCGACTTGTAGGAGAGCTCTTCCGTCTCGACAAGCCGATCAAGGTTGATGGGCCGGCCATGGTCGCTCTTGGCGGGGTCGACGCCGTCCTCTCCGTAGAGGAACTGGATGATGTGCCCGTGAGGGTCCCTCACGGTGAGGTCGTACTCGACCTTCAGATGCTCCAGAGCGTTGACCAGCCTCCTCTGCATGTAGCCGCTCTGCTGGGTCCTTACAGCGGTGTCTACGAGCCCTTCGCGGCCCCCCATGGCGTGGAAGAAGAACTCGGTGGGGGAAAGGCCGTCCCTGTAGTTGCTCTTGACAAACCCCTTCGCTGTCGGCGAAGGGTCGTTCCAGGCGAAGTGGCTGAGGGCCCTCCCCTTCAGGCCATGGCTGATCCTCTTCCCGCGGACTGACTGCTGCCCTAGGGCTGCTGTCATCTGGCCGACGTTGAGGCTCGACCCCCTCGCCCCTGTCCTGGCCATAATCATGCCTGAGTTCTCAGCAGGGAGCGCCCTGTCGGCTATCCTCCCCGCCTTGTCCCTCGCCTTCGCTAGCTCGTTGACTATGTACGCCTCAAGCGTGTCCTCGGCCGAGAGCCCCCTGGTCAGCTGCAACGAGCCCGCTTTGTACTTCTTCTGGAGGTCCGTCACGCTCGAGTAGGCCTCGTCGAGGGCGTCTGTGATCCCCTGCTTCGCCTCCGACGGGAGCTCGAGCTCGTTGAACCCGTATGTGAACCCCCTCCTCGTGAGGAAGTTCTTGAGAACCTTGAGTATCGAGTTGAGGAAGTTGCGCGCCTCCTCGTTGCCGTAGTCCTTGGCTATCCTGTGCAGCAGAGAGTCCGGTTCCTCGGCCCCTATGACAGCCTTGTCCACCACCCCGGAGACCAGCTCCCCGTCGCGGATGACGACGTCGTTGGAGGCGCCGGTCCTCTGCGCCTTCGCCCACTTCGAGGTGAGGACGTAGTTCATCCCCTTGGGGAGGAAGAGGGAGAAGAGCTGCTTGCCTGTGTACATCGGGCGGGGCCCCTTCACCGCCGGCTCCGGAAGGTCCCCGATGAAGTCCCCAACCAGCGCGAGGTTCGAGAACTCGGCGGTGGTGAGCATCGTCTCATCCCTTGTGAGCATGAAGGCACCTGTGATGAAGTCCCTGATCCCCCCTATGATCGGGCCCCCGTACCTGGGCGAGAGTATCTGGTCTTGCACCTTCATGAGCATGAGGGCCTCGGACCTCGACTCCTCGCTCTGCGGGACGTGGAGGTTCATCTCGTCTCCGTCGAAGTCGGCGTTGTATGGGGGGCAGACCGACGGGTGGAGCCTGAAGGTCCGGAACGGGAGGACCCGCACGAAGTGCGCCATCACAGACATCCTGTGGAGCGAGGGCTGCCTGTTGAAGAGGACGACGTCCCCGTCCATCAAGTGCCTCTCGACGATATATCCGGGCGCGAGTGAGTCAGCTAGCGCCTTCCTGTCGCTGGCGAAGTCCAGCCTGATCTTTACGCCGTCGGGCCTGATGACGTAGTTGGCCCCCGGGTGCTCGAAGGGCCCCTTGTTCACCAGCCCCTTCAGGTGCTCGATGTTGAACGGGGATACCTTCTCAGGTATCGTGAGCTTCTTGGCGACCTCGAACGGGACGCCCACCTCGCCTATGTCGAGGTTGGGGTCCGGGCTGATCACAGTACGGCTGGAGAAGTCCACCCTCTTCCCGGAGAGCGACCCCCTGAACCTCCCCTCCTTCCCCTTCAGCCGCTGGCTGAGTGTCTTCAGGGGCCTCCCTGACCGGTGGTGAGCCTGCGGAATCCCTGACACCTCGTTGTCGAAGTAGGTGGTGACGTGGTAGTGGAGCAGGTCGACCAGGTCCTGGACGATTAGGTGCGGCGTCCCCGACTCCTTGGACTCGCGCACCCTCTGGTTGACCCTGAGTATGTCGACCACCTTGTGGGTGAGGTCGTCCTCCGACCTGATACCTGATTCGAGCGTGATGGAAGGGCGGACGGTGAGCGGCGGGACCGGGAGGACCTGGAGGACGAACCACTCCGGCCTGGCCGACTTCGAGCTGAACTCGAGCAGCCCTAGGTCCTCGTCGTTTATCCTCTCCAAGCGCTCCCTGATGGCGACAGGGAGTAGGCGGGTCGCTCCCCCCTCCTCTGTTATCTCATGGAAGATCGTAGGCTTTGTGAACTCAATCTGATATTGCTGCTTTCCGCAGTGAGGGCAGAGCTTGACCTTCTTCGCCTTCGTCGCGATCTCCTTTGCGACCGACTCCACCAGGGAGGGGGTGAAGTCCGACTGGCTGGCCAGCTTTGTCCTGTAGGCGTCGAGCTCCTGCTGCGGGAGGAGGACCCTTCCGCAAGACCTGCATGTAGTCTGGACCAGCCTGTTGATCTCGTCGACGAAGGCGATGTGGAGGACCGGCTCCGCTAGCTCGATGTGACCGAAGTGCCCGGGGCACCTCCCCGCGGTGTTACCACAGGTGCCACACTTCTGTCCCGGTTCTAGCGTCCCTAGCCTGCTGTCCATCAGGCCCCCCTGGACGGGCATCCCGTCCTCGTCGTAGGTCTCTGGCTGGGTAATCTCCGCGACGGAGTACTTCCTGACCTCCGCGGGCGAGAAGACTGCGAAATTGATCCCGGCGATCGTCTTGAGAGCTTGTTCCATTGACATTCTCTACACCTTGTCCTTCAGCTGGAGCCTCGGCGCTATGTTAAGGCTCATCATCTCCTGGAGCAGCAGCTTGAACGCGTAAGCCACCACCACGGTGGATATCTTCGCCTGGTCGCCGTCTATCTTGCAGGAGTACTTCCTCTGCTTGGCGTCGTAGTAGGCTACTAGACCGCACTTCTCGCAGACGTAGATCTCAGTCTTGTCCGCCTCGTCCAGGAGCCTGTCCTTGAGGACCATGGAGGCGCCGTACGCGATGAGACAATCCCTCTCCATCTCCCCGAACCTGAGTCCTCCGCCGCGAGCCCTCCCCTCGGTGGGCTGCTTGGTGAGCATCTGCACCTGGCCCCTCGCTCTGGCGTGTATCTTGTCCGCGACCATGTGGTGGAGCTTCTGGTAGTAGACGACCCCGACGAAGACGTCGGCGGCGAACTTCTTCCCTGTCTTCCCGTCGTACATCACCTCCCTCCCTGTCGGCTCGAAGCCTCTGCCTTTGAGGATGTTCTCCATCCCCTCGATGCTCTCCCCTGCGAACGCCGAGCCGTCGACAGGAGAGCCGCGGAAGGCAGCAGCCTTCCCCGCTATGGACTCGATGAACTGGCCCACAGTCATCCTGGACGGGAAGGCGTGCGGGTTGATTATCACGTCCGGGACAATCCCTTCGGCGGTGTAAGGCATGTCCTCTTGAGGGACCACCAGCCCGATGACCCCCTTCTGGCCGTGCCTGGACGCGAACTTGTCCCCTATCTCCGGGACCCTCATGTCCCTGACCCTGACCTTGAACATCTTCCCACCCTCGACGTTCTCGGTCATGAAGATGGAATCGACCACCCCGGCTTCCGACGGGCGGACGGCGACAGAAGTGTCCCGCCTGTATGGACCCTTGATCTCGAACTCCTTGTATTCCTCCATGAACCTCGGAGGGCTAGTCCTGCCGATGACCACGTCCCCGCCTGTCACCTGAGACTCGTGGGCTACGACCCCGTCCCCTTCAAGCAGACGATAGAACTTCTCGCCCCTGTAGCCGCGGATGTTGGAGTCGGCTGCCGGGACCTCGAATGAGTCGCGCATCCCGCCGAGGTACTGCTTGGCCTCGCCTTCATAGAGCCTGTAGAAGAAGGACCGGGCCATCCCCCTCTCGACGCTGGACCTGTTGAATATGATCGCGTCCTCTATGTTGTACCCCTCGAAGGAGAGGACCGCCACGACGCAGTTGGTGCCGAGGGGGCGCTCGTCTATCTTCAGGAGGTCGAGCGTCCTGGTGCGGACCACCGGGGCCTGCGGGCTAACCAGCAGGTGCTGACGCACGTGCGGGGATATCGGATAGGTGGGGGAGCTGAAGCCGAGGCTCTGCTTCGCCATAGCAGACTCGTACGTGTTCCTTGGAGACTGGTTGTGCTCTGGGTACGGGATTATGGACGCTGCGATGCCGAACATCGCCGCCGGGAAGAGCTCCATGTGGCTGTTCTTGGTCGTGACATCGTCGGCCCCCATGGACACCAGGCAGTTCTCCTCCTCGTTGGCGTCGATAAGCTCGATTACTCCCTGGTCCACCAGGTCCCGCCACGACAGCTGGCCTGTGCCCACCTTGTCGATTATCTCTGGGTTGAGGAGCGGACGGCCGCTTTCCACCAAGACCAGCGGCCTCAGGACCCTCCCGGAGCTGAGGCTGATGTACACACGCGGGTAAGCATTCTCGTTCACGGGACTGACATATAGGACGCTGGCGCTAGGATTGATCTGCCCCTCGCGCCTGAGCTTCCGGAACGCCTTCGCCATGCGCTCCCCGTCGTCGACATATCCCAGGAACCTCCCGTCCATGAATATCCTGCACCCCTCCACCTGCAACTTGCGGTCGGCGTCGCGGATCTGCTTGGCGCCGAGCTCCCAGAGCCTCTCCTCGATCTCCTGCGACGGTACGCTCACGGATATGATGGCAGAGAGGGCGAGGTTCTTCACCAGGCCGCAGTTCACCCCTTCGGGGGTCTCCGACGGGCAGATCCTGCCGAAGTGCGTCGCGTGCAGGTCCCTGGCCTCGAAGTTAGGCTGGCTCCTGCTGAGCGGCGATTGGACGCGTCTCAAGTGGCTCAAGGTGCTGAGATAGTTGGTCCTGTCGAGGAGCTGAGTCACCCCGACCTTCCCCCTCCCCCAGTTCCCAGTGGCTATGGCGTTGTTGAGCTTGTCCGTGATTATGCCGGTCCTGATCGCGGCGCCGACGACGTTCCCTCCCCGCTTCTGCCCCGTCCTCTCCAGCTGATACTTCATGTCCCTCACCAGGTTCCTGAAGGCGGTCCTGAAGAGGTCAGCCAGCATCTGTCCCGCGAATTTTATCACTTTGTTCCCGTAGTGGTCCTTGTCGTCCGCCTCGATCCAGCCGAGCCTCAGTTCGAGCAGCTTGCATGCGGCCTCGCCCATGAACATCGACTTGTCGAAGCGCCTGTCCTCGGTCTTCCCGAGATGAGGGAGGAGCCCCCAGTCGAGCATCGACTGAGCCCTCTTGACCCTGAACTCCTCGAGCATGCCGTGGGCGACCCTGTTTCCGATGAAGACCAGGGCGTCCTTCTCCGTGGGGGCCTCGCTCGCTTTGTCGAAGGAGACCTCGAGGAGGTCCTGAATCTCGGGCTTCGGAGACACCGCGTCGGCGATGTCCTTGTCCGACTTTATCCCGAGCGCGCGCATGACAATCACATATGGGAGGTCGACGGGGCAGCTTGGGACCTTGACATTGATGGCGCCGTCCTGCTTGAGGGTCAGCTCCAGCTTCGACCTGTACCCGACCACGGATGAGTAGACCCGCGACTTGTAGGTGGTGGCACCGGCGAGTTTCTCGGCGTCGACGAGGATCTTGTTGGGTGAGAGGTCCTCGAGCCCCACTATAACCCTCTCCGCGCCGTGTATGATGAAGTACCCCCCAGGGTCGTTGGGGTCTTCCCCGGACTCCACGAGCTGATCCCTAGAACGGTTCGAGAGCTGGCAGAGCTCGCTCTTCACCATCACGGGCAGGTCACCGATGTGCTGGCGCGTGGTGTCGCGCGGGAGCCCCTCCTCTTCGATGGTCATTTCGAGGAGGATAGGCGCCGAATAGGTCAGGTTTCGCAGCCTCGACTCCATCGGGAGGATGCTGCTGACAGAACCGTCAATCTCTACGACACGAGGAGATCCCAGGGTCACCCTGCCGAACTTTATCTTGTACGGCGTGCTGACCGTCTCTATCTCCACCTGGCCTATCTCGTCGACGATGTTCTGCAGCCCCCTGGTCACAAACTCGTTGTAGCTGTTGAGGTGCTGGCGAGCTACCCCTTCCCTCTGGAGCAGGTCGCTCAGAATCACCCACGAGTTGTTCGCGATCTGTTTGCTCAATCCCTAGCCTCAACCACGTACCGGTAGTAGACGCTCGTGCCGGCCGTCTCGCTGGTCCTCGTGATCCTGACGAAGTCTCCAGGTTTCGCGCCTATCTCCTTCACAATGGAGTCTGTCGACTGGATGTACGGGAACTGAGACGGAGAGGCGTTGAACCTCGCGACCACCTGCGCAGCCTCATCCTTGGTCAAAAGCTCGTGCTTGGGGATCAGGAAGTGGGTGCTGATCTTGAAGGCGGGGACCTCGTCCTCTACCTTCTTCCTCCTGACAGTCCTCTTGGTCGCAGCTTTCTGCTCTGTTATGCCGGGTTACCTCCATCGATAATACAGACTAACTGGCTCGAACAATACACGGAACAGGGCCCCTTCGAAGCCGATTTTGAACGCGTATTTAGATTTTGCGAACCTGGCCCGAACCCGCCTTGAGCCCTCGCCGCGGGGGGACGGATGAGACGACCATCTCCCGGGCCTATATGTGTAGGCTCGGAGCTAGAAGGGCCCCGCCTGGCAGTCGAACCGGCGCATCCTCCCCGTTCCATGGAGAAAAGGGATGGAACAGCGCGGTCAGCCTAGTCGGGTCCGGATCAAGCCTTCAACTGTTCCGCCTGGTACACCGGCGTTCCCTCCTCAGGCCTCTGGACGATCCGGGAGAACTCGGCGTAGAGCGTCTTCGTCACCTCCCCTGCCCGCCCGCTCCCAATCTCCACGCCGTTTACAGAACCGACGGCGAGGATCTCCGCTTTCGTCCCCACCAGAAAGACCTCGTCGGCTATGGTGAGTTCGAACGGGGTAATGTCGCGCTCCTCGACCTCCAGCCCGCTATCGGAGCAGAGCGAGATGACGCGCCGCCTCGTGATGCCGTGGAGGATGCCCGCGCTGGAGGACGGGGTCGAAAGCTTCCTCTCCTTGACTATGAAGATGTTGCTGACGCTCGCCTCGGAGACGAACCCCCTGTGGTCCAGCATGATGGCGTCGTCCGCCCCGGCGCTCGTCGCCTCGATCTTAGCGAGGATGCTGTTCATATAGTTCAAGGACTTTATCTCGTGAGAGGTGGCGTCGACTGCGTCCCTCCTGTAAGACGAGAAGATCATCTTGACCACCCTCGGCTCCCTGGGCCCGAGGACGCTGGCCATGGACTCGGCTATTATGAACACCGTCGGCTTCTTGCAGAGGGCCGGGTCGACCCCCAGGTCGCCGGCGCCCCTGGTCACAACGAGCCTGATGTAGGCGTCCCTCAGGCCGTTCTTCCTCATCGTCTCCAGGACCGCCTCGGTCATCTCGCTCTCGCTGAAAGGGAGCCTGAGCCTGATGACCTTCGCGGAGTCGTAGAGCCTGCTTATGTGATCGGCCAGCCTGAAGACGTTGCCGTTGTACGCCCTTATCCCTTCGAAGACGCCGTCCCCATATAGGAGCCCATGGTCGAAGACCGAGACGACCGCCTTCGACTTCTCGACGAACCGTCCATCGACATAGACCAGCGACTCCCGGGTCATTGGGACGCGGGGCCTCGGGGGCGTTAAAACGATTTTGTCAATGTACGGATTTGGGGAGGCGACCGAAGACGTACGGGAGGACGCCGCCAGACTTGAGATACTCCATCTCAATCGCGTTGTCTACCCTGACCAGCGCGCTGAACTTCTTCTCCCCGGCGATCCCCTTGGCGGTCACTTCGACAGTGGCCTTGGGGGATGCCATCCCTTCGATGCCGACGATGTCTATGGTCTCCTCGCCTGTGAGCCCGAGCTCCCTGACCCCCTCCCCATCCTTGAACTCGAGGGGGATGACGCCCATGGCTACCAGGTTGCTCCGGTGGATCCTCTCGAAGCTCTCCGCCAGCACCGCTCTGACCCCCAGGAGCTTCGGAGCCTTGGCCGCCCAGTCCCTGGAGCTCCCGGCGCCGTACTGCTTCCCCGCGAGAACCACGAGCGGGATCTTCTCCTTCGCGTACTTGGCGGCCGCGTCGAAGATGGTCATCACTTCCCCATCCGGCATGTGCGACGTGTAGCCGCCCTCCTTCCCCTTCGCCAGCAAGTTCCGTAGCCTGATGTTGCTGAAGCCGCCCCTTACGAGGACCTCATGGTCCCCCCTCCTGCTCCCATACGTCGACATGAGGGCGAGACCCACCCCTCGCTCCTTGAGGTAGACCCCGGCAGGGCTGTCTATCGGGATCGTCCCGGCCGGCGAGATGTGGTCCGTGGTCACCTTGTCCTCGAACACCGCAATGACCCTCGCGCCTTTAACGTCGCGCTTCGCCGAAACCGACAGGCCGGGCTCGAACCATGGGGGGCGCCTGATATAGGTCGAACCGGGGTCCCACGCGTATACATCCCCTGAGTACGACCCGAGCCCTTCCCACCTCTCGTCGCCCTTCATCGCGTCGGCGTAGCGCTTCTCGTAGAGGCTTGAGTCGAGGCACTTCTCGACGGTCCGCTTGACCTCGTTCATGGACGGCCAGAGGTCCCTCAGATAGACCGGGCGGCCATCACTCCCCGTGCCGAGCGGGGTCGATGAAAAGTCGATGTCAATCCTCCCCGCGAGGGCGTAAGCGACCACGAGCATCGGAGACATGAGGAAGGACCCCTTCGCCAGGGGATGGATTCTCCCTTCGAAGTTCCTGTTTCCTGACAATACGGCGACCGCGTAGATGTCCCTCTCTCTGATCTCCTTCTCGACTTCAGGGGCAAGGGGCCCGGAGTTGCCGATACAACTGGTGCACCCGTACCCTACGAGGAAGAACCCGAGCTTGTCGAGGTATGGGACCAGCCCGGCGCCTGTCAGATAGTCTGTGACCACCGTCGAACCAGGGGCAAGGCTAGGCTTGACCCAGGGCTTCACTGTCAACCCCTTTTCCACTGCTCTTTTGGCTATCAGGCCGGCCCCTACCATCACCGTGGGATTCGAGGTGTTGGTGCAGCTCGTTATGGCAGCTATGACCACCGAGCCGTCTGAAACCCCCGGGTGAGGCCCTTGGACCTGGACGACCGCCTGGCCCTGGGACGGGGCCGAAGACGCCCCCCCGCCAGACCCTCGGCCCCGCTGGCCGATGAACTCCCTGGTGAGAGAGGGGACGGACGCTAGCGTGTGCCTCTCCTCGGGGTTGCGCGGCCCCGCGATGGATGGCTCGACCCTGTCGAGTTCTATCTGTATCACCTCGCTGTAACGCGGTTCCACCCCGGTGACGAAGAAACCGTAGCGCCTCGCGTACCTCGAGACGAGCTCGACCTGCTTCTTGGGCCGGGCGGTCCCTGTCAGGTATGCGATGGTGGCTGCGTCCACCGGGAAGAAACCGGACGTCGCCCCATACTCTGGGGACATGTTCCCGATGGTCGCCCTGTCGGGGACGGTCAGGTGGGCGTACCCTTCCCCGAAGTACTCGACGAAGGCGCCTACCACGTTCTTCTCCCTCAGGCGCTCGGTGACAGCGAGGACCAAGTCGGTGGGAGTCGCCCCTTCCTGGAGCGCCCCCGTGAACTTGACCCCGAGGACCTTCGGTATCGGCATATGGTACGGCTCGCCCAGCATGACCGCCTCCGCCTCTATCCCCCCTACCCCCCAGCCGAGGCAACCCACCCCGTTCACCATGGTGGTGTGAGAGTCGGTGCCGACGAGGGTGTCAGGGTACACCGTAAGGTCGTCCCCTTCTCCTGAGGTCGCGACCACCTGCGAGAGGTACTCGAGGTTGAACTGGTGGCAGATCCCCTTCCCAGGCGGGAAGACTCTCATCCCCTTGAAGGCGGTCTGGGCCCACTTCAGGAGCGAGTAGCGCTCGGCGTTCCTTTCGTACTCCTTCTCGAGGTTGACCGAGAAGGCTGAGCCGCTCCCCCATGCGTCCACCTGGATGGAGTGGTCTATGACGAGGTCCACTGGCACGCGAGAGTTGATGGCGTTGGGGTCGATTCCCGCCGCCTTGGCCGCGTCGCGCATCCCCGCCAGGTCGACCACCAGCGGGACACCCGTGTAGTCCTGGAGGAGGACCCTGTGCGGCATGAACGGGGTCTCTGTCCCGACCGTCCTAGGCCACTGCGCGAGGGCGTGGGCCGCCTCCAGCGCGCCGTCGACCTTCCCCGAGTGGCGCACGGCGTTCTCAAGCAGCACGCGGATTGAATATGGGAGGCGTTCGACGTCGTACCCGAAGTCCTTGAGCCTAAGGATGTCGTAGACCGTCGCCTTGCCGTAAGGGGAATCGAACTTCTCGCGGACGCTGTCGAGGCCTTCTAAGGGCAACGCAATCGGACCAGCGCGACCCCGCCCGGCTATTTGAATTTAGGTTTCCGACGCGCGGGCGCCCTGAGGGAAGGCGAGGTTCACTCTGGCTCGAGGGAGCCCTGGCGCGCACCCTCTCCCGCCGGATAGGTGGCGGCCCGCTTCCCCCTTAGCACCGAGGGGAGGATGGCGACCGCGTTGATGGCGGCAGAGACTTCGAACGCGTAGTCCAGCCCCTTGGCGAAGAGGGCCTTGTCGAGGCCGGCTATGGCTGCAGGGTTGGCTGAGGAGATCACCGCGGTTATCGTCGAGTATGGGAGCACGGCGGTCATCACGAGGAGGGCGATGTTGAAGCTAAGCACGTAACCCACGTTGAAGAATGTAGCCCTGACCGCTGACGCCACCCCCCTCTCTGCCGGCGGGACGGACCCCATGATCGAGCTCATGTTGGGGGAGCTGAAGACGCCGACCCCGAGCCCGAAGAGGACCAGGTACGCGGCGAGGACGACGTACGGGGTCGAAACCGTCGTGGTCGAGAAAAGGAGGAGCGAGCCGCTCATCACTGCCAGGCCGGTGGTGGTGAAGGGCATATGCCCGCGCTTGTCAGAGAGCCGCCCGCTGAGCGGGCCCACGGCCAGGAACGCAAAGTCGAAGGGGATTATGGCGACGCCTGCGGTGAATGGGGACATCCCCCTTACGAGCTGGAGGTAGAGGCTCAGCAGGAGTATGACGGCGCCCCAGGCCAGAGAGTTCAACATCTGAGCCGTAACGCCCCCGGTGAACTCCCTGATCCTCAGGAGCCCGAGGTTCAGAAGCGGGTGGGGGACCCTCCGCTCCTGCAGGACGAAGAGGGCGAAGAGTGAAGCGGCCCCAGCCAGCAGCGCGCCTAGCTCGTCAAGTGGGAACGTGTCGTAAGCCGCATAAGTAAGGGCCAGGAGGAGCAGGACCACGGCCGCGGTGAACGTGAAGAAACCCGCCCAGTCCATCGGGACGCCCTTCTCAGGCCTGGAAAGCTCCTTTAGCCTGCGGCGCGCCCACACAGTCCCGAAGATGCCTATAGGGACGTTGATGTAGAAGAGGGCCCGCCAGTCCAGGAAGAGGAGAAGGAGGCCGCTGAGGGTCAGCCCGGCCATTGCCCCTACTCTGAAGGCGACCTGGTTTATCCCGAGGAAGAGCCCGAGCTGGTCGCTGGGGGTCGAGTCGGTGATTATGGCGGCGCTGTTGGCGAACAGTGCGGCCGAACCGAGCCCCTGCAGCATCCTGAAGACGATGACATAATCCGGGGAGGGGGAGATGCTTGTCAGCAGGGACCCGACGGTGAAGACGAGGAACCCCACCGTGTAGATCTTCACCCTCCCCATCATGTCGCTCACCCTCCCGACGAAGAGGAGGGCTACTGTGCTCCCGAAGACGTACGCCTGGGTGAACCATATCGCCTGTTCCGCCCCCGCCCCTAGCGCGGCGGCCACCTGGGGGATACCGATCACGATGATCCTCGAGTCGATCCCGGACATGAGCACCCCGACGGTAGTGACGGTGATGACAGTCCACTTGTACTGCAACTTGATGCACGCGGCCCGTCTGGCCTGGACGTCCGACCGGACCAGACGTGTTAAACGTTGTTCCGAACGGACAACGTTCAATTAGACGGAACCGCGCCCGGCCAGGGAAGTTGGAGCAGGAGAGACTCAACAGGCTTGCGAAGGAGAAGAGCCCGTACCTGCTGGAGCACTCGCGCAACGCGGTGGACTGGTGGCCATGGTGCGAGGAGGCCCTGGCCAAGGCGAGGAATGACGGCAAGCCCATCTTCCTGAGCATCGGATACTCGACCTGCCACTGGTGTCACGTCATGGCGAAAGAATCGTTCGAGGACGAAAGGGTAGCGGCCTTCATCAACAAGAACTTCATCCCAATCAAAGTCGACAGAGAGGAGAGGCCCGAGATAGACGCGTACTACATGCGCGCGGTCCAGGCGATGACAGGCAGGGGCGGCTGGCCTCTCAGCGCCTTCCTCACGCCGGACCTGAAACCGTTCTATGGTGGGACCTACTTCCCACCGGAGCCCACGCAGGGGATGCCGAGCTTCATGCAGGTCCTGCAGTTCGTGGCGAACCTATGGAAGGACAAGAGGGGGGAGGTGACGGCAAGCTCGGACGAGGTCGCGAAGGCGGTCCAGCAAGTGGAGAGGATAGGGCAAGCCGAGCCCTCGAAGGGGGCGCTGGACGAATGCTACGACGGCCTTATCGCGAGCTTCGACTCAGTCAAGGGAGGGTTCGGTACAGCACCGAAGTTCCCTCTCCCGGTCACCCTTGGGTTCCTCCTGAGGTATCACTTCAGGACGGACAAGCAGCTGGCCGAGGCTAGCGTCTTGAAGACCCTCGACGAGATGATGGCAGGAGGGATCAGAGACCACTTGGGAGGAGGGTTCCATCGCTATTCCACGGACAGGGCGTGGCTGGTGCCGCATTTCGAGAAGATGCTCTACGACAACGCGCTCCTGGCGAAGGTATACGCCGAAGCGTACCAGTTGACCGGGAAGGGAGGTTACGCCGGTGTCGCCCGTGAAACCCTCGGTTGGATCGTCCGTGAAATGAGGAGCCCAGAAGGTGGGTTCTATTCGGCACAGGACGCCGACACCCCGGCGGGGGAGGGGGTGTTCTACACGTGGACCCCCGAGGAGGTCGTCGAAGCAGTCGGTGAGGCGGACGGCGAAATCTTCAACAGGGCCTACGGCGTCACCAAGACGGGGAACTTCGAGGGGCGCAGCCTCCTACGCCTCGATCCCGGGATGAAGCCATCGAAGGATGAGGCAGCCGCGATTGCGGGTGCAAAGCGGGTCCTGTATGCCAGGAGGCTCCAGAGGCCGAGGCCGAAGACTGACAAGAAGGTCCTGACGTCGTGGAACGGCCTGGCCATATCTGCCCTCGCCTTCTGCGGCAGGGTCCTCCGTGACGGCGCCTTCGTAGAGGAGGCGTCCAAGGCGGCAGACTTCGTGCTTGACAAGCTGTCCGAAGGCGGAAGGCTGCTTCGGAGGTACGCGGATGGGGAAGCCGCCTTCCCTGGGACCCTTGAGGACTACTCCTTCTTCGCCTTGGGGCTCCTGGACCTGTTCGAGGCGACGGGGGACCCGGCGCGACTTCGCGACTCGATCAAGCTCGCGGAGGCGATGTTTGAGTTCGAAGACAGGGAATCGGGCGGATTTTATCTGACCACGGAGAAGGAGCCGGGGAGGCTGAAAGAAAGCTACGACGGGCCGACGCCTTCGGGGAACTCCGTGGCTGCGCTCGTCCTGGCGCGCCTCGCCGACCTGACCGGCAAAAGGGAGCTCAGGGAGGCGGCGGAGAGGACGCTGAAGTCTTTCGGAGCGGAGCTGAACGAGAACCCGACGGCCCACGCCTGCATGCTGACAGCCCTCGACCTCGTCGTGAACGGGATGAAGGAAGTCGTGGTCGCCGCCAAGTCCCTCCCCGCCGCGACGCCTTTCATCGACGTGGTGTATGGGAGCTTCGCTCCCGACACGTCCCTTGTCATCGGCACCGAGGCCAACTTTCCGGCGCTCTCGAAGCTCACCCCCCTCCTGGACGGAAGAAAGCCTGGCGCGACCCCGATGGCATATCTGTGCGTGCACAACGCTTGCAAGCTCCCCGTGGACAGTGCTGAGGGCCTTGCAGTCCAGCTGAAGCGGGGTTAGATGTTTTTATCGCCCCTCCGGGGGCGGAGGACAGATGGCAGGTACCTGGGAGATAAGGGGGCTCTTCGGAAACGAATACGCCATGGAGCAGGCGATAGAGGAGCTCAAGAAGCAAGGGGGGCTGGAGTTGGTGGTCATAGACAGGCGGAACGTCTCCGTGCGGCTTGCAAGGAGAGACAGGGGCTCAGAAGACATGGTGAAGAGGACATTCGAGATACACCATGGATTCACCGAGCACGAGGGCCCGCTGGGGGAATTCGACCGCCAGAGGCGCGAAGAGCGCGAGAAGAAGGAAAGGAAAGAAGAGGAGAAGCGCAGACGAGCCAAGGGCTGAGGCTTCAGGAATATCCAGGGTAGGATGAAGGGTAGGCGGCGATGAGCGCCAGGTTGAGCTCCAGGACGTTGACGTAAGGGTCCCCAGCGATCCAAAGGGTCCAGTGCTCGTGGGCCATGACAAGCGCGTCGAGGTTCGGCACAGGTATGCCGGTGGCGTTTGAGACTCTCGGGACCTGCGACAGCGCCTCCGAGAGCGTGATGTCGGGGTCGACCCCCGATGCAGAAGCGGTGAGCGGGTTGGTCTCGTTCCTCCCATGGAAGAATATCGGGAGGGTGAAGCCGTTGTCGATGTAGTAGGAGCCTACGGTCCTCCCCCCTAGCTGGACCTGGCTCCCGTTTGCCTGATACGGGAACGCCGCCTGAGAGACGCCTGTGATCAGGAGCGGGTAGGCTAGCCCGCAGACGAGCATCGAAAGGACGGAGAGAGCGATCACGGGCCTGTAGGTCTTCCACCTGGACCCCTTTGCGCTCGTGGCCATGCCTCCTACAGGACCCCCAAGAGCAGGTCGATCAGCTTGATGCCGATGAAGGGGACGACTACCCCGCCGACCCCGTAGATCAGGACGTTCCTTAGGAACAGCGACATGGTGCTCGACGGCTTGAACGTCACACCGCGCATAGCCAGAGGGATGAGCAAAGGTATGACAACCGCATTGAAGATGAGGGCGGAGAGGACGGCTGTCTGAAGGTCTAGCCCCAGGATGTTGAAGGACTGGAGCGCCGGGAAGGCGGTCGCGAACATGACCGGGAGTATTGCGAAGTATTTCGCCACGTCGTTGGAGATGCTGAAGGCGGTGACGGCCCCCCTGGTCATGAGGAGCTGCTTGCCTAGGAGGACCACGTCTATAATCTTGGCTGGGTTGGATTCAAGGTCCACCATGTTCGCCGCTTCCTTGGCCGCCTCGGTGCCTGAGTTCATGGACAGGCCCACGTCGGCCGCAGCCAGGGCTGGCGCGTCGTTGGTCCCGTCCCCTATCATGGCCACGATGTGGTTCTGGGCCTGCTCCTTCAGGACGATGCCGTACTTGTCCTCAGGCTTGACCTGGGCGACGAACTCGTCGATCCCCACCTCGGAGGCTATGCTCTTCGCGGTCAGAGGCTGGTCGCCGGTGATCATCACCGGCCTTATCCCCATGGAGCGGACGGCCTCTATCTTCTCTCTCGTCCCTGGCTTCAAGACGTCCTTCAGCCTGACCAACCCTATCACTTCGTGGTCTCGCGCGACGGCCATCGGCGTGTCCCCCTCGTAGGCGACCCTGTCCACGAGCTCCCGGAACCCCTGCGGCACCTTGAACCCTGACTTCAGGAAGGCGTCGGGGGCGCCCTTCACGATCTCAGTCTCCTCCCCCGAGAGGTGCATCCCTTGTTCGCTGGCGTCCTCAAGGTAGAATTTGCGCCTAACCCTCTGGACGCTCCCTTTGGGGAGGACGAAGCTGGCCCCGAAGTGCAGCTTCACCCCGCTGGTCCTGGTCTGCGCCGAGAAGTCGTAGACCTCGGACAAGGTGAGGGCGTTGAGCTCCCTGGGGACGTACCCCTTCTCGTGCCCGAGCCTGATCACGCTACGCCCCTCCGGGGTGTCGTCGAACCACGACGACAGGAACGCCGCTTCGCCCACCTCTTTCTCCGTCCTCCCCCCCAGAGGTATTATCTCGACAGCCTGCCTGTTGCCAACGGTGATTGTCCCTGTCTTGTCAAGCAGTATGGCGTCGGTGTCCCCCGCCGTCTCTATCGCACGGCCGGACTTCGCGACCACCTTCCTCTCATAGAGCCGGCTTATCCCAGACAGCCCGATTGCCGGGAGGAGGGCCCCGATGGTCGTCGGGAGGAGGCAGACGTAGAGGGCGAGCAGGACTGAGAGGTCGACCTTGAGCCCGAGGACGGCCGATAGCGCGAGGATGGAGGCCACGATTATCGTGAATATGGCGGAGAGGCCGAAGAGGACCATCGTGATGGCGACCTCGTTGGGGGTCTTGGGGCGCTTGGAGGACTCCACGAGGCGGACCATCTGGTCGAGGTAGCTCTCCCCTGGGTTCACAACCACCCTGGCGGTCATGGTGTCGCTTACGACCTTCGACCCTCCGATGAGGCTGTCTCCAGGGGCCTTCCGGACAGCTGCCGACTCGCCGGTGACGAGGGACTCGTCCACCATCGCTATCCCCTCCAGGACCTCCGCGTCCATGGGGACGACGTCCCCCTTCTCGAGGAGGACCAGGTCCCCCTTCTGGAGTTTGGTGGACTCGGTGCGGACGACCTGCCGTTCCCACCCTTCGGTGACCACCTTCTTCGCGGGGACCTCTGTCTCGAGCTGCTTCAGGCTGCTCGCCGTGTTCTTCGCCTGCTGTTCGGCCAACGAGTCCGAAAGGGTGCTGAACCAGACGGTGACCAGGAGGATGGCCGCCACTTCGGCGTAGAACGCCCTGTCTTCCGGGGTGGCGAACGGGACGAAGGCGTAGGGGTACGCGGCCATGGCCGCCACCACGAAGAATGTCAGCTCGACGATCAGCATCACCGGGTTGGCGAGGAGCGAGACCGGGCTCAGCCTTACGACCGAGTCGGCCAGGGTCTTGGTAGTAAGGGCGGAGGGGCGGCGTGCGAGCCTAGCCTTCCCCAGCACCCGGTCGAGGCCGGGGACTCTCCTAGCCAAAGAAGTTCACCATCCCCTGGAAGTAAGTCAGAAGGGGCCCGAGAATGAGAAATGGGAGGAAGGTCAGGACGACGAGGAGGAGGATGCTCCCGACCAGGACGAAGGAGAAGGCGGCGCCGTCGGTCCTGAGGCTCTGCTCTGCGACCCTCTTCCTGCCTATCATCGACCCGGCCAGCGCAAGGAGGATGGCGATTGGGACATAGCGCCCAACGAACATCACCGCAGCGGTGGAGAGGTTGAAAAACTGGGTGTTGGCCGCCGCGCCGAAGAAGTCGGACCCGTTGTTGGCAGCCGAGCTCGCGAACTCGTAGAGCACCTGGGTGAATCCCACCGAGGTCGGGAGGGAAGAGAAGCCAGGGATGGCGTAGACCGCCTTCGTGGCGTAGGCGGCTATGGTCGGGAGCAAAACGGAGATCGGGTGCACCAGGAAGGCGGCCATGACCAACTTGACGTCCCTGGCGTTGATCTTCGCGCCAAGGTACTCGGGTGTGCGGCCGGTCATGAGCCCGACCACGAAGACTGTGATGACGATGTACATTATCATGTACATGACCCCCACCCCTTTGCCCCCCGGGGTCGCCTGGATCAGCATCCCCATGAACGCTGACATTATCCCCAGAGGGTTGATCCCTGAGAGGGAGGCGTTCACAGAGCCGGTGGTGACCGCCGTCGTGATGACCGTCCAGAAAGTGGAGAAGAAGCCCCCGAACCTCGTCTCTATCCCCGGCCCCACCACTGGAATCGAACCGAGAAACGCTATGACAAGGTCGATCGCGAGGAGACCGTAGCTCGCGATCAGGATGGGCCTGGTCTCCTTCTTCTTCCCTATCAGCTCTCCGAAGACGAAGATGAGGGTGGTAGGGATTAGGAGCATCAGGTAGATCTGCAGGACGTCGGTGGCTGGGTTTGGATTCTGGAACGGATACGCCGAGTTGGCGCCGAAGTAACCCCCGCCGTTCGTCCCAATCTGCATTATGGCGACGAGAGAGGCGACAGGGCCGACGAAGAGCGTCTGGGTCGCCCCCTCCACGGTCCTCACAGTGACGTACCCCCCTATCGTCTGTGGGACGCCGAGGGCTACGAGGACTAGGGCGGCCAGGATGCACAGGGGTAGCAATATCCTGGTGAGTACCCTCACGAAGTCCACGTAGAAGTTCCCCATGTGGGCGGAGCCGGGCTTGAAACCCCTCACCATCGCGGCCATCACACAGACACCGGTCGCGGCTGATGTGAACTGCAGGAACTGGATAGCGGTCATCTGGGAGAAGTAAGACAGCGTCACCTCCCCCGCGTAGTGCTGGAGGTTGGTGTTGGTGGCGAACGATATCACCGTATTGAGCGCCAGGTCCCAGCTTACGCCTGGGAATCTCTGCGGGTTAAGAGGGAGGATCCCCTGACCTACGAGGATCGCGAACGCGATCGCCATCTGGGCCAGGTTGAGGCAGAGCGCGGCAAAGAAGTACTGCCTCCATCCCATGGCCATCGAGGGGTCGGCGCCGATGAGCCTGTAGACCCTCTTCTCGACAGGGTCCATGAGCCTGTCGAGGCGCGTCGGCGCGCCCGTAAGGACCCTTACCACGTAGGGGGCGAGGAGGCTACCGGAGATCAGGGCGGCAGCCAGGATGCCTATGACGGTGAGGGCCTGGATAGCGTCTATCAACTATCTCAAGTTCCATTGCTTCACCTAGGGCCCTAATGTGAGTGTTTCGAAGGCGCCCTAGCGCCCCGAAATCCTTGGTTTCGAATCCCCGTTGAAACGCGGGCCCTTATGTGTATAGAGCACCATGGCGCTCACGGTACTCTTAATCCCCTTTATCTTGAGGATCTTGTTCTTCAGGATGTCCCTGAACTCTTCGATGTCTGCGGCTGACACTAGCGTCACGATGTCGAACTCCCCTGTCACCTCGTAAAGTTCCTCTATGTTCGAAATCTTGCTAAGCGCCTCGACCACGGCGTCCATGCTCGGCGAATCGACGAATATGTCCACGAAGGCAAGCATCTTGGCCATTGAGTAGGACCGTTGGTTCGGGCGGCCCGACTGTCGCCGATATATACGTTCGCAAAACCGAAGGAGAGCCTTGGCCGTCCTGTGCCAGAGCTAAATAGCGTCAAGGGGCCGATGGGACAGATTGAGCCCATGGCTCCTGGCAGCGCTGTTGATCCTGCTCATCTCCTTCGTCTCTAACATCTCCCCCTTCTTCGGGGCCTCCTACACCTTCTTCGCCACCCTCGACCTCTTGCTCTTGGGGTTCACCCCAGCCAACTTCCTCCTCGTCGTCGCCCTCTCGGCTGCCGGGGCGGCGCTTGGAAAGCTCGTGATCTACTATGGTGCTTTCGGCCTCAGGCGGTTCCTAGTCGGGAACAAGAACATCCAGCTGATTGGCAGGAACGCGTCGACCCGCACCTTCTACGCCGTCCTCTTCGTCACCGCTTTCATGCCCGTCCTCCCCCTGGACGACTTCATCTACATAGGGGCGGGGGCGACGGCGGTGTCGCTCCCCGGGATGGCCGCCGTGACCCTGGGGGCGAAGACGCTGAAGAGCGGCGCTGAGATAGCCGTCGAGTTCACAGTCCTGAAGGAGGTTGTCCAGGCGTTCACCTTCTCCAACATAGGGCTGACAGTCGTGGTCACGGCCGGGTTCATGGCATTGGGGGTACTCGTCTATCGGCTCGACTGGGAGGCGCTCGTCAAGAAGTACCTCCACATCGAGCTGGACGAGAGCAGACCTTCCGACGCGGGCGCGCAAACCATATAGTTTCATCAGCAGGGTCGACATTCGCGCGGGGGTCGCCCAGCCTGGTCAACGGCGCGAGGCTTAGGACCTCGTCCCTTAGGGGTTCGTGGGTTCGAATCCCACCCCCCGCACTAAACCTCACATGAGACCGTCGGAGTTTCTGAATTCGGACGGGATTTGAACTCCGAGTTCGGTGCGGTACTCGTAATCTGAACTCCTGCCCTCAGGAGGTGGGCATTCGCCTTTGGTTCGAAGACTTGTGGTGACGGTCGACGCCGACCCTTATATCGGGCTAGAACTTTACCTCAAATTCGGTCCGGGTTCGAGCAATAATCGTGGCACTGCCGACAGCAGATGATCCATCCAGTTTGGATGTAGAAGCTTTTTGGCGACAAGATACGAAGGGAACCGGTTGAACGAGGATACTAGCAGACCCATCTCAACTGGTGAGGAAGTCCAGCGGGTCACTTGGAAGCAAGTTACTGCTTTCAGGCTTGCAAGGCATCATCTTACCCGGAGGGCGCCTTCGAGCGCGCTGACATCTGTCCCAGGAGAGATTTGTGGGGCGCAGGCGCAGCTGCTTTTGGCAGGTCAGGTGTCGATTTGGGCCCGCGTTCGAGGCGTAAAGCTTCCCGACTTGGGGGCCGCCCTTTGGAAGGAACGTAGCTTAGCGAGAGCCTGGTGCATGAGAAGGACGATGTTCATTCTCCCTTCGGACGAGCTGTCGACCTTCGTACGAGGAAGCGCCCTGCGGGCCGAGAGGGAGATGCGTTGGGTCTTGGGAAAAGGAGTTCCGAAACGGAAGCTTGAGGAGCTGGTGGGCGTGGTTCTGAATGCCCTGGACGAGCCAATCACTCAATCTGCTCTAGCCGTCAAGGTGTCGAAATCCATGGGCTACAAGGTAAAGTACAAGACCGGCGGCGTAGGGTGGGGAAACAGGAAGAAGGTTCCATGGGTGGACTTCGGCGACCTCGTCCTTCCGGCGAACTACCTCCTGCATCTTGCTGGCTCCAGAGGGGTCTATTGCTCCGGACCAAGCGAAGGCAATGAATCGACGTTCGTACGCGCAGACAGGTGGGTCCCGCACTGGAAGGATATCTCGCAAGCCGAGGCAGAGAGGGAGCTGCTGAGGCGGTACCTCACGGCATTCGGGCCAGCTACATTTTCCGACTTCGCCATCTGGACAGGGATGACAGCGGGAGACGCGAGAAGGATCTGGTCCCTCGGGAATGAGGACATGATTCCGGTTGACGTTGAAGGTTGGAACGCCATGGTGCTCCGGAACGACCTTCCGGGTCTGTTGAAAGCGCATTTGAACGGGCCGGTCGTAAGGCTATTGCCTTTCTTCGACTCCTTTCTTCTGGGGCACAGGTCACACCGTAATATTGTGGGACCTGTAGAACACAGGCTGGTCTACAGGCCACAGGGATGGGTCTCGCCGGTGCTTCTCTTGGATGGCAGGGCAGCAGGAGTATGGTCCCACGTCAAACGGAACAGCCGCCTTGAAGTAGGAATCAAACCATTCTCTAGGCTCCCTGCGAGAATCTCGTCCATGGCGCGCCAAGAGGCAGATGAACTCGGGGGCTTTCTAGGCTGCTCTGATGTCAGAGTGAAGATTTCCTGAAGCACTCGGTCACTACGGCTGCAATCGGACCCGAACCTTCAAACAAGGATCCGAACTATAAGTTCACTGCGCACCCCCCGCACGTTCACAACTTTCCCTGCCACCGCGCCCGTCAACGAGGCGGGCTTGAGTCAGCGGGCCCGGTAGACGGCTCCAGCGCTCAGGCGCTCCTGGCCGGACGTCAACAAGCCAGTTTAGGCGCTTGTCTCCCCGGGACCCCATCCGGAGGTCTGCGCCCAGTCGCGAGCGCTGCGAAGGATCGACCACACAATCAGCTCCTTGGCCAAGACGAAACCCTCCCTGTCGTCTCTGAACCTCGCGGCCGGCTCTTGCTTCACCTGGGAGCACTCCTCCGAGGCGTAGGGGCGCAGCCCAGAGGAAGTCCCTGAAGAGGAGGTTCAGCGCTTCGTCGAAGCTCCCGCTCTGACGCACGTGAGGTGCAACCGCCGCGTCCCCGGGGGGTTCGCGGAAGAAGCGCTTGGTCGAGTCTGGGTTGGATGCGTGGAAGCGACAGCCCAACGACTCCAGCGGCGAGAAGTACGGGCCCCGAGGCTCAAGGCGCAGCACCGAGACCTGGATGTCTATGACCGGCTGGCGTCCAGCCCTGGGACAGACGTGGACCCGACGTGGTCGATCCTCACCGCGGTATCGCCCAGGACCTCCCTCAGCTTCGCCCCGACCTCGGCGAACTCGTGAGGCCAGGAGGGGTCGCAACCCACTATGACGATGGGGTCTTCGGCCATGCCCGTCGTCCCAGGCGCCCTCGGCTATGCATCACAGCCTCGGCTGCGCCAGCCCTGGCGCCTCGCCGTCGGCTTCGTTCAGGAGGGCGTGCTTGCCGAAGAAAAGGAGGTAGCTGACCACCACGAAGTCTAAGACGATGGCGACGTGCATCATCGTGCAGTAGACGCAGATCGCGTGAAGTATGCCCACCTCGACGAAGACGAGGTAAGGGACGATGATGAGCCCGATGAACCTCCAACCGAAGAGCACCTCGAGCATCAGGTCCGACACGCGTTTGGACCCGAAGGCGATCAGGTAGACCATGCCGAGGTTCACCATGAAGTAGGCCATGGCGAGGAGCTCGAGCGGGACCCCGAAGACCCTGCTGTAGCTGCTGCTGAGCACCGCGCCGCAGTCGAGGTGGAGGCCGAAGAAGGTCCCCGTAGGACAGAGCGGGAGCTGCTGGTTGAGGGTATAGAAGATCACTAGGACCGTCCCCGATGCCCACAGCCCGAAGGCAGACATCGCGACGAGGACGAATAGTTTCAGCTTCGATATCCTCATGGGAGGATCCGGAGCCCCTGCGACATCCGTGCGCCCACACCAGTTCGCCTGGCTCAGGTGCCAGCGGACACCGTTTAAGGGAAGCCCTAGAACAGATAGGCAACTCTTTTAGTCGTTCGGAGAGCCATGCACATGTTTGCTTCCTGGCGGGCTCGAGCCTCGAGACTATCAGAAGAGGATAGCCGACGTGGCGTCCAAGACCAACACCCTCGTCGTCCTGCCGACGGGTCTTGGGAAGACCATCATCGCCATGCTGGTCGCCGAGAGGGTGCTGAGCTCGAGGCCGGGGTCCAAGGTGGTCGTGCTTGCCCCCACGAGGCCGCTCGTCCTGCAGCATCTGCGCTCCTTCAGTGAAGGGATGAAGCTCCCGGAGGGGTCGATGGCCGCCCTCACAGGGACGGTGGACCCTGGCGAGAGGGAGGTCATGTGGATGAGGTCCAGGGTGATCTTCGCCACCCCCCAGACGGTCTACAACGACGTCCGGCACGGAAGGGTCTCCTTGAAGGACGTCGCCCTCGCTGTGTTCGACGAGGCCCATAGGAGCGTCAGGGACTACACCTACACCAAGCTCGCGGCGGCGTACAAGGATGCCGCGGACGCGCCACTGATTCTAGGGCTGACCGCGTCCCCCGGCGCCTCCAAGGATAAGGTGGACGAGATCAAGAGGAGCCTGTTCATAGAGGCGATCGAAGCCAGGAGCGACGAAAGCGACGACGTGAAGGGGTACGTCGAGAAGACGGCCGTCGAGCCCATCAAGGTCAAAGTCCCTGACGAGTACTACGACACAATCCTCAGGCTAAGGGAGCTGTTCAACGACAAGGTGAAGAAGCTCCTCGGCGGCGGCTTCCTCCGCAGCAACCGAGTGTCGAAGAAGGCGCTGCTTGAGGCGAGGGGGACAATATCCGCGAGGCTGAAGGCCGCACAGGCCGGGGGGGGTCAAAAGGGGTACATCTTCGGCGCCATCATCAACCAGGCGCAGGCTGTGGCCATCCTCCACGCCATCGAGATGATAGAGACCCAGGGGCCGGGGACCCTTCTCAGATACTTGGATAAGATGCGCGAGAGACCGGACAAGGGGAAGGCCATCTCGTCTCTCCTGAGGGACCCGGCGTGGGAGAAGGTTGAGGAGGAAGCTGCCAAGCTGAAGTCTTTCCCTCACCCCAAGGTGTCGGTGATGCTGTCAGTGGTCAAGACCCAGCTCGAGAAGAAGCACGACTCTCGTGTGATTGTATTCACCCAATACCGGGACACTATCGAGGATCTGGTGGAGGCTCTCGAGGAGGAAGGGGTCTCAGCAAGGAGGTTCGTAGGCCAGGCCGACAGGGAGGGGAGCAAGGGGATGGACCAGCGGGCCCAGACGGAGGCACTGGACAAGTTCAGGGAAGGGGAGTTCAAGGTGCTGGTGAGCAGCAGCATCGGGGAAGAGGGGCTGCACGTCCCCGACGTCGACCTGGTGGTCTTCTACGAGGCCGTCCCGTCGGAGATAAGATACATACAGCGGCGAGGGAGGACTGGGAGGACGACAGAGGGGAGGGTCGTCATCCTCCTGGCAGAGGGGACGGTGGATGAGTCATACTACTACAGCACCCTGATGAAGGAGAACAGGATGAAGGAGCTTGTGAGACAGACCGGGGAGAAGGAGCCCCGCAGGAGAGCCAGAAACCCGACTCTGATGGACTTCTTGAGCTAATCCTTTCTTCCGACTACGGATACCTTGATGTGGTTCGTCGTCCCCTTGACCCCCGGGGTCCCAGAAATCACCACTATCAGGTCCCCCTTCCGTGCGAGCCCGAGCTCCTCGGCGGCTGCGTCCGCCCTGCCAAAGAGCCAGTCGACCGTCTTGGCTTGCCTCGTCACGATGGAGACCACGCCGCGGTACAAGCTGAGCCACCGGGCGACCTGGGCGCTGGAGCAGATCGCGACTATGGGTTGGCTGGGCCTGTTCATCGAGACCCTGCGGGCCGTCGACCCGGTCTGGGTGGGGGCGACGATGGCCTTCGCCCCGACGTAGTCAGCCAATCTGCAGGCAGCACGCGCGATGGCGGGCCCGGTCTCATGCGTCGTAGGAGAAAGGGGCGGGACTTCGTATGTGTGCGGGGACCTCTCGGTCGTCCGAGCTATCCTGTCTAGCATCTTCACAGCCTCCACCGGGTACTTTCCTACTGTCGTCTCGTCTGAAAGCATCACGGCGTCAGTCCCCTCGAGGATCGCGGTCGAGACATCGGTCACCTCCGCCCTGCTTGGGACGGGGGAGCTCACCATGCTCACGAGCATCTGGGTGGCAACGATCACCGGCTTTGCCGCGTCGTTGCACTTGGTGATTATCCTCTTCTGGATCTCAGGGACAGTCTCGATCGGGACCTCGATCCCCAGGTCTCCCCTGGCCACCATGATGCCGTCGGACTCGGCCAGGATTGAATCGAACGCCTTCACAGCCTCCATCTTCTCTATCTTGGCGATGAGCATGGGCCCGTCCTGGGGGAGGAGCCTCCTAATCGAACGGAGGTCGGAGGCGGACCTGACGAACGAGGCCGCCACGAAGTCCACCTTCTGCCTGACCCCGAACTGGAGGTGCGTTTGATCTGTCTTGGTCGGATAGGCTATCTCGAGCTTGACGCCCGGAGCGTTGACCCCCTTCCCCGAGCTCAGGACGCCGCCAGCCAGGACGGTGCATGCGACGGAGCTGTGTGAGGCGGCGTCCACCCTGAGCCTAATGACGCCGTCGGCGAGGTGGAGGGTGTCCCCCTTTTCAAGAGAACCGAGGAGCGGAGGGTAGTTCACAGGTATCCTGTGCGAGTCGCCCTCTGCGTCTGACGCGTCAAGGACCACCGCAGAACCCTGGGCTAGCTCGGCCGACCCGTTCGCCATCTTCCCCACCCTTATCTTCGGACCGGGGAGGTCCTGGAGGATGGCCACCGTCTTCCCGTACCGCCTCGCCTCCGCCCGGATAGTGCGGATCTCATTGAGGTGGCTCTCCTTGTCCCCGTGGGAGAAGTTTATCCTGAACACGTCGACCAGGCCCACGAGTTTCCTCACGGTTTCAGGCACGCTACTTGCGGGGCCTATCGTCACGACGATCTTGGTCTTCCTCAACTCGGGGCGGCCGTTCCCCTGGGCCGGAGTGGAATAAAGTTAGGCCCGGCCTGGTCGGTCTCTCTAGGCGGGAGACGCGCGGTCAGTTAATCGGGGCGCGTCCCGCCTTGCGCCTGTTGGAAGCGCTCCACGCGATCAGAGCGAGCACCAGGATGTCGAAGAGCGTGAGCCCGATGGGGCGGGTGAGGTAGGTCAGCCCTGCGTCGAACACGAAGATCGGCCCGATGGTCAGCCTCTGCCTCACTTCGGACTGGAGCGACGCCCTGCTCTCGTAGGACATCTCGTCTCTGTACTCCCTGAGGATGAAGTTGATCAAAAAGGCCCAGACTATGATGATCATACCAACCACCCCCGCGATGAACGAAGTCCCTCCGAGTTTCAGGGTGAAAGGGATGAGAGAGATCAGTATCAGGATGAAGATGTCCAGGATTGGGAAGTTCATGGTCTTCGGCGGGTAGGCGAGCCTGTCAACGACGTATCCCCACCAGAACCAGATGACGATGATGTTTGTGAAGATGTACGACACCACCGAGTTGAGGTCGAAGGTCGCGACGAAGGTCGTAGTGAAAGCGAGAGAGATGGCGACGACCATGGTCGCCAGCTCGAGCACGAGGACGTTGATCGTCTGTTTGTCTTGCGCCAAGCCTTGTCCTCTGCTAAAGCCTCAGCCAGGGCGGGGGTCGGTGGCAGGCCCCCGCGCCCCAGACGTCTCCCCGACGGGGTGTCCTGTCGCCTCCGTGGGCATCTCGGGCTCTTTGCGCTCGTCATAGTGGATGTAAGTGCTTCCCCGGAGCGCCGAGGCGACGGCGGCTGCGATCGAGAGGACGCCTCCGATGTAGAAGGTCAACCTGAGCGCCGACATGAATGCAGGGGCTATGGCTGTCGGGAAGAAATCCTTGCCCGTCAGATACGCCAGAGTCGCCGGCGGGATGGACGACGTCAGAGAAGACGAGGCGACGCTTAGGGTCGACGCGACAGGGTTGTAACCGAGGAAGGCGGCGAAGAGCGCGTTGGTCGGAGGGATCCGTTCGAATGTAGACGCCAGCTGCGGGACTCCCGCGGAGCTAAGGGCGTTCCCCAGCGCCCCGGGGAGCGAAGCCGCAAGCGCGATGAGGACTATCGAGAAGAAGATCCCAAGGCTCGCGGTCTGCCCCACGTTCTGGATCGTCGCCCTCATCCCCGAGGCGGCCCCCCTCTGCTCGGCCGGGGACGCATTCATAATCGCGGCCGTGTTGGGGGCCGCGAACATCCCTCCTCCGAGCCCCATCACGAAGATTATAGCCGCAAACTCAGGGAAGGCGAAGTCGTATGGGAGGAACGAGAGGAGGATGAACGTGACGCCGGTTATCACCATCCCCATCGTCGCAAGGAACCTCGCCCCTCTCTTGTCTGCGATTCGACCGCTTATCGGGCCCATCGCCACGAAGCCCACGAGCATCGGAGTGATGTAGATTCCCGACCAGAAAGGGGTCGACTGGTAGGAGTATCCGTGCAGAGGGAGCCAGATGCCCTGGAGCAGTATTATGAGCATCAGCTGCACCCCGCCCCTCCCGATCGCCGCCAGGAGCCCCGCGAAGTTACCGGCGCTGAAGGCCTGGTTCTTGAAGAGCACGAGCTTGAACATAGGGTCCTCGACCTTAGCTTCGATGAATGGGAACGCGACGAGCCAGGCAGCCCCCAGGGACAGGGCGCCAATGACCCAGGGGTTCCCCCACCCCATGTCGGATGAGCCGTAGGGCTCGAGGCCGTAGGTGACTCCCACGAGAAGGAGGATCAGGCCCGAGGCGAACGTCACGTTCCCCCAGTAGTCCAGCTTCTGGTGCTTCTTCGCCGACACGACCTCCTTCAGCTTCAGGTAAGACCAGGCCGTCCCGAAGACACCGACGGGGACGCTCACCAAAAAGATGTAGCGCCAGTTGATCGCTGCCAGGATCCCCCCCATGATGATTCCAAGGAGGGACCCGGCCAGTGCCGCGACCATGTTGATACCAAGCGCCTGCGCGCGCTCGTTGGCAGGGAATGCGTCAGTCACTATGGCTGCGCTGTTCGACCAGAGGAAGGCAGCACCCACGCCCTGGACTATCCTGAACGAGATGAGCTCCATGGCCCCCGCGCTCCCCGTGCTCGGCGTGAGGTAAGCCAGGAAGGATCCGACTGTGAAGATGGCAAACCCCATATTGTAGAGCCTGACCCTGCCGAACATGTCGGAGATCCTGCCGAACGTCACTAGGAGGGTGGCGGTGACGATGCTGTAGCCGAAGAGGATCCATAGGAGATATTCGAAAGACCCTGCTGCAAGGGGGTCGATCTTGATCCCGTTGAAGATTGCGGGGAGGGAGATCAGTACGATGGTGCCGTCGATGGTCGCCATCAGAACCCCTATGGTCGTGTTGGAGAGGACGGTCCACTTGTACTGCGTGTTCAGTCACCTCCGTCAATGGAACGCACTGGAAGCATCTTCTTCATGGCATTATTCCTATTATCTGCTGTGAGGTCTCTGGCTTGGGCCACGTGCGGCGGCCCTCAGCGGCTGGAGCTGCGAGTCTATCCACCCCATCTGGGTCTCCATGAACAACCTGAGCTCCTTGAGATAAGCTTCCCTTTCCTGCGCGGGTGTCTCGGACAGCTTTTCCCTCAACTGGATGGCGCCCTCTCTGTACCTGTTGATCACGAGAGGGACGTAGACCGCCGGCGGGAGTATGTCCGAGAACAGCCGCGCGATGACCCTCTCCTTCCGCCCAAGGCCCGCGAGCCTTCCACGCATCTCGCTGAGCGCCTTACGGCCTTCTGAGGTTATCGTGTAGACCTTGGGGCCAGGGGAGCGGACGCCGGGGGCAGCCCTCGCGAGCCCGTCGACGACCAGCCCCTTCAATGTGGGATACATGGTCCCAGGACCGGGACGCCAAGCGCCGTCTGTCCTCTCGTCTATCTTCTGGATCAAGGAATAGCCAGTCTCAGGACCGCGAGACAGGGCGGTCAAAGCGTACAGCCGCAGGAACCCACGCGGGACGGCCTGGGGGTTGAGCCAGCGCTTTGAGAGCGAGTGCACCATGATACGGTCAACCAGGCCCAGGGAAGTCGTATAAAAATAAGTATTCGATATCGTATCAGATAATCTTTAAATCGAGACCCCGGCGCGGCCTGCCAGACTTTCCGTTGGCCCCCTCCATCGAAGCGCGGCAGCTCTCCAAGAACTATGGCCGCTTCACGGCGCTGTCGAGCCTGGACCTCAAGATCCAGGGGACGAAGTGCGTCGGTTTCCTCGGCCCCAACGGCGCTGGGAAGACCACCACTATGAAGATACTCACGGGCCTGATCAGGGCTACGAAGGGGACCGCTCTCATAAACGGCGTCGACGTCAGCAAGGACAAGAAGGGGGCGCTGGCGTCCTGTTCCACCCTGATAGAGACGCCTGAAATCTACCCCTCGCTCACCCCCAAAGAAGCGCTCTCGATGCTGTGCGAAATCCGCGGTGTGCCGAAAGAGGAGAAGAACAAGAGGATAGACGAGGCGCTGGCGAGGGTCAAGATGACCGAGTGGGAGGGAAAGAAGGTGGGCGGTTTCTCCAAAGGGATGAAGCAGAGGGTGAACATAGCCTCCACCCTGCTGAGCGATCCAGAAGTGATAATCCTCGACGAGCCGTCCACCGGCCTGGACCCGAGAGGGATGAGCGAAGTGAGGGACATAGTGATGTCACTCAAGGACAGGCTCGTATTCATGAGCTCGCACCTGCTGGCGGAGGTCACGGAGGTCTGCCAAGAGGTAGCCATGATAGACCATGGGAAGCTCTTGGTATACGATACCATCGAGAACGTCACCGCCAAATTCGCGGGTGGCGGCGGCGCGATAGAAGTCGGGTTCGCGGGCGCCGTGGAAGAGCCGCTCAGGCTCCGCGTCTCGAAGATCCCCGGGGTGTTGTCGGTGACCAAATCGAACGACAGGCACTTGATAGTGAAGTTTGACAACGCCGCGGTCACGCAGGACCGGCTCTTCGAGCTGGTTGCTGGGCTGAAGGCCGGCGCGCTCAGCTTCACGCCTGCCTCGGGGCTCGAGGACGCCTACCTGTCGCTGATAAAGGAGACACTCTAGGGGATGTCGGATCAGCACCCCAGGACGAAGGTCGGCTCGCTTTCCCACGTCTGGATATCGGCGAAGTACAACTTCCTCAACTACTTCCGAGCACGTCGGTTCTACGTGATGCTGGCCATCATCCTGATCATATCAGGGCTCCTGACTGCCCTAGTCGGGTACTATCGACCCCCTGGCTTCGTTGGGGGGAACGCGCTTGGCTTCTACGGCGCAGGGTGGGGGAGCTTCGCAAACTTCGTGGTCGTCCTCTCCGCCGCCTTCTTCGGCGGCGACGCGATATCAGGCGAGTTCCAGAACCGGACGGGCTACTACCTGGTCCCCAACCCGATCAGGAGGTCCGCCATCTACGTTGGGAAGTGGATTGCGGCGCTGGCCGCATCGACGATAGTCCTCGCGGTGTTTGCCCTTATCATGGTGGCGAACGGCCTGTTCTACTTCCCAGGTTCAATCCCCTGGCAGTTCGTGGAGTCTGTCGCTTTCGCCTTTGTCTACATGGTGGCGGCACTGTCTCTCGCCTTCGCCTTCAGCTCCCTGTTCAAGAACAGCTCAATCTCCATACTCATGAGCGTGATCCTCCTCCTCTTCGTCTTCGACGTCGTAGACACCGTCACGTCCATCGTAGCAGGAATCGAGCCCTGGTTCTCCATCACCTACGGCGCGGGGATAGTGTCCAACATACTGACGGTACCATACCCCGCGGCCAAGTCAGTGACGCCTGTCGGACCCGGAGGGAGGTTCGCGATCGCCCAGTTCAATGCGACCGTCCCCGAAGGCCTCCTCATCCTGGGAGTATACTTCATCGTGATGGCCGTCCTTGGCCTCGTACTCTTCGAGCGGAAAGAGTTCACTTCCTAGCCGCTCGTCAGCATGAAGTCGTGGACCTTGCCCGGCTCCAAGTTGGCAAGCGCACCCCGGAGGATGCCGTCGGCATACTCGCTCCCTGGGTTGAGACAGAGCGTCCGCCCTATCCGAGCGAAGCCCTTCGATTCGTGGATGTGCCCGTGGAGCCCGAGGAGAGGCGAGTGCCTTTCAATCGCCTTCCGAACCGCTGAGCTGCCCGCGTGTATGTACTTCACGCCGAGCCCTTCCCTGACGTAGTTGAAGTCGTGGCTTACCGCGGGGGCCCTGTCAAGCTCAGTGTTGATAGGAGGGACGTGGAGGTTGTAGACAGCGTCTTCGGGCCTGTTGACCTGCGACGCCAACCGCTCGATCATTTCACCCAGCCTCTCCTCGCTCACTTCCCTTGGGCTCTTCCAGGGGGTGGGGTTGGCTGTCCCCAGGGTTATCATCTCGAATCCGCCGTCCAGCTCGACCACCCTCCCTTCAGGGTTGATTAATTCCCCCGAGTCAGCCAGGGCAGCGTCTATCTCCAGCTTGTCGTCGTTCCCCGGCGAGACATAGCAGCGGACCCCAGACCCCTTCAGCCGCTCCTGGGCAAGCTGCACCCAGGAGTTGAGGACCTGGGCCATGGCGTCGTTGAAGATTCTCTCTTCCCTTGCCTTGTCAGCCTGTATCTCAGCCAACTCGGCCCCAGTCGTCACGAAGGAATACTGGCCCGCGTCCTGGAGGCGCTTCCTCGCCTCCTCCAGCTTCTCCTTTCCGAAGGTTGAGCGCTCTCCGAAGATCTGGGCCTCATATTTCCCGTCGCTCCCCTCTATGATGGGGATCAGGACCTTCCCCGTGATGTCCCCCCCTAGGATTAGGCAGTCTGCCTTGTAGACCTTGGCGGCGTTGAGGAACTTCCTGAAGCACCTGTCCGAGCCGTGCACATCGGTCGTGAAGAATATGCGGGTCATGTGGAGAGAAGGGCGCCAAATCGCTAACCGTATTTAACGTGGTTTGACGTCCGCATGTCAATCGGCCACAGACAGGTACTTTTCTGACCGCCGATGGGAATACCTCGGGCGCTTCGCCTAGCGGGTGCCTGTCGCCCCGCGGGCCTTAGGCCGCGCCCTCGACGGCCTTCGTTATGCCTTCGAAGATCTCAGCGACCTTCTTGGCAGCGAACCCCTTCAGGAGCCCGGAGCCTAGGCCGGCCATCACCCCGGTTATCTCAGCTTCCGCCGACCAGCCCATGGTGGTGGGCTCCTCTCCTGTTAGGGCGAAGACGCTCGTGATCTTCATGCTGCTCCCGCTCCCTGTCCCTTCGGCTGACAAGGTCGCCTTCGAAGGGGGGGACGTCTTCGCGATGCTCAACTTCATCTTCATGGAACTCGACACGACAGCAACCCTAAGCTTAACCTTCGCCTCAAGGCTCTGAGCGTCGATGACGTGGACGTCCTCGGCGTCTGGGAGCGTATTTGCTATGAAGCTTGGGTCGGTGAGGAGGGAGTAGACCTTGTCCCGGTGGGCGCGGATTACGTTTGAGCCGTCGAGGTGGAGCTGCATGGCGATGTTGCTTCCCTGGGCGATTTAACCCCTACCTGGGGCTCCGGAAGAGCATCCCGGAGACATGGTATCAGGTCAGGTTTGATGCCACGCCAACGCCGCCTGGGGGGCGCCTCGCCGAGGGCAGGGACGGCCACGAAGCCGATGGACCGTGAGAAGTAGTGAGGCTCGCCCCCGGCTCAGCAGCGGACCCGGACGGACTGGCGGAGCCAGCACGTCACTCAAAAGGGGGAGAGAGGTTGACACCCACAAAGAAGACGACCGATGGGGAGCCCCATCCCCTCCGTTCGCCGCGTCGAGCCACCGACTCCAGGCTATCTGTAAGCATCGAAATCCTTCCCCAGGACCGATGAAGCGATCTTAAGCTCCATGATCTCGTCGGTGCCTTCGTAAATCCTGGCGACCCTGGAGTCCAAGAAATGCTTCGCCACAGGTGACATGATGGAGTACCCGAACCCGCCGAAGCACTGGACCGCCCTGTCCGCCGACTCAAAGGCGCTCTTGGACGCCATGTACTTGGCCACCGCGGAGAGCCTGTCGGCTTCCGATCGGAGCGACAGGTCCCCTGGGGACTTGCCTGACTCGTCCTTCTTCATCGCAGCCCTGTAGACAAGCCATCTGCAAGCCTCCAAGCTGGATTCGATTGACGCGATGTGCTTCTGAATCAGCTGGTGCCTGGCGATTGCCTTCCCATGCTGGAACCTGGACGAGGTCCTCTCTCTAACCTGGTTGAGGCAGTCTTCCATGACCCCGAGGCACCCCGAGGCGATACCTATCCGGCCGTTGAGGAGGGCTGAATACGCGACCGAGAGACCCTTCCCTTCCTCGCCGAGCATGTCCTCCTCGGGGACGAACACGCCGTCGAGGCTGACCAGGGAAGTGTCTGAAGTGAAGAGCCCCATCTTCTCCTCGAGGCGCATGTCGACGGCGAAGCCCCTCTGCTTCGTGTCGACTAGGAAGGCGGTGACCCCCTTGGAATCGCCTTTGGCGCGGGCGAACACTATCATGTTGGTCGCGATTGACCCGTTCGAAATCAGGTACTTGGACCCTGTCACCCTGAATCCTCCGCCGTCCCTCACGTAGCTGGTCTTCAGGGAAGCGGGGTCTGAACCAGCCTCAGGCTCGGTCAGGCCGTAGGCGAAAAGGACATCCCCCTTCGCCGCCGCTGGGAGGTACCTCGCCTTCTGTTCGTCGTCCCCCCAATCCTGGACCGCGAGGCTCCCCAGGCACATGTGGACGTCCGCGAGCGTGATGACACCCATCCCCGTCTGTCCCATCCTTTCGAGGAAGAGTGACTCTACGAGCTGGCGCGCCCCCCGCCCACCGAACTTCGTGGCTATCGGGACCCCCATCAGGTTGTGCCGCCTGAGCACCCCCGCTATCTCTGGGTTGTATTTTCTCTCCACGTACTTCTCGAACTCTGACACGAGCAGCTCCGCAGCGGCGGCGTCGGCTTCTCGGAGGAGCCCTTTCTCATCGTCCCCGAGCCCGACAAGCCGGTCCACCTCCTCCATCGAGGACTCGAACAGCTTCTCCATAGCTGGCCACCGTGTGGGTGCCGGGTTTTAATCCTCACCGGAGCGCATGCTTTTCAACGTCGGGCGCCTGGAGCGTGGCCGCGTTGAAGTCAGACGTGTCTCCGATGTGGCTGACCTATCACATGGTCGACTGGAAGACGGTGAGCCAAGAGGAGACAGAACTGAGGTGCACCCTATGCGGCGGTCGCCTGATGAAGACGGAGGTCTTCACCGGAGAAACGAGCCAGGGATTCGTCGGGTATGTCTGCCATGCGGACAGGCACGTCACTTGGGTGAAGGAGAGTTAGGACCGGCCTTGTCTCTGAACCCTTCCCCATACCTGTGGGGCCTCGACATGTTCTTCGACCACTTCGCCTCGAACACGGCGTCCAGGTCTGCTTCAGGGGAGATCAGCCTCGAAGCGTCGAGGACGTAGAATATCACGTCAATCAGCTCCTCGATCGTCTCCTCCTTAGGCCGCCCCTTCTTCCATGAGTCCCCGGCCTCCCCGAGCTCAATGAAAGCGAACAGCAGTTTGTTGGCTATCTCGTCCGGGGTGTTGCCGAACCCCTTCGCTACGACTAGCTCCTCAACCTTCTTCTTCGAAGCTTCCAGCGTGGGCACGAGCGACCAGCCTCCAGAGTAGGGCTATGAATCTTTGGCCCGGGGAGCCACGACCTCCCTGTAGTACTCACACGAGGCTGCGATTGTGCACGATGAGCACTTGGGCCCGATGGGCTTGCATGTAGTCTGACCGAAACGCACGAACAGGTCGTTGAGCTCCAGCCAATAGCGGCGCGGGACCACCTTGACCAGCTCGGCCTCGGTCTCTTCAGGACTCTTTGTCTTCACCAGCCCTAGCCTGTTCGAGATCCTGTGTACGTGGGTATCGACCGGTATGGCAGGCTTGTTGAACGCATACACGAGGACGCAGTTCGCGGTCTTCCTCCCCACTGCGTGGAGCTTCAACAGCTCCTCCTCGGTCTGAGGGACAGCTCCACCGAAGTCCGCGACGAGCTGCTTGGACACCCGGACTACGCTCTTCGCCTTCATCCTGTAGAACCCCGACGCCCTGATGAGGCGGCTGACGACCTCAGGGTCTGCGCCCGCCAGCTCGCCTGGCGTCTTGTACTTTGCAAACAGGTTTTCAGTGGCCTTTGTGGTGTTTTCATCCCTGGTTCTGTGAGACAGTATCGTCCCGATGAGGATGCGGAAGGGGTCCCCTCCCTCGGCGTCCTTCAGCTGCGAGAGGGCCGTGGCCCTCTTGTCCGCGGAACCATAGACCATCCCCCTGACCTCCCTGAGAAGCCCAGGGACGCTTACGCGCTTTCGGTGACCCATGGCTCTTTCTTGTACCAGGCGGCGACGTCGTCGCAAGCTGCTTGCAGGCCGTACTGAGGGGAGTAGCCCAGCTCCGCCCAGCTCGCCTGGACATCTATGGTGAGTGAGGCCTTGAGCTGCTCCGAAGCGTACTTTGCGATGGCCATCCCGGAGAGGAGCCCCGGCTTCTTGAACTCGGCGGTCTTCCCCACCGCCGAAGCCACCCCCTTCGCCAAGGCCTCTGGAGTGGCGTCGAAGGACTTCACCAGATACACAGCGCCGGAGCGAAGGTCCCCCTGGGCGGCCCTGTACATCGCCTGGGCGATGTCCCTCGGATGTGAGTACGACATGCTCCCCCCACGCGGGACCGTCACCTCCCCCCGCTCGATCATCCTGAGGAAGGGGAGGGCCAGCGAAGGGTCACGCGACCCGAAGGCCTTCGCGGCTCTTATCACCATGACCTTGGGCGCTGCGTTCCGCCTCGCGAACTCGAGCAGGAGCCGCTCCGCTTCGGCCTTCGCCTTCTGATACGCCCCCGCCGGGTGCAACGGGCCCGACGCGTCGACCCTCGCCGCACCGAACCCGTAGACGTCCAGTGTGCTCAGATGAACGAATCGCTTTGCCTTGACCTCCGTGGCAGCTTCCAGGAGGTTGAGCAGCCCCTCCGCGCTGGCGCTCATGAAGTCGCTCTCCGTGTAAGGCATGGGGGACGCCAGGTTGTAGACCGCATCCACGCCTTCCATCGCGTCGTGAATGGAGTGGTGGTCCGAGAGGTCGACTTCGATGCCCTGGACCCCGTTGGTGTCCATCGTCTTTAGGTGGGCGCCCTTCCTGAAGGTTCCCTTGGATATCTCACCTTGCTGGAACAGATATTCAACGAGGTGCCCCCCGATGAAGCCCGTCCCTCCCACTATGAGGTTCATGGGGGCCCGCCCTCTGGGTCGCCAAGGTGATGATGGTGGTGGTGCTCGTCCTTCCCAGGTTTGGCGTCGAACTCCCCCCTCACGAGGCGCATCTGGAGGTCCTCCTCGAACTTCGGGAAGTCGCCCGTGAGTGCCGCGAGCTTCTCCTTCGCCCCCTCAGTGAACTGTGGGGAGAAGTTCTGGCCGCCGAAACGGCCGTATGCCACCCCAGAGAACCTGACCTTCTTCCCTTTCACCTCAACGTAACCCCTGATCAGGTTCGCCACCTCCCCTTCGCTGACATAGTCCACCACCACGGCGTAATCCGGGAGGCTCAAGGGATGTTTACCCCTCCTGACAGGTGCTTAAAGTCAGTTCTGGAGCGGGAGCCTAGCTCAGGAAGTCACATCTCGAAGTCTGGGGGCCTGTACCTCGCCTGGACCATCTCCTTGAGGGAGGTGACCAAGGAGAAGCTCGACCCGACTATGTCGCTCTGCGTCACGATGCCCACGAGCTTCCCCCTCTCCAACACCGGGAGCTTCTTGACCCCCGCGTCCGACATGATCTTGGCCGCGACCTCGACCCTTTCATCTGGGGAGACGGTGACGAGCTTCTTCGTCCTAAGCGAAGTCAAGGGCGCTCCAGGGTCGAGCCCCCTTGCAACGCTCCTTGAGATGTCCCCTTCTGTGACTATGCCGACCGGCTTCGTCTCGCTCTTGGTGACCACGAGGGCGCCGATCCCCCACCTCGCCATCTTCCTCGCGGCTTCTTTGACGGAGGCGTCCGCGTCTATGGTCCTGACCCTCCTGGTCATGATGTCCTTGACGTAGATCACCCCTCATCTCACCACGAGGACGGGACACTGAGAGTGGCCGACGAGGCCGGACGAGACGCTCCCGACGATTAGCCTCTTGAACCCGGTCAGCCCCCTCGTCCCGACCACGACCAGGTCGGCTTTCTGGTCCGTCGCTAAGCCAACCAGCGCCTCTACCACTGACGGGCCTTCGAGTAGCTCCCCCCTGGCTTTCGCACCGGCCTGGGCGGCGAGCTGTACGCCTCTTGAGAGGATGGCCTCGCCGTTCTGCTTCGCCGCCTCCTCCAGTTCGGTGTAGTTGGGGATGGGCATGCCCGCTCCTCCCGAGAAGACCATCGTCGGCGAGCTGTAGACGTGGGCCACCGTCAGCTTGGACCCGAACTTCGCTGCTATGGAGCATGCCAGCCGGACGGCCTTTACCGAGTCCTTCGACCCGTCGAACGCGACCACCACGCTCTTGAACTCCCTGCCGTTGCTTGCCATGACTGTCAGTTCAGACTTCTCCTTTTCCCTATTTAATGCGTCCCCACAATTCCCACAATTGAGAACCCCGATTCCGGACGGACCCGGCCTCAGCGCCCTGGACGGGGGCGAAGGACTGGCGCGACCTAACCAACGAGGTCGCCTGGGGAAACCTGAGGCGACGTTGTAAGACGGAGGGGCCGGAACTTACCCAAAACTGATAATCAGGCGCGAAAAACGTCTCAGTCTGTTATAAGGCGCTGAAGATGGAGCAGCGTCCATGGAAAACACAACGCAGCCGCTCGCAATCAAGAGCAGATGGGCAGGCAGATTCATCTGGGCCGCGGTCATCGAAGGGTTCTTCGCGGTGGTCGCCACCGTGCTCACCCTCGACCCTCTCCAGTACCTCACAGGCAACCCCGACTACTACTCGCCAGCCAAGGTCATAGCCAGCAACGGCGCAGGGACCTGGTTCTTCACCGGGTACATCTCCTTCCTCGTGGTAGGAGTCGTAGCTATGGCGGTAACTGCCATCTTCTACCTCTACATCGAAGGGATACAAGGCAAGCCATACAAAGGGGTCACAAACATCCTCGCGTGGGCGCACCTCCTTCTGATGAACATAGGGGTGGCGGGCTCCATGTTCCTGATGATGTGGGGAGGTTACCTCGCGGGGTGGGCAAGCGCCCCTGTCTCCAGTGGGGGAGAGGGCCTCACCTCAGAGCAGATTCACGTCCAGATACTCGGCCACCTCACCGACCCCATCGGGGCGCTCGTCCTGGTGGCAGCCCTCGGTGCGCTCTTGGGCGGACTTGGATACCTCATTCGAAGCAGGGCTCGCTGAGTCCTGCTTCTACCCGTTTTTCATGCGTGAGAAGCCGATTAAGCTCAAATACGATACCTCAGGATTTCCGAGCGCGTGGAGATAACCGAGCCGATCCGAGTCCAGGCGCTGGTGCACGGACTCGCTGACGAATACTCACGCAAGATCATCCTTTCCGCCATACCCAAGAGCAAGTCTGTCGAAGACATAAGCAAGGAGAACGACATACCCCTGAGCACGTGCTACAGGAGGGTCCACGAACTCCTCGATGCGCAGATCCTCGTGGTGGAGAGGGTAATTGTCACGCCCGACGGGAAAAAGTACGAACTACTCAGGAGCGCCTACAGGGCGATAAACGTATCATTCGACGGCGGGGTGATCAAGGTGGACGCGGTGATAAACGAGGACGTCGCAGAGAAGCTGAAGCGCCTCTGGCTGACAATGAGGGAGAGCGGCTGATTTCTAGCGATGAGAATCGAGTTCAATGCTTTAAAACTCGACGGAGGTGACATCAGGTAATCATGGGTCTTGTGTATCTCGACGTAGCGCAAGCGCTAATCCTCGTCTTCGGCGGCGTCGTGGTCTACTATGCAGGCAAGGCGTACAGAAAGACAAGGAGCCAGGCGATGCTCTTCTTGGCGATCGGCTTCGCATTCGTGACCCTGGGGGCGCTCATAGCGGGAGTGATCTACAACTTTGGCACAAAAGACCTTGGGACGGTCATCACGGTGCAGGCGTACTGTCAGGCGGTCGGGTTCTTCATAATAGTATACTCCCTGGCGCGCGCGAAGGGGTAGCGCCAATCCCGGGCCTGGACGACCGCACGAGACAATGACCAACGCAGTTGGCGCCTACGGCGGACGTGACCGGACGTTCGCCTGCATGGTTCCCGCAGAGCCGGCGCTTTTGGCGGGCCGGAGCGCCGGGGCGCTCGCTGGCTTGGAACGTAGAAGGGCGCCGGGGCGAAAGGTCCCATGACGGACTTGTGTCGCTCAGGCCCGGGCGGTTCCCTAAGCGGTTGAAGCTCATGGGCCCGCGTGGCGCCGTCCCCGGAGCGGCGCGAGCGTGGAGGCCCGGCAAAGCAAAGGACGATTGAGCGTGGGAACGCGCCGCTCCGGCAGGCTAGCGGAGGGCCTCGGCCTGTATCAGCTCTTCCACTTTCTGGAAGTAGAGCCTGGTCGCGAGGGGCATGCCTTCGAGGTTGCGATCGATGGCGTCCACGACGTATCGGACCGCCCGCCTTGACGCCTTGAACTCGAACTTCATTGGAAGGATGGGGTCCTGGATGACGTCGATCGAGTCGATCAGGTGCCCGGGTGCCTCGGCCTTTGCGTCGCTCGCCACCTTCTGATACCACCCCGACAAGACCGCCGGGTCGAGCCCCTGCTTCAGGTCTTCGATTTCCTGTAGGAGCCTGTTCAGGACCAGCATCTCTTCGTTGGCCATGGGCGGATGATCGCGAGACGGCGGTCCGCCAGCTTAAGCGAAGGTGTGTATGTTTGTTGGTCTCGCGGTCAGCTGCAGCGCATCTGGAAGACCTCGGACTTCTCATACTCAGCTTCCCAAACGTGGGTGCTATTCCTCCCCCGGCGGACTGCGAGGAGGGTGTACCCCTTGGGGGCGTCGTTGTAGGCCCGCGTGAGGATCTCGACGGCGGGGAGGTCGTCCTCGTCGTAGCTCTTCAAGACGTGCGGCCTGTACTTCTCGACCTCTCTCAAGTAGTCAGCCAGACACAACACCCTCCCCTGCAAGACAGCTGACGTGACCCTCTTGACCTCCACTCCACAGGCGTCGCACCTGACAACCCCCATCCCGTCCGTCAGGCAGACCCTCCCCACCCCCACCACAGTGGGGAAGGTTCCGGGCCGAGGCTCTTCGGCGCCACAGAGGGCACACTTCGCGGGGCTCTTAGAAGAGTGAGGCAACGTAGGTCCAACCGTGTGCCAGCCGATTTAAGGCTGCGTCGGGCTCCGGGAGGCCGTCCTCTTGCCCTGGACCCGCCCGGCTGGGGACGGTGGAGAGCGCGTCAGGGGGCCCCGGTGGCACATGGTCCCGCGCCCAGCCTACCTCCAGGAGGGGGCGCTAGTCCAGCGTTGTCCAGTGCGTCAAAGAAGGACCCCTAGAGGAGCCGGACGATGTGGTCGACGTTGTCCAGGGTTGTCAGCACACGGTGCCCTGCCGGGTCCCTGTCGACCCCGCTGGTGACAAGGATGGAGTCGATACCGGCCCTAGCGGCCCCCTCGATGTCTGTGTCGAGCTGGTCCCCCACCATCACAGCCTTCGCCTTTCCGCACCCCGCCCGCTTGAGCGCAGCCTCGAACATGAGCGGCGAAGGCTTCCCTATGACAGTCGCACGCCTCCGGCTCGCGTATTCGATGGCCTTCACTAGGGGACCGGTGGCCATGGCCGGGCCCGTCCTGTAGGCGTACACCCTGGAGGCGTGGGTCGCGACGAGCTTCGCCCCCTCCCTCACCAGCCTGGCTGCGCGGTCGAGCTTGTCATAGGTCACATTCCTGTCTAGCCCTACGACCACGACGTCGCACTTCTCGCCGAAAGTCCGGTTGTGGCCGAACCCGCTCAGTTCCTCTTCGAGCCCCCGCTCACCAACGAGGTAGTATGCCACCCTGCCGTACTTGTCCTTGAGGTACTCCGCGGTGAGAAGGCCCGAGGTGAGGACCTCGTCCTCCCTGACCGGGATGTCGAGCTCGACCAGTCGACTCCAGACCGTCTTGGCCGTGTCTGTTGAATTGTTGGTGAGCACGCAGAGCCCTTTCCCCATGGAGCGGATAGCTTCGACCGCGACCGTCCCCCCGATCTTGACCCTGTTCTCCTTCCCCTTGTAGAACACCCCGTCAAGGTCGAACAGGAACAGCTCCTTGTCCTTCAACAGCCCTCTCATCTCCCAGCCTCACCCTTTCGGCAGCCTGGTCGGCGCTGGTGACGGCCTGCATCGCGAACAACTCTCCCTCCCGTCTCCCCCGAGGACCAACCTCCGGGAAGGAACCAGGTACAACCTTTCGGTCGAAGGCTGCATCGGTTAAAAAGCAATCCCGTCCAGTTGTGCCGTTGGATTCCTGCTCCCGTGTCCCCGGCATGGGCCTTCCGATCCCCGCCCCCCGCGGGGTCGCTGGGTCGAGTGAGAGGTGTAGCGGCTACAGCGCAACGCCACCTTGCGGCGGAAAGGCAAGGCGGGAGCTCCCCTTCAGTCGCCACAGCGCAGACCTCGCTGCGAGCCCTTCGCGTGTCAACAATATTTTTAGCGCTTCGGCGCCTTCGAGAGGGCCTTGCCGATGAGGCGCCCCGCCGTGGTGACCGCGCTCCTCGTTGCGCTGCTGGTGGTGACCGGGGGCCTGGCGCTCGCCCTTGCAGGGGGGGCTGCGCAGCAGGGGAGGCTCCCAATCGCCACCCAGGCGGCGGCTCAGACTACGCAGGCCTCGAAGGGACCTTACTTCGCGGTGAGCGTCGTGCTGTCTGCCCCAGGCGCGGGGAACGGCACCGCGGGCGTCCAAGTGAACATCAGCGCGAACCCTCCCGAGCCTGGATTCTCAACCCGCTCCGCGCAGTCCGCGACCCCGGTCGGCGGCGTCAGGTTCGAAGTCATAGGACTCCCCAAGGTGTTCCACGGGAAGTTCCTCTCGAACATCCTAATCACCAACTCGACCGGGACGGGGGAGATATCGGTGCTCGAAGGTAACTACAGCGTGGTTGGTTCAGGGCCTTACGTCAACTACAAGGGGTACCTGTCCTTCAAGCCGAACACGGTCACTTCTCTGACCATCAAGGTGGTCCCGGCCTTCGGCACAGTGGCGAGCCTGATGGTCGTGAACCAGGATACGTTGGTCGGGACGGAGCCGACCGCGACCGTCTACGCTGGGGTCAGCGGCGGGGCCAACTTCTCAGACTTCTCGACGGAGCTCAGGGGTTACACAGCCCCCGGGGGCGCATCCCAGGACTTCATGAACGTGAACATGACGGTAGTCGGAACCTACGGCACCCCGGGGATGACAATGGTGGTCCTCAAGCCGCAGGGGGAGTACCCCGCCCTTCCCTCGTTCGACCTTTCACTCCTCCAGTACGCCACGTCTGCAGAGGTGAGCTACCTTCCAGTCTGAGGTGCTGCTTGCCGTGGGAGACGCGGCCACCCTGGCTCTCGCCGTCGCGGGGATCCTAGCCCTGAGGGAGGTCAGGGCCAGGAGGGTTGAGACCCTGGCACAGGCCTTTGGCGCCCTGGAGCGCTCGATCGCGGTTGGAGCGCCCTGGCTCCCGCAGGGGTCGACGTGGGGGGAGACTTTCGAGCGCCTTAAGGGGGCGGGGGTGGAGGCCGACTGGTCGAGGATGGAGAAGACACTGGAGGCATACGAGGCGTTCCGGTTCGGCGGGAGGCCCGACCCCGTCGAAGGGAAGGAAGAGGTGGCCGGCCTGGCGACGAGGATTCAGCGGGGGGTGGGGGGGCATGGACCTAAGGGAAAGAGTGTCAGAACAGATTAGCAGCGTGGTGATAGGGAGAGAGAGGGAGATCAAGCTCCTACTCGTCTCTTTCCTCGCCGGGGGGCACGTCCTCCTTGAGGGGGTCCCCGGGGTGTCGAAGACGGTACTGGCTAAGTCCTTCGCGAGGTGCATGGGGGTCGACTTCAAGAGGATCCAGTTCACCCCTGACATGCTCCCCATGGACATGGTCGGGGGATTCGTGTTCAACATGAAGGACAGGGCTTTCGACTTCAGGAAGGGACCGGTCTTCACCAACATTCTCCTCGCCGACGAGATCAACAGGGCGCCCCCCAAGGTTCAGAGCGCCCTGCTCGAGGCTATGCAGGAGACACAGGTGACGGTGGAGGGTCGGACGGAGGCGCTCCCCAGGCCGTTCATGGTGATCGCGACGCAGAACCCGCAGGAGTTCCACGGGGTCTATCCGCTCCCCGAGAACCAGCTGGACAGGTTCCTCATGAGGATCGAGATGCGCTACCCTGACCCAGCCACCGAATCCGCCCTGATCAAGAGGAACCTCGGAGACATGGACACAGGCCAGGTCAAGCCGGTGGTGAGCGCCCCGGAGCTGGCGAGCATCATCGAAGGGGTGCAGAAGGTGAAGGTGTCAGACGAGATCATAGGATACCTGGCGACCATCGCGAAGGAGAGCAGGGGCGAGGCGAGGCTGAGCCTGGGCGCGAGCCCCAGGGCGATGGTCCACCTGACCCACTGCACCAGGGCCTTGGCCTTCCTAGAGGGGCGCGATTACGTGACCCCCGAGGACATCAAGGAGGTGGCCATAGAGGTCCTTGGGCATAGGCTGAAGCTCGACCAGGCGGCGGTGTTGGTAGGGAATGCCAGCGACCCCGAGCAGATAGTTCGAGAGATACTAACAAGAGTGAAGCCACCACGATAAGGCTGACAAGGCACGGCAAGGACTACCTGAAGGCGACCGCCCTTGTGACCGTCATCGGGGCCGTCTCGAACTTCGGGTGGGGTATGGCGACCGGCCTCGCTCTCTCCTTCGTGGCGCTTTTCTCGCTCCTCGCGGTGGCAGTCATCCCTCCCGAGGCGCTGAACCTCGAGGTCGACAAGGGACGCGCGCGGACGTTCAAGGGCGGGAAGGTGAGGACCCTCCTGAGAGGATGGTCAGGAAAAAGGAAGGTCTCGGTCGACTTCGAGCTCGTATCAGGCCCCCGCGGGGTGGAGGCCTCGCTGGAAGGGGAAGGCGGCTCCAGGACACTCGTGACGGAGTCAAGGTTCGCCGGGGTGTTCAAGGGGTTTGTCGTCAGGGTGGGGGCGGGGGATCCGCTGGGGCTCTTCGTCAGGAACGAGCTCCATGAGCTCGACCTCACGCTGGAGTTCCTACCGACCTTCTTGCTCGGAAGGAGAGGACCCATCCTGGTTCCGGCGGCGATGCTCGGCGACCTCCCCGCGGGGAGGAGCGGGTCCGGCCAGGAGTTCTACTCAGCCGAGGTATACAACACCGCTTCGAGCTCCAAGGACATCATGTGGAAGAGGGAAGCGAAGCTCCCCAGCGACCACCTCTATGTCAGGGTGGGGGAGGCGAACATACCGGAGACGATGACTGTATGCTTCCTCGAGAAGAGGGACGCCGAAGAGCGTGGTACGGCCATCTGGATGGACCTGGCGTCGGAGGCGGTCGCCAGGGTAGCGCTCCCCGCGATCTTGGCGGGGACGGCGGTGAAGCTCCTCCACGTGGTCGACGGTGACGCCAGGGTCACTGAAGCGAGGAACCCGGCGGAGTTGGCGGAGATGATAGTCTGGCTCTGGAGGAGGGACCGCGCCAGGGAGAAGGCAAGGGAAGGTCCCAGGGACGCCGACTTCGTGGTTGTAGGGCAGGCGGAGACACAGGACCCCGAGACGATGGCCCTGGTGCTCGAGAAGCCGTCTCTTATCCTGGCCTGGGGGAAGAGGAACCCTATCTTCGGGTCTAGCGTAGCATTCTTCACTGGAAGGGAAGACATCAGCGGGCTTGTGGCGATGGTGCTCAGCAGATGAAGTCGAAGGAGCTGATCCTCCCCGTCGCAGCCGCAGCCGCCCTCCTCTACATAGACATCGAATACGTCGGGGCCCTGTTGGGTTCCGGCATCCTGTACAAGGCGACGTTCTTCGAGCTGATGATCGTGGCTCTCCAGGTAGGTAAGACAGAGTCCCTCCTCTTGGTGCCGAAGCTAAGGAAAGCCAGCGGAGCATTCGTGATCGACTTCTACGGGGCGGACATCCTCGCCCTCCCGGTCCTGGTCGCGCTCGACCTCCTCGTAGGCGGGACACTCATCCCCGCGCTGGCCCAGGGGCTAGTCCTGGGATGGGTCCTTGGGGTATCGGCCTGTGGTATGGGGTTCCTGGCGTTCAGGGTGGGTGCTTCGATGTACCGGTCAGACGGCCTGACCAAGGTGATCCCCACCTGCCTCGCGACGGCCGAGTTGGGTCTGCTCTTCGTCAACTCCGCTCACTCCGCGGCCACGTCAGGGGGAGACCCAGGCGCCATAATCAGGAGCGCCTTCTCCGGGTACTTGTCCTTCTCGTCGTCCGATCCAATCTACTTAGACTTCGCCGCCCTCTATTTGATACTCCTACTCTACGCGACGGTGGGTTGGGCCATCAGGGCCGGGGGGGTGGAGCCGAGGCAGATTCTGGTCGCTGTGGCGGCGACTGGCGCCACCGCGGGGTGGGCATTCGTCGCGTCATTCACCGGAATCTACCCGCCGCTGGTCCTCGCGCCGCCGGCGCTGGGATTGGTGGCGGTGTCATGGGGGATAAGCGTTGCGAAGTAGGGCGCCCCTGGCTGTCGTAGCTTTGCTCCTGCTGACGATCGCGCTTTTCCCGTCAGGCGCGGAAGCCTCGAGCTCGTATGCCAACACCCTCCTGGGGCTCGGGTACGGGCCCTTGAGCGTCCAGCCGGCGTCAACAGCGGTCCCGGTCTTCGCTCCCGGCGACAGCCTCTGGGTCCAGTCTTACTCCAACAGCAGCACCATTACCCTGATACTCGCGTCGCCGAACGGCTCTGTCTTCCCATCTGTGGAGCTCCCGCCAGACGGCCTTGTCAAGGTCTATTCATTCCCCCCTTCGGGCCCTGTAGGTGAGTGGACTCTGGACGCGTACATCGGAGGCGGGCTTACCCAGGTGTCTTTTTCGGTGGCCAGCGCGACCCCCGTCCCGCCTCCGACGCTTGAGTCGGTCGGGTTATCCAAGGGGAACCTGGTCCTGGACTACTCCATCGCCAACACCACGGCGTACGGGATCCAGGCCTGCCTGATGGGACCTGGCTCAGGCGGGACGACCACCCTCCAGCTCCCACCATCACTGGCCAGCTACATGACGGTATCGTTGAATGGGAGCTCCATAAGCGCATTCGCCCCTCAGGCCGAGCAGCCCTTCTCCGCGTGGTTCCAGCTCTACACCCCTCGCACCTATTTCACCTCGGGCGGGCTCGTCACCTACGATACGATGGCCGGACAGAGCCAGGTCCTCACTTTGGGCGCGAGCACCGAGCCCACGACGGCCCAGCTCGACACATTCCTCAGCTTGAGAAACGGCTCCTACGACCTCAGGTCTTACGTCAGGACCCCTGCCGGCATCTCCTCCTACGACACCTCATACGTCTTGGTGAACGGGAGCGCTTGGGTGTCGCTGGGCGCGTGCGTGCAGACCACCCAGGTCACTTCCAGCTCGTTCCAGCTCAGCGCCCCACTCAACGGGACGGCGTCGTCGTGGCCGACTTCCCTCATAACCACCTACATCGACAACGGCATCGGCGGGTTCACCTTCTCCAAGGCCCCGGCGCCTGAGACGAGGATCAGTCTCGGCAACGCCACCCAGGCTGTGAGCCTGGGGATGGTGAAGGTCACAGCGTCCGGCGGGGGGGTCGTCGGGTCGGACGTGTACGGGGGGAACCTGTATGTGGTCGTACGGTCATACCCTGCCTTGGCGTCGGTGGCGCTGAACTTCGAGAACGTGACCACGGTCACCTTTCCCGTCACCATCCTCGGCCCCTATCGGACCGAAAGCATACAGCCCTCGGTGGGGACAGTGGACGCGTCGGCGGTCGACGCCGGTGCTCCCGTCGGCAACGCCACGCTTCTGGTGGAGAGTGTTGGCTCCCAGCCAGCCCGCCTGAAGTCAGGGGAAGGAGGTTCCGTATCAGTGGCCCTCCCTCCAGGCGAGTACAACTTCTCTATGAGGTTCGGAGGAGTCACTGTGAGCCAGCTAGTGCAGGCGTATTCAGGAGAGGCAACGCAAGTCACGCTCAACGCAGCGACACCGAGGTTCCCAGTCCTGCTGGTGGCACTCGGCGCGGTCCTCGCCTTGGGGGTGGCGATAGACGTCGTCGTCTGGCGGGCTTACATCTTGAGGAGGAGGGCGCTCCGATGAGCAGGCGCTCCTCGGTGAGTTTAAATGGTCAAGTCGGGCTGTGAGGACGGATGGCAGGTCCTTCAGACGCAGTGGAGCTCATCGCGCGGGTCCCTTTCTTCGAGGGCCTCGATGAGAAAAGCCGCAAGGCGGTCGTCAGGGAAGGCAAGGAAGTCTCATTCAACGCCGGTGACCGCGTCGTAAGTGAGAAAGGATCCGGGGTAGGATTCTACCTGGTGATAGACGGGAAGGTGGAGGTCAGGAAGGGGCAGAAGGTCTTGGCAGCCCTTGGGAAGGGAGAGTTCTTTGGCGAGATGTCTGTCATAGACGGTGAGCCGAGGTCGGCGGATGTAGTCGCCACTTCCCCGACTAGATGCTGGGTGCTCCCGGCCTGGAACTTTGCCGGGCTCATAAAGGCGCATCCAGAGGTGGCGATTCCGATGCTCAAGGAGCTGGTCAAGAGGCTCCGAGCCGCCGAGAGCCCAGCAGGGTCCTGAGCACGGACTCTTCGCGGGGGCGGGGGGGATGAGGCTCGGCCTCAGCACATGGTCGCTACTCGGATTGGAGTTATGCGCCGCGGTGAGGTCCATCGGTGACGCGGGGATGGACTACATCGAGCTGTGGGGCGAGGTCCCCCACGCTTACCCGGGGTGGGCGAGCAAGGAAGAACTCAGAGACACCCTTTCAAGCTACGACATGTTAGTGACCGCCCACGCCCCCTTCACCGACCTGAACCCCGCGTCCCCCTTCCAGCCGGTCAAGGGTGCAATAGCGGAGACATTGGAGTCGTTCGTGGAGTTCTGCGTCTTCGTAGGGGCACGCATCATCACAATACATCCGGGGAGCGTACACAACGAAGCGCTGCTACCTGGGGCCGAGGACGGCGCGGCCTCGACCCTCCGGAGGCTGGTCAGCGCAGCGGGAGGGAGGGTGGACATCAACATCGAAAACCAGCCGAAGAGCGCATCGAAATACCACTACCCTCTGGCGAGCACTCCTGAGTCGCTTCACTCCATCATGAGGAAGGTCCCGGGGTCCGGATGCACCCTCGACAGCGGACATGCCCACGCGAGCGGCCAGGACCCCTCCGCGATAGCTCGCAGACTCGGAGGCAGGCTGACGGAGATACACCTGACGGACAACGCAGGGGCCATGGACGACCACCTGGTCCCCGGCGAAGGGACCGCGCCGCTCGAGCCGCTGTTGAACCAGGTCACAGGGAGGGGGGTGCTCGTCTGCCTGGAGCTCAACCCCCACAGGTACACCCCAGAAGAGGTCTTGAAGGCGATCCCTGCCGTCAGGCAGGCATACTTTGGAGCCCGTAAGATCAAGGCCTGAAGCAGGCGTCTGACGGCGGGTTGCGATGCGGCCAGGCGCGGCAACATCTAAATACAGTTCTCCGACCCCGATGAAAGGAAAATGGCCCAGTTCGCCAGGATCAAACTCACCAGTACAAACCTCTCCGAGTTGGAGAAGGTAGCCGGCGAGATCAGGCAGATCGCTGACAAGACCGGGGTGAAGGTGAGGGGTCCCCAGCCGCTCCCTACGAGGAAGCTCAAGATAACCACCCGCAAGGCGCCGACGGGGGAAGGGAGCCACACGTTCGACCACTGGCAGCTCAGGGTCCACAGGAGGATTCTCGACGTCCAGCCAGACGATAGGACCATGAGGCAGATCACTAAGCTCAGGATCCCAGAGGACGTGAAGGTAGAGCTGATACTCACATCCTAGTTTCGAATCGCTTCCGGCCCACTGAATTAATTAAGAGAATCCCTTGCTCCGTGCTCTTCTTCGGGCCGAGCTCATGTCTTAGACCGCGGCCGCTCAGTATATCGTGTGGGGACCGCACCGCAAGAACGTCACTGTGTTTTCCTGCGAGTTGACCGAATAGAGAATTCGGATGGCTCGACCGATATCGTACCCATACACTCCCTTCCATTTGCCATACTTGGGCCTTCCAATTGTCAATGGGTTCTCCGAATCCAAGATCTCTCTGATTGCACCATTCACCCTTGCTGTTCTTGAGTTCCGAGATTCTTGTAGTCTCTCCTGAATGTCGGGGTGTACGCGGGCGCCCACGGCAAGATCTCTCAGCGCGAGTCCAGGTCTCTTATCATCTCGCCAGCGTTCTTGAAGCGCTTCGTTCTCGCTTCTTTCATCTCTCTCAATGACTGGTCAGTTCTACTCCGGTATTCAGAGTCGAGTATCTCCCAGGTCTGTTCCTTGAGCGCCTCGTCACTGGCTTCCTCCCTCACACCTTCCTTGAGCATGGCAACTAGATGTTCCACAGTCTCCCTGTCTACCAAGTACTTCTGTTCTGTCCTTGCCATATGTAATGACCGAACTATCCCGCAAGTAAATAGGCCGATTGGAGGTCCTTATGGTGATTAATCTCGATGCATGGCTCGCCTGCACCAGCCGACGCCCCCCGAGCGAACAAGGTGAGCGAGGGCCCCGCTTCGAGGCGGGGTGAAGGCGAAGGGCGAGCGAGAGGCAAAGAGGGGGGAGCGAAGCGAGCCGACAGGCGAGCGATGCCGTCGGTAGACATCGCGGGGGGTGAATTTGCCCTGGAGCGGAGTCCGAGCCTGAAGGGAATCGGCTGGTGCAGGCCCGCCAGGGAGGGGGGAGGAAATTGGGTTCGGATTGGAAAATGCAGAAGATTTTGACAGGGGTACCCATGAAAGGAGGAATATACCACCCCGCCGTTCTTCCCCTCTTTTGGGTGGTTGTTTGTGTTGTATGTGGCGAGTGGGCCCCACACCTTCTTCCTTCAGCTGGAAAGGGCTCTCCCATAGCAAGCAACCCTCTTTAGGCTCATCCATTGTTCCGTGGCTGGTCTCGTCGTACATGCAAGTGATCTGCGCCTTCGCGAAGGAGGAGTACAGCGATGGCTGAAAGAGAATTACCCGAATCTTGTCGATGAACAGACGGGAGATTGTGTGCGCCATGACGACGAACTCGATGGATGGAGGGAACGGGGGACTGAAGTATAAGCTCAGGGCGGCCTGCCAGAGGGGCGAGAGCATCGAGGCCCGGTGCCTGCTCGCGGCGCTGAGGGATTCGACGAAGACGTTCAGGAACGACAAGCCCAGGATGTCATTCGCGGTCATGAACTCCGAGTTCGTATACGGATAGGTGATGATGATGAGTGCTGACGCTACGATGATGGCGATTACCAGCAACGGCGATGGAAGTGCAATCGCGATAATCGGGGGAAGGGCGGCAGCATAATGAGCGAGGTCAGGAGGATGGCCATGTGTTCAATCTCTCATCAGAGCCTCTCGAGATGGTCCTCGCATGCGACCTCCCCGCACCCTTTGCCCTAACCTTGCTTCTTCACCCAGTCGATGGTCCGCTGCAGCCCTTGCTCCAGCGTCAAATCATGCGTGTACCCTAGCAGGGTCTGAGCCTTGTCAATGGTAGGATAGCTGATCTGAGGGTCCTTCTCCAGCTCGCTCCTCGGCGGGAGGAGCTTGAGTTCCGACTTCGACCCGGTCAGCCTCTTGACGGTCTCGGCAAGCTCCCTGATGGAGACTGGCCCGAGGCCGCCGAAATTGAACGCCTGACCCACCGCCCTGTCGTCGTTGATGATCGAGAGCACGAGCTTGGCGTAGTTGACGGCGTGGGACGGGGAGGTGGTGTCCCTCCCTCCGTTGTACAGGGTGAGCGGCTCGTCGCCAAGGCAGGCGCGGATGAACCGGATGGTCGCCCTGGTGGGCTGGTCGTGTTCGCCGAACAAGAGCCAGCTCCGAGTAATCGACACCGGAAGGCCGACAGACTTGAAGAACCCCATAGCCATCCCTTCGCTCGCTACCTTCGAGTAGTCGTAGGGGACTCGGGGGTCGAACGGCGACTCCTCCGAGACAGGGTTCACCTTCGGGGCGCCGAAGACGTTGGCCGAAGACGCGACTACGATCCTCTTCACCCCCTTCCTCTTCGCGAGCTCGAGCATGTTCAGGGTGCCAAAGCAGTTGACGCGGAAACAGAGGGCGGGGTCCTCGATCGTCTTCTTGATCTCCGTGATGGCCGCGAGGTGAACGATGGCGTCGAAGTCTTGGGAAGCCAACTTGCCGAAGACGAAGTCCTTGTCCAGGAGGTCCCCCGACAGGTCCCACCCGGAGAGGTCCGTCGGAATTACCCTGACCCCCTTTTCCCTGAAATACTCCGCCAGGTTTCTGCCGACCATCCCAGACGCGCCCGTCAGCAGCACTTTCAATTTGGAACGGACCAGCGGCGCTTTCTATTTAAGGTGAGGAGAGGCCTGACTTCTTCAGCAGGTCCGCCACCAGCTCCTTGTCTACGACCCCGTAGCCCACGCTCTCCTCTCCGTCGGCCATGGTCATCGGCAACCTTGCGACGTAGTAAGGCACTTCGAACCCCTCTGCCTCCTCCCCTTCTGCTTCATAGAGCTTGGACCAGCCCTCCCCTTCCCTGGCGTAGCAGAACACGGCGGTGACCTTCCTCTCTCCGAACCCGCCACCCCTCCCCCCCGCCGCGAGGGAGCCTTCCCCAATCTTGAGGAGGAACATCGTGTTGTCCGCCCCCCTGGGACTCAGGTCCACCTCCTTCTCTGAAATCACGATGGCTCTCGAGGTCCCTGTGAGATGGGCGCAAATCTCTTCGAGCGTGGCCATCGTGCAATCCCGGCCCTACCCGCGTAATAAGTCATCCAACCTATCCTCTCCCTGGACTGAGCCGCAGGTACTCGTGGAGGAGCATGGCGGCATCCGGAGTGAGCTCCCCTGACTCCATCATCGCGTTCAACTCCTCCCGGTCGAATTCCGCAACCGTTTCGACCTCAGCAAGGTCGATCCGTGCGCTAGCGTCGGACGAAGCAGCGAAGAGCGACACCCACTCGCGCTCGACGAGCGCCCCTTCTCTTATGGGTGGGATCAGGTACCTGCCGATTCCCTCGAGGCTTGACCGGAGTCCGAGCTCCTCGGCCAGCTCCCTGACAGCGGCATCCCTGTATGACTCCCCTTTCTTGACGTGGCCGGTGCAGGAAAGCGTCCACATTCCAGGCTGCCAAGGGTCCTTCAGGCTCCTCCGCTGCAGCAAGACCCTGCCGTCCGGCCTCGAAACGACCACGGCAACGGCCCGGTGCAGCAGGCCACGCTTCAAGCATTCGCCCAAGGTGGACTCGCTGACCACCGAGTCATGCTCGTCGACTACGTCCACGCGCTCTTCACCCCCCATGGAAGGCGCCTACTTTCCGACGCAGAGGAGGAGCGCTTCAGCTTCTTCCTTGGTCGAGAGTACCTGGACCTGGAGGTCGACGGCCTTGCGCCTCACCTTGTGGAACGCCTCGGAGTCGACGTTGGTGTTCGCATTGAACGAGAGCACGAATGAGACCTTCCCGCCTGATATGAGACCCATGACCTCGGCCATCCTTTCATCCAGGGCCCGCTCGTCTAGCTCCAGCACCTCTATCCCCGCCCCCCTGAAGCGAGACAGTAGCGGCTTGACCCCGGACGCATCCTGCCAGGGCTCTAGGAGGAGTATCCCCACGTCCCCCTTCGCCGGTATCCGGTGCCCCGTCGCCAAGAAGGCCTGAGACAGCGCCTCAGCGAAGGTGTCTCCGAAGCAAGCGACCTCCCCGGTGGAGCGCATCTCAACGCCGAGCTTCGGGTCCGCTCCATCCATCTGCAGGAACGAGAACATGGGCGCCTTTACGGCGAAGCGCTTCGGCTCTTCGACGTCGGCGGTCCTCCGTAGAGACCCGCCTTCGACCGCGGGGGCGACGACGTCGATCAGGTTGACGCCCGTCGCCTTGCAGACGTATGGGAGCGAGCGCGAGGCCCTGAGGTTGCACTCTATGACGTAGACCGATGCCCCCCGGACGAGGAACTGGATGTTGAGTGGGCCCCTCGCCTTCAGCTCCCTTGCTATGCTCCTCGTGTAGACCCTTATCTTCTCCTTGGCGGCCTTACTGACGGTGACGGTGGGGATGCTCATGATCGCGTCCCCGGAGTGTATCCCCGCGTCCTGGACGTGCTCCATGATGGCGCCTATCACGGTGCTCTTCCCGTCGGACACCGCGTCGACCTCTACTTCCCGCGCCCCCTCGATGAACTCGCTGACGACGACCGGGTACTCAGGGTTCACCATGGCCGCCTTGGTGATGTAGGTCTCCAGCTCGGAGGAGTCCCAGATGACCCTCATGGCGGATCCGCTGAGGACGTGGGAAGGCCTGACGATCACTGGGTATCCTACCCTGGAACAGAACTTTGCCGCCTCGGCTGGGGAGCGGAATGAGCCCCAGGTCGGCTGCGGGATCCCGAGGCGGTCCAGCAGAGCGCTGAACTTGGACCTGTCTTCTGCCGTCTCTATGGACTGCGAGGAGGTGCCGAGGATCGTGACCCCTCTCTTCTCCAGGGACTCGGCGAGGTCATTGGGCGTCTGCCCCCCGACGCACAGGACCATCCCTTCAGGCTTCTCCTTGTCATAGATGGCGAGGAGCCTCTCGACGGTGAGCTCTTCGAAGTAGAGCCTGTCGCTCATGTCGAAGTCTGTCGAAACAGTCTCGGGGTTGCAGTTCACCACGATGACCTCATACCCCAACCCCTTCAATGCCCACGCCATGTTCATGGTACCCCAGTCGAACTCGACGGAGCTCCCGATGCGGTAGGGCCCCGCCCCAAGGACTATCACCTTCCGCGCGGAGGTCGGTGGTGCCTCGTCGACCGCGGCGTCGAAGGTCTGGTAGAGATAGTTGGTCCTGGAGGGCCACTCGGCAGCCAGTGTGTCGATCACCTTTGTGACAGGCGTCACCCCTAGGCGCACCCGCGCCTCTCGCACCCTGTCTTCTCCGATCCCCAGGAGGTCCCCGATCTGCCTGTCTGAGAACCCGAGCTTCTTCGCCCTGGCCAGGACCTCCCTGTTCGGGGGGGCGCCGGGAGGGAGCGACTCGAGGAAGGCGTGGAAGTCGACGACGTTCTTGTACTTGCTTACGAACCATGGGTCGACTTCGCTCTTCTCGGCTACTTCTTCTTCCCTCGCGCCTGCTCGGAGGGCCTCGGCTAGATCGAACGCGATGGTGTCGGACGGCCGCTCGAGCCTCCCCAAGGCCGTCGAGAGGTCATGGGGGCTCCCCCGCCTGACCACTCCGTCGTGCTGCGGGTTGGCCATGCGGGCCGCCTTCTGGATGGCCTCCTCGAAGCCCCTCCCCACCGCCATGACCTCCCCGATCGACTTCATGGAAGTCCCTATGATCCTGGAGGCTCCGTCGAACTTGACGGTGTCCCAGCGGGGCATCTTCACTACAAGATAGTCCAGGGAAGGCTCGAAGAGGGCGGTGGTTATCCCAGACACCCTGTTCTTCAACTCGGTGAGGTGGTACCCCAGCGCGAGCTTCGCGGCGACGTATGCCAGAGGGTACCCGGTAGCCTTGGAGGCGAGGGCAGAGGACCTCGAGAGCCTTGCGTTGATCTCGATGGCGGCGTACCTCTCGGATCCAGGGTGGAGGGCGAACTGGATGTTGCACTCCCCGACGATGCCGCATGTCCGCGCGGCGCGGAGCGAAGCGGTGCGGAGGAGATGGTACTCGGCGTTGGTGAGCGTCTGTGAGGGTGCGACGACGATGTTGTCCCCGGTGTGGACTCGCATGCCTAGCATGTTCTCCATGTTGCAGATTATGACGCTGTTATCGTCCCTGTCGCGCATTATCTCGTACTCGATCTGCTTCCACCCGCCCAGGTACTCCTCCACCAGGACCTGGTGCGCGAGGGAGCTGTTCAGGCCTCTCTCGACTATCTGCGACAGCTCTTGGAGGTTCCGTGCGACCCCACCCCCCTTGCCTCCGAGGGTGTAGGCGACCCGGATTATCACCGGGAACCCCAGCTCGTCCGTCGCCTCTTTCGCCTCGTCGAAGGAGTAAGCGGCGAAACTGCGTGGGACGGGGACGTCGCAGCCAATCATTGTCTTCTTGAACAGGTCCCTGTCTTCGGTCAGCTGAATCCCTCTGACGGGGGTGCCGAGGACCTTCACTCCGTACTTCTCGAGCACGCCCCTCTCTGAGAGGCCGATGCCGCAGTTGAGGGCCGTCTGCCCCCCGAAGCTGAGGAGGATGCCGTCGGGCCGCTCCCTCTCGATGACCCTAGATACCGAGTCGACAGAGAGCGGGACGAAGTGGATGCGGTCAGAGAACTGGGGGCTGGTCTGAATCGTCGCTATGTTGGGGTTGACAAGGACGGAATCGACCCCCTCCTCTTTCAGCGCCTTCAGGCACTGGCTCCCGGAGTAATCGAACTCCCCGGCCTCGCCTATCTTGATGGCGCCGCTCCCGATGACGATGACTTTCTTTACGCTTTCACGCTTCGTATCTCTTCACCTCTTAGGGGCCTCGCCTTCCGCGTCATCTCGATGAACCTGTCGAAGACGAAGAGGGTGTCGTAGGGGCCGGGGGTCGCCTCAGGATGGAACTGGACCGCCATGCACGGCCTTGAAGCGTGGAGGACGCCTTCGATGGTGTTGTCGTCAGCGTTGGCGAACCACTGGCGCAGGTCGGTCCCTTTCAACGTCGTCTCAGAGATCGCATAGCCGTGGTTCTGGCTCGTGACATACCCTCTCCCTGTGGCGAGGTCCACGCACGGCTTGTTCTGCCCCCTGTGGCCGTACTTCAGCTTGAAGGTCTCTGCTCCCTGCGACATCCCCACCAGCTGCTCCCCGAGGCATATCCCTAGGACGGGGACTTCCCCGTCTATCAGCGACCCGACGCACTTCGCCGTGTCAGCCAGGAGCTGTGGGTCCCCAGGACCGTTGCATACGACGACCCCCGCTGGGTCGTGCTGCATGACCGCAGAATATGAGGAGTCGTAGGGGAGGCGGACGACCTGGAACCCGCGCCTGAGTAGGTTCCTCACTATGCCGAGCTTGGTCCCGCAGTCGAGGACGACTATCTTCGGACCCTCCCCCCCGTGGACGACGGGTCCAGGGACCGAGACCCCTTTCACCAGGTTCTGGGACGAGTAACTGCTTGCCTTCGCGAGCAGTTCGGCGAGCTTCCCTCTATCCTTGGCGTCGTGGCCGCACGCTATGATCCCCATCATCACCCCTGCCTCCCTCAGCTTCGAGACCAGGGCCCTTGTGTCGACCCCTTGTATCCCTGGGATGCCTTCCGACTCCATCCACTTCCAGAGGGGCCTCTCCGAAGCCCAGTGGCTCGGAGAGTCGCAAGCCTCCTGGACCACGATCCCCCTCACCTTGATCGAGTCAGACTCGAAGAAGCGCGGGAGGTCGAACTTGTCCCTCGCAGAGTAGGGCGGGACACCGTAATTCCCTATGAGCGGATAAGTGAAGGTGAGGATCTGGCCCGCGTAGGAAGGGTCTGTCATCGACTCGAGATAGCCGACCATGCCTGTGTTGAAGACCACCTCGCCTACGGAGTCAGCTTCGGCGCCGAAGCCCTGGCCGAAGAAAGTAGAGCCGTCCTCGAGGAGAAGAAGCGCGTCCCTTTTCGCAGCGAGCACTCTGAGAATGACGAGCTCCTTCGTTTCGCTTTTAAGGGTTTGGAATGCCTCCGCTGCTTCCGGGTCTCGGGCTACCCCCCGGCGCGGTCCCCCAAGAACGCGGCGAGCTCTTCGAGCCCGGCCTCAAGCACGTCCTTGGGCGAGGTGAAGCAGAGCCTGAACGAACTCGGTGCCCCGAAGAAGTCGCCGGGACCGACGAGGACGCCGCGGCGCTCAAGCAGAGCCTTCGCGAAGGCGACCGACCTCTGGCCCCCTTTGTAACGGAAGAGGCAGAACGGTGCTGCCTCGGGGAGGACCGCGGACACCCCGAGGCCTCGGCGGGCGAACTTCCGGACCAGAGCCGCGTTCTCCGTGTAGGTCAGCCGAGCCCTTTCTACGAAGGGAGCCCTCCTCTCAAGGACCTGCCTTGCCAGCCACAGGCTGTACTCGGCGTCGTGGCCGCTCACCAGTTTCTTCCCTTTCCTCAGCGCCTTGGCTGTCCTGGCATCTGCTATCATCCATCCTACTCTCAGCCTGCCGAGGCCGTAGAACTTCGTCATGGAGCTGCACGTCACCACCCCCCCGAGCCTCGAGTGCAGCGTGACGGGCTCATCGAATGTGAAGCCGCCGTAGGTTTCGTTCACAAAGACGGATGCCTTCTTCGAAATCTCGCCGAGCCTGTCTATTGTCGCGCTCCTCAGCCTCGCACCAGTCGGGTTGTTAGGGTCCGTTAGCGCGTAGACCGCCCCCTGATGGACAGGGGCTTCGAGGGAGTGGCCGACCCTCATCCCAAGCCAGCGGGGTACCGAGAGCATAGGCTCGTAATTGGGGACGGGAACGATGGCGTTCCGCTTCCCGAGGACTGAGAAAGCAAGAAAGATCGCCTCGGAAGCGCCCGAAGTGACCACCACTTCCTCCGCATCCACCCGGTAGATCCTTGCAATCACGTCCGCGAGCGCCCTTTCGTGGACGTCATTCTCCTTGCTGAACGCTTCAAACGACGTATTGACGCCCAGCTCTGCGAGCGGGGGCTCTGGGAGCCCGCTGTTGGAGAGGTTGTATTTCGCGTCCTTTGAGTGCCCGAGGATCCAGTCGACCAGCCGGGACTCAGGGAGCAAGAGAGGTCCGGTCCGGCCGCCGGTTTATCTCGTTTTTCTGCCCAGGGAGGCTCCGCAGTGTGTCGTGGGTGGTTCCCTGATGGTCCGCGCTCCGCTCTAAAGGTGGCCCGCCAGCTACGCCGCTACGAAGGCGCGTGCCACGATAGGGCCCATGCCGGCCGCTCGATGGCGTCACCCCATGCCCCCTCCGACCGGCGCGAGAACGCCATAGGCCGAGGCCTCGATGTGAACCGCCACGGCGATGGCAAGGAGGGGGCCAGGAGGGGAAGGGTCTCGCGACAGCTCCGGTCCGACTTGAGACCCCGCGTCTCCGTCAGACTGCTCGACTGGATGGTCCCTAAAGCGGTCGAGGCATCAAAACGCGCCGGTTTGTGGACAAAGGGCGGACTTAAAATCCGAGACATCCGTGGGATGGGTGAGGGGAGGAACAATCAATAACCTTCCCCGGAGAGGGGGGAGATAGATGGGCCCCAGCGTGGACTTCCTCGGCAGGGACGTGGTAAGCGCCCGCGACTTCAAGCGGGACCAGTACGACACGATACTCCGGGCCGTAGAAGACCTGGAGAAGAGCAGGGAGAGCCTCGACGGCACCCTGAACGGGAAGCTCGCTGCGCTCCTTTTCTTCGAGCCTTCCACCCGGACGTACTCCAGCTTCCAAATCGCGGCGGAGAAGCTCGGCATGAGGGTGTCTGGGTTCGCCGGCCCCACAGGGTCGTCGATAACGAAGGGGGAGACCTTGCACGACACCGTCAGGATGTTCGAGGGGTATGGCGCCGACGTTTTCATCATCAGGCACTCGAAGATGGGCGCGGCTAGGTTCGCGGCGGAGGTCTCCGACGTCCCGGTGGTCAGCGCGGGGGACGGGAGCCGTGAGCACCCGACGCAGGCCATGGTCGACCTATACGCCATCAAGAAGGCGTTCGGAAGGATAGACGGCCTGAAGGTGGGGATGCTCGGCGACCTCAGGTACGGGCGGACCTCCTCCTCCCTCGCGTACGCCCTCTCCAACTTCGACGTGGAGATAACATTCATCGCTCCCGAGGCCTTGCAGATGAGGCCCGAAGTGGCGCACTTCCTGACGCAGAGGGGCGTGACCCCCAGGACGGCGGCGGGCCTCAAGGAGGTGGCAGGGAGCCTGGACGTCCTTTATGTCACCAGGATCCAGAAAGAGAGGATCCCTGACCCGACCGAATATGAGAAGGTCAAAGGGATGTACGAGGTCAACCTCGAAGCGCTCAGGGACGCGAAGCCTTCGCTGAAGGTGCTACACCCCCTCCCCAGGGTCGACGAGCTCTCGACGGACATAGACGAGACGAACTATGCCCAGTACTTCGTGCAGGCCGCCGGGGGGCTCCCTTTGAGGATGGTCCTGCTGAACCTCATACTCGGAGGTGCGAGGTAGACGGCTCAGTCTGAGGGGGAGAGGATGCTGGTCAGCAGCATCGAGGAAGGGACCGTGATCGACCACATACCTGACTGGCAGGCGAACACAGTCTCCCGGGTCCTGCGTCTGGACAAGCTGGCGAAGATGCAGGCAGACGTTTCAGTAGTGATCCTGCAGAACGTTGCCAGCAAGCGGCTCGGGAGGAAAGACATCATCAAGATCGACCGGTGGCACGTCGATGAGAGCGATGCAGACATACTCGGCCTCGTCTTCCCAGGAATCACCGTGAACTACATCGACGAAGGCAAGGTCTCGAAGTACATGCCACGGGTGCCGGACGCAATCGAAGGCCGCCTTCGCTGCCCCGAGCTCAACTGCATCTCGAACACCGAGAGGGAGCCGGTGACCACGAGGTTCGCCACGCTCAAGAAAGAGCGGATGCTCCAGTGCCAGTATTGCGACGCCCTGTTCGACTTCGACAAGGTCCCTGACCACGTGAGGACGTAGACCCGGATGGAGCACGACCTGGTCCTCGAGGGGAGGGTCGTGACCCGCGAGGGCACCGAAGACGCTGAAGTGGGAGTGACAGACGGGGTGATCGTGGAGGTGGGCCATGGGCTCAGAGGGAGGAGGATAAGGGCCCCCGGTTGCCTCATCTTCCCGGGATTCGTCGACGCCCACGTCCACCTGCGCGAGCCCGGGTGGGAGCGTAAGGAGGACTTTCGGACCGGGACGATGGCTGCGGTACACGGCGGAGTGACCACCGTAGCCGACATGCCCAACAATCCCACCCCGACCACTACATTGGATGCCCTAGAGGAGAAGTCGAGGTTGGCGGCGGCCAAGGCCTTGGTGGAGGTCAAGTTCTATGGAGGGATAACAAGGGCGGACCCCGAGAGCCTCGTCAAGCTATCCCACAGGGTCGCGGGCTACAAGCTGTACATGTCAGAGACCACCGGCGCGCGGTCTTTCCCTGCTGATGAGCTCCCGCGCGTGTTCAAGCTCGTCGCCGGTACCGGGAAGCCGCTCAGCATCCACTGTGAAGACCAGGACATCATAGACGGGGCGGCGGAGAGGCTCGCTGGGGAGTCGCGGCCTGACGCCTATTGCGACATCAGGCCGCCGAGGTCCGAGACCGAGGCTGTTCGCAGAGTGGTGCGAGCCCTCGAAAACGAGAGTGGGCTCGACGCCAACGTATGCCATGCGTCCTTGGGAGAGACGGTGTCTCTGGTGGCGGCCGCGAAGAGGGACGGGCTGCACCTGAGCTGTGAAGCCGCGCTTCACCACGCTTACTTCTCGCGCAGCGCAATGCTCGACAACCCGCTCCTAAGGACCAACCCACCGCTCAGGGCGGAGGGGGACAGGGAGGCGCTCGTCCAGGGCCTCCGGGAGGGGAAGGTGTCGTTGTTGGTCACCGACCACGCACCGCATCTCCTCGAGGAGAAGAAGGAGTCAGGGCTGGCGGGGGTCCCCGGCCTGGACGACTACTCTCATGTGGTCGCATGGCTCGTGAGGAGCCAGGGGGTCGACCCGGCCACCGTCGCCAGGGTCGCTTCGTACAATCCGGCGAAGTTCCTCGGCCTCTCCGACAGGGGAGAAATCGCCCCCGGTAAGAGGGGGGACTTCACCGTGGTAGACGTCCGTGCCCCGGAGAGAGCGAGGAACGATGACGTCAGGAGCAGGTGCGGCTGGTCTCCCTATGAAGGAAGAGAGTTCCCTGGGAGGGCGAGATGGGTCATCCTGAGAGGCGAGGTAGTCATGGACGACTTCGAGTCAGCCAGGTGAGCCCGGCTGCGGGCGTCCCACCCTGGGAAGGCGGCGGGCTGGCAGCGGCGCTCAGGTCCTTCGGGGCCCTACCGAAGTAGACAGTCACGACGATGAGGATGGCGACGGCGATGAGGATGAGCCCCAGCGCCTCTGTCAGAGGTATGAGATACGTCAGGGATAGCCCTGCGATGACGACCCCCCACCCCGCGTAGAACGCCCTGTCTTCTCTGCCGACAAATGCGAAAGCTGTGACGAAGGTCCAGAGTCCTATTAGGAGCAAGGCGAGAGAGACGGTCCCGCGCAAGGCGACCAGTTTCAATAAGCCGGCCGCGACGGCAAGCAAGGCCGCGACCAACGCACCCACGCCCCAGGTCGACTTCAAGGAGACCATCCCTTATGCGCAGCCACGCTATTTAACCAGTCGGGGTGGGAGGGGCGCAATCCGGCGGCCCCGGGTACGGGCCGAACCACTTCTCGTAGGCGTTGACGACACGGAGCAGGGTCGCCTCGTCGAAGAGCTTCCCGACCAGCTGGACCCCGAGCGGGGTCCCCCCTACTATCCCCGAAGGGACGGAAACAGCCGGGAAGCCGACGTAGTTGAGAGGGAGCGTGAGCCTGTTCAACGCCGAATAGACCGGGACATCCTTCCCCTTCAGGGAAACGGTGGGCCTTCCTATCTCCGGAGCGGAGATCTGGGTGCATGGGAGCGCGAGGACGTCGAAGTCCTTCATCGAAGCGGCGAGACTCTCCATGTACGACGGCCGGGCGTTCACTGCGCCGATGTAGTCGACAGCCCGGATGTCCTTCCCTTGCTCGAGGAGCATCCTGACATCTTCACCGTAGAGCTCCGGGGTCTGCTGCAGCCACCGGATGTGGAACGCGGTAGCTTCGGCACGCCTGATCGGGACCCATTTCTCGTACATGTCGCTCACCCCGTCCACGTGAGCCTCGGTGACCTGGCACCCCATCTGACGAAGCCTCGAAAGGAACGCCTCTACGTTAGCCTCTACCGCGGGCTCAAGTGTATCGAAGAAGTACTCCTTGGCCACACCGACCCTGGCCCGGGAGGAGGCGAATCCGAGGCCCCCGACGTAGTCAGGCGCCGGCTCGTCCGCTGTGGTCATGTCCCCCCGCTCCCCGCCAGCTATCGCCTGCAGGACGACAGACGCGTCCCATGCCGACCGAGCGAGTATCCCGACCGTATCCAGAGAACTCGAGAGCGGGACGACCCCCAGCCTGCTCACCCTCCCGTAGGTGGGTTTGACCCCCAACACCCCGCAGAAGGCCGCGGGGATCCTGACGGACCCGGCTGTGTCAGTCCCGAGCGCCACTGCGGCCAGCCCCGCTGCCACGGCGGCCGCTGAGCCCCCGCTCGAGCCCCCGGCTATCTTCCGCTGGTCCCACGGGTTCCTCACTGGACCGTAGTGTGGATTTACGCTCGTAGTCCCGGCCGCGAACTCATGCAGGTTGGTGGTCCCGAGGATCACCGCCCCGGCTGCCTTCAGCTTTGTCACGACGGGGGCGTCGTACTGCGCCACGTTCCCGGAGAGTATCCTGGAGCCAGCGGTGCACCTCACCCCTTCGATGTAGATGATGTCCTTGACCGCGACCGGGATCCCGTCGAGGGGGCCGAGGGGCCTTCCTTCCCTGAAGCGGCGTTCGGACTCGCCTGCCGCCTTCAGGGCCGAGTCCGCCAAGACAGTTATGAAGCAGTTCAGCCTTCTGTTGCATGCTTCGATGCGCTTCAGGTATGCGCGGACCACCGCCGTAGGCAAGGCGGCGCCCGACCTGTAGGCTGCGCCAAGTTCCATGATGGGCCCCGATTCCTTCGACTCGACCGCCATTCCAGACAAGAACCCCCCTAGCGCCAGCGGTCGAACGCTGGGTGCCCCTCCCTGACGGCGACGAAGACCCCCGTCATGGCGGCGGTGACAGCGCCGTCGGCCCTCAGCTCCCCGGAGACGTAGACCCTGCTTCCCTCTGTCTTCGTCGCCCATGCGGCCAGGTGCCACGGTCTGTCGATCGGCGTCGGCTTCAGGAACTTCACCGTATACTCGGCCGTCACTGTCCCAGGCGGAGCCTTGATCCCCCTGGCCTTCATCAGCGCGTAGGCGGCCGTCCAGTTGCCGTGGCAGTCCATGAGCACGGAGATGATCCCTCCGCTGCCATACCCCCCGAATGCGACGTGTTCTGGCCTGGGAGACCAGTCAGCGACCACTGATTCGCCTGCGGGGACGCTCTTCAGCCTGAGCCCAAGTTCGTTCTTGGGACCGCAGCCGAAGCAGACGCCGTTGGGGGCGTAGGCGTCTTGGAGACTTTCCATGCGCTCAGCGCCCCAGGATCGGCGCGCGACGGGACATGCGGCTCTGGGGTCTGTTACCGATAAAAGAGTTTGCTGCCGTTGGTCCGGTATCCGGCAACAATTTTACGCGCCGGACGCGGGGGCGCAGGGGAAGAGTTGTCTGAGGTGGATAGCGACCAGCGGCTGGACATCGGTACCAAGGCCGACGGCCCCTTCTCTGTCGACGCCAACGTCGTGGCCACAGGAAGGACATGCGTCCTGGGGAGCAGCGGGAGCGGGAAGAGCTACGCTGTCGGCGTGATCTGCGAGGAGCTCTGCAGGAACGGCGTCCCGTTCGCCATAGTTGACACCGAGGGAGAGCACACCGGGCTCAAGGACAAGTTCGACGCAATCTGGGTCGGGGAGGAGGCAGGAGGAGACATCTCTTGGGAGGGGCTCGACCTCGAGGACCTGGCGAGGCAAGCCCCCGACATCTCGCCACTCATCCTCGACGTCTCCGAAGTTCAAGACCCGAAGGAGAAGATAGCGAGATTCATGGAAGGGCTCTATAGGACCCTCACAGATAGGAGGACCCCTTACCTGGTGGTGGTTGAAGAGGCGGACAAGTTCATCCCGCAGCTCGGGGAGCGATCCCCCATATTCGGCGAGGTCGCGAGAAGGGGGAGGAAGAGAGGCCTCGGGCTGATGGTCTGCTCCCAGCGCCCGTCCCTTGTGGACAAGAACGTGCTCAGCCAGTGCGGTAACCAGCTGATCGGGAAGCTCATAATCCAGAACGACCTCCAGTCGGTCGCCCAATTCTTCCCTGGTAAGGGGCTCCCAAAGGAGCTCACTACCTTGAAGGCCGGCCAGTTCTTCGCGATGGGAGGGCTCTCGGCGGTCCCTTCCCTCGTCGCTGTCAGGCGCAGGGTCACCAGGCCCGGCGGCGCGACGCCCTCGCTGGCCAGGAGGGTGGTGAAGCCGTACCACAGGCCGGGCGGACCCATCGCCCCGTCCGAGGGTGGAGATGGGAGGGGCCCTCCTAGAGTGGACGAGGTGCTGGGCCTGAATTCCACAGTGAGGGTCGACGACATCCCATTCATGGTGAAGAGGGGGAGGGCCTTCGGCATCTTCGGCCAGAAGGAGACGGTGACAGAAGTAACCCCTGAGTTCAGGACGCTCGTCCAGGTCGGCGTGAAGCTCAGGCGCGGGCTGCTCAAACGCAGGTTCCAGACGGTGTACGCCTACTTGGATGGCGCCTCGGGGAGGCTCGCCTGGTTGGGGAGGGGGCTCGGGGTAGCGACCGGTTTCGAGAAGCTCCTTGGCCTGTCCACTCTTCAGGTCGAGGTCCTCAGGGAGCTGACCCCCGACGGCGACGTCAGCGCCCTCGACGTGGCGAGCGAGGTAGGCGAATCAAGAGCGGCTACGTCCAGGGCCCTCGCCGCCCTGAACGGGAAGCGGCTGGTTAGGACCGCGACGATAGGGAAGAGGAAGCTCTACAGGCGCCTTGTCGACCTCCCCTCTGTCCCATCCGCGACTACCCCCCTCGAGCTTGCGCCGGTCGACCTCGCGGGCGCGAAAGTCGCGCAGCCGAAGATCAAAGAGTCTGAAGTGAGGGAGGTTGTGAAGGGGCTATGGGAAGGCGCTGATGTTGACAGCTTCGAGCCCTTCGTCTACCCACTGTTCAGAGTCGAACTGGTCGCGAGGAGGAGGCGCAGGCAGGTCATGATCGACGGCCGGAGCGGGAAAGAGCTCGTGTTCTAGCCCGCCCCGCCGAAGCTCTCCATGATCTTGACCCCCGAACTTGTCCCGAGCCTGTCGGCTCCCGCGTTCAGCATTTCAAGCGCCTTCTCGACGGTCCCTATCCCTCCGGCCGCCTTCACCTTCACCTTCGCTGAGACTGTCTTCCTGAGCAGGGCGACGTCCTCCTTCGTCGCTCCCCCGGACCCGAACCCCGTGGACGTCTTTACGAAGTCGGCCCCTGCCCTCTCCGCCAGCAGCGCCCCCCGGACCTTCTCACCCTCGTCCAGGTAGCAGCATTCTAGAATCACCTTGAGGATGACCCCCCTGCCGCGGCAGAGCTCAGAGAGGCTCCCTATCTCGCTGGAGAACGCCCCGTCGTCCCCTGACTTCAGAGCGCCTATGTTGCAGACCATGTCGAGCTCCTGCGCGCCGTCTTCGATCGCCTTCCTTGCCTCCGCCAGCTTCACCTCGTGAGTGCTGGTCCCGTGAGGGAAGCTCACCACGGCCGACACCCTGCTCCCGCTCCCCCGGAGCGTGAGCGCGGCGCGCCTGACATGAACCGGGCTGACGCAGACGCTCCAGAACCCATAACGGATCGCCTCCGAGCAGAGGGCATCTATGTCGGCGGTCGTGGTCGTCGGTCTAAGCGCCGTGTGGTCGATCAGGCGGGCGAGATCGGACCTGGGCAGGCGGGCCGCGCGTTCTGGGCTTGACATGCCCTCCGAGGCAGCGGGCGGGCTGAGATAAAGTGGGCCCCTCGCCCCCTGGTCAGAGGGGAGCCGGCGCCGACGTCTTCTCAGCGGCGGGAAATGTAGTATCGTCTTAAATCTGAGGACTTAGAAAACAAATCCATGAGGGAGAGGAGGAGCCTCGAAAAGGGGCGCCTGCCGAGTTCGACCTACGAGCTCTGGCTCGAGCGTCAGACCCCAGAGCGCCGCAAAGAGGGCCATAGGGAGCCTCCCGTAGACCTGTTCGAGGGTTGGCTGGAGCAGCAGGTGAAGACGATCGCCAGAAGGAGCGCTAAGCGGACGCTCGTGGATGCTTGAGCCTCCGCCCGTTTAGGATCTTCGGGCCGGTTTCTCAACGTTGAGAATTGTAACCCCGGTTTAATATGCTGAAGCGCCAGTTGGGAGAGCTGGACATGATGTCGCAGAACCACATGGGGCCACTTGCGAAGGACTTCATGGGGCGAGGCGTCATCACCGTGTATCAAGAGTCGAAGGTCGGGAAGGCAGTACGCGCAATGGACGAGCACGACATCGGCAGCGTCGTTGTCCTGGACAACCTCGGCCCTTGCGGCGTGTTCACCGAAAGGGACCTGCTTAGCAGGGTCCTTGCAAGGGGGAAGGATCCGGAAGACACTGTGGTCTCGGAGGTGGCCTCACCCCGGTTCCCGTCTATCGAGTCGACCAAGACGCTCGAGGAGGCGGCGGGCGCCATGATATCCAAGAAGAGCAGACTGATGGTCTTTGAGGGGGCAGGTCTGGTGGGCATCATCACCCCCACTGACCTGGTCAGGGCCATAAAAGACGCCGACAAGGACTTCTCGATCCTGAAGGTCATGTCTACCGAAGTCGTTACCGCCATGCCTGAGACTCCAATCGATGTGGTGGTAAGAGTAATGGATGAAAAGAAGGTCGGGAGCGTCCTGCTCTCCGAAGACGGCAGATGGACCGGGATATTCACCGAAAGGGACCTTGTAAGGAGGATAGTCGCGCGGAGGGAGAGGCTCGACACTCCGGTGGCGGCCGCTGCCACCAAGCCCCTGGTCATGGCGGAGCCAAGCATACTCGGCAGGGAGGCCGCCCGGGTGATGGCCGCCCACAAGTTCAAGCGCCTGCCTCTTTCTCTCGATGGCGAGGGGGTCGGCGTGGTGACCGCCAGGGACATCGTCGAAGCCTTCGCCAACGCCGACAGGCCAAGGGCTCCCCGCGTCGACTGGGTCCAGTGGAACTAAGACTCCGGCTCAGATGGCGACCGACAGCCGCGTGTTGGCTCGGATCACGGCCTCCAGCCTCTCGGGCCCTACCTCCGACGCCTCGAACCTGACCCGGGCGACAGGCCTCGTGATCCTGATCATCTTCGTAATGTCAGAGGGGGTCCCCAGTACGACAGCGTCGCACTCTACGGCGTTGATGCTCTTCTCCAGCTCCATGAGCTGCTCGTCGCTGTAGCCGAGGGCGGGCAGGACCTTACCCAACTTCGGGAACCTGTCGAAGGCGTTCCTGATGGAACCGACCGCAGCGGGCCTCGGGTCCACCAATGTCCCACCGGCCTCCCTCGCAGCGACAGCCCCCGCCCTCATGCCGGCCTGCTCGATCTCGACCACCGGAGTCTCTTCCATCGCAGGGCGCCGCGTAGACGGTGGTCGCCATGTCCATGCCCGCGCCCGCGTCGTTCGACGCCTGGCGTGCGAGGACTGGTTCGAGGCAGGCGCCGGGTGTAGGATTCGAACCCACGCGACCGATGACGGTCACGGGCTTGCTTGCGGCAGACTCAAGGCCCGCGCATTAACCGCTCTGCCAACCCGGCCCAGTTCTTGGCGCCCTGCGGCTCGCTTCTTATGCTTTAGCAGGGGGCGGGTTCATAAGCCGATGGAGCAGCGCCACGCCATGGGTCCCATAGTCCGCCGGGCAAGACCTTCCGACAAGGAGCCACTGATGAGTTTCATCAAGGACGTCTGGGGAGGACACGACTACATCCCAAGCGTGTGGGATGAGTGGGTCAGGGACGAGACAGACATGATGTATGTGGTTGAGCTCGACGGCGTCCCGGTAGGGATGAACAGGCTGAGGTTCCTCGATGACTCTTCGGCGTGGTTCGAGGGGGTGAGGGTCCACCCCTTATATCGCGGGAGGGGCCTGGCGACGCTGCTGGGGGAGAACTCCATGGACGTGGCCAGAAGACGGGGGGTAAAGGTCTTCAGGCTGACCAGCGGGTCGCGGAACAAGACTGCGCACAGGCAGATCGCCAGGATCGGGTTCTCAGAGGTCGCTCGCTTCAGCGTATACAAGCTGGGGAAGGCGACGCCCTCTGGGAGCGGTGCAGAGCAGGTCGGCATCGGGGCGCTCGACGAGGCCGCGGAGATGGTGCGCGGGTCCCCTGAGTTCAAGGCAGGGCACGGGGTGTACTGGCACAACTGGGGGGCGGCCGTGATGACCCCTGAGGTGATCAGGAGGCTCGTCGAGCAAGGGGCGGTCTGGAGGCTCGGCGGCGCGGTGGCGGTCGCCGGGCTCGGAAGCGAGGGGAGGGATGGATGGGAGGAGGTCGGGTTCATCGGAGGCGAGCCGGCAGACGCGGTCATGCTCGCGAGGTTCATCCTCGGCGGGAGGAAGGACGCGGCTGGACGCTGGGTGTTCGTCCCTCAAGGATCCCCCATAGTCCATGCATTACGGACGTCCGGGTTCAGGCGTCACTTCTCGAACATACTGTTCGAAAGGAAGGCAGCCAAAGGTTAATTCGCTCGACAGCGGCCCGGCCGAGTATGGAAAGTGGAAGCAAGGTGACGGTGTTGGGTGCGGGCCTGATGGGGCACGGGATAGCGCAGGTCGCGTCCCAGGTGGGAAAGTTCGAAGTCTCGATACTGGACGTCGAACGTAGCTACCTGGACAGGGGGATGAAGATGATCGGGGACTCCATAGGCAAGTTCGTGGAGAAGGGGAGGCTGGCAAAGGACGAGGGGGAGGCCGCGTTGAAGCGGATCCACCCCACCCTCGACTTGTCTGAGGCGTTGGAGGGGAGCAACCTTGTGATGGAAGCAGCAACGGAGGACCCCAAGCTCAAGCTGGACCTATACAGGAAGGTATCCCAACTGGCGGGGGAGGAGACGGTGCTCGCGTCCAACACATCTTCCATCAGCATCACCCTCCTCGGCTCGGCGACGAAGAAGCCGGAGAACGTCTGCGGGATGCACTTCTTCAACCCCCCGCAGCTGATGCCGCTCGTCGAAGTTATCAGGGGGAACAAGACGTCAGACGCGACCGTCGGCCGGGTGAAGGAGGTCTCGGCCAGGTTGGGGAAGGAGACGGTGCTCTGCAAGAAGGATTCGCCGGGGTTCATAGTGAACAGGATCCTGGTCCCCGCGCTGAACGAGGCGATCTTCCTTGTCCATGAAGGGGTCGCTGACCCGGAGGACATCGACAAGGCTGTCAAGCTGGGCCTCAACTGGCCAATGGGCCCACTCCAGCTCCTGGACTACGTCGGCCTCGACACGACGTTGAACATCACGCAGGTGTTCATGAACGAGTTCGAGGACTCGAAATACCGCCCGAGTCCCCTCCTAAAAGAGATGGTGAGGGCCGGGTTGAATGGGAGGAAGAGCGGCAGGGGGTTCTATGAGTGGGGTTCCCCCAGCGCTACGAAGTCGAAGTGAGCCTTTCCTTCAGGTCTGGCGGGAACGGTATCTTCGCCCCTTTCAGGTCTGTGAGTACGTGGACAGTGTGCCCTGTCGCCAGAAGCGACCTCTCCGGGATCTTGTAGACCTCGTTCTCGAACCTGATGCTGCTATTGCCTACAGAGGCGACCTTCGTCTTGACCAGTACCTCGTCGTCGAAGCGGGCGGGGGCCCTGTAGTCCGCGTGGGCCTGTACGACGGGGAACGCCAAGCCGCGCCGGACCCATTCCACGTATCCGAGACCGTGGTCCCGGAGCAGCCCGACCCTCCCCACCTCAAACCAGGTCAGGAACTTCGCGTAGTAGACCACGCCCATGGTGTCCGTCTCCTCGAACCTGACCCGGAGCCTCTGCTCATGCCACTCTGCCACGGGACCGAGGGCGAGAGGGCCTCCCTTTAACGAGTACTCGAACCCGGTCTGAAAACCCTAAATAGGGTGAGAGAAGGCTCGTCTTTCGAGAATCATGAACAGGAACCTGGTACTCATAGGCGGAGTTCTAGCCCTGATCGGACTGTTCGTCAACGTGGCGGTCGACCTAGACAACGTCTACGACATGACAACATCCACGCTGTGGCTGCTGACGGTCATCGTCGTCTTCGCAGGCGCCTTCCTCGGCGGCAAGAAGAGCGGATCTGCCGCTCCAAGTGCCTCAGGGACGGCGGGTCAGTAGAAGACCTGATCCTCCTCGAATAGCCTGGCACGTCAACACGCGGTGCTGGCGTGCCACTCCAGGATTTTGTCGCAGGAGTTAATACAAACCAGCCTCGCCCCAAACGCCCTTGAACTACGAGACTCTGTCGGCCTCGAAGGAGGGCCCGTTGGGGGTCATAACCATCAACAGACCGGATGCGATGAACGCGCTGAGCAACAAGCTCGTCCACGAGCTCGTCTCAGCCCTGACTGCTTTCGAGTCTGACGAGGATGTCAGGTGTCTGGTGATAGCGGGGAGCGAAAGGGCGTTCTCCGCGGGGGCGGACATCAAGGAGATGGCCGACATGTCGGCCGTCGAGATGTCGATGTCGGGTCACTTCTTCCCTCTATGGGACAAGGTAGGTAAGTATCCGAAGCCCATAGTCGGGGCGCTGAGCGGGTTCGTCCTTGGGGGCGGGCTCGAGCTAGCGATGAGCTTGGATGTGCTCGTAGCGTCGGAGACGACGCAGCTCGGCCAGCCCGAGATTAACATCGGAGTGATCCCTGGAGGAGGCGGGACGCAGAGGCTGACGAGGGCCGTGGGGAAGTACAAAGCGATGGAGATGATCCTCACGGGGAGGAGGATAGGAGCGGAGGAAGCCAAGGGGCTAGGGCTGGTCAGCAGAGTGGTCCCAAAGGAAGCGTACCTGGAGGAGGCGAAGAAGGTCGCGAGCGAGATCGCATCGAAGTCGCCCGTGTCCGTGAGGCTCGCGAAGATGGCGGTCAACAAGGCCTTTGAGATGGGCCTGAGCGACGGGCTGGATTTCGAGAGGGAGCTGTTCTACCTGCTCTTCGCGTCAGAAGACGCCAAGGAGGGGATGAGGGCGTTCTTGGAGAAGAGGAAGCCCGATTTCAAGGGGAAGTAGATGGAGTACGAGACGGTCAGGACGGAGGAGGCAGGGAGGGTCCTCTGGATAACCCTGAACAGACCAGACAAGCTCAACGCGTTCGACGAGCAGATGGGGGTCGACCTGCTGGAAGCGCTCAGGGAGGGGGAGAAGTCCGCCGAGGCGAGGTGCCTGGTCATCACGGGGGAGGGGAAGGCGTTCTCCGTCGGGGAAGACCTGAACACCAACAGGTCGCGCTACGACAGCGGCAAGCCGGTGCGCCTGGGCGAGGTGCTTCAGAGGAAGTACAACCCGATAGTAGCAAGGATCAGGAGAATGGAGAAGCCGGTGCTCGCTGCGGTCAACGGCGTAACTGCGGGGGCGGGGCTGGGGCTGGCGCTGGCCTGCGACCTTCGGGCGGCGTCGGACAGGGCGACGTTCCATGAAGCTTTCATCAAGGTCGGCCTTGCGCCGGATTCGGGGACCAGCTTCTGGCTGACGCGGATCCTGGGGCTCGGGAGGGCCATGGAGGTCGGGCTGCTGGGCGAGTCCATAGACGCCCAGAAGGCGATGAGCCTGGGCCTCGTCAACTGGGTCTTCCCTGACGGCGAGTTCAGGGAGAGGTCTGCCGCCATGGCCGAGAGGCTGGCGAAGGGACCCACCAAGGCTATGGGGCTGACCAAGAGGGCGCTGAACAGGGCGGTGGTCGTCGACGTCGAGTCGGCTCTGGAATACGAGATGTACCTGCAGGATGTCGCAGGGAGGACCAGGGACCACGCCGAGGGGGTCAAGGCGTTCTTCGACAAGCGGGAACCGAACTTCGTCGGCGAATAGGGCCTGCTCCAGGAGGCGAGCATGCCAGTACGGCGCCGGTCGGACCCGCGCCCCAGTAAAGGAGATAAGCCCGCGGCCGCCTTCCAGGCGTGTGAAAGACGTAGTAGTGGTCGAGGCCCTGCGGACCCCCATCGGCAGGTACGGCGGCATATTGAAGTCAGTCAGGTCCGACGACCTCGGGGCGCTCGTCCTGGGGAAGGCCCTTGAAAGAGCCGGGGTCGACCCGGCGTCGGTCGACGACGTCTATCTTGGCTGCTCGAACCAGGCGGGAGAGGACAACAGGAACGTGGCCAGGATGGCGACGCTCCTTGCCGGCATCCCGTACTCGGTCCCCGGGGCCACGGTCAACCGACTCTGCGGGTCCGGGTTGGAGGCAATCAACAGCGCAGCCAGGGTCATCTCGTCCGGGGAGGGGGACATTCTATTGGCCGGTGGGGTCGAGAGCATGACCCGCGCCCCCCTCGTGGCTCTGAAGCCCGAAGCGGGGTTCGAAAGAGGGGGCGTCTCCCTGGTGGATACGACCATAGGATGGAGGTTCTTGAACCCGGCGTTCCCGCAGGACTACCCGCCGCTGTCCATGGGGGAGACCGCGGAGAACCTCGCGGAGAAGTACAGCATCTCTAGGGAAACCCAAGACGAGTTCGCCCTCTGGAGCCACAGGAAAGCCGTGGAGGCGGCCCGGGAAGGGAGGTTCAGGGACGAGGTCGTCCCCGTCGTCACCCCGGAAAAGCCCGAAGGGGTGGCGGAAGACGAGGGCCCGAGGAAAGACACGTCGATCGAGAAGCTCTCGAAGCTAAAGCCCGCCTTCCGAAAAGGAGGGACGGTCACGGCTGGGAACTCGTCGGGAATCAACGACGGCGCCTCCGCCCTTGTCCTCATGCGCGAGGAGAAAGCCAGAGACATCGGGGTCAAGCCCGTAGCGAGGGTCCTGGGGTCTGCCACCGCTGGGGTCCACCCGAGCTACATGGGGCTGGGCCCGGTGCACTCGACCCGGAAGCTCCTTTCGAGGCTGGGGATGGGGATGGAGGAGTTCGGGGTCATCGAGCTAAACGAGGCGTTCGCCGCCCAAGTGCTGGCCTGCGCGGCGGAGATGCCCGAGCTCAATCTCAAGAAGACCAACCCGAACGGCGGGGCGATAGCCATCGGGCACCCCCTCGGCTGCAGCGGAGCAAGGATAGCCACCACCCTCCTACATCAGATGCGCAGGACCGGGACCAAGTACGGCCTGGCCGCCATGTGCATCGGGGTCGGGCAGGGGATATCCACGGCGTTCGAGCTCATGAAGTAGCGGCTGTCCATCGCTCAGGTCGGCGACGGGCGCGCTTCGCTACCGCCCTCGTCACCGCGTGTCAGCTCCTCTTGGTCGTCCAGACCTCTTCCTTCTTCCGGGCCCTGCGGTTTTCCCACCTGGAAAGGTTGAACAGGTACGAAGAGAGCCTGTTGAAGAAGGGGAGCAGCTCCGGGTTCATGGCCTCAGCCCTCCCGGCCGTGACCAGCCTCCTTTCCGCCCGCCTGCACACGGCCCTCGCGAAGTGGAGCATAGCCCCTGACTGGGAGCCCCCTGGGAGGATGAAGTTGCGCAGCGGCGGGAGTCCGGCAAGAAGGCCGTCGGTCAGCTCTTCCACCCTCCTTGTGTCTGAAGCCGAGATTCTCGGGACCCTTTGGGCGGACCCGAGCTCCGTGGCCGCGTCGCCGCCGGCAATGAAGAGGAGGCCCTGGATCTCTTTCAGGGGCGTCCGCAGCTCTTTCCTTCTGGTCCCTGCGATGACAGCGCCGACCACCGAGTTCAGCTCGTCGATGGTCCCGTAGGCTTCCACCCTCGGGTCATCCTTGCGCACCCGTCTGGCCCCGTAGAGGGAAGTCTCCCCCTCGTCTCCCCGCCTGGTGTACATCAGGCAGCAGGCACGGGCCTAGAATTATTAACGATAACATGCGGGATGATCGGCAGCCCCCCCGCGGATACAATGCCGATTCTTTGGGTCAACGAAAGAACAACGCTTGGTCGCCGATTTTACAGTCTGAAGTTTCTTATTGGCAGCGAGGGGAAAGGTGGTGGCGAGTCAGATAACGACGTTCGAACACCAGGAGAAGCACCAGTTCACTCCTCAGGAAGCGTCCAAACTCCTCTCAGACATCAGGCCCAAGGTGAAGGAGCTTATCGAAAGCAGAAAGGCAGTAGAGCGGCTACACGTCGAGATAGAGAGAAGCAATCTCATCGGATTCAGGACACCGGCGCTGGCTGAGAAGGCTGCGCAGCTGGACTCCCTCGTCGACGACTTGACCGGGAAGATAGCGGAACTGGAAGACCTGGGGGTGGAGGTCAAGGACCTCGAGTTCGGGCTCGTGGACTTCCCTGCAGAGAGGTACGGCGAGAAGGTACTCCTATGTTGGAGGTACGGCGAACCGGAGGTCTCTTTCTGGCACGGCAGGACAGAGGGCTACAAGGGACGGAAGGCTCTGAAGATGCAACTGATTCAACCCTGATCGAGGAGCCGCTTCGCGTTCCCGGACAATAGCTTCTCCGACACCCCGGGTTTGAGCTTGTGCTTGAGGTTGGCTTCGAAGTCGTCCATCCAATCCTTGTGTCTGAGCATAGGATAATCGGTGCCGAAGAGGAACCTATCCTGGAGCGGCCCGTTGAGATATGTGATGACGCTCTGGGGGATGTACCGAGGCGCCCACCCGGAGATGTCGATGAAGACGTTCGGTCTCCTGAGGGCTATGGCCAGGGTCACCTCTGGCCAAGGCCACCCGAAGTGGGCCATGACCAGCTTGAGGTCAGGGAAGGCGGCGCACACCTCGTCAACCAGCTCCGGCTTGCTGTACCTGATCTCAGTGTCCCCCAGTCCGGTCGTCCCGGTGTGGAGGAGCGCCGGGATGCCGACCTCCTCGCAGTATTCGTAGATGGGGAACATCAGCGCCCTGTCGTTGATGTAGACTGAGTTAGCGCTGCTGTGGATCTTAAGGCCGCGCATCCCGAGCCCTTTGACCGCCCGCTTGAGCTCCTTGACCGCGAGGGGGCCGGCGTTTGGGTCGACTCCGGCGAAAGGGATCAGCCTGTCCTTCGACTTCGCGGCTATCCCTGCGACTTCGTCGTTCCTCAAGGTGTAGTTCCTGAAGGCGGGGTTCCTCGTCGAGCTTGTGTCCTGCCCCAGTATCACCCCCCTCGCGACCCCGGCTGCCTCCATCTCGTCAAGGATCTGCGCGGTCGAGGCAGGGAGCTTGTCGACGTCGAGATTGAAGAAGTCACACGCCTTCATGATCGGCCCGTTCTTCTTCATGAAGTCCCGGGTCCACGGGTGGACATGCACGTCAAAGGACAACTCGCTTGGAGTCGACCCGGGGAATCATTAACCTTCCTGCGAGGCGGAGCTCGGGGATTTCGAGCGCGGCAGTCAACCTTTTCAGAGGGCCTGGAGGAGGACGGCCATGAGTCGACCTCGTCACGCGCCCAAGGAGGGGGATATGGCCCCCGACTTCGAGCTCCCCTCGTCTTCAGGAGCCCCCCTCAGGCTCAGCTCCCTCAGGGGGAAGCAGGTGGTGCTATACTTCTATCCGAAGGACGACACGCCCGGATGCACCGTAGAAGCGTGCTCATTCAGGGACAACCTGCCGAGGTTCGACGGGGCGGATGCGGTCGTCCTAGGCGTGAGCAAAGACTCGCTCCAGTCCCACAAGAAGTTCATCGACAAGTACTCCCTCAACTTCACACTGCTCAGCGACGAGGAGTTGAAGGCGCACGCCCTCTATGACACCTGGAAGGAGAAGATGAACTACGGGAAGAAGTACATGGGGACCGAGCGCTCCACGTTCGTCATAAGCGCCGACGGCAGGATAAAGAAGATATTCAGGAAGGTAAACCCGAAAGGACATGACGTCGAGGTCCTCGCTGCCCTTGCCTCATAGCCAGTGAAGCGGGCGACCCGCGTCGACGCCCCCGGATGGATACGGCGCTTATGCAATAGTCGAATTGGCCCGGCTCCGACGTCGCAGGTTAAATATGGAACGGCGAAGTCGAGGCGGATGATTCTCACGGCCGTCCCCGAAGAGACATATTGCCTCAAGACGCAGCAGCATGTACCAGCTACCTCAGGGAGGAACCTGTTCTGTTATCGGTGTGGGATGTACCTTGGCACCGCGATGGACCCCAAACTCGGGAGCCTCCTGGACTTTTAGGGCCGCTTCGCGAACTGGTTGATCAGCGCCCTGAAGCCGCGTTTGACGTAGAAGCGGTTGGCGATTTCGTTCTGGGCAGGGACATCCGCGACAACGATTTCAGCCCCCATCTTCTTTAGCTCCGCAGACGCCTGCTGGATCATCTCGTCCCCGAGAGCCTTCCTCCGGTGCTCGGGGAGGATGTAGAGGTCGGTGATCCTCCCTTCTTGGTGGGGTTCGTAAAAGATCCGCTCGCGCATTTCAGCTCTCAGGACCCCTACCACCTTCTTCCCCTCCGCTGCCACGAGGAGGAGATGCCCTGGCGCGGCGAGGGAAGACTGGATGTACCTCTCCGCCCTTGCCTTCGCGTCTGGCACCACGGCGAAGAGGGGGTCGAACTCGTTGTTGAGCCTCTTGGTCCTGACTATCAGATCAGAAAGAGCTTCGACGTCGTCCTTCCTGGCGTGCCTGATCTCCATGTCCGCCCCCCTCGCCGGTCCGGGGGCGATTGATTTACGCCTATTCTGGAGGATCGACGATTACACCTCCGTTTCTAAGAGCGCTCATCACTCTCCTCGACCTCTCGATTGCGGCCATGGCAGCGTTCATGGACTCTTGAGGGGACAGGCTCCGCCGAGCGACCCCCTCGCTTATGGCCGCCTGGCCGACCTTCGTTGCGACCCTCGGATAGACCTCCCACTGCACCATTGTGGGGAGAATGTAGTCCCTGCGGAGTCCCTTCTCCTGGGCGAAGGCCGCCAGTTCCTTCGCTGCCTCGATTACCATCGGGTCGGTGATCGTCTTCGCCTTCACGTCCAGGGCCCCCCTGAAGACTGCCGGGAAGAGTAGGCTATTGTTCACCTGGTTGGGGAAGTCTGACCTCCCCGTGGCTACTACCTCGACCCCGGCCGAAAGGGCCGCATCCGGGAGCATCTCTGGGACCGGGTTGGCAAGGAAGAAGGCGATGGCCCTCTTGTTCATCACCGCCACCTCGTCCGGCACTATCGCGTCGGGACCCTGCCGCGCCGCCGCGACCAAGGCATCAGCCCCCTTCAGGGCGTCCTTCAGCCCCCCGCTCACTCTGTCCCCGTTGGTGCGGATCGCGAGCTCATATTTCCACTTGTTCTTCAGCATGAGCTGGTCTATGTCTTCCCTCTCTGGATGGAGAATCCCCTTGGAGTCGACCACTATGATGTCCTTCGGGTCCGCGCCAGCTTCGACGAGGAGCCTCTCGGCCGCGACGTTGGCCGCCCCGGCGCCGTATAGCACGACCCTCGTCCCTCTGAGCTCCCTCCCCGTGACTTCCAGCGCGTTGAACAGGGCGGCGAGCGTGACCCCGGCCGTCCCCTGCTGGTCGTCGTGCCAGACCGGTATGCTCATCTCCTCACGCAGCCTGTCCAAGACTTCGAAGCACTTCGGTGACTCGATGTCCTCGAGGTTCACCCCTCCTACTGAGGGCTCCAAGGCCTTGACGAACCCCATCAGCTCGTCGGCGCTCTTCACCCTGACTGGAAGCGGCAGTGCGTTCACCCCGCCGAGGTAGTTGTAGATCAATGCCTTTCCTTCCATAACAGGGAGGGAGCCCTCCGGGCCTATGTTTCCAAGGCCGAGGACCCTGGTCCCGTCCGTCACGATGGCTATGGTGTTCCATCGGCCAGTGTACTCGAACGAGAGCTCAGGCTGTGCCTCGATGGCCTTCGAGACGGCCGCGACCCCCGGGGTGTACCATATGGAGAAGTCCTGGAGCGACCTCACAGGTACCTTGGGGGCGAACCCCACCTTGCCTCCATAGAACTTCGAGTATTCGAGCGCCTTCCTTGACGAGTCGTCCTTGGGGGCGGGGTTCAACTCCGCCTTTCGCCCCGCCTCGCCCGTATTTGCGCCTTCGAGTTCGGAACGGAAAGGACGCTGGCGACCTTCCGGAGAACTCATGCCGCGCACCGCCCAGGAGCGCCTTCCAGAGGCATCTTGGCCTGCGTATACTAGAGATGGTTTAAGTGATACGGGCGATTCTCAGGAGTGACAACCGACTGTGGCGGGTCAGCGGTGAGCGTACTTGTGGGGGTCCTTGTCAAAGGCCGCTTTACACCCGGGGGAGCAGAAATAGAAGTTCTTCCCTTCGTGCTCCGATTTCAGGGTGGCTCTCTTTTCGTCTACCATCATGCCGCAGATTGGGTCTTTTTGCACGGCGCGAACTTCCTCTCCGTCCATTTAGAGCTTCCGGAGGGAAGGCCGTGGATCTTCGCTGTCTTCCAGGATGCCCCCTGGCCTGAGTCGGGCTAACTGCTGGCCAGATTCGCACGACGCAGGGCCTGGGGAGCTGCTGCGACCTCCTTCAGGGGATGACTTTAACCTGAAGCAGATTGGAGACATTCGAACGATGGCGAAGGACCCCGTTTGCGGGATGTTCGTGGACGAGAAGTCGGCCGACCTCAAGGCCGAGGTGAGGGGGGTCACCTATTACTTCTGTAGCGAGTCTTGCATGAACGAGTTCCTTGCTCCCGAGAGGGAGATCAGGCGGCTAAGGACGTCCGTAATGGCCTCCGCCGCCCTTTCCGTCCCGATACTCTTCTTCACATACGTCTCCCCGGTCCGGGGGTCCGTCAGAGACTACCTCCTGCTCGCCCTCGCGACCCCAATCCAGTTCGGGGTCGGATGGAGGTTCTACGTCGGGACCTTCGACAGCGTCAGGAACAGGATGGGGAACATGGACGTGCTTATCGCCCTAGGCACCTCCGCTGCCTTCGGCTATTCGGCGCTTGTGACTTTCTTCCCCGGCCTCTTCCCCCTCTCCGGGGTATACTTCGACACCTCTGCGGTAATAGTTACTCTGGTCCTCGCAGGGAGGTACATCGAGCACATGACCAAAGGGCGGGCGTCCGCGGCCGTAAGGAAGCTGATCGACCTGAAGCCCACAAAGGCCCGCAGGCTCGTGGACGGAGTGGAATCAGAGGTCCCCGTCGAAGAGGTCGTGGTGGGAGACGTCCTGGTCGTTTACCCCGGGGAGAAGATCCCCGTCGACTCGGTCGTCCTGGAGGGGGACTCTGCGGTGGATGAGTCTATGGTCACCGGCGAGAGCATCCCGGTCGAGAAGAGGACTGGGGACGCTCTAGTCGGGGGGACCATAAACGGAGGCGGGCTCCTCAAGGCGAGGGCCACGAAGGTCGGTCAGGACACCGCGCTTTCCCAGATAGTGATGCTCGTGGAGGAGGCGCAGGTTGGGAAGGCGCCCATCCAGCGCCTCGCCGACAGGGTAGCCTCATACTTCGTCCCTGCGGTGGTGCTGGCTGCCGCCGTCGCCGGTCTGTCCTGGTACTTCATAGGTCACATCGGGACCGACTTCGCGACGCTTGCGTTTGTGTCGGTCGTCGTGATAGCGTGCCCGTGCGCCCTCGGGGTGGCCACCCCTGCCGCGCTCCTTGTAGGGACGAGCAAGGGGGCGCAGAACGGGGTCCTGATCAAGGGAGGGGAGTATCTCGAGCGCGCCGGGAAGGTGGACACCGTGGTCTTCGACAAGACCGGGACGCTCACGGTCGGGAGGCCTTCGGTGACCATGATCGCCACGGCCAAGGGGCAGACAGAGGAGGGGGTCCTTCGCCTTGCCGCCTCAGTGGAGAAAGGATCGGAGCACCCCCTTGGAGGGGCGATCGTCAGGGCGGCAGGGAGCCGTTCGCTGTCGGTCCCCGACCCCAAGGACTTCCATGCGACCGCGGGCGAGGGGGTGGCGGCCCTCGTGGAAGGCAAACCTGTCGTTCTTGGGAACAGGAGGATGATGGCGCGCCTGGGGATCGACGTCGCCCCGTTTGAGGCGACGCTCTCGGCCCTCGAAGAGAGGGGCCAGACTACGGTGATCCTCGCGACAGGGGGGGAAGGCATAGGAGTGATCGGGGTCGCGGACACGTTGAAGCCGTCGGCCCTGCCTGCGGTGTCTGCCATCAGGGGGATGGGGGCGGAGGTCGTGATGCTCACCGGCGACAACATGAAAACGGCATCGGCCATAGCGAGGAGCATCGGAGTGGATAGGGTCTTCGCCGAGGTCGCCCCCCAGCAGAAGGAGGAGATCATCGCGACGCTCCAGAAGGACGGGAAGGTGGTTGCGATGGTCGGAGATGGGATAAACGACGCGCCAGCGCTGGCCAGGGCGGACGTCGGGGTGGCGATAGGGAGCGGCACAGACATCGCGAAGGAGACTGGCGGGATAGTCCTGATCAGGGATGACCTGCGCGGGGTCGCCGCAGCCATTGGGCTGAGCAGGAAGACGCTCGCGAAGATCAAGCAGAACCTCTTTTGGGCATTCGCTTACAACGCCGCACTTATCCCGATAGCCGCGGGGGCGCTTGTCCCGGTGCTAGGCGTCCAGATGTACGAATATCTTCCTTTCCTGGCTGCCGGGGCCATGGCGTTGAGCTCCGCCACGGTGGTAGGCAACTCGCTCCTTCTCTTCAGGTACAAGCCGGAGGCGCCTTAGGGCGGTTGGGGCCCCCGGTCAAAACGAAGCGGGCTGTCTTCGCGGTGCGGGGCATGTCCTGCACCACCTGCGCCCTCGGCATAGAGAAGCGGCTCAAGAGAGTCGAGGGCGTCGAGGCGGTGAGCGCGGGCATAATGCTGAACCAAGTCTATGTGGACTACGACGACACGAAGACAGACTTGGATAGGGTCACGGAGGAGATACAGAAGGCAGGGTACGCGAACCACGTCGTCAGGAAGACCGGATGACCAGCAGAAAGGAGGGAAAGGGGGACACCCCGCCAAGTCGGCGCAGATGTTCTGAGGGATGAAAGCAGCGGGGCGCCTCAAGCGCGCTGGGCTGTCGAACGTTTATTTCCTTTCGCTTGCCGCCCCTTCTAGGCCACGGTTGGTAAGCGACAAGCTCGAGAAATACATCAACGAGAACATCGACGCATTCGCGAACGACATCGTCCGCCTTGCTTCGCAGAGAAGCGTCTCAGCGAGGAAGGAGGGGATAGAGGAGTGCGCGGCTCTCGTCGAGAGGATGCTGAGGGAGATAGGCGCCGAGACGAAGGTATTGAGGATAGACGGGGCGGCCCCGCTCGTCTTTGGAGAGGTGAAGTCCAAGAAGCCAGGCAAGACCATCATGTTTTACAACCACTATGACGTCCAGCCAGAGGAACCTCTTGAGCTCTGGAAGTCCCCTCCTTTCAAGCCAGAGATCAGGGACGGGGCGATATACGGGAGGGGGGTCTCAGACGACAAAGGGGAGCTCGTGGCGAGGCTGAAGGTCGCGCAGTCATACATGGAGACACAGGGCGGGCCACCCTGCAGCTTGAAATTCTTCTTCGAGGGCGAAGAAGAGACCGGGAGCGTCCACCTCGCGGAGTACATAGAGAAGTACGGCGACCTGTTCAAGGCCGACGGTGTCATCTGGGAGTATGGGACTGTCGACGCCAACGGGACACCCAAGGTCACCCTTGGAGTCAAGGGGATAATCTACGTGGAGTTCGTGATCAGGTCGCTTTCGCAGGACGCCCATAGCAGCTTCGCTGCGGCCCTGCCGAGCGCGCCATGGAGGATGGTCAGGCTCCTGAACGCGCTGAAGGACGCGAACGAGAGAATACTGGTCCCCGGATGGTACGACGACGTCTCCACCCTTTCAGAGGACGAGCTGCGAGTTCTGCAGGAGATGCCTTTTGACGGAGACGGACTCAAGAAGAGCTATGGGGCTTCGGCCTTCGTCGGCGGGATGACAGATGAGCAGGCGAAGAAGGCGCTCGTCCAGAGGCCCACGGGGAACATCGCTGGGATATGGGCAGGGTACACTGGGCCAGGGTCTAAGACGGTCCTCCCCAAGGAGATACACGCGAAGATGGACTTCCGCCTCGTCCCAGAGCAGGACCCAGATGACCTCTTCAAGAAGCTCAGGAAGCACCTGGACGATAGCGGGTTCGCGGACGTGGAGATCCAGCTCGAGAGCATGGAGCCGGCTGCGAGGACCTCGCACAGGCATCCATTCGCCCAGGCCGCGGTCGCGGCCGCCGAGGAGGTCTACGGGAGGGAGCCCATAGTCCAGCTGGGTTCCCCCGGCACAGGGCCCCTCTACCTGTTCACGAGGAGGTACGGAATGCCGTCGGTCGACATCGGGGTGTCGGCCGAGGACAGCGGGATACACGCCCCTAACGAGAACCTGAGACTGGAGAACCTGAGGAAGGGGATGCTATGGATCTCTGAGACCATCGAGAAGTTCTCGGCCTCCTGAAACCCACGCCCCCAGCTGAGGCGTTCACCTCAATAAGACCTGCCTCACACCCCGGCAGCATGAGGGCAGCTGTCCTCGGGTCAGGGCTGATGGGTTCTGTGATAGGCTGGGACCTAGCGAACTCGGAAGGAGTCGACGAGGTGGTCGTGGCAGACATTGACAAAGAGAAGCTGGAGGCGCTGAAAAGGCGGGCCCCAGGGAGGAAGCTCTCCGTCGAAGTCCTCGACATCATGCAGCGGGACAAGGTGGTTCCATTCCTGAAACGTTTCGATGTGGCGGCTTCAGCCCTCCCTCACGGAGTCGTGCACCAGTCTGACCTCGCGGCTGTAGAGGCGGGGTCTAAGATGGTGAACATCGCCTTCGAGGACGAGCAGATAGACCTGGACGCCGCGGCGCGGAGGACTGGCGCGACCTTGGTCCCGGGGTGCGGCGTGGCCCCCGGACTGGGAGGGATACTGCTGGCCCGCGGACTGGAAGAACTAGGCGGCGGGGACGAAGGGCACATAATGGTTGGTGGAATCCCGCAGGAACCCAGGCCGCCGTTCGGGTACAAGCTCGTCTTCTCCATCGTCGGGCTCCTGAGGGAATACACGGACGAGGCGAGAGTGGTGAGGGACGGAAAGATAGTGAAGGTGATGCCATTTTCTACCGTCGAGGCGTACGACTTCCCCTCCCCGATAGGGAGACTCGAGGGGTTCTGCACCGACGGACTGGCGAGCCTCGTCTATACCATGAAAGGGATGCGCGTCCTGGACGAGATAACCCTGAGGTGGCCTGGGCACGCCGAGAAGATGGGCCTGATCATGGAGTCAGGGTACTTTTCGCGCGAGAAGGTGAGGACCAGCGTGGGGGAGGTCACTCCGCTCGAGCTGTCCTGGGCCGTCCTAGGAAGGAAGCTCGCCGAAGGAGACCCAAGGGACATCACGGTGATGAGGGTGATAGCCAAGGGGGCGAAAGGGTCGGTGGTCTACGACATGGTGGACAGGTACGACGAAGAGAGGGGCGTCACATCGATGGGGAAGACAACAGGTTACACCGGATCCATAGTCGCCCAGATGCTTGGCAGGGGGGACGTGAAAGGGACGGGTGTGATACCACCGGAGAAGGCGGTGACAGGCAAGAGCGTCGAGGTTCTCCTCGCCCACCTCGCCAGGCGCGGGGTGCACATCAAGAAGACGCCCTGACAGGGAAGCTCTGAGGCCGTCCGACGGAGCTTCCTCCGGCCCAACCCTTACATTCCGCCGGGAGAAGACGACCTTCGATGGCAGAGGTCCGGACGGCGCCGCCCTACGAGGCGAGCTCCAGGTACGAGTCCGTGACGATCATAATCGTAATGACGGGCGTCCTGATGAGCGCGGTCGACACCACCGCGGTTGTTTTGGCGCTGCCAGCCATGATGAGGGACCTCGGTTCAAGCGTGCTGAGCATAATCTGGGTCATAATGGCATACCTCCTCGTCATAACGATATTCGGCACGCAGGTGGGGAAACTGGGCGACATCTTCGGCAGGGCGAGGATGTACAACCTGGGCTTCGGAGTCTTCGCCGCCGGGTCACTCCTTTGCGGCGTTTCTGCCACCGGGCCCGAAATCATATGGTTCAGGGTGGTGCAGGGGGTGGGGGGAGCCCTGATCTCGTCGAACAGCGGGGCGATAATCGCAGACACGTTCCCCGCGAACAGGAGAGGGAGGGCGTTCGGGATCACAGGGTTTGGCTGGTCCGCCGGCGCGGTGCTAGGGATACTGGTGGGGGGAGCCTTCGTGACGTTCCTGAGCTGGCGCTACATCTTCTTCATCAACGTCCCCATCGGCGTGGTCGCTACGGTGGTGGGATACGTGGTGCTGAGGGACAAGACGCCTAAGGTGAAGAGCGCCATAGACTTCCTGGGCATGCTCCTGTTCGGCCTCGGCCTGTTCTCTTTGCTCACTGCCCTGACTGAGATCACCGGCTCAGGAGTGACGCCCGTCTCCGAAGCGGAGGCGGCTGCCGCTGTCCCTCTTCTCGTCGGCTTCGTCCTCTGGGAGCGCCACTGCTCCTCGCCTTTGCTCGACATTTCGGTCCTCCGCAAGAGGGTGCTCGCCGCCTCCATGTCAGCCGCTTTCTTCCAGTCCCTGGCCAGCTTCGCGGTCCTCTTTCTGGTCATCATGTACCTGCAGGGGCCGAGAGGGCTCACCCCCTGGGACGCTTCGCTGTATCTCATCCCCGGGTACATCCTCGGTGGGAGCATGGCCCCATTCGCCGGGAGGCTGTCCGACAGGCTCGGGGCGAGGGAGGTGGCTTCGGTCGGACTCGTGCTGCAGGCGCTCGGGATACTAGCCTATACCACCTTGGCGCTGGGCACCCCGCTCTTCATCGTGGTGCTGGCTTCCGTGCTTAACGGGGCCGGCACAAGCGCGTTCTTTCCAGCGAACAACAGCGCGGTGATGGCCAGTGCCCCTCGGAGGTCGTATGGCATGACGTCCGGACTTCTCAGGACATTCTCAAACGTCGGGATGGTGAGCAGCTTCGCCGTCGCCCTCCTGATAGCGGCCCTCTCGATCCCCCGGCAGCTGAGCTTCGAAATCTTCCTAGGGGTCACACAGATCTCTGGGTCCTTGTCCCAAGCCTACGTCGACGGGATGCGCTCAGCGCTGCTCGCTTCCATCTCACTCCTTGCGGTGGCGCTGGCCCTCTCGTTGCTCAGAGGGAAGGAGGCCCGGACCGAAGTCGCAAGGAACGGAGCGGGTGACTAGGTCAGGCGGACTGGGCGGGTCGATGCCGCGGCTCTGGGCGGAGCCTCACTTCAATGCCTTCGAGCCGAGTATGGTGAAGCCGCTCCGATAGACCGCCCCCGAGATGGGCTCCACCCTTCCCACATCCAGGGTGGTCGCGAGGGACCCGGTCCCGAGCCATACGTCTGCCACCCTCGAGTTTGCCTTCGCCACCTCCACGGGCTCACTTACGCTCCCTTGACTCCCGTCGGTCTTAGGGAACACCCTCATGCCGAAGACGGGCCCGAACGGGGGGAGGTCGTCGGGCGCCCCCTGCCTCTCTACGACCACGCGAAGCGACATCGTCCTTTCGGGCCCCTTGACGCAGAAACCGCCGAACGTGCACCCAGCCGAGACCGGCTTCATTCCCGGATTGAGAGGGTGGAGCTTCGTCATGGAGATGCGGTCGGCGAGACGCTTCTGGTAACCGTTGAGCAGGCCTCGGAGGAGCGACCATTCGGTGGTGACCCACATCACAGGGAAGTAGAGCCCTGTCCTCCCCATGTATTCGCACTTCACACCTACAGCTGCCTCCTGGTAGACCGTCCTGTCAGGCCTGTCAGCCGCAATCTCCAGCCCTGACTCGGCGACGGAGATTATCTCGCTGACGTAGCCCACGCAGAGCCCGTCGGTCACGCCGAAGGGCTTGGGGATGAGGTCTGCCAGGGCGGACTTCTCTCCCCTGAAGTAGACCGCGATGTAGTCGGCACCGTAGTGCCATGGCCCCTCCTCTATGGCTGACGTGGGACCTGGGACGAGCGGGTGGTCGAGCACTGCGGCTCCGGCGCGGTCAAAGGTAAAAAAGGTTGGGAGGGGCGAGGTCACCGTGAAGTACTGCACATTCACCCTCCCGTTGGAGGGGAGTCGGCGGCGCCGGGCTGGCGTCGTAAAGGACGGGAGGGTATTCGAAGTCGACGGGGCGAAGAGCCTCGTCCAGGTCATTGAGGAGGCGAGATGGGGGGAGCCGCAGGTCTCGAAGGATGGTATCGAACTGGAGGAGGTAGTCCTGCACGCACCGCTCCCCAGGCCTGGGAAGATACTCGCGGCGATCGTCAACACCAAGGGGATGCTCGGGGGGGCTGACGTCACCCTCGACAGGCCCAGGATAGACATGAAGGCGCCCAGCACCGTAGTCGGACAGGGGACTTCGGTAAGGGCGCCGGCGACCGGGATAAGGCCCGAAGTCGAGCTCGCCGCGATAATAGGCAAGAGGACCTCAGGCGCCACGGAGGCCGAGGCAGCTGCGTCCATCTTCGGCTACACCATCTTGGACGACGTGACCGCCCCGGCGGACTCGCGGGCAGACGCCTACGAAGCCTACAGACGGGACAAGTCCACTGGGGAGATAAGGAGGACGACCATGAGGGGACCCCTCTTCAGGTCGAAGAACCACGATACGTTCTGCCCAATGGGCCCGTGGGTGCTCACACCAGACGAGTTCGACGTCTCCAAAGTTCACAGGATGACCACGAAGTTCGACGGAGACCTCGTGCAGGACGGCTCCACGGCGGAGTATATCTTCGGGCCTGCGAGGCTGGCGTCATACATCTCAGGGTTCCTCACACTCGAGCCCGGGGACGTCGTCTCATGCGGGAGCGTGGGATGGACAAAGGAAGCCTTGAAGGACCTGGACCCAACCGAGTACGTCCTGCCTCCGCGGGGAGGGATCCTCGAGTTAGAGATAGAGGACCTGGGGACGCTAAGCAATCACGTCGCCCCGGCTCAAGGAGCTTAGGGTGGAATCTGGGGCCGCCTTGGCCTTCCAGTATAACAGGTACACGGCGACCACCGACCCTGCAGTCGCCGCCATGGCGAACACGAAAAGCCCTACGTCCCCGAACAGACTCTGAACCAGACCGCCAGGGAGCGGGCCGAAGCTCCAGAAGGTGGAGTTGATGAGTGAGAAGACTCCGAGGTACTCCGCAGTCCGCCCTTCGGGGGCTACCTTGCTCACCCAGCTGAGCATCGCGGGGCTGAGGAGCCCGAACCCCGCGGAGTAGATGATCCTGGCAGGGATGAGCTCAGGCCACGCCCCCGAGAGGACGAAGATCAGAAGGGAGCCGCCCACCGTGATGGTCCCATAGAGGTACCCGCGTATCTCGCCGATGGCGTCGACCTTCCCTCCGAGCCTCGTGGCCAGCAGGGCGGTGGTCGCCATCCCGGCGACTGCGACCAGGCCCACCTCGAGGTCGTCCGCCCCCAGGTAGTAGGCGTAGGCCCCGATGAAAGCGGTGACCGCCCCAGTCCCCAGGGCTCTTATCGAAGTGGCGGCGGAGAACACGATGACCTCCTTCATCTCTCTGAGGGGTCTGCGGGAGCCCGAGGGGTTGACCCGGCTTTCCGGGAGAGCGAAGACGAGCAGGAAGAGGTCTGCAGCCATGAAGGCGCCCACGAGATAGAATATCGCGTCGATGCTGAACGCTTCGGAGACCAGGCCGGCTGCGACCACGCCCATTATCGAGCCGACCGCGCCTATCTGGCTGATGAAGCCATACCCCCTCCCCCGCTGCCTGGACGTGGTGACGTCCGCCACGTAAGCCTGGAGGGCTGTGGACCCGACGGAGAGGATCGTCTCGGCCAGCAGGAAGAAAGCGCTTACAGCGATGAAGCCCCCCACGAACGGGATCGCGACGAAGAAAGGGAGGGAGACCGCCTCGGCCGCGATGAGGAGCAGCCGCCTCCGCCCTAGCCGGTCCGAGAGCCTCCCGGCGAACGGACCCACGAGCGAGGATGTCACGTAAGCCGCGGAGAAGGCCGCCAGGCCGGCAGCGACCGAGACCCCGTCCTTCTGGACGACGTAGAGGACGAAGTAGACCGTGAAGAGGCTGGAGCGGTTGTTGGAGAGCATCTCGTATAACGAGAGGACAAGTAGCGAACGGCCGATGCCGCCGGCGGGGAGGCCTGGTTCCGTCGAGGGCGGAGTGGGGTCCGGCAACCTGGGTGGTCGGAGAAGCGTCCGTCCTCTGGGTTTAAGGGTTCCAAGCGGACTCCAAAGATTCAATTAGATTGGTTCCTGAAGAGGACCGAGGCGCTGATGGGAGCGAAGAGCGGCAGGGAGTTCCTTCAGAGGCTCGACTCCACCCCTCGAGAAGTGTGGTACGGGGACGAGAAGATCACAGGCTCTGTCTCCAAGCACCCGGCGTTCAGGGGCGTGGCGAAGTCGATAGCTGCCCTGTATGACATGCAGTTGAAGCCGGAGCTGGAGGATGTCATGACCTACGAGTCCCCCACCACGCACGAGAGGGTCGGGACGAGCTTCCTCCAGCCCCGCACCAGGGAGGAGCTGGGCAGGCGGACTGCCATGATCAAGACATGGGCAGACTTTTCCGGCGGGATGATGGGGAGGACGGCAGACTACCTCAACAGCTCGATCATGGCGATGGCGGCGGCCGCGCAGTTCTTCGGAAAGGGCGAGCACGACTTCGCCGCGAACGTCTCTGGGTACTACGAGTATGTCAGGGAGAACGATCTCGTCCTGACGCATACGCTGATCAACCCCCAGACAAACAGGGGAGTTGGCCCATCAAAGCAGGCCGACCCCTTCATTGCCGCCCGGGTGGCAGACAAGACGTCGGAAGGGGTCGTGATACGAGGAGCGAGGATGTTGGCGACCCTCCCCATAGCGGACGAAATCATGGTGTTCCCTTCCACCGTGATAAGGTCGGGGCAGGACGACATGCCATATTCGATCGCCTTCGCCGTGCCGGTGAGCGCGAAGGGGCTGAAATTCGTCTGTAGGGAGTCGTTCGCAGCTGAGTCCGCCTTCGACCATCCTCTCGCTTCGAGGTTCGACGAGCAGGACGCCGTGGTGGTATTCGATGACGTATTGGTCCCTTGGGAGAGGGTGTTCATACTCGAAGACCCGGACAGGGCCAACAAGGTGAACGAGTCGACCGGGGCCATCGTCTTCATGGCCCACCAGGCGACCGTCCGGGAGGCGGCCAAGGCTGAGTTCATGGCCGGCCTGGCGACTATGGTGGCCGAGACCATAGGCGCGGACGCGTTCCCACAGGTCCAAGAGAGGATTGCAGGCGTGCTCCTGATCGCGGAGACGATGAAGGCGTTCATCGGGTCGAGCGAGGCCAGGGCGAAGACGAACGAGTGGGGACTGATGAGCCCTGACTACGCACCGCTCAACGCAGCGCGGAACGTCTGGCCGAGGCTCGCCCCTGATTTCTCCGCGGTAATCAAACAGACAGGGGCGAGCGGGCTCATGGCCATCCCTCCGGAGGGGATACTCGGCTCTGAAGCGAGGCCCGACGTGGACAGGTACTTCCAGTCGAAGTTGGCGGACGGGGAGGAGAGGGTCCGGCTTTTCAAGATGGCGTGGGACGCGTCAGGGAGCTCGTTCGGGGGGAGGCAGGACCTGTACGAGAGATTCTTCTTCGGCGACCCGGTCAGGATGGCCAGCGCATACTACTCATGGTACGACAAGGAGCCGTACAAGCGGCGGGTGATGGAGCTGCTGCACAGGAAGGACTGACGCACTTGGCCAAGAGATTCGACGTGGTGAAGGCCGGTCACATCGAACTCCTGGTGACTGACCTCGAGGCTGCGAAGAGGTTCTACGTGGAGACGCTGGGGCTGATCGTCACCGAGTCAGATGGCGGGCACCTCTACCTCAGGGGGCTGGAAGACAGGCATCACCACTCCTTGACCCTGACACAGTCTGACACCCCGGGAGTCGACCACTTCGCCTTCAGGGTGTCCGACGAAGCTGGACTCGAGGCGTTGGAGGAGATCGTCAAAGGGAGAGGCTGGTTCGCCCGCTGGAAGGAACCGGGGGAAGAGAAGGGGGTCGGGAAGGCGCTCTTGGTCGAGGACGGGTTCGGCTTTCCGGTCGAGTTCTACTTCGAGGCGTCCCCCCAGGAGTGGATGCTCCAGAAGTTCCAGCACTACAAAGGGGCGAAGGTCATGCGCCTCGACCACTTCAACATCATGCTCCCGGACGTCGCCGCCGCTTACGACTGGTACGTCGGGGGGCTCGGCTTCGTTTGCACCGAGCTGACCGATACGGACGACGCGAAGCCCGACCTGTGGGCTGCCTGGCTGAGGAGGAAGCACACGTGCCACGACGTGGCGCTCACCACCGGGAAGGGGCCGAGGGTCCACCACGCTGGGTTCGCCGTTGCGGACAGGGCGTCGATCATGGACGCAGCTGACGTCCTCGCGGCCAACGGGTACGCGAAGAACATGGAGAGGGGGCCCGGGAGGCACGGGATATCCAACGCGTTCTTCCTGTACCTGAGGGACCCTGACGGGAACCGGATAGAGCTGTACACGGGGGACTATGTCAGCGCTGACCCTGACTGGGTCCCAATCAGATGGAGGCTGAACGACCCCCAGAGGCAGACGTTCTGGGGGGCCCCTACCCCGAAGAGCTGGTTCGACGAAGCGATGCCGGTCCGCTCCCCGAAGACGGGGAGCTTCGCAAAGATCTCCGACCCCAAGATAAGGGACAGGCCGGACTATTTGCTCGGGGCGAGATAGCTACCAGACGATGTCCGACGGGGGAGCGGGCGATTCGCCGCGCTCTGTGGTCGTGTACTGCTGGGAGTAGTAGATGAGGGGTCGCTTCTGAGGGAAGGTGCTGGCGGCCACCACCTCCCCCACGAGGATGGAATGGTCCCCCGCGTCGTACGCCTGCCAGGAGCGGCACTCGATGGCAGCCCGCACCCCGGAGATGATGGGGGAACCGGTCGCCCCCTTGGTGTGCTTCACGCCCTCGAACCTGTCCCGGACCGTCGTCCTCCCCGCGAAGCGGTCGGATATGGTCTTCTGGTCGTCGGCAAGGAAGTTGACGGCGTAGCTATCGGCTTTGAGGAAGAAGTCGTGGTGGGAAGAGCTCTTCGCGACGCAGAACAGGACGAGGGGGGGCGTCAGCGAGACGCTCGTGAAAGAGCTTACGGTCAGGCCACGGGGGGCATCTCGGCCCTGGGCCGTTACGACGGTGACCCCCTGTGGATAGACCCTCATCGTCTGCTTAAGGCTCAACTGGATGTCTTCGCTCACAGGCGGGAGTCACTCGTGGTCGCGGGGACAGGTTCTGTTTAAAACGTTGTGAGGCCCCGAGTGGCCGCATCGGGATGGACTCTAGGGGAGTGAGACGCCGCAGAAGGAGGGTCCCCAGGTCGTTCTGGGAGAGGGCGTTGTACTCTTTCGCGGTCATAGCGGCGATGGTGGTGGTCGGGTCGGTTGCCATGCACGTCATACAAGGGTGGAGCTACCTCGACTCCTTCTATTTCACCAGCTTCATAGCGACAGGGCAAGGACCGCCTGCGAACCTCTACCCTACCTCGGCGGCAGGCAAGATATTCGCGTCGATATTCGCATTCGTCTCGGTGGGGACCGTGGTCACGGCGCTCCTCTTCCTGTTCGGGCCTTTCTTGGGGAGGGTGCTGAGGGTAGGCGAGGAGAAGATGGAGGAACTCGAGAAGGGGATGGAAGACGAGTTGAGGAAGCGGGAATCGCCGCCTCCTGAAAACTAGACGTTTTCCTGGTTTTCCGGTTCACCCAAGAGGTCGGTGACCTGCGCCCTAATCTCTCGGAGCCTCTCCTCGTAGCCTGCGATATCCCCCCCGCCGGTGCGCTTCAGGTCCTGCGCATAGGAGAGCGCGCTGTAAGCCTGCTCGACGGCGTCACTCATCGTCATTGGGCCTTCCGAAGAAAAGCCGAAGGAGCCTCCGGCTTCCGACCTCCCTTTGTCCGTGAGTTCGAACCGTCCATCCTCGAGCTTCCGTACCAGCCCCTGTGACGCCATCTCCTTCATCAGCGGATAGATCGAGCCAGGGGTCGGACGCCACCACCCTCTGGTGATAGATTGCACCCCGTCCATCAACTCGACGCCGTTCTTCGGGGAGGACGAAAGGAGGTACATCACCATGTGAGGGAGGCCGCGCTTCCTCCTCCTTGACATCGCGAACCTGAACGGCCACACGAGAATGCCGACTCAGGCGACGATATAGGTATTTCGTTTTGATATTCCGATACACTTAAGAGACCCGTGGACGTTGCCTATCGAGGTCGACCGTGAATGGGGTCCAACCACTACGAGAGTCCGTACAGGGGCATGCGCTGGGTGGGATGGGTCATCCTGGCGCTGGTGCTCGTGGCAGCCGTCGCCTTCTTCGGGATGATGGTCGCGTATGGTAACAGAGTGCCTATGATGAACTTCGGCTACCCGTACTACGGGTGGTTCTTCTTCCCCTTAGGGTTCGTATTCTTCGTCATCTTCGCCATGGTCATCTTCCGGTTGGTCTTTTGGGGCTTCGGGGGGTGGGGATGGAGGCAGAGGTACCGGTATGGTAGCGGCTACGGATACGGGGACGCGCGCGAGATACTACGCCAGAGGTACGCAAGGGGAGAGATAACGAAGGACCAATTCGAGCAGATGATGAAGGACCTGGAACAGCACTGAGCCTGCGCACCTCCCCCCCCGAAGCGATTTATCGGAGTACAGCTCCCCGTCGCCCGTGGACACGGTGGTCGTCAGGCGTGGACGGAGGTCAGACGCCGTTGAGTTCATCGAGCTTGTCATGGCCCTCGCGAGGTTCGAGAAGCTCGCCCCGCCGACAACCGCTGGGAAGAGAAGACTCATCGACGACATATTTCTCAGGAAGAGGATCAACCTTTTCGTCGCATCACGCGGAAAGAAGCTCGTCGGATACGCGCTGTACTTCTACAGTTACTCCTCCTTCCTGGCAAGACCCACGTTGTACCTCGAAGACCTTTTCGTGTCAGAGGAGTCGAGAAGGGAAGGCACAGGGATGGCGCTGTTGAAGCGGTGCGCGCGAGAAGCGCGCGCGAAGGGGTGCGGCAGAATGGAGTGGGCCGTGCTCAGATGGAACGGGAAGGCGCAGAGGTTCTACGAAAACCTAGGCGCCAAGCGCATGGAAGACTGGTACCTCTACCGCCTAGACGAGCAGTCTTTGCGGGCGTTGAGCGCCACAGCGACGGCTCGAGCTCGGCACAGGAAAGCAAGCGTACGACCAGCTCTGTAAAGCAAGGCCCCGGCGAGCGGGCGCCCTCCTCCCTTCACTGGTAAGGAGATAGCTCGTACCGCTTCGGTACCTCGGCGCTTTCTTGCGGCACAGCAGTCGAAGACTGTGGGGGAGTGGCAGAGTCCTTGGACCTGCCCTCTGCCTTCTTGGAAGGCTTACGCTTGACCGCCTTCGTGGATTTCGCTTTCTTTGGCATGCCGCGACAGGCTGACAGCGGCTCTAGTTATAGAAATCGGATTCCCATAAAGCGCAGGTTGACGGGAACGCTACGCAGCCTTGCATGGTCAGACCGCCAGTCAGAAGGGAGTTCGTCCTCGCATCACACGCGCCCCGCACTTCGCCGGCCCGTCCCGAAACCGGAACTCGCGCCGGACCTCAGGTCCTCCCTTGACAGCCCGCACCCGCGCCCATCTGGGGTACACGACGCACACCTTCGCATCCATGCGCTCAGAGGAGCAGGGTCGCCCTGCCCGACGCTACGATGAAAACACGGAACGAAGCCTATTATCAGGGGCGGGGACCCTTTGGCCTTCTTGGCCAAAGTTCCTGACGACAGGAGGGTGCCGCTGTTCGCGACGGACAACCTTGTCCGGCGAATCATCTCGCCTCCTAAGAAGTTGCTCTCGAAGTACGTCGCGTCAGGGAGTTCTGTCGCCGACCTAGGGTGCGGCCCGGGGTACTACACAATTCCAATGGCTGAGCTGGCTGGGCCGGGAGGGAAGGTCTATGCGGTCGACTTCGACCCAAGGGCAATCGAAGGGGTCGCCAAGAAGGCCGAGGCGAGGGGACTCGAGAGGGTGGTCGACGCCCGTGCGGGCTCAGCGGCCGAAGCCGACTTCATCCCCAACGGTTCGGTGGACTTCGTCTTCGCCCACGGCCTTCTCTGCTGCATGAAAGACCACTCTGGGGCGCTCTGTCAGATCAAGCGGATGCTGAAGAAAGACGGGCTCGCATATCTTAGCGTGACGAAATTCGGACGGAAGAAAGATCCCAGGACCGTCACCGCCGAAGAGTGGGAGCGCATGCTCGGCGGGTTCCGAGTCGTAAGCTCAGGCGAAGGCCTTCTCACAAGGTGGGCCCTGGTCTCGAGCAGCTGAGATGAGCGTGGCGCCTGAGAGGAGCTCCTGGCATAGAGCGGGGGCATGGGTGTGACATGGGGGAACCTCGGCGGAGCTGCCGCCGTCCGGAGGTCATCGGCTTGTCCAGGGGTTTTGGTCCATACCGCGCCGCCCTGGCATACATCGGAAGCAATGGGAGAACCAGGGAGCAAGGCCCCTCAAAGGTCCGAGCCTAAGACGCGACGCTGTCGTTTGAAGAGAGTGCCGTCAGATATCCTCCGAACGCTATCGCCCACAGGACGAAGGGGTATACGACCAAGCGCTCGGTGAGGCCCTCAAGCGAGCCGCCGCTCATGACGAAGACCAGTATGAAAGCAAGCGTGAGCACTCCGAGCGCGACGGAGAAATACCTGAACGGCGCCTTCGTCAGTTTGAAGGCGTAAGCAGCGGAGATTCCTCCGAAGAGGAAGGTGACCATGGCGCCAAAGCCGTGGACCCCTGCCGCCCCGAGAGCGGAGTTCTCCTGGAAGAGGGAGACGATGATAGCCCCTATCCCAGGGAGGATGTACAGGATCCCGACATAGTTAGCCCTCCTGCCAACGGCGGACGACCGAAAGTGATTCTCCGTGTAGAAGAGGAGGTATGCAGCAAGGATCAGGAGCGCCCCGCTCAGGAAGAGCATCCCGTTCCAGAGGAGGAAGGTGTTTGTCCCAAGCGCGCCAAGGTCGCTGAGTACGTCGGACCCCACGTTGTAGTTCGGATAGACCCCTTCGGCGACAGTGTTCAGCAGGATGAACACCAGGCCGCCTAGGACGAGCAACGACCCTGCGGCCTTCACCCTGCGGTCATTACCCTCCGTGTGGGACGGGGAACTCCCGCCGGCTGCGCTCACTGCACCGCGTGCGGGCTTCATGATATTAAACCCGCGCCCACCCTCGTCTTGCTTCGTTGCGCCTCTCTGGATGGGCCTGCTCAAGGGCCGACGAGGGCGGTCACGTTGAACAAATCTAGAAGCGCGACATCCCCCCGAAGGACTTACAAACACACCGCGCCAAGCTCCCGATGGAGGAGAGGACCCATGCGGAACGTAGTACTCTTCAAAGACGCGCTCGGGGGGGACAAATTCCTCCTCGGCGGAAAGGGGTACGGCCTTGTGGAGATGACGTCGCTCGGCCTTCCCGTCCCTCCCGGATTCACCATCACGACGGAGGTCTGCAAGGCGTACTATGCGAACGGAGGCAAGGTCCCTGAAGGGCTCTTCGAGGAGGTCCGGACCGTGATATCTGAGGTCGAGGGCCAGACAGGGAAGAGGTTCGGCGGTGGGGAGAAGCCTTTGCTCTTCTCTGTCAGGTCGGGGGCACCGTTCTCCATGCCCGGGATGATGGACACGATCCTCAACCTCGGGCTGAACGACGTCACCGCCAAGCGGATGGCGGAGATCACGAAGAACGAGAGGTTCGCATACGACTCATACAGGAGGCTCATCCAGATGTTCGGTAAGGTCGCAATGGGCGCCGAGGGGGAAGCTTTCGAGAGGATCCTCGAGGCTAGGAGGAAGGCGTCTGGGGTCAAGATGGACATCGACCTCTCCTCCAAGGAGCTGAAGGGGGTCGCCGAGGAGTTCAAGAGAATCATCAAGGAGGAGACGGGCAAGGAGTTCCCTCAAGACCCATACGTCCAGCTCGAGATGGCCATCGTGGCCGTCCTCGGCTCGTGGAACAACGAGAGGGCGAAGGAGTACAGGAGGTTCTACAGCATCCCAGACGACCTCGGGACAGCGGTGAACGTCCAGGCCATGGTATTCGGGAATTTCGGAGAGAACTCCGGCTCCGGGGTCGGGTTCACCCGCAACCCATCGACCGGGGAGAAGAAGCTCTTCGGCGAGTACCTCCCCAATTCGCAGGGGGAGGACGTTGTGGCAGGGATACGGACCCCAGTGAGCATCGAAGGGATGCACCCAGCGCTGAAGGCGCGGCTTCAGGACGTGGCGAACCGGCTTGAAGCGCACTTCAAAGACATGCAGGACTTCGAGTTCACGATCGAGGACGGGAAGCTCTACACGCTCCAGACGAGGAACGGAAAGAGGACCGCCCAGGCCGCTGTGAAAATCGCGGTGGACATGGCGAAGGAGGGGCTCATCACCGAAGAGGAGTCAGTGGCGAGAATCGAGCCGGACCAACTGGAGGCGCTCCTGCACAGGAGGCTAGACCCTGGCTCGAGGGACAGGCCGGTGGCGAGGGGGTTGGACGCGTCCCCCGGCGCGGCGTCAGGGAAGGTCGTGTTCGACACGGAGGAAGCTGCGTCCATCGGCGGTTCGCAGAAGATCATCCTCGTACGCCCAGAGACCACCCCTGAAGACATCAAGGGGCTGATCGCTTCCCAGGGGGTGCTCACGATGCGCGGGGGTATGACGTGCGTCGGCGGCGAGACGCTTTTGCTGACTGAGAATGGACTCACCACGGCTCGGGATCTATACCATGCGATAGAAGAGGGGCTTACGCCTTCAACCCTTTGCTTCGACCACGCTTCGGGCAAGTCTGTTTGGAGGAAGATTATCGCCACTGGGACAAGGCTCTCGCCAGCCATAGAGGTGGCTGTCTCTCAGACAGGAAGATCGACGATTAGCACAGTGAGAATCACCCCTGACCACAAGATGTTCACCATAACGAAGAGGAGGCTCTTGAAGAAGCCCCTTGAGGACCTCTTGGCAGAAGAGGGGTTCGCATGCGTGGTCGACAAAATCCCTGGTAAAGGGTCGAACAGCGTTCCTCAATTGGCCTACCTCGTGGGGGCGCTCTTCACCGATGGCCACGTGAGCCTCAAACGAACGAAAGGAAGCGTAACATTCACGCACGCCCTCGCGCCGGAGAAAGGAGAATTCATCGAAACCGTAAGCACCTTCTTCGAAGATGTGTTCGGGAGACGTTTCAACATCGAAAGAGTCGAGATGTCTGACGGGACAATTCGAGGCAGAACAATCTCAGGCGGCGCGCTCGATCTGATCAGCACGACGCGGGAACCTGCGGCTACGCTCTCGTCCATTTGGGACACGCTGGACTCTTGGGTGCTAAGTCTCGATGAGACATCGCTGCTGTATTTCATAGCCGGGGCCGCTGACGGCGACGGAACTTACACCCCGAGCAGGATTCAGATCTTTAGCTCCGACAAAGGATTCGTGGCGGCACTAGAACTGGCGTGCCTCAGGCTTAGCATACTCCCCCAGGTATCCACTAACAGGACGATTTACAACGTGCAAATCGTCGAGAGGGTGCAAGACATCTTGTGTTACACTCACAGATTGAGAGGCGAGGTCCGGCCGCGTCACTATGGAACTAAGCTTTTCTCCGCGAAGAGTCTGGCTGGTGACGTCACCAATATCAAAGGAAACAGGAGAATCCTAGACTCTGTCGAGAGGAACTTGCTCGTAGATGGGAGGAAGCTCCTCAGATATCTTGCGGCGTCGTCGCCTCCCGAAGTTGGCGCGGAAGTCGAACAGATACTTTCGTTCGATTTGAGAATGACCAGGGTGAGGAGTCTCGGTGCGGTAGGCGAGATAGAAGTGTACAACTTCGAGGTTGATGCGAAGGATGAACTGGACAAGAATTTTGTCGTGTTTACGAAGTCCTTCGTGCCTGTCCTCGTATCCAACTCCCACGCGGCGGTGGTGGCAAGAGGGATGGGGAAGCCCGCTGTGGTCGGTTGCAGCGAAATCGAGATTTCCATGGAAGGAGGCTTCTTCACGACCAAGTCCGGGGAGAGGATATCGAAGGGGGAAGCGATCACAATCGATGGGACGACAGGGTCGGTGTACAAGGGAGAGGTAAAGATGGTGGACCCTGAGCCGACCCCGGAGCTGACCTCCCTTCTGCAGGTTGCCGACAGGATCAAGCGTCTTGGTGTCTGGGCGAACGCCGACACCCCCGAGGCGGCTGCAAGGGCGAGGGAGTTCGGGGCAGAAGGGATAGGGCTGTGCAGGACGGAGAGGATGTTCAACGACCCGAAGCGCCTCCCCATTGTGAGGGACATGATAATGAGCGCGGACGTGGATGCACGGAAGAAGCACCTCTACCGACTCTTTCCGTTCCAGCTCTCGGACTTCAAGGGTATCTTCGCGGCCATGGGCGGCAGGCCGGTGGTGGTTAGGCTCCTCGACCTGCCTCTCCATGAGTTCCTCCCATCGGTGGAGGAGCTGCTCCTTGAGATGCAGGGGATGAAGGACAGAGGCGCCCCCGAAGAAGAGCTCGAGAGGGCGGAGACGATGCTCAACCGCGTGAGGCAGCTCTCGGAGCACAACCCAATGATCGGGCACCGGGGTTGCCGCCTCGCCATAACCCACCCTGAGATATACGAGATGCAGACGAAAGCCATCCTACAGGCAGCCGTCGAGCTCGACCGCGAGAAGAAGGCGCGCGGGAAGGTGAAGATAATGATCCCCCTGATCTCCACAGTCGAGGAGTTCACGACCCTGAGGAAGGTCGTCGAATCGGCCGCGGACGCCGCTTTCGATGAGTTGGGGGCGAAGATCGAATATCAGGTGGGGACGATGATAGAGACACCCCGGGCGGCGCTGACATCCGGCGAGATAGCGAAACACTCCGACTTCTTTTCGTTCGGCACCAACGACCTGACGCAGACGACCTTCGGCTTCAGCAGGGACGACGTGGAGGCGAAGTTCATCCCCAAGTACCTTGAGGAAGGCATATTCCAGCGGAGCCCCTTCGACTCAGTGGATGTGGCGGGGGTCGGGCGGCTGGTCAAGCTGGCGGTCCAAGAGGGGAGGACATCAAACCCAGGGCTAGAGGTAGGCATATGCGGGGAGCATGGGGGGGACCCGAAGAGTATCGCTTTCTTCGCCGAGGCGGGGCTGGATTACGTCAGCTGCTCGGCTTTCAGGGTGCCTGTGGCAAGGCTGGCAGCCGCCCACGCCGCCCTCTCAGAGAAGTCGAAGGCAGTCACCGCGTAGCCACGCGTTCTACCCCCATTCTCCGCGGCCGTCCCCACGAGCCGCAAATATACCGACGGAGCCCATGGCTGAGGACGTGAGCGGCTCTGGGCGGTGAGCCAGGGAAGACACGGAGGCTGTTCCGAAACGGCAGGTTCCTTCATTACATCGCGATGAACGCCTCCTCGAGGACCGCCTCCTCTGTCTTCGGGATAGCGGTGATCTGGCTCGTCTTCCAGGTGACGAAGTCGGTCATAGACGTCGGAGTCGTTGGCCTGGCAGAGTCGCTGACTACCGTGGGGTTCACCCTCCCGGGAGGGGTCTGGGTGGACAGGTACCCCCGAAGCAGCCTGCTGCTGCTGGCTAACGTCGTCAGGGCTGCGAGCATGGGCCTCCTGGCTGTGGACGTAGCGCTTTACGGGTTCCAATTCCCCGTCGTCGTGGCAGCGGCGGTCTGTTGGTCCGCGGCCACGGAGATGTACAGGTCCTGTAACTACTCGTACCTGCCTGAGCTCGTTGACACTAACGAGCTTTCCGACGCTAACGGTGTCACAAGAGCGGGGACCTCTGTGATAGCATCGGCATCGAGCGCGTTGGGTGGAGGAATCATAGCATTCGCAGGGGCGGTCGTCGCATTAGCGTATGGGACAGCTGCGTTCGCGATGGCCGCGCTCTTCGCACTGCTCCTTGTGGCGCGCTCGACCCGGGCCGTGGCGAGGAGGTCGGGCAGGCACCCAGGCATGCTCTCTGATGTGAAGGCAGGAATGAGCTGGCTGCTGTCCCAGCGTGGGCTCCTCCTCCTCTCGATTTCGGCCACCGTGTTCAACTTCCTCGGCGGGGTCGTGTTCTACTTCTTGGTCGTCTACATGGTGCAGGGCACGGGCCTCGGCGCGTTCGCGTTCGGACTGGCCACGGCGGCAAACGTACTGGGGGCAGCGCTGGGCTCCCTCGCTCTCGGGCGAACCTCGGCCCTCAGTCGGGCGGGCGCGGTCTGGGTCCTCGCGGCGGGGAGCATCCCTGGGGGGGCGTATCTGATCATGGGGGTCGAGCCCTATGCGTGGGTCGCCATCATATCGCTCTTCACAATCGGGTTCGCTCAAGGGTTCGCGGGGAACACGTGGCTGACAGCGGCCCAGAACATAGTGCCGAGCGAGATGAGAGGTCGCTATTTCGCAATAGACGGGCTCCTCAGCTTCGTCGGAGGTCCGCCGGCCATAGTTTTCGGGAGCATCTTCATCGCGTCGATCGGGGTCCTCCCAGTCTATGCTTACGTGGGGGCCGCCCTCCTCGCCTCTTCCTTGTTCTTCGCGATCCTGAAGGACCTCTGGAGGCTCGACGGAAGACCCCTGCGCGCCGCAGGGGTGGAGGGCGCATCCTCCGTCCCCAAGGCCTAGGCTCAGGCCCCGGTTTTCACCTGTGAGAATCGTGCTCCCCATTTAATTGACGAGCGCCCGCGCGCCCTAAGTCGTTAGGGCGATGATACTAAGGGTGAGGTTCCACGGACGAGGGGGGCAGGGCGCCAAGACAGCCAGCAGGATTCTCGGGAACGCGGCGTTCAACGACGGCTACAACGCGCAGGACTTCCCCATCTACGGCGCCGAAAGGAGGGGCGCGCCGGTCACGGCGTTCACCAGGTTCTCAGAGTCAGAGATCACCGAGCGGGGCTTCATCTTCTCTCCAGACGTGGTGGCAGTGATGGACGACTCGCTTACGGCCGACCCCACGGCCAGCCCCTTCGCCGGACTGAGGAAGGGCGGGCTCGCCATAGTCAACACCGCCAAGCCTGCCGCTGAAGTGAACGGAGGGAGGACCGACATCGCTGTATTGACGCTCGACCTTACGAGGCGGGCCCTCGACACACTGGGGAAGGCGGTACTCAGCTCAGGGATCGCCGCCGCGGTGGCCAGGGCATCTGGGATCACCTCCGAGGCGTTCATGAGAGGTCTCGTCGAAGAACTCAAGGAGGTGGGACTGTCGGACGACGCCATCTCGAAGAACGTCGCGCTGGCGACGGCCATCTACGACGTGGTGAGTCCCATCAAGCTGCACACCGAAGAGCTCCCGGCCAGAGCCGACCTGGTCCCACTCGCGGTCGTGGTGTCGGGAGAGGGGACCGAGGACGTCGTCAATACTGGTAACTCCGCCTCGAGGCACACCGGAAACTGGAGGATCACCAAGCCGGTCATAGACTATCTGAAGTGTACAGACTGCATGATCTGCTACGCATATTGCCCTGAGTCGGCGATGTCTGCGGGGCCCGACGGTAGAATCGCCATCGACTATGATAACTGCAAGGGGTGCATGATATGCCAGACGGAGTGCCCCCTGCGGGCCATCGGATCGCAGATGGAGGGGCTGCAATGAGGCCTGAGCTGATGACAGGGAATCGCGCGGCCGCGGCTGCCGCGAAGCTGGCCAGGGTCGACTACGTACCGGCGTACCCGATCACGCCGCAGACAGAGATAATCGAGACGATCGCAGACTGGGCAAGGGAAGGGACCATGGACGCGAAGTTCGTCCAGCTGGAGTCCGAGCACTCGATGATGACCGCCGCGGGGGCGGCGGCGCTGACCGGGGCGAGGGTCTTTACCGCGACGTCGAGCCAGGGGCTCCTTTACGCCATGGAGATGCTCTACAACATCTCAGGGTGGAGGGCGCCGATGGTCCTGATGAACGTTTCAAGGGCGCTGGCGGCGCCCATAGTCCTCGAGCCCGACCACAACGACGTCCTTTCCGCGAGGGACAGCGGCTTCCTGCAGCTCCACTCAGAGACGTGTCAGGAAGTGGCGGACCTCGTACTCCTCGCCTACAGGGTGGCCGAAGACAAGAGGGTGATGCTCCCCGCGATAGTGAACCTGGACGGATTCTATCTCTCTTTCACCCGCGAGAAGGTCAGCCTCCCTGAGCAGGCGGAGGTCGACAGGTTCCTACCCCCCTACGACCCGCCGCATCCGATCAGGGCGACCAGGCCCGTGTCGAAGGGCTCGGCCGTGATGGAGGGGTACCTGTACAGCTACTTCAGATACAACATGCACGCAGCGGCGCTCCGCGCGAAGGAGGCGTTCAGCGAGGCGGCACGGGACTTTCAGGACCTGTTCGGAAGAGCGTACGGCCCAGTCGAGGGGTACAGGCTAGACGACGCCGAGTACGTCCTGGTGATGTCCAACTCATTCACAACACTGGGGAGGCAGGCGGTGAACCGCGTGAGGGAGCAGGGCGTCAAGGCGGGCCTCCTGAAGTTGCGCATGGTCAGGCCGTTCCCTACCGAGGAGGTCGCTGCGCTCCTGAAGGGGAGGAAGGTAGATGCCGTCTTCGACCAGAACCTGTCCCCGGGGCTTGGGGGGATACTCTACCCTGAGATCGCCGCCTCGCTCTATCACGTCCGCGACAGACCGGGGGCGCTCCTCCCGGTGGTCGGCGGGCTCGGCGGGAAACAGCTGACCTCAGACGAGATGTGCCAGGTGTTCGAGAGGATGAGGGGGGTCGACGTCGGTGGAGAGAGGCCCGAGCCCATGTTCCTGATGAGAGACGAAGAGCTGACGAAGGCTGAGAGAGCGGTGGCCACGGCGGGGGTGCATGGGTGATGTCGACGGCGACGAAGTTCAAGACGTTGAAGGACATCCCGAAGGAGGAGTACATTGCGCCCGGGAACACGATGTGCGCTGGGTGCGGGGGAATCCTCGCCGTGAGGATATTCCATAAAGCGCTCGGGCCGAACGTGGCCTGGGTGAACGCGGCAGGGTGCATGACCATTTCCGTGTCATACCCCCTCAGCCCACTGAAGTCCAACTGGCTCTACACCGCCTTCGCCAGCGCCCCGGCCGGAGCCCAGGGGATCAGGGACGCCTTGGACGTGTTGATGGCGAAGGGCAAGCTGCAGAAGTCAGAGGACCTGAAGGTGGTCGTCGTCACCGGCGACGGGGCCGCATACGACATCGGCTTCCAGTCGACGGCCGGGGCGATACAGCGGGACCTTGACTTCTATTACCTCTGCTACGACAATGAGGCATACGGGAACACGGGGTTCCAGATGTCCTCGTCGACCCCCTACGCCTCGTCGTCGAAGACCACCCCCGTGACCGCGGCGTACCCTTACGGCAACACTGGCAGGAAGAAGGACCTGTTCGAGGCCTGGCGGGCCATGAAGGCGCCCTACGTGGCTACGCTGTCCAACTCGCACGGCGTCGACTTCCTCAGGAAGGTGGAGAAGGGAGAAGGAATCAGGGGCCCCAAGCTGTACATCGACTTCGCGGCCTGCCCCACCGGTTGGGGTTTCGACCCGAAATATTCCATCGAAGTGGAAAAGCTTGCGGTCCAGACCGGGGTCTGGCCGCTCAAGGAGTCCGTGGACGGCGTGGTCAGGCACACTTACGTCCCCAGGGCGCTGACCCCCGTGAGAGAGTATCTCCGGACCCAGGAGAGGTACGGGCACCTGTTCAAACCAGTCGAGAAGCCTGAGGCCATAGCGACCATCCAGAGGTCGGTCAACGATTACTGGGCGAAGGTCGCTGCGGAAGAGTCGACCCAGGCGACGCCAGCCCCGGCATAGGCTGCGGGTTGGCGCACGCTCGTCAGCCCGAGGCTGTCTTCGCCGAAGGCGCACGACTGGGAGAGCCGAACTGAGAGGAAGTGGGGTCGGCGAGATTTGAACTCGCGATCGCCAGCGCCCCAGGCTCACCGTGAAGGTCATTCACTCTGGTATGCTGGACCAAGCTACACTACGACCCCACGAGTTCGAGCCGAACTCGGACTCAGTTTAAAGGTTCGCAGAGGGCGCGGTCAGGTACCTACGCCTCCGCGACCTTCAGGTACTCCAGCAATTTCGAGTAGGCGTAGTCAGAGAGGCCGCACTTGTAGGAAGCCAGCAGCCCCTTCAGGTTCTCAACGTCGCGGACCCCGAGGGCCCTCCTCATGGCGGGGGCCAGCACCCCTCCGATGAAGAGGTATTGAGCGGCCGTGGTCACGTTCCTCGGCTTCCGCGCGGTCCCCGCGGACTCGAAGTCGATGATCCAGGGCACGCCTCCTGCGATCACCGCATGCTTCCGCAGGTTGCTCAGCTGCCCGTGGTCGATGCCCATGATGTCGAGCTTCCTGCACTGGTTCAGCAGCGCATGGACCACCCCCCTGACATTCTCCCTACGGCCCGGTCCCTTCAGGCGCTTCAGCCAGTCCCCCACCTCCTCGTATTCGAGGAGCTTCATCATTATGACGTCTTTGGTGTGGGCGTAGACAGGCGGGCCCACCCCTATCCGGTTCGCCAGCCTTGTGAGCCTCGCCTCTTCTTCCATGTCGTGGCGGTTCGCGTCGGTCCTCCTGATCTTCAGGGCGCACTCGCCGCCTCGGGCCAGCGCAGCTACCACCACCCCCACCGTCCCCAACCCCAGGACCCCGAGCCTCCCTATCCTCGTGTGCCCCTCGAAGACCACCTCCTCGACGCCGAGGCTCTCGAGCTGCTTCACCCTCGACTTCGCCTCCTCGAGTAATATGCCAGGGTAGGTTAGGACCTGGATGTACGGGGTCCTCATCAGCTGACCCAGGTCAGCGCGTTCTGATCTCGTCTGAGATGATTTCTCTGACTCCATCGCTCAGCCATCCTAATGTAGCCGCAGCGCGGGACAACGCCCTCCCCCGCAGCACCGCGGAGCTCTTCTTCATCCCCGCCTCGATCTCCTTGGAGGCGCCCACGTGCCCCGACCTCCCCCGGGCGAGGTCGGTCAGGAACCGGTCCAGGCTGGTGTGCTCCCTTGGGAGCAGCATCCTGACCCTCGCGTCGCCGTCGACCCAGACCAGCCTTGAGCTGTTCGAGTTTGACTTCAGGAAAGCTTCGACGTCCTTCTCCCTGTCTACGGTCGGCCCGACCCTCTGCTCCAGCTTTGGGAGTTCGTCGAACTCCGGGAGGAGGATGATGGCGCTGCGCTTCAGGTTGTCGGAGGCGGCGATGGACCTCGCCACTTTGAACCCCTCCTCTTCCAGGTGCCTCACAACATGCTTTGTGGTCCTCCTCAGCTCCCCCCACAAAGTGTCCTCGGAGAGGAGGGCGTGCGAAAAGACGACAGCGACCACCCTCCCGGCGAGCGGGGACCTGACTCTTCGCGGCAATCTGGTGAAGTAGGCCACGCTGGGGCGCCTTAGAAACTCTCTGCAGGCGAGGACCATCCGCCCTAGGCTCTCCCCCGACACGGCGGTCCCCAGGTCCCTCCCTTCGTCCACCGGGTCGATGAGGCTGAACACCTTCCCCTCGCCAGGGACAGCGTAGCGAGCGAACCATTCGACCACTTGCAGGAAGCCCCCAAGCTTCAGGACGAGCACCTCAGCGACGTAGCCGCTGAAGCCCTGGCGGCGGATCTCCGCGCCGTAGACGCCGGCGGCCTCCATGAACGCCTTGAGCATCCTGATCTGGGCCTTCTGCTCGTCCGGGAGGGCCTCTATCAAACCGACATGGAACGGGGACCTGTCAGCCGCGCTCTTCCACTCTCCCTTCCGCACGTCGTAGCACGGGACGATGTTCACCCTGAATCCGTCTACTGTAGCCTCGGTGTATGGATGCTGGGCGAACATCTTTCCGGCTGGGTAACCCCTGGTAGCCTCTTCCCCTATTTCGAGCCCCACCTCCTCGAACTCCTCCTCAGGGGTAGAAGGGTCGAACTTTACGAACACGTCCAGGTCCACGTGACGGGAGAGCCACGTCCCCTTGGCGAAGGAACCCCCCAAGAGCACGCCCCTGGTCTGCGGGTGCCGGGCCGCCGCGCGCTCAGTCTTGGAGACGAGCGAAGCGGCCATGCGCCCCATCTCCGCTGCCGCCGACGGGGAGGGGACCACCATCCTCCTTGCCCGGGCGATCACCTCTGCCAGCGTTGTCATCGCAGCGCGTACACCCCGACGTCGGCGTAGACTGGCCCGGCAGGGGTGAGCCTGCTCGACTTCAACTTCAGCTCAGTAAGCTTCGCAGACCCGAAGGAGAAGTCTGACCTCTCCCTGATAAGCGCCGTGAGCTCCCCGGCACCCTTCGACGACCTCACCCTGGCCAGGGTGACATGCGGCTGGAACGGCCTGGAGTCGCGCTCCCCAAGCCCATCGAGCGAGGCGATGGCCTCCATAGCCAAGGACTCGACCAGCGTCCGGTGGTCCCTAGAGACCCCGGCCCAGACCACCCTGGGCCCCCGCACGTCAGGGAACGCGCCGACGCCCCTAAGCTCCACTTCGGCGCCCTTCAGCGCCAGCCTCGCCAGCCTGGACTTCGCCTCGGCAGCTTCAGCTTCCGTCACCTCCCCCAAGAACTTCACCGTGAAGTGGAGGTTCTCACGTTCCACCAGCTTGAGGTCAGACCCAGTGGCGGCGAGGTCGCCCTGGAACCGAGTGATCGCGCCGAGGGCAGGTTCCGGCACGTCCATCGCCACGAAAAGTCTCATCTGCACTGGTCAGCGTGGTTCCTTTAAATTCGCTACCGGTCGGGCGGATGGGCAGATTGCTCCGCATAGTGGCAGTGACAGGCATGCCTGGAGCCGGTAAGTCGACCGCGACCCAGCGGCTCGTGGGCGAAGGCTGGAGACGCGTCGTCATGGGGGACGTGATAAGGGCGGAGACCAAAAGGCGCGGGCTCGAGCCGGACGCGAAGAACACCGGGGAGGTGATGCGGCTGCTGAGGGAGGAGCGCGGGCAGTCAGCGGTGGCGGACCTTTGTCTGGAGACAATCACGCGGTCTGGCGCGGAGAAGGTCGTGGTCGACGGCATCAGGTCTGTCTCCGAAGTGGAGGCGTTCAGGAGGAGGGCGAAGGTTCTGTTCGTCGCGGTCGCCGCGTCTCCGGCCAGGAGGTTCGCCCTCTTGAAGGAGCGCGGGCGGAGTGACGACCCCCTCACATACGAAACGTTCGCAGCCAGAGACAGGAGGGAGCTCGACGTAGGGATAGGAGAGGCCATAGCGATGGCAGACGAGACCGTCTCCAACCAGCGGACCACCCCCGAGGCGCTCGCCGCCGAGCTGGCGGGGCTGGTCGAGAGCTGGGAGAAGGATGGCGCATCCTGAGTTCAGGGCCAGGCTGACCCTGGAGGCCACTGTCTCCCCGTCGGAAGACCCGGCGAGGGTGGCGAAAGCCTTGGCGGGCGTAGCAGGGCTGGACCCTGAGGTGGTCACACTAAGCGCGGGGTCCGCGAGGCTGGTGAGCGACGACCCGAGAGCCCTAGCCCACCTCAGAGACCAGTTCAGGGACAGGCATGTCCGGTCAGCAGCCAGGAAGGTTCTCCTTCGGGAACGGACGGGCCACTCAGCATCCATGATGTTGAACAGGCAGGCCGCTGCCGCAGGGGTGGTCGCCGTCTGCGGCAGCCCGGAAGAGTCTCCACTGGGGCCGGTCTATCTCACAATAACGTCGGACGAACTGGATGCGGTGATCGACTGGCTCGCCGCCTACCCGAGCGGGTAGTCGACCGCCAGGGTCAGCCCGTCCGCCGCGGCGACCGTGTTTGGGAACACCTTCCTCGCCTCCCTGAGCAGGCCCGTCACCGTGGTATAGCGTGCGCTGAAATGGGTGAGCACCAGCCTCTTGGCGTCAGCTCTCTTAGCTAGGCTCGCGGCCTCCACGCAGGTGCTGTGCTTCCGCTCCACGGCTTTGTCCCTGTCCGCGCCCCTGAAGGTGGAGTCGAATATCAGCAGGTCACACCCCGCGAAGAAGCGCGCGAGCCTAGGGGACGGGCGAGTGTCCCCGGAGTACCCAATCCGCCTCCCCGGCCTAGGCGGGTCGGTCACCTCTGACCAAGATACCTTCGCCCCGCCGACGGTCACCGATCTCCCCCTCTGCAACTCCGACCACAGCTTCCCCTCAGGGACGCCCAGTGCCCTCGCCTTCTCCGGATGGAACGCGCCGGGGCGGTCGCGCTCCTCGATGAGGTACGAGTACGCCTCGACCGAGTGAGACGCCCTGGCCGCCCTGATCCTGAGCTCGGAGGTCCGGAGCACCACCCCCGGGCGAGCGGGCGCGAACCTGATGGGGAAGGTGAGCCCGAAGTTCAGGAGGTCTGAGGTCGCCTCGAGCCAGCGCATGAGCTTTGCCGGTGCGACTATGTCTACGGGCTTCCGCCTCTGAGCGAGGCTCATCGTCTGGAGCAGGCCGAGGATGCCGGTCACGTGGTCCCCATGCAGATGCGTGATTAGTATCGTCATATCCTTCCCCAGGCCTATGGACTGGGCCAGGACTTGGCGCTGCACCCCTTCCCCGCAGTCCATGAGAATCACTTCGCCCTCCCTCCTGATAGCGATGGCCGGCAACCCCCTGTCCTTGGTTGGGGCCGCGGAGCTCGTACCGAGGAAGGTCACTGAAAGCGTGGCCGAATTCATCTCCTCCTGAGGACCGAGATTGTCCTCGTCAGGCGCTTATGAACATGCAGGTCGTGCTCTTCCACAAGGACGAAGTCCCGGCCGGGGTCCGCTGCGACCTCCTTCTGGTGCATCAGGACCACCGTCCCCCCCGGCCTTACGACGGTCGCCAGCGCTGGGAGGGCCCTGGCGATTATCTCCTTCGGATCGTGCCCGCGGGTGCTGGAGGCCCTGCCGTATGGCACGTCGGTCGCCACCGCGTCGGCTTCTGTCACCGGGAGTCGCCCGGAGTCGGCGCGCACCACCCCGAGCCACTCTTGGTTGAAGTGATGCATGTTACTCAACGCCCCTCGGACCATCTTCTCCGCCACGTCGGCGGCGACCACACGGCAGCCGACCATCGCAGCCTCCAGCGGGATGCTCCCGGTCCCAGCGAATGGGTCGAGGAAGACGTCCCCCTCGACGCAACGGGAGAGGTTCACCAGCGCCCTCGAAAGTTTGGGGAATATGGCGGCGGGGTGGAAGAAGGGCCTCTGACGAGGTCTTCGGAGCGACCACCCCTGGACCATTGTCCCCGGGGAGGTGACCGCGAGGAACTCCCGTTCTCCCCTGACCAGGGTCAGCTCCAGCTCGGGAGAGCGCAGGTCGATGGTGGCGCGCAGGCCGCCGATGTACTCCTCCGGGTCAGCCGGCTTCCTCCCGCCGGCGAGGTCAAAGGACCTGAACCTGACCCGGCGGCCTTCGAGGAGCTCGGCTGCCTCCGAGGCCCCCGACACCAGGATTCCCACCCGCCTCGCGAATGCAATCCTCCCTCCTACGCGGAAGGGATCCGCTTCAGACTCGACTACGAGCACCCGCCGGGCAGGAGACATGAACCCCGAAGCGGGGTCGTAAGCTGCGAAAAGCGACTTGGCCTCGGCCGCAGGGATGGTCCCCGCCTCCCCGGAGAGGAGGACCAGAGCCTTACTCTTCAATCGTCCTTAGGTGAGATGCGATGGCTTCGGATACGTCCACCTGGCTGAAGACACCGGGGACCGTGTTGGTGCAAATGATGGTCTTCACAGACGCCTTCTCCAGGATGTCGATGGCGCTCCCCACGAAGAGGCCATGGACGCAGACGGCGATGGCCCGCTTCGCCCCCTGGTTCATCACGGTCTCTGCCGCAGCCCTCACTGTCCCCCCGGTGCTGATGATGTCGTCGATGATCAACACGTCCTTGCCTTCTACCTCGAGCCTAGACCCGGCGACGGTGACCTCCCCGCTCACCCTGTCCCGCGTCTTGGCGAGCCGGAGGAAGGGGGCGCCGTAGAGCGCCGCGAAGGCTTCGGTCCGTTTGGACCCCCCGAAGTCGGGGGCGATCACGACGGGGTCTCTGGGGGCTACCTGTTCCTTCACATACTCCGCCAGACTGGGGATGGCGGAGACGCTGTTGATCGGGAACGAAAAGAGCGCGAGACCTTCGGCAGAGTGTATGTCCACCGTGACCACCCTGCGGACGCCCGCCGAGCGCATCAGGTGTGCCACGAACCCCAGGGTCACCCCCTCGCCCGGGAGGAACTGCTTGTCCTGGCGCGCGTACGCGAGGTAAGGGACCACGGCCGTGACCTTCGCCCCTTCTTCGCTCAGCTGGTGGGAGGCGAGGAGGAGCTGGAAGAGGTGCTGGTCAGCCGGGTGATGGGTGGACTGGACGAGGAGGACGTTCTTCCCTGAGACCTTGTCGCTTAACGTGAACTTGGACTCGCCGTCGGGGAATATTCTGAACTCGGCCCCCAGCAGCGGGAGGCCGAGCTTATCAGCGACGGAGCGCCCCAGGTCTTCTGAAGCCGGCCCTGGCAGGACTACCGTTTCGGCCACTTGTCACTCGTGGCTGCTCGGCTCCCGTCGCTATTTAACGAGTTGCGGGCTAAAACCGCGGTTACAGAAACCGTTAAGGACATGCTTGGCTGGATAGACATCGAGTGTTGTTTGGACCAGATCTGTCCTGAATGTCATGTCGGAATAATGCTGTACGACGCACCGACCAAGAGGTTCGGGTGCAAGAAGTGCGGCGCCTTCCTCACAAGGGACCAGCTTTCTGACGCCAGGTTCAAGGCGAGGACGCCTGAAGAGGATGAGAGGCGCAAGAGGTCGAGGCAGCAGGCGGACTACCTAGAGTGGTGGCTCAGCGGCAACAAGGAGAAGTAGTCCGTCCGCTCACGTCACCGAGGGGCCCAAAGCACCCTGGGGTCGTCCTTAGCCGGGCGAATTTCTCGGCGCACCCTCTCATCTGCGGGGTCGTGTCGAGCCCCATGAGCTCGTCTGGGAGGACCCACCTGTAATCGGACGACTCCGCATTCAGACTGACGCGCCCTCTATTCGGCTTCGCCAGGTAGTTGACCACGACGAGCTGCCACCTGTTCCCTGTCCCGAGCTCCCAGGGCTTGTAGGTGACCACGTCGAAGATGCCTTGTATCTCCACGTCGATCCCCGCCTCCTCCTTGGTCTCCCTCACCGCGGCCTGCATCGGGGTCTCGCCGACCTCTACCTTCCCGCCAGGGAACGCCCAGAGCCCGCGGTTAGGCTCTTCGGCCCTCTTCAGCACCAGTAGCCGGCCTCCCCTGTGGATAACTGTCCCGGCGCCTAGGACAACCTTGGGGAGCGGTCTGGCCACGGCTGTCGGACCCCTGCACTCGTTTTAAGGCCTGCCGGCGGGGGAGGAGCGCCTTGGTCAGGGTCGAGATGCTCGCGGTGGGGAAGGAACTGCTCATCGGCAGGACCCTGAACTCGAACGCCCTCTGGGTCGGCCGGAGGCTCGCCCGCATGGGGTCGATGATCAAGGAGATCACGACGGTGGACGACGAATTGGACGAGATAGGCGCGGCCGTTCTCGCCATCGTCCGCCGGTCCCCGGACTTCCTGGTCGTCGTAGGCGGCCTCGGGCCGACGCCGGACGACATGACGCTCAAAGGGATCGCCAGGGCACTGCGGCTCAGGCTCGAGAGGAACGCAGAGGCTCTCCGGCTGATAAGGGCGCACTATATAGAAAGAGGGATGGATGAGGCGGCGCTAACCCCGCCGAGGGTGAAGATGGCGATACTCCCGGCTGGCTCGAAGCCCCTGCAGAATGACATCGGGACGGCGCCCGGGGTCAGGCTTGTCTCGGGGAGGACGGTGGTCTTCTGCCTCCCCGGGGTCCCGGCTGAGATGAGGAGCATTTTCAGAAAGTCGGTCGAGCCGGAGGTCAGGGCTAAGGTCGGGAAGGTCTTCAGGAGGTGCTTCACCATGAGAATCGAAGGAGTGCCGGAGTCAGCTCTCGCCCCCTCTCTCGCCGAGGAGATGCGTACGCACCCAGGGGCTTACATAAAGTCCCACCCCAAAGGGACCATGGAGGGCAGGTCGCGAATCGTGCTTGACATCGTCGTGGCAGGACCGGACAAGGTACGGGTCGACGAGGAAGGCGAGGTGATCGCGTCTAAGATGAGGCGGGCGGTGGTGGTGCTGAAGGGGACCGTCGTAGCGGTGAGGAGCTCGGATTAGGGGATCAGCTTGGAGGTCACGTTCGTTACAGGGACCGCGGGGTCAGGGAAGTCGCTGCTCACCGCCGCCCTGAAGAACTGGTACGTCAACAGAGGCGAGGACGCTATAGCGGTCAACCTCGACCCGGGGGTCGTGGAGCTCCCCTACGAGCCCGACGTCGACGTGAGGGAGAGGGTCCAGCTTCAGGACGTGATGGAGGACTACGGACTAGGGCCTAACGGAGCGCTGATCTTGGCTGCAGACCTCACGGCAACCAAGCTCACAGAGATTCAAGAGGAGATAGACTCGTTCAAGACTGAGAATGTGATCGTCGACACGCCAGGTCAGACTGAGCTCTTCGCGTTCAGGGAGAGCGGTGAGTTCATAGTCCGGGAGGTCAAGGCGGACTCTAAGGTCCTCCTTTTCCTGCTTGACCCTCTCCTTGCCAACACTCCTTCGAACTTCTTGTCCCTCGCGCTCCTCTCAGCTTCAGTGGGACTCAGGCTGAACATCCCCAAGATAACCGTCCTGACAAAGAGGGACATGGCCAGGGACGACGTGAAGCGCATCTCAGAATGGAGCAAGGACAGCAGGGCGTTCGAGGATGCCCTGACGGCCACGAAGGACGGGGAAAAGTATTCCCTCGACTCAGAGCTCTTCAGAAGCATAAGGCGGCTCTCTCTCGGGGCCGACCTCTATCCCGTCTCATCTACCACCCAAGAGGGGATCATAGCCCTGATCGGGGAGATGACAAGGATAGCTCGCGGCGGCGAAGAGTTCACTGAGTAAGACCCGAGAGGAAAGACTGGATGACCCGGGCCAGGGCCTGTGGTCTCTCAAGAGGGAGCATGTGCCCTGAGCCGTTGACGAAGTGCAGCTCAGAGCCCTGTATGTTTGCGTTGAGGTACTCCGACCAGCTTGGAGGGGTCATCCTGTCCTTGTCCCCGCAGACGATGAGTGTCTTCGCGCCTATCTTTGGCAGCTCAGACCGGACGTCGAAGCCCTGGCATGCCAGGTAGTCGTTGAGGAAGACAGGGAGGTTGGAGATGGAGAGGGCAGTCCTGGCCTCCCTTCCGAGACCAAGGTCTATTGAACTGAAGCTCCACGGCGTTATCACCTTCTCGATGGTGCTCATAGGCTGGTCTCTGAGTCCGTCGAGTATCAGCTGATTGACCCCGAGCTTCGCACCTGTACTGACCAGGACCAGGGCCCCCAAGTCATCGGGGTGAGATATGGCTAGGTCCAGGACGATGGCGCCCCCCATCGAGTGACCGCAGACAGCCGGTCTCTTGAGGCCCAGCTCGGCGATGAAGCTGTGCACCGACTCGGCGTAGTCGCCTATGCTCTTGCAGGTTATCTCCCCCGAGGGGTGGCCAGGTAAGTTGACCGCGAAGGCCCGCGCCCCTCCGGACAGATATTGCAGCGTCCTCCTCCAGAGGAGGCTGTTCCCTCCGGCCCCGTGGACGAACACCGTGTCGCGGGGGGCCTCGTATGTGTCCGACTCGAGCAACATGGGCCACGGCGCCTCTGCCCGATTTAACGCTGATGGAGGAAACTCTAAAGGGGGTCGACCCGGGTCGGTGTGAAGAGCTGGACTTGCCATCGCAGGCCGACGTGCTGAGGAAACTTGTCAGCGGGGACGGAGTGATCGTGGCTCCAGGGGTATTCAGCCCTTCGGTCGCGAAGCTGGCTGAGAGGGCAGGGTTCAGGGCGGTCTATTTTTCAGGGGCGGGGTTCTCGAACCTGCTCGCCCTCCCAGACCTAGGAATCACCACGCTGAGCGAGGTGGCGCAGGCGGCGCGACAGATCACGTCCAGGGTGGCGGTCCCGTTGATAGTCGACGCCGACACGGGGTTCGGTGAGGCGCTGAACGTCGCCAGGACCGTCGAGGAGATGAAGGGGGCGGGAGCGGCGGCCATCCACATAGAAGACCAGGTCCTTCCTAAGCGCTGCGGGCACCTGGAAGGGAAGGAGCTGGTGGAAGTCGACGAGATGGTCAAGAAGCTTGTGTCGGCCAAACAGGCTGCAGGGAGCGGCCTGATGATCATCGCCAGAACCGACGCGAGGGCGGTGGAGGGGATGGACGGCGCATTGGAGAGGGCGGACGCGTATGCAAAGGCGGGCGCCGACATGATATTCCCAGAGGCGCTCGAAGGGAAGGAGGAGTTCGCAGAGATGCGTAAGAAGATCAGGCTCCCCTTGATGGCAAACATGACGGAGTTCGGGAAGACGCCATACATGACCGTCGAAGAGTTCGGGGCCCTGGGGTACAACCTGGTCATCTTCCCTGTGACAGCGTTCAGGGCGATGATGAAGACGGTGAAAGACACCTTCGAGGCCCTGAAGAGCGAGGGGACCCAGAAAGGTATCCTCGGCACCCTCATGACGAGGAATGAGTTCTACGACCTCATCGACTACTATAAGTTCGAGCAAGCCGACGAGAAGGCCATGAGAGCGGCCAGAGCCCTGAGGAAGGGGAGGAGATGATCGAGACGCCTGGGGCCACCAGGGTCCCGAGAGGGCTGGCCGGGGTCTCAGTTTCTGACACGCGAATCTCCAAGAGCAGCGCCGACGGGTCGCTGGTATACCGTGGCTACCCCATCGCGGAGCTGGCAGCAAAGGCCAGCTTCGAGGAGACGGCGTACCTGGTGCTCTATGGAGAGCTTCCGACGAGGGGCGAGCTGGACGCCTTCGCTTCCGGGATATGGAAGAGGTCGACGACGGACCCCAGGGTCTTCGACATCATGAGGTCCCTTGGGGGAGATGCCCAGCCGATAGACGTCATCAGGACGGGCGTGTCAGCGCTCGGGAGCATCGACGTAGAAAGGTCGATCGAGGACAAAGAGACGTCCATCGAGTCGAAGATGTCGGTCCTCGCGGCGAACAGCCTCAGAGTCCCAAGGGGAGAGCAACCCAGGCTCCCCGGAGAGACAGGCGGCTTCGCTGACAGGCTGCTACGCATGCTCACCCCGAGGGAAGCTGACGACTTCGAACGCTGGGTGTTCGAACGAGTGCTGATATTCTACATGGAGCACGACATGAACGCGTCGTCATTTACCGTGAGGGTCGTGGCGTCCACGCTGGCCGACCCTTACGCGGCCGCCTCGGCGGGACTTGCTTCCCTGAAGGGGCCCCTGCACGGGGGCGCGAACGAGGCGGCGATGGAGATGCTGCTTAGGGCCAAGGACCCTGAGAACGCCCACGAATTTGTGGAGGCAACCTTCAAAGAAGGAAGGAAACTGATGGGGTTCGGCCATAGGATCTACAAACAGTTCGACCCGAGGGCTAAGCTCTGCAAGGGGTACCTGGGAGAGATGGCCAAGAAGCGCGGTGACGACAGGCTATACAGGCTCTGCGACGCCATCGAGATGGAGATGTGGGAGAGGAAGAAGATTCCGCCGAACCTGGACTACTACGCCGCCCCCATCTTCTACCTCCTCGGCATCGAGGTCCCCCTCTACACCCCGATATTCGCGGCAAGCAGGGTGTTTGGTTGGATGGCCCACTACAACGAACAGGTGGAAGAGAACAAGCTGATACGCCCCGACTCCACTTACGTCGGCCCCCTAGGGCGCAACTACGTCTCCATCGAGAAGAGATGAGCTAGCGGCTCAAACGCTTGGCTGCCTCTTCTACGCTCAGCTTTCCTTCGACCACCAGTCGCGCCAAGAACTCCGCCCTCGACTCTGACACGGCGGCGAGCCTCGCCTCTACCGCGCCCCTCGCGGTCTCCACGATCATCCCCTTGGCGCTCCGCACCCTGAGCCCGTAGTCCCCCGAGGCGAACCTCTTCCGGGCCTCGTCTATCGCCTTCCGCAGGTTCTCTATCCCCTCCCCAGTCAGCGCTGAGACCTTCAGCACTGGAGGAGAACGTCGGCTCCCCCGGAAAAGCGACAGCAGGCTGACGACCATCGAGTCGGCGCCTTCTAGGTCGGCCTTGTTCACCACGTATATGTCCCCCACCTCCATCAGACCCGCCTTCGACACTTGGACGTCGTCCCCCAGCCCGGGCATCATGACCACGAGGACTGAGTGCGACACCCCTACGACCTCGACATCCGACTGGCCGATGCCCACCGTCTCGAGGAGTATCACTTCGAAGCCGGCGGCTTCCATGAGCCTGATAGCCTGCGACGTCGCCCTCGACAGGCCGCCGGTCCATCCCCTTGACGCCATGCTCCTGATGTAGACACCCCTGTCGCCTGCGTGGCTTGTCATGCGTATCCTGTCCCCCAACAGCGCCCCGCCAGTGAGAGGGCTGCTCGGGTCTACGGCGACCACCCCCACAGTCAGCCCAAGCCCGCGGTAGAAGTCGATGAGCCTGTCGACCAGCGTGCTCTTGCCTGTCCCCGGCGGGCCTGTGACCCCAACGATGAACGCCCGCCCAGGGGGTCCGAGCCTCTCCAGGAGCCTCGAGGCGCGCCCCGGGTCATTCTCCACCAGGGTTATCGCCCTGGCGAGCGCCGCCCTGTCCCCTTTCATAACAGCTGACACGAGTTGGGTCTGGGATGCCGTGGCCGCCTCCATCCCCCGGGCCTCTTTTATCGGTTCGAAGAGATTCTTTATCTTCATGGGAGTCCAACGGTGACACCGACATGCTGAGGAACGTCGGGGAAGCTTATTGGAGGAGGAAGGCGAAATCCGTCGTAGAGAAGAGGGCGAAGAAGGGGACCCTGTACGAAAGGAAGGCGGTCGAGGGGGTGAGGGAAGGACTGAAGCAGTGGCAGGACACGGTCTATGCCGGGTGGGTGAAGAAGTCCCCGGAGGCAACAAAGGATGCGCAGACCGCCTCAGGGATACCACTGAAGCCCCTCTACACCCCTGATGACGTGGCTGACACTGGGTACCCGGAACAGGGGTTCCCGGGGGTGTACCCGTTCCTGAGGGGGATCTATCCGAACCTGTACAGGGGGCGGATGTGGACCATGAGGATGTTCTCCGGGTTTGGCACCCCGGAAGACACGAACAAAAGGCTGAAGCTGCTCCTAGATCACGGAGAGACTGGGCTGAGCATCGCGTTCGATATGCCGACCCTCTATGGGTACGACTGTGACAATGAGAGGGCTCACGGTGAAGTGGGGAGGTGTGGCGTGAACGTATCTTCGCTCAAGGACATGGAGGTGATCTTCGACGGTATCCCTCTCGGGAAGGTGAGCACGTCCATGACAATTAACGCCCCCGCGACTGTCCTGACCTGCATGTACGCGGGGGTGGGGAAGAAGCAAGGCGTCCCCTTCTCCCAGCTCAGAGGGACGGTGCAGGCGGACATGCTCAAAGAATACATCGCCCAGAAGGAGTGGGCCTACCCTCCCGAGGCGCACCTCAGGCTCGTGAGAGACCTTATGGTGTTCGCGACCAAGGAGATGCCCCGCTGGAACTACATCAGCATTAGCGGGTATCACATCAGGGAGGCGGGGTCGAGCGCTGTCCAAGAGCTTGCGTTCACCCTAGCCGATGGGTTCGGCTACGTAGAGCTCGGGTTAGAGGCGGGCCTGAAGGTGGAGCAGTTCGCACCTCGCCTTAGCTTCTTCTTCAACTCGACGATGGATTTCTTCGAGGAGATCGCGAAGTTCAGGGCGGCCAGGAGGATCTGGGCGACTGTCCTACGCGAGAAGTACGGGGTGACGGACAAGAGGAGCCTGCTGTTGCGGTTTCACACCCAGACCTCAGGGGCATCGCTGACGTGGCAGCAGCCTCTGAACAACATCGTGAGGACCGCCATCGAGGCCCTGGCGGCCGTCCTGGGGGGGACGCAGTCGTTGCACACCAACTCCTATGACGAGGCATGGGCGCTCCCTACGGAGCAGGCGGTCGAGGTTGCGCTGAGGACCCAGCAGATCATAGCAGAGGAGACCGGGCTGCCAAGCGTGATCGACCCGCTCGGGGGGTCGTACTATGTGGAGTGGCTCACGGAGCAGCTGGAGGAGGAGGCGTACAAGTACTTCGACAGGATTGACAAGGCTGGGGGGCTGCTGAAGGCGGTGAAGACAGGCTACCTCCAGCGGGAGATCGCGGAGAACTCCTACAGGCTCTCGAAGAGGGTGGAAGAAGGTAAGGACGCGGTTGTCGGGGTGAACAAGTACGCGAAGCCCGAGAAGGAGCCAATCGACACCCTGAAGATCGACTTCAAGGCTCAGAGGGCGCAGACAAGGAGGCTGGCGGCCGTGAAGCGGGAAAGGGACGAGGGGAAGGTCAGGGCGGCGTTGGCGAAGTTGGAGAGGGCGTTTGAAGACGAAGATGCGAACTCGATGTACCCTATGCTCGACGCCGTGATGAGGTACGCGACCCTGGGCGAAGTGATGGGGGTCGGGCGAAATGTCTGGGGGTCGTACAAGGAGCCCATGCTGCTTTAGGCTTAGTCTGAGAGCATAGGGCCGCGGCGAAAGGTTTTGAAGCCCGGGGGGCCCGAGAGGATAAGGTTGACGAAGAAGGCAACGGCTGTCCAGCGGAAGATTAGGATTCTAGTCGCAAAGCCTGGGCTCGACGGGCACGACAGGGGGGCCCTCGTACTCGCCAGGGCTTTCAGAGACGCAGGGATGGAGGTGATCTACAGCGGGCTTCTCCCCTCCCCCGAGCAGGTCGCCCGGATGGCCATAGACGAAGACGTCGACGTGGTCGCCCTGTCCCTCCTCAACGGCGCCCACATGACGGCTTTCCCGAAGGTGAAGAGGCTCCTCGACAAGCTGGGGGGGAAGGACATAGTAGTGGTCGGCGGCGGGATAATCCCCGAGGAGGACAAGCCGGAGTTGACGAAGTTAGGGATAACCGGCTTATACGGCCCTGGGAGCTCGTTCGAGGACATCGTGGAACATGTCAGGGGCCGGGTCAGGAAGGAGAGGTGGACGGGCTAGATGCATGAGCGTGACGGGTTCATGAACCTCTCTACCATGAACTTCGACGTCTCAGAGGAACAGAGGCTGATCCTGGAGCAGGTGGACAGGGCGTGCAAGGAATTCAGGCCCATCGAAGACAAGTACTACCTCGAGCACAAGATTAACGACCAGATCAGGCCCTTCTTCGCGAAGGCCCACCTCCTTGGGCTCCCGGTCTCCAGGAAGTATGGCGATGGGCAGGGCGCCGACATGGTCACCTATGCGCTGGCCATCGAGAGGATAGGGAGGGAGGGGACGGGCGTCAGGACCTTCTTTTCGGTGCACATGGCGCTCGGGCAGATGACGGTCCAGCACTGGGGGAACGAAGAGCAGAAGGAGCGGGTGCTAACCCCGGCCACGAGGGGGGACGCCATACTCGCGTTCGGCCTCACCGAACCCAACGCGGGGAGCGACCCCGCTTCGCTCACCACATACTTCGAGGAGAAAGGAGGGAAGTACCAGATATCTGGTCAGAAGATGTGGATTTCCTTGGGCTCGTCTTCAAAGTACGTCCTGGTGTTCGCATACCCCAAAGGTAAGAGGGACGGGATGTGCGGGTTCATAGTCGATACCGAGAGCCATGGATTCAAGGCCGAGCTCATCCCGCACAAGCTCGGCCTCCCGACCGCCGACACCTCCACCCTCTACCTGGACAAGGTCGAGGTGAGCAAGGAGGACGTGCTTGGCCCCCCGGGGAAGGGTATGTCAGTCGCCCTCTCAGGGTTGATGAACGGGAGGCTGAGCGTAGCCGCCGGATGCGTCGGCGTGATCCAGGACTGCTTGGACGAGACGACGAAGTATGCAAAGGTGAGGTTCCAGCATGGTAAGCTAATCGGCAAGCACCAGCTGATCCAGAGGCATGTAGGGCTGATTGCGACGAACCTGGAGGCCGCAAAGCTCCTGCTGCTCAAGGCTGCGTTCGTGAAGCAGAAGTACGAAGAGGACCCCGGAAACACGGAGCTCAGGGACGCCACCGATCTGGCGTGTGCGCGCGCAAAGTACTTCGCGGCCAACGCCTCCTTCGACGCCGCCAACAGGGCGGTCCAGGTCTTCGGCGGGAACGGATACTCCCTAGAGAACAGGCCCGCCAGGCACTTCGCGGACACCAGGGTCACCATGATATACGAGGGGGCGAACGAGATCATGGAACAGAAGCTAGCCCTAGGCGCCCTCGGGAAAGGATTCGAAGCGTACTCTTAGCTCCATGCCGTTCCTAGGTCTACATGAGCAAGTCCACTCTGTTCGCCCCACCGGCCCTGCCAGGGCCGGCAACCTGGATGAGCAGCGGAACAGGCGGTTGACAAGTGGGAAGGTCAGCGGGAGAGGACCATGGCCATGAGGAACGCGGCCGCGGCGATGACTGTGAGCACTATCCCCTTGAGGACGGCCTCGAGCTTCGAAGCCAGAGGGGAGCTCCCGCCCCCCTCCTGCTTGATCGCCTTGTAAGGCCTGGAGGCGCTGATCTCGACGTAAGCGGTGAAGAAGCCGAAGAGCCCGGCGGCGATTGACGCGAGGCTCACGGTGTCCGTCTGGACCACGAACCCTGCGATGACGGGGAGGAAACCCCAGGACGTCGCGAACCACAGGTCTGTGTGGAACGCCCCGCCGAAGAGCTCGAGGTTGTAAGCGAGCAGGAAGAAGAGTTCGACGGCCCCCACCAGGAGCAGCAGCGGAGCGAACGTCACCCCCAGGTAGAGGCCCAGCCCCAGGGACGGGACGAGCGCGGCCGTAGCCAGGGCCGCGAGCTGCCTTCGCGAGAGGAAATCCCCCCACGGCCTGTTGGGGGCCATGGCGTCGAGTGAGTGGGCTGAGACGCCCACGGCGAGGAGGTAGGCGACCGCCAAAGCCGCCATCCTATCAAAGCGATCCACCGGGGCGATGAGGGACCCTATCAGGACGTAGCTGGCGTTCATGATAGAGTAAGGGTAGAAGCTGAGCCCCACGAGCAGCCTGAAGCGTCTGGGCCCCCTCCGGGGGACATACCACTCGTTTGCTCGCGTCCCTTCTCCGTCCGCCTGACCCAAGAGGCTCGAGCGACGCACTGCGCACTATTGACCGTTTCCTGAGACGGCGCACCGCCAAGCGGATAAGAGGGGAGGCCCCCGCCGTCGCGGATGGGAGCCGCAGCTACCGCCGCGGATGGAATGAAGCGGACTTCGTCAAGGATATTCGCCGGGCTGGCGAGGTCCTACGAGAAGGCGCTGGACTACGCTACCATGTTCCAGGACAGGCGGTGGAAGACCTGGGTCATGCGGAGGGTGAAGTCGGGGAGCGGCGGACTGGTCCTTGACGTAGGTAGCGGGACCCTGGTTCTGGAAGAGCGCCTTGCTGGGGCTGGGTTCACGTTCGTCGCCATAGACCTCTCACCGGAGATGGTACGGGTCGCGATGGGGAAAGGCCTCTCGAACGTTGACGCCGTCCTCAACGGGGACGCGGAGTTCCTCCCTTTCCCGGACGGATCCTTCGACTCCGTGGTCAGCTGCTACGTCCCGAAGTATGTAGACGTAGAGAGGTTCGCCAGGGAGCTCGCGAGGGTGGCGAAACCTGGAGGGGCTGTCGTGCTGTACGACTTCGCCAGGCCCAGGGGAGCGCTCGCCCCTTTCCTTGATCTGTACATACAGGGAGGGCTGAGGCTCGTGGGCGTCGTATTCGGCCTCGCGGGGAGGGGCGAGGCATTCACCTTCGGAATGCTCCCCCGGATAATCAGGGAGACGACTTGGGACCTCGAGATGGTCGGCGCGATGGAGTCCAACGGGTTCGTCGAGATCGAGTCTGCCCGGCTGACCGGAGGGGTGGTCTTCGCCTGCAGCGGGCGGCGCAGGGCTAGCGCTTAGATACCTTTGCGGGCTCCCTTCGGCTTGTGAGACGGGGCTCCGCAGTTGGAATCGAAGCGGCAACGACGGCGGACCCCTGGCTGATTAGGAGACTCGTCGAGCCAATGCGGAGCGGACGTTCGTCCCTGCCGAGGGTGCGGCCTCCGCGGAAGGATCTGGGCGCGGCCCCATATGTCCCACTGGTGGCGCGCCGGGCCAGTTCGGGCGAGTCGTGGAGGAGCTCGTGGAATTTACCTGAGGGAGACGGGGGCCCGAGGACCCTGCGCTGCGGGAACCGGCGGGAATCACGCGGCGGGGAGCTCAAGGCAGGTGGCCCATCTCTGGGTAGGCCAGGGGGAGAGGCAGCCCCCTCAGCGTTCGGGGTCCCGCCTAAGGGCGAACGCGGGGGTGTGCGGCTCCAGTTTTCTCCGACGCTCTCCGCCGGTGCGCGGAGGCTCGAGGGGACGATGAAGCCAGGGGACTCGGCTCCTACGAGTTGAGCTACAGGCAGCCGCAGAGCGGGGGACCGCTTCCCATCTACCTCGCCAAGGGCGGGAGGGTTTTCGTCTCTGGACTGCTCAGCATCACCCTCCCGTTCTACCTTAGGGCCATCGGCTACGGGCCCTACTTCCAAGGGCTCGCCCTGGTGGCCATTCTTGCAGGGAACACTGCTTCGAACCTGGCGCTAACCTACCTCGACTCCAGCGTGGGGAGGAAGAGGCTACTGCAGGCGTTCAGCCTCCTCATGGTCGCTGCTGGGGTGGTCCTGGCCCTGGACAGGGCCGCCGCTGCGATAATCCTGGCATGTCTGGCAGGTAACATCAGCAGCACCGGTACAGAGGCGGGGCCCTTCCAGTCCATCGAAGCGGGAATTCTCCCCGAACTGAGCCGCGAAGGGTCGATCGTCAAGGCCTTCGGGAGATACAACATGATCGGCTACATCGCGGCAGCGCTGGGCCAGCTCGCGTCCTCTGGTCCCGGGATCCTCCGGGACAGTCCCGCCGCGTTCCATGTGGTGTTCGCGGGATTCGCCGTAGTGGGGGCCGTCCTCTTCGCGGTATACAGCAGGCTGAGAGGCCTCGAAGGGAGCAGGGCTGTGAAGCCAGGGCTGGCGAACCTCAGCGAGCTGGCGAGGAAGGACCTTGTGCGGCTCTCAGGGCTGTTCTCCGTGGACTCGTTCGGCGGGGTCTTCGTCACCACGTATCTCCTTTCGATCTGGTTTAGTTCGACATTCGGCCTCCAGCTCGAATACCTCGGACCGATATTCTTCGCTGCGAGCGTGATATCTGCGGCATCGACCTATGGAGCGGCCATAATCGCGTTACGGATCGGCAATCTGAGGACGATGGTCTATACCCATCTCGCCTCGAACGCGTTCCTCGTCCTCATGGGTCTCGCTGGGTCTCTACCGCTCGCGCTCCTCTTCCTATTCATCCGCCAGAGCATGTCGCAGATGGACGTACCGACGAGGCAGGCGCTGATGACCGAGATGTTCCGTAAAGAAGAGAGAGTCCAGGCCTACGCGGTCACCAACGCCCTCAGGAGCGCAGGCTCGTTCGTGGGTGGCCCAGCCTCGGCTGTGATCCTCGGGCTAGGGGTGACCTCGGCGCTCCCGTTCGCTGGCGGTGTCACCAAGATAGGCTATGATATCTTGACGTTCGTCAGTTACAGGAAGAGATACCGCTAGGGGGCGATATTTCGTAAAGGCGAAGATCTTGTAGAAGTGGCAAACCGGCAAGCTCGGCTCGGGGGTATGCGGCCGTCGCTTGAAAACGAGGACCTCGCGGGTCCTGGCATATGGCCCTACGAGAGGGCGGAGACTCTCCCCATTGCAGGCACGCGCCCATTTTTGACGGGAAGGAGCACAAAAGGCAATTTAGTCCCAAGGCCACATCGAGGAGGACCCTGCAGGGTGCTGGAACTGATCGCTGTTACAGTCCCTCGGATACCTGATGGAGCATTCCCGCTTTCGACACGGGGTGGGGTCGCGCGGTCTATGACGCTCAAGCTGCTCTCGGAAGGGGCGTCTTTGGAGCGGGGGCCCGGCCGCAAATCCTCGAGAATTCTTTGGCACGGCAGGGCACCCGCGTGCTCGAGGGGCCCCCTTCGGCTAGAGCTGTGAGGTGACCGCGCGGAAGTCCCAGCCTGGGATGGAGGCCGAGGCGGAACTCGGCCTGAATCCGTCGAGGAGGCCTGCTTCGCGTAGCTCATTGACCACCAAGGCCGAGTACGCCGGCGCCCCCGTAGCCCCCGGGGAGTTGAAGTTGATGATGTGAGCCGAGCTTTCTCCCTTGATGAGGAGGGCCTCGGGGATGAAACCCGACCGGTCGACAACAGAGCTCCTGACCCCGAAGACAGCCCTCCGGTTCAGGAGGTCGGGGGAGAGGGCCGGGACGAACATCCTCACCCTGGCGCACATCGCCTGCTTAGAAAGCGAGCTCCGCCACTCTCCCACGACGAGGGAGAGGAAGTCCGAGTTGGCGAACAGCCTTGCCTTCGGCCACATGGGCCGCTCTAGGAACCGTGGGAGGATGGTGAAGCCGACTCCGGAATAGACATAGGGGCCGGGGACGACTACGGCGTTAGGACCTATTTGCCTGGATCCGTCAGCCCTCACCACGAAGTGTGGGTCCAGGAACGGATACTGGGGGAAAGCCGGCGGCCTGTATATGTTCGAAACGACCCTCGAGGCGAAGGGCTGGTCCACCACCCAGTACTCCCCCCTGAAGTGCAAAGCGGCGAGATCGCGGGCGTAGCCCAAAGAGTGCGCGATCTTCAGGGCGCCTCCGCCGGCGGCGTTGACGAGGAGCCTGCATCGGACCGAAGAGAGGGACGAGCCCGAACGGAAGAGGGCCTCGGTCCCTTCCTCGCCTTTGCGCACCGACACCAACTCCCTCCCCTGGAGGAACCTCACCCCCCTGGCGACGGCGCGCCTCCAGATGCTGCGGGTGAAGGCACCGAAGTCGACTGAGACGTCCGTCCTGGAGAAGAGGGCTCCCCTGCACCTGACCTCTGGCTCCCTCGACCTGACACCTGGACCATCGAGGAGGTCCATCTCCCCCTCGTCCATGCCGTTCTCCACCCCCCAAGCTCGGTACTTCTCCACCGTCCTGACCTCGCGGTCCTCGACCGCCACGTTGTAGGTGCCTACCGGGTTCCATGGGAGCGCTTCGGCCTCGGCGAGGGACTCCCAGAGCCTGCGTGAGAGGAGGGCGGTCCGAGCGAAGGTGCGCTTCTTTACGGGGTCCAGGTAGTAGGGCCTGTGTATCACGCCCGTGTTCCTAGAAGAGGTGTGCGCCCCGGGGCGCTGAGCCGAGTCCGCTAGTGCGATGGTGCAGTCATAGAGCCCGGAGAGCCAGTATGCCGTGGCGGCGCCGAGAACCCCCGCCCCTACGATGAGTATGTCGAAGCCTGATGCCTTGGCCATGGTGCAGCGCAGGGATATCTGGCGTTAAGGCTCTTGGCCTAGATCCCTTTCAGGTACCCGTTGGCGTCCAGCCACTGGGTGTGCGCCTGAATGTACCGCCAGAGGATGTCCGCCTTCCCGTTGTCGAAGTCCCATGGAGCGACCAGGACTACATCTCCCTCGCGTATCCACATCCTCCGCTTCAGTTTCCCTCGGATCCTGCACATCCTCGTCACACCGTCCGAACACTTCACTATCACCTGGTCCCCCCCGGTCATTTTGATGGCCCTGCCGAGGATCTCCCCCTGCTGGGGCATCACGAGCTCCTTCAGGTTCGCCTCGCTTAGGACCTTTCTCTTTCCCAACTTGTCTCATCCGACGCCGCCAGCGGGATGATATTAATGATATCGGCGCCAGCGGTTAGGTCTGCCCCGATCCCTCTCTCTGCGGCCGTGCCTCCATGGCCTGGTGCCCTTCGCGGAGAGCGCTGGCCTCGGCTTCTTCCTGGCGTCCTCTTCGCGCAGGGGCTTGATCGGCGCCTTGGCGCGAGCCGCTATGCGGGCGAAGTCTCCTTCTTCTTCCCAGCTCACGAAGGTGTAGGACCGGCCTACGTCTCCGGCCCTGGCCGTCCTCCCCACCCTGTGAAAGTACACCGTCGGGTCTTCGGGTACGTCGTAGTTGATTACGCAATCGACCTGGCGGACATCGATGCCCCTGCTCGCGACGTCGGTGGCGACAAGCACGTCCGCCTTTCCTGCCCTAAAGAGACCCATGGAGTGGTCGCGTTGCTTCTGCGTGAGGTCGCCGTGGAGGGAGACCACGCTCAGGAAGCGCCTCTCCAGCTCCCTGGCGAGCCTAATGGTGCCGTGTCTGGTCCTGCAGAAGACCACCGCGCTCTTGCGGTTCTCCTTCTCGAGGATGTCCATCAGGAGCTGGAGCTTCTTGTCCCGCTCTATCCTCGCGTAGAACTGCTCCAAAGTCTCGGCGGAGGGCTCGTTCTCGTCCACCATCACCCTTATCGGGTCTGGGACGTATCTCTGGGATAGCTGGACAATCGACCTCGGCATGGTGGCGGAGAACAGCGCCGTCTGTCTCGCGCTAGGTGTCTTGTCCAGTATGTAGTCGACGTCTTCGATGAAGCCCATGTCGAGCATCACGTCGGCCTCGTCGATGACTACGAACTTGACGGAGTCGAGCCTGAGCGTCCCTCTCTTGATGTGATCGATGGTCCTCCCCGGGGTCCCGACGACTATGTGCGCGCCCTTCCTGAGGGCTTCCAACTGGACGTTCATCGACTGCCCACCGTAGATGGTCACGACCCGCACCGCCGTGTAGGAGCCGATTTTCTGGAGCTCGAGCGTTATCTGCACCGCGAGTTCTCTCGTGGGGGCGAGCACCAGGGCCTGGACCCTCGACAGGGACGCGTCGACGGCCTGCACCAGGGGGATGCCGAAGGCTAACGTCTTCCCCGAACCGGCCTTCGCCTGGCCTATGAGGTTCTTCCCCTCCAAGAGCGGGCCTATCGCCTGTGCCTGTATGGGGAAAGGCCTGACGTAGCCAGCGGCAAGCACGCCTTTCAAGATGGCGGGCTTCAGTGGAAGAACCTCGAAGCTGCTCAATCGGTTGGGGGTGTTAAGGAAGCGATGTATAGGTATCGGAATTCAGATATTCCCGCTAGCCTACTTCTTTCGCATGACGCTGAGGGCCCCGATGACCACGGCTATCAGCGCGACCACGAGGGCACCCAGCGCATAATACTGGGCGTTCGACGCTCTCGTCGAGGCGGACGAGACTGTGTTAGCCAGACTGGCAAGCTGGGAACTCAGCCCCGCTATCGAGGATTGGATTCCGTTGTCCCCGCTTGTTGTCTGGTTGCTGAGAGAGGCGTCCGAGCTCTGTACTGCCGATAACATCCGCTGCACCCGGGTGAGGTTGCCCTGGACCGAACCTACGCTGGTAGCTATGCTTGCTAGACCTGCCGTGCCTGACTGGAGGCCGCTGAACGTCCCCCACGCCGTGGTCGTAGCGGTTCCGTTGTATGCTGTCACTGCTGTGAAGTAAGAACCGGCACTCGGGACGCTGTAGAGCGTCTGCCAAAGACCGTTGCTTACGTCTATGAAGCCCGTAAGGTTCAATGCGGTCCCCTCTGGAGTAATCAGTGTCGCGTTGACCGCTGACGGATCAGTCGGAGCCCCGTTGAAGGTTACGAGCGCTGTAATCGCTGGTTCTGACCGACCTGGAGCGAGGGCGTGATCGGGTTCGAAAAGTAAGAAAGATAGGTTACGCCGGCGCTGCCTGACTCAAGGGGAGCCTTTCCTGCGGGGTTCGCTTCGAGGGCCAACTGATAGGTCCCGTTGGTGGTCGCAAAGGCGAGGTTGATCGGAAACCAGCGAAGCTCGTCCGCGGAGAGTATGTAAAGGAACAAGGCGAGCGCTATGAAAGGGATGTTGAAGGTAACGATGGAAAGAGCCGAAAGGGCAGAGTCTCCAATCTTCTTCTTGGAGTTGATGGAGGACTTCCGCCCTAGTACCTACGACGACAGCCAGGGGCGTGGTAGTTACAAGCGAGAAACTCGCCAGCACCAAGCTGTTGGGGAGGTATTGTGCTATCGCGGTCGTTACAGGTTCTTTGAACAGCGCGCTATTGCAGAAATTGAATGTAAACAGGTTTTAGAAGAAGACCACTATCCTCTGCGGGAGAGGATCATCGAGCCCGAACTTACGCACGGCGGCGTTGACGACCGCGAGCTACCCCTGGGCGGCGTGGGGGCTGAGCATTGTAATGCCAGAGAAGAAGAAGCCGAGGTTGAACCCCACGGCTTGCTGGATGATTTCGAAGATGAGGAAGGAGAAGAACATCAGTATGAGGAGGGTAGCCAAGCGGTTTATGGCACGGTCTATGAGATATCGCAGGCTTGCCAATCGCAGAAGAACCCCCATCACAATTACAAGCGTTGTTAGCTTGTCAGGAGCGCATACCAGATAGTAGTGGATAAGAACCCCACACCTTACCGTCGAGCGTTGGGAGAGTTCTCCGTTCAGCGCAGAGAGATTGAGCGCGCGTGCCCTGGGTGCGGTCTGAAGGAGAGGCTCTACAGAACCCCCCGAGGCCTCCGTTGCGCTGAATGCGTCAAAAAGATGGATTCCGCCGGGCTGGGCTTCAGGTAGGACCGAACCTGTAGAGGCAAATCACTAAAGGCAGGCAGGGCATATGTGGGTATTCACAAGGTACGGGCTCAGGGGGCTTATGACGGAGTCTTACGTCCTCTTCGCCATAAGGACGATCAACTCATTCGGCTTCTCGATGGCCATGCCATTCTTTGGCATCTATCTGGTCGAGACCAGGGGCGTCTCCCTCCTCACGACCGGCCTGGTGTATTTCGTCGCAGGGGTGCTTAGCATGGCGGGACAGGTGTTCGGCGGCAGGATCGTCGACGTCGTCGGTCCAAAGAAGGTCATGCTCACCGGCTACGTCATGTCGATTGTATCTTCAGTCGCGCTCGGCTACATGGTGCTGCACCAACTCAGCGCGGTCTACTTCTTCGCCGTCTATCCCTTGTTCTCGCTGCTGAGGAGCTTCTCGAACCCTGCAACCGGGTCTATCATCGCAGGGCACCCTCAAAATCAGATCAGGCCTGGGTACAACCTGCTGACCATAGGGGGGAACCTCGGGTTCGCCATCGGGCCAGCCATAGGTGGGTTAATCGCCGACACCTACGGTTACTCTGTGGTCTTCTTCCTAAGTGCCACCTCAGTGGTTCCTGTCATCGTTCTTACGATCCTGATGATCAGGGGAGGAGCAGCGCACGCTGCACGTGAAAGCGGAGCCAGGCGGTCCCTCTCTTGGAAGGACGATAGCACAGTAATCTCGTTCCTGGTCCTGACAGGTGCCATGTTTGTCGCGGTCGGTTATGAAATCACGCCACTGTCCCTCTATGTGGCCGACTTCTTGCACTTCACCGACACCCAAATCGGATATCTGTTCGCCACCAACGGCGCAGTGATAGTACTGCTCCAACTCCCGCTAATCGACCTTGTACAGAGGGCTAGGGTGCTCATCTTCCCGCTCCTCGTCTCTCCACTCGTCGTAGCACTAAGCTTCGTGATGGCGGGGCTCTTCAACGGGTTCCTCCAGTATGAGCTCGTGATGATTTCTATAACGCTTGGGGAGATCCTGCTCACGGTGCCGTCGCAGACTGTCATCGCACTCTTCTCAAGGCCTGGCAACAGGGGGACTTACCAAGGATACTACTATGCCGCCTCGAACATGGGGCGGTCGACGGCCAACGCGGCGGGCCCTTCGCTCTTCCAGGCGCTGAGCTTCGCACCAGCACTCGGGTGGTACGTGATGGCTGGGTTCGCCGTCGTGGTGTTTATCGGGTTCCTTGCGTTGGGTCCGAGGCTTCAGCGGGACTACGAGGGGCTTCCAGGGCAGAAGGGTGGGGAGGTGGCAGGAGAGGGCCCTCCTGGAGTCCCAGGTCCTGCGAAGCTGAATCCATACCCGCCGAGATGACTCTTGGCTTTCGGGAATTCGACCCGGCCGTTCAAAGTTGCAAGTACCTCAGGCGCCTGCAAATCAAGCGCAGTCGCCGGCGTTCGAGGCCCGCTCCTTGTCCGTGCGTCCCGCTTTCAAACTGAGGAGCGGAGACTGATCTTGGCCCAGGTGGCTTTCGTCTTCGGGGGCACTACCGGATGCCGAGGCGCGCTGAAAGTGAAGTAGGTGGGCTGCCACTTTCCTCTCCGTCCCTTGGGTGGGGCGCGAAGATTATCCGGACTTTTCGCAACCTGTGACTTCAGGCGTGGAGCCATCGACGCGCCCCGCTGCAGCGCATAGATGTGAACCCGTCGTCGGATTGCCCCTCGCCGTGGTCGAATCGATTGAAGTCACATTCATGATAGACCCTCCTTGGCCAGTTCGCAGACCGGAGAAGGCGTTCAAATCAGAGGGCCAACGGCGAACATCGGAGCGAACTTGTTGGAATACACAACGGAAGACCCCGTGGAGAAGAATGTCGTGGAGCTGATACGCACCGTGAGGACCTTGGAGCTCAGGGTCAGCATCCACGAAGGTTCAATCAATGGGCTGGCGGGCAGGATCGAGCAGCTGGAGCACAGATAGAGCCAAGCGAACCCATCTTGGCCTTAGAGGCGCCCTGGCCGGGCATAAACGTTTGGGCGATAACGCTCCAACCTGACACCCCCAAGAAATGGTCTATGAACTGTCGTAATTGATTCGATTCTGTCTTTTATGTTATGGTATGTCAAACACCGGACGGCTGCACAAACCGAACGAAGCTGCCGAGCTCCTCAACGTGAGCAGGCAGACTATCTGGGCCTGGATCAAGAGGGGTAAGATCAAGGCCGTGAAGCTCCCTTCGGGACAGTACAGGATACCCGATTCGGAGATTGTGAGGATCCTGCAGGGGGCGAAAGAATGATGCGCCAGGTGGTTGCGCAAGAGCTCGACCGGTCCGTATCGGGTCGCTGTCCCTGCTGTGGATGCAAATGCCTTCAGTGCGTCCACACCAACCCTGGCGAGTGTTGCTCTGAGGGGTGCAACGTACCGGGGGTGAAAGAGTGAGCATGAAAGAACGTGACGAGCTGTACAGGAAGAGGCTCGAGGAAGCCCACTCCAAGGTCACGCAGGTAACAGTGCCAATCAGGCAAGGGCACTTGGACCTGATCAGTTCCCTGTGCGACTCGACGAATTCACGCCTAGAAGATGTCCTACGGGGAATGCTCGAAGACTCGATTGAAGCAGCCAAGGACCACTTCGAGTACGACACGATGAAGTTCCTCGAAGAGAGGTATCTTGGCTACGCGGCAACGAGAAAAGGTGTGTAGGAATGGCGTCTGAAGAGGGCTCGAGCTACACCGTGAAGCTCGAGCTCCCCAAGGAGGCGTACGACTTCATTAAGAATGAAGCGAAGAGGGAGAACAAGACTGTCGAGGAGTTCGTCGACCTGTGCATTCAGACAGAGATCGCGAGTAGGTTGATCTGCCTAGTCTATGACGAGAAACGGTCCCCTGAAGAGCTCGCCATCGACCTCGGCCTGGATGGGTACATCGTGGAAGGTAAGAAGGCATATGCGCCGGACTTCGAGATCTTTGGTCTTCGAGGTCGTGGGAGTCCCCAACCGGCCGAGCCCTAGCGTCGACTATTCGACTTTCGAGCTGTGGACCCTGGGGTACTAGGCCGCGAAATGCGAAGTCTGCTAGCGTGGGGCACCCTGGCTGGCGGCCCCCTTCTTCTTGATCAATGGAGATAGACCCAACCGAGCCCTGTCTGCAGGATCCTTCACAGCCGAAGTCAGGCAGGAATCGCAGTAGTAGCGGTCTCGATAGAACGTCAACCTTGGTTGCTGATTCGGTGTCTTTCCCTTGCTCATGTCACGAGTTACATCGGGGCACTAGGTAAAAACGGTTCAAAACAGGTAACAAGGTAACGCCATGACAGATAGTAAACTCTTGACGTGCTAAATCAGTTCAAAATGGTAGACGCTCGTGTAACGCCACCTGAGTTTACTCATACGAAAAGGGGTGTGGTGACGGGGTGACAAACAGGGGAGGTAAAAATGGTAGACAAGTCGCATGAGGCGGCTGTCCTATGAGCTCATGCCCTATGCGGCTTGGCGCTTCTCGGTGGCCGTCTTCCTGAAAGTGGTGTCGCACTCATCACACTCCCACAGGAAGACGTGGGTTATGGCGCTCGTAGGAGGGGATCCCATGGGCTTTCCCTCGAGTGTCCACCACTTCGAGACTGATATGCTCGTACTGCCACAGGTCTTACACGTCAGACCAGGGAAGAGAGAGGAGATCTCCCCAATCTCCTCTTCAGTGGCGTCGTCGAACGTCCCCTTTGGTCTCATTCGGACATTACTCCTATAGGTCCTAGAAGTGGATGCCGAGGATGCCGACTCCTTCGTCTTCCTCCTGCTTCTCTGACTCGGAGTCTGTTTCTTTCACGGAGTCGGCTTTCTCCCTGGCTTTCTGCGTGGTCTTCTCTTCGTCTTTCTCTAGGCGCTTGGCCAGCCTCTTGTCGTATTCGTCTAAGGTCCAGTCGACGAACTTCTTGAATTCCTCTTCGGTGGTGAAGAGGAAATAGGCCTCCTTGCCGGCCCTGTCGTGCACCTTGAAGTCGAAGGCGATCGCGTTGTTGACCAGTTCCGACCGAGAGATGTCCTGTTCGTCGGCTCGGTCCGCAATCTCCGAAATGAGTTTCGGAGAGAGTGATACCGTGATGGGTACTCGTTTGATGGTCTCGATATCCTTCGGGGGTCGTCCTCGGCGTGGGCGTGTTTCTTCGGTGCTTTCTTCGGTTCCCTCGACCTGGTCGATGGAAGGCAGTTCCTTCGCAATACTCTCGACCTCGGTTGAGGGTTTTTCGGTTGGAAGTTCTTTCTCCATACTCTCTAAAAGGAATTAATTGTTAATTCGGAAGTTCGACCAGTGGTTCGTTTCTTATCGTGACCGACGCTTTAGACTGGGACCGCGCATTCCCAAATCGAAATACATGGGCACGTTGTTCTTTCCAGGGTCCTGTGGCAGAGCCTTGAAGCCAAGATATCTTTCATAGTGGTCCTTTCTGTCTAGTTCCGCATCGAGAATCACAAACCTACATCCTACTTCACGCGACAACTCGTAGGCTCTGCTTCTGACCCACGCAACCATTATCTTCCCTACCCCTTTGTTCCTGTACCGTTTGTCCCGCGCCATCTGGCCAAGGAGTAGGCATGGGATCTTTGAGAAACGATGTGAATCCTGCAAGCTCTTCGGGAGGTCGCTTCTCTTGAGCGAACTCATTGCCAAGGTCACATAACCTATGATGTCGCTGCCAACCCGAAAGAGATAGGTCACACTCGTGTTTTCTGCTTCGAGTCTTTTCGCTTGATTCTTGTCTTGTAGGAATGTGGTGTACCCGACTTTCTCGCATTGGAAATGCGAGCATTCTGAGGGAGACTTGAACCTTGAGACAGTTACCTCTCTGGCAGAAATCACACGAAAGGTAGGTTATTCTTGGACTTTAATCTTGCTGGCTAGCCTCAGATCTGCCTGAAGGCGTCGCTGCATCTCCTTTGGTGCGGGCCTGTCTAGTCGCTCCGCTAGGAATTCCCACTGCGCTTTCGTCAAATCAGGGACTGGTTTCGGCAGCAATTTTATCGCCTTAGTGGGTAGGTAGGTATCAAGCATATAAATTTACGTATACGGAAATTTTTTCACAACCCGGGAACGTGAAATCTGTGAGATTCAGACACCAGTACCTTATAAGCCTGTGAAAGGAGGTCCCAGGTGTCAGCTACGCCCCGCTCAGGGCGGCTTGATGCCCTGCGGTTACTTCAAACCTAGAGGCCCGTATTTTGACTTCTCTCTGCAGTCGTGGATTCCCAGGGTTGTGGCTTAAATGCCTTGGCGATGTCTCCAAACTGACGCCAGTCGGTAGTGACAAGAATCAGCTTCCGTACGAACTTCCTAGCCTCGATCAGGAGAGCTCTCAGGTTGGGGTCCGAGCCGAAGCGGTGTCCCTCTTCGATTACGAGACACCAATTCTTCAAAGCCCCGGAGTTCTTGACGAAATTCAGGTGCGAGAAGATTGTGGCTGCTTCGGCCTTGGAGATCTCGACGTTGGAGTTAGGCGTGAACCGGACCCTCTGATCAGGCCGTTCCCACTTGAGCGCGAAGAAACCGCCCAAGTCCACGTCTTTGAATTCGTTGTACTCGCCCGACACGTCGAGGACGAAGACGTTACCCCCGAACTGTGATAGCAGGCCCTTCACGCATGTGGTCTTCCCTGCGCCCGACTGACCTGTGATCAGGCAGGGCCGCGAGCCTAGCTTCTCGAAGACTTGATCATATGAAGCGGGAGGGACAGCGCCTTCCCTGGTGATCTCGAGAATCGTGTAATTGAAGAGGGCGTCGTACGTACGGAAGCCGAGCTCTTTCTTCAGGGCCTTCAGGCGTTCCCGAAGGGAATAGGCCACTCGAAAAGTTGTGAACCTAGGTGGACTCTTCGGCTGCGCCTGTTCGTCTGTTATGTCGGTCATGTATAGTAAAAGGAACAAACAGTGTAATTGTGGGGGCGCCCTTGGTCCTGCCTTGAAGAGAGCCCTTCGTGAAGGGCTTGCAAGTATTCGTAACTATACGAATATCCAAGCAGAAAGCATGCGAAACCGAGAATGGAGCCTAGCGGATCAAGGAACTATGTTTGGGTCGACTTCTTGAGGCAGCGACGCTTGCCAGAGCCGTGATGACAATTCCAAGGGCACTAACCACCGCACCCACTACACTTGTGTTGATCGTCCAATGTTGCGGTATCTGGCCATATGCCACAAAGGCGCCAATCGGAGGGGTGCCACCGCTCACGTAGTTCTGAACATAGCCTCCCAGGCCGAAATAGTAGGTGTCTCCTTTGCTGATGAACCATTCGGTCGCATTAACCTTTGCTTTCAGGTCGAGAGAAGAGCAATACGATGCTGCACAAAGTCCATTCTCGCTCGCGTTCTTCCATGCTTGGTATCCCGAGGAGTTGTACACGTATACGTCCGTGAGGTAGTAGGAGGCGTCATAATACGAGGGAGCTCCCACGGCAATGGTGACGTTAGTTCCTGCAGGAATGTAGACACCACCGAATTGAGGAGACCCGTCCCCAGACATTGGAGCAGGGAGGGGTCCGACAAGCAACTTCGTTTGGGGTGATGTCGGAATTTGGAGCGTAGACATTAAGACAGGCAGGAATATGCCAAGAATGGTCAGGAGCACCCCAACCCCGACCAGAAGTGCCCAATGTCTCACCATCAGGTTGGGAATCTTCAATTCCTCGCAACTTCTTGGACCTCATGACCTTCTTATTCATATCCCTGTTGAAAGCGGTCACGTCGTTCGTTCAATCCCTCCCGTTAGGCTCTTTCTAAGCGTCGTTCAGATGACGCCAAGTTGCCAGAGCCTGCCTCAAGAGGGGTACTTTCACTTGACAGTGTACGCGGGCTGCTCGCTCATAGAATAGGAAATTTTCAGGCCGTCAAGAACAGCCCAATAGGTATCGATGTACCTCAGCATGATATCGAAGGCCCTTGTAAGTGAAGTATGATCTTTGAAGTCAGACTTCGCTCGGGTGCAGGCCAAGCGCACAGCCTTCACTAGAACGGACAGTTGCGAAGTTATCTGTTCCTTGGTTGCTGAATTCCACGCCTTCAGCTCGTCTTCCTCGATAGGTTTTGACATATTCTTTTTCACGAGCTCCTTTGAATCAAGGAGGGGTCGCGGGAATTCCTTTTCGAATCCTACGGCCGAGGTGACTTCGTAGAAGAAGCGTTCAAGATCAACCAAGATTCGAGTTAGCTTCCCGAACTCGAACAGGTCGGACCAAAACAGCTTGCCCTTAGAACTCAGGGCTAATCCATGATAGAGCTCTGTGAAACCCGTCAACCTCACGAGAGCATCTTCTATCCGAAGGAGATCATCTTTCAGAGAAGCCTTGTCGAGTTTGGAAAGTTCGGCTCTTCCCTTGGCATCAAAAAATGCAGAAACGACCGAATGTCTTTCCGACACTTCTGCCTGTTCTTTGATGTACTCGAGGGTCAGCTCCCCAGATTCAGTTAGTGTGTACTTCGCCGTCTCGGTCTTGATCAAGAGACCTTGCTTCTGAAGGTCCTTGAGATGTGTCTGTATGACCGGATCGCTAATTCCCAGCTTTGATTTCAGTTCAGTGTACGTTACCGGCTCCTTGGCTAACTCGAGAAGTTTCTCCTTCGTGCTCGGCCCTCGTTGCATATCGGCATACCATAGCACGACGCTATGTTTAAGTATTACGAAGCAGAGGCCTCTGCTATGCTAGCCACCGAAGTCGTGGCACAACAGTTAGGACGAAGCTCTCTCGTCATGACCGTACCCTCAATTTGGGCGAAGAGCGTCGGCCTTCAGAAAGGGGACCCACTGCGAATCGAATTCCTCCCCGATGGCTCTCTTAGGATTGTTCCGCTGAAGGATAATCAGAATGGGGCGGGAGTATCGAGCTCCCAAGCCCCGGAGTCTTCGGACGTCCCCGCGACCAAGCAAGGAGGTCCTACACCTTAGAAAAGCAGAACACTCCTGGCGACCGTTTACGTGGATCGGTCCGTGTTGCCCGGAAGGTCGGAATACCCAATTACGGCTCTTTCGACTTGGAGTATGAGCAAGAGTTCCTACTTTCCGAGTCCACACATGAGGAAATCGCTGACCGACTGGTCGTACGGGTCAGGCTGAAACTGCGGGAGTGGGGAATCGTGAAATGAGCGAAGAGCCCTCTCTCTGCCCCAAATGCGGCAAAGTTCTAGTCGAGGTCTCGGGAAGCGGTGGCAGATTCCTCGAGTGCGTCTGCGGGTACAAATTCGACACTCATCTTTCAAGGGAAGTCTCGACCGAACCTACGGAGTCCATTGTCCAGGAGCGCGCCAGCGGACAGAATGTCAGAGAGCTCGCCTACGAACTCGCCGAACAGATAACAGGGTCGGACGCCTTCGTGACTATCAACGGCTCAGAGGAAATCCTGCACTACGAGGGAGGCATATACCAAGATGGCGGCGAATTCACGATCAAGAGCAAGGTGCAACAGCTCGCAAGCCCAAGGGACCTGGGGAACAACCTAGTAGCAGAAGTCCTGGGCAACGTTCGAAGGTCGACCTACGTCCAGGCCGAGCGATTCACCGAGACGTCTCCCCTTGTGGTCCTCGATAATGGAATCCTCGACGTTGACTCGTACAAAGTCCTCCCACACACACCCGACCATTACGCGCTCAGCAAGCTACCCGTGAAGTTCGACCCCTCCGCAGACTGTCCGAAGATCAAGAAGTTCCTGAGTGAAATCTTGTACCCCGAGGACTTGCCCTTCATCCAGGAGTGGGCGGGATATCACCTTTGGAGGGGTTACCCCACGGCCGTAGCCGCCCTCTTCGTCGGAGAGGGTGCCAATGGGAAGTCTACACTAATTGGGCTCTTCAGAGCGTTCCTTGGCCCAAAGAACGTCGCTGCGATTCCCCTTCAGGCATTCGAAAGGAACACCTTCGCGAAAGCGGGACTCATGGGGAAGATGGCGAACCTGTACCCAGACCTGAGCGATGAAGCCCTGAAGCAAGTCGGTACGTTCAAGGCGCTCACGGGGGGAGATATGCTCACCGCAGAGAAGAAGTTCGGGCAACCCTTCAACTTCGCAAACTACGCGAAGCTCACATTCTCCTGCAACGTGGTCCCTGAAGTCTGGGAGGACACAGAGGCGTTCTTCAGACGGATTTGGATTGTTTCGTTTCCTAACACGTTCCAGGGTGAGAAAGCAGACCGTGACTTGCTCGCCAAATTGACTACGCCCGAAGAGCTCTCGGGGTTTCTGAATTGGTCCCTGGAAGGTCTGAAGAGACTCCGAGCAAACGGCTGGCGTTTCACGGGCACCCGATCAACCGCTGACATAAAGGCCGATTACATACGCCGGAGCGACACTGTAAGGGCGTTTCTCATTGGTTGCACCAAGAAGGCAACCACTACATTCGTCACAAAGGACGACCTGTACAACTCCTACTGCGCCTACTGCCGGAAGAGGAACCTCGTTGCTAGGAACCGGGATGCATTCTTTGACAAGCTTCCCCAGTTCGGCCAGTTTACCAAGGCTCAACGGACAGTCGCGGGTAAGAGGAAGTGGGTGCTCGAGGGTCTTGAACTCCTGACCGAAGACGCTTGGGAGAAGGTCCCGAACGAAGACGCTGAGCCCGCCTTAAATGGTGATTTGCCTGTGCAGTCTGTGCAGACTGTGCAGGACAGGCTTTCGGATGCACAACCTGCACGACCTGCACAGCCGGCCGACGATTTAAGGGGAGGTCAGGTTGGACAGCAACTAGAGGCAGGGAAGCAACCGACCGAGGAAGCCGATGGACCCAAGGCCCGCCTGATTCGACCGAAGTGTTCGGTTTGCGGAGTGGTACTATCGACACCCGAGCATCCGACTATCTTCACCATGAAAGGGAAGCACTATTGCATGGAGCACTTTCCCAAGAAAGGGACGAAGGAGGAATCCTCGGATTGACGCTCGCCACCCCGGCCTCTACCGACGCTCAAATCAGACTGAATGGGCATAACGGAGCCCAGTTCAGGCCCTGTTTTCCACCCAAGCATACTTGTGGCGCACCACTTCAACACGACCTCTTCCTGTGGATCTACCAGCACCCTTCATCGATGCTGAAACAGGCCGCTGAAGAAATGCACAAGCCATACAGTCTGATCACGAAGACGGCCCATAAGCTCCGGAAGCGCGCCGATTACCGGGTCCTCTGCCCTTTCTGTTTCTCACCCGGACGAATTGATCATGCCGGAGGCGTTGGAGGAATTGCGTCAGATGCGACCGAAGATTCCTCATGTTGTGTGACATGTGGAATCGAATTCGACGGACGGCCGAGGCGGGAGGTCGATTTCGACTTACAGTCACCGGTCCATACCCTTCTGCCCGGTAGGGGTCTTGGTTCGTACCTCAAATTCAGTGAATACCAGAAGCTCGCCAGGCTCTCGATTTCCGGATCGGAAAAGGAAACCCTAACGGGTTCGCAAGTCAACAAGCTCGTCAACAATCTAGCAGCCGTGATGAAGCAACAAGGGAATGGGAACGAGGATTCTCTAGTCAGCCATATCAAGAGTGACGTACTGCAGGTTCTGAAAGAAACATGTCCCGACGACAGGATTTCTGACGAAGCTTCGTCGATAGCGGAGGACGAAGTCAGAGAGTTCCGCTTGAGGTACCAACTCAAACACACCCCTCACGGTCTGCGAGAATCGATTGCCGCACGTGTTATTGGCAAGCTCGAGATCCTTCACCCGGAGTTACGCGGACGCCTTCGCCTTCCTGAACACACTTCCAAGCACAAGAAAGAGACTACCAGACTACCGCCTAAACCGTCAGCAGCGGCGTCAGATCTCGACTTCGAAAATGAAGAACGTGGGTTTTTAGGAAGTGAAGGTAATGAGTGAATCGAAAGCTGAGGAGATAGTAGTCTTGTCGAAGCGGGACTTTGACGAGATCATTGAAACGTTGAAGCGGGCCCGCGACCTACTTTCTAGGCTCTAGCCGCTTTAGGATTTCGTCTACTTTCGCCTTAAGGTCCTCCAGTTCGACAGAGGACATTGCGAGCTCCCTCTGATCAAGAGGCGTCCCGCATCTACCACAGAAACGCATCCCTGGCGAGTTCCTCTCCTGGCAGCGTGCGCACACCACAGGACGAAAGGCCGGTTCTGCAGGTTTGATTTCCTTCCCCGAGTACACACCTAGAAGCGCGTCGTCTACCGTCTTCTCGTCCTTGATGTGCGTGTAACGAGCCGCCATCCTCGAGCCCTTCGCCCACCCGTACCTGATCTCGAGAAGCCGTTCGTTGATGTTGTATGAAGCGTCCCGGGTCGCCGCTGAATGCCTGAAGAGGTGTGGGTAGATCCTCTTCTTGATTCCCGCCCTCCCTGCTACCCTGAGAATCGCTTCCCTCGTGGTCATGTACGCCATCCTCTTCCCTGCATTCCTCCCACTACCGACAGGGTTGATCCACAGGGGCGAGCTCGGCTCTGACCTGAAAGGGTGTTCGTCAATGTACCTGGTCAGAAGGGGCGCCGATGCTACGAGCCTTACGGATCTCGAACCGGTCTTCCCATGGACGTTGACCTTGGCACCGCTTTCATCGAACGTTGCATCCTTGATCTCCATCCCCAAGAGCTCGCCGATCCTGAAGCCTCCTTCGTAGGCCACGGCAATCAGCGCCTTGTCCCTGGTCGAAGTCGCGGCCTCAATCATCTTCCTTGCTTCGTCCTCGGTGATAACCTCGGGCTCTTTCGTTTCGTTCTTCTTGATCGAGGTATCTACCCAGGCGACTTCCGGCGGGTACTGTGTCTTCCTGTCCCCGTTCCCGTACCTCACGAACTTGTAGAACTTCTTGAGGATCTTCTTGTGGTCGGACTTCGTGTTGGCCGTGTACTCGGACGAGTGAATCTCAGCTACTAGCCGTTCAATGTCCTTCCGCGTTGCCGCTTTGAAGGTCCGCGGAGCGAGCCTCTTTCTGATGTCGACGAGGGTCCACGTGATCTTGTAAAGCCGCCCCGTGCTCAGTCCTTGGGCCTTCAGGTGGTCGAGGTAGGCCCTGATCAGCTTCCTGTCTTCCGGGCTCTCGACCAGGCCGTCGAGCCTCTTCAGGTACGAGGCCAGTTTCTTCCCGTAGAAGTGTATGTCTTCGGCCATCCCACCATGTAAAAGGGGTAAGGGCGTTATCGTGCAGATGGGTGCGCCCTGGCCGGGACTTTCGTCTCAGTGATTTCGAACCCGGGTCGCTGCCGCTCTGTCGGCTCTGAGCCGATGACAGGGCAGCATACTGACCTCTATACGACCAGGGCGCCAGAAAGTGGTCAGCTCAGGGTGGTTTTAAGCTTCATACGCGCTCGAGGAAGTTATCCCCGCTCTGCAGAGGCGCGGGGCCGTGCTTGTGAGTAGAACCGCATCGTTCCAAGTGCCTTTTGAACTTCTTCGCGCTTATCAGCTTACCGCATTTTGGACAGACTGGCATGGTCATAGCCCTTCAGCCGAGGCGTATACGGATTGTCGTCGGGTCGGAAAAGGTTGAATGCACGTCCGAGTTGGACGCGGTCGTGGAGCACGTGAGACGGTGCGGCTGGCCAATGCTGGACGAGCCGCTGTACCGGGAGTATCACGACAAGGAGTGGGGGGTCCCGCTGCACGACGACAGGTTCCTGTTCGAGTTCCTAGTGCTCGAGGGCGCCCAGGCGGGGCTCAGCTGGTACACCATTCTCAGGAAGCGTGAGAACTACCGGAGAGCCTTCGATGGGTTCGACCCGAAGAAAGTAGCGAAGTACGACCAACGGAAGGTCGACAGACTCCTGTCTGACCCCGGCATCGTGAGGAACAGACTCAAGGTCAATTCTGCAGTCCAGAACGCGAAGGCGTTCGTGAAGGTCCAGGAGGAGTTCGGCTCGTTCGACGACTACCTCGGGAACTTCGTCGGCAGGAGGCCTAAGACGAACAGATGGCGGACGTTGAAGGACGTCCCTGCGGTGACCCCCGAAGCATCGGCAATGAGCAAGGACCTCGTGAGCAGGGGCTTCGGGTTCGTCGGCCCCACAATCTGCTACGCCCATATGCAGGCGACAGGGATGGTGAACGACCACGTGACGAGCTGCTTCAGGCACAAGGAGATCGCCCATCTACTTAGAGCAAGCCCATCGCCTTCAGCCCGTCGACGACCTTCTTCGCCTCTGACTCCTCCAGAGGCAGGAGGGGGCGGCGGGGCGTGCCGCAGTCCAATCCCCTCTCCCTGAGTATCTCGTAATAGGACGAAATCGGGCTTTGCTTCACCAAATCCTTGAAGGCCTGCACCTGCTTCTGTGCCGCCAGGGCAGCCATGTGGTCTCCCTTGCGTTCAGCGGTCAGCATCGACTTGAACAGTTCGGGGAGGGCGTTGGCTCCCCCTGACACCAACCCATCTGCACCCGAGTTGATTGCGAATAACCCGTACTCCTCCGTCCCGTTCATCACCGCGAAGGTCTCGGGTACCGCGTCTATCAGTTCGAGCAGGTGCAAGAAGTCCCGCGAAGAGTCCTTGATTCCAGAGAGCGTCCCCGCCTTGGCGAGGTCGGCTGTCGCCTTCGCTTGAAGGCTGTTCCCTGTGAGCTGTGGTATGTTGTATCCGAGCACTGGGACTTCGACGGAAGCGGCGACGGCCTCGAAGTGTTTTGCCACAGCCCGTTCACCTGCCTTGTAGTAGTATGGGGTGAGGGTGGCCACTGCGTAGGCCCCCGCTTCTGCGGCATGACGCGCCAGCTCTACTGTCGAAGGGGTGTCAGGACCCCCCACCTGGACCACGACGGGGACCTTCCTTCGCGAAGCACCTATGACAGCCTCGGCCACAGTCTTCCTCTCTTCGAGACTGAGCATGGGTCCGAGGCCGGTGCTCCCGCAAGGGAAGATACCTTCGGCCCCCATCGAGACCTGGAAACGGACGAGCTTCGCCAGCCGGTCCACATCAACGCGTCCGTTGTCATCGAAGGGGGTCAGGAGCGCCGTGAAGAGACCTTTGACCTTTGACGCCGACTTCATCAGGGCCCGGGCTTCACTCGGTCGGACTTATCCTTGCGCCCGGAAGCGCTTGCGGCGTCATTCAGGGTCGAGAGTAGCCGGACCGGGGGCCGTCGAGGAACGCCACCGGTGGTTTCTTCTCTTACCCCAAACATCAATCCCCACATTACATCCGCCGAGGGTCCAACAGGAGGCCTGGCGTCAGAGCGGCCGTCCGGGGAGCCCGGCTCGTTTCGTCCATGCCATCCTCCCGGCCCGTCAGAAGTGCGCCAGAAGCAATTCAGCGTGTTCGCAGAGACGTATGAGTCACTCCCGGTCTGAAAGCATGACAGAGTTTGCTGACTTGGTTTCCGTCCCCGGCTATTCAGACATTCCAGCTTCGGACGAGTGCCAGACTTCTGGACGAGCAGGCTAACTGGGTCGAAACTGGGACCAGCCCAGCGGAGTTTCCTCGGCCTCAGAAAGAGTGCTCTTAGGACCGTATGCCTGGCGCCACCGCTGAAGGAGATGCTGACTGCATACACGAACCCCAATCAAGGTACGACGGCACCCATAGGTAAGTCCCGAAGGGGCGCCTAACTTGTGGGACGCCTATGTGGCGGGAACCCAACGCGGTGGTTCTAAGCTGAAAACTCTATATCACCTTGTGCCAAAACGACGGCAAGTCAGTTCTTGAAGTCGGTCCCCCCGATGCCGCGGCCATTCCACTCACCCGTCTGCATGTCAGGAGTGAGGTAGAAAGTGGTACATCCATACTTCATCGAGAACTCCTTCCTGAGTATCGTCAGTGGGGCCGTCGCCCTGGCCGTCAGCTACTATGCGTTCAGATATAGGAGGGTTACCGGTTCAAACTTCCTCAGGCTCCTCAGCGTGGGGTTCATGCTTCTTGGGGTTGGCCTACTGGCGCAAGGCTCTATCTACCAGCTAGCGGCGTTCAATGTCGGGAGGTTCGCCAACAGGCAGGCGCTAGTGTACGGCGCAACGGGCGTGTACCTAGTCCTCCAGTCCGCTGCGTATCTGCTGATAGGGACAGGATACACCATACGTGTCCAAAGGGGGGAGCCCTCGAACGGGAACGGCTCAACAGCGTTCGCTGTTTTGGCCACCCCCCTACTTTTCGGCACGCTGGTCTTGGACGCCGGCGAACTCATCATATTGGTGCTCGTGTCTTTCGTAGTCTTTCAGGGGGCGATGGCGTACTCGGAGCAGAAGAACAGACTCTCGCTCTATGTGCTCCTTGCGTTCGCGCTGATCGCGCTATCGCATCTGGGAGAGCTGTTAGCCAGTCTGCTGGCGTCAGGGGACCTCTATCTCCTCGGAGGGGTTGCTCAGCTGGTTGGGTTCTGCCTCCTCCTACTTTTCGTCATCAGGAGCGGGAGACTTGGCTCAGCCTGAAAAGCAGAGAAGCACCATAAGAATCTACCTCGACATCCTGAGCGCGACAGCCGAGGAAGGCAACGCGAAGACGACCAGGTTGCTGCAGAGGGCGAACCTCCCTCACGACAGGCTCATGAAGCACCTTGCCGAGCTGCAGAAGAGGGACCTCCTCGTCGAGTTCAACAATGGTGGCAACCGGTACTATGCCATCACCCCCAAGGGGCAGGACTTCGTGAAGGAAGTAAGGCGCGCCCAGAGCTTCCTGTCAGCCTTCGGCGTGCACATCTGAGACCTGGGCAGCCGCTTCTGAACGGTGCGTTCATACGCAACGTCCTCTCGGGATATATAGGTCAGTAAGGACGTTCAAAGGGTTGGCCGGAGTCTGGCTGAGCGAGTGGAGCTAATGAACGACCCTGTCATAATCTTCGGCGGGGACGGCTACATCGGGTGGCCTCTTGCTCTCCATCTTGCTTGGCGCACGGAGAAGGACGTAGTGATAGTCGACAACCTAGTGACCCGTCGATTGGTCGAGTCGGTGGGGTCGGACTCCCTGATTCCGATTGGGAGCCCATCGACGCGCGTGCTCGCGTATGAGCGTGCGTCGGGGAAGAGCAACCTGACCTTCGTCCGGGCGGACGCGAGAGACCCGAAAGAGGTTGATTGGGTCATATCGAAGTACCAGCCCGGAAGCGTAGTCCATCTTGCCCAGCAGAGGAGCGCGCCCTTCAGCATGATAGACCAGGAGCACGCGCTCTACACGGAACTGAACAACATAGCAACGAACCTGAACATAGTCTTCTCGATGACGAGGCACGTCCCCGGGGCGCACCTGTTGAAGATGGGGACCATGGGCGAGTATGGGACGCCGAACATAGAGATAACCGAGGGCCCGGTGGAGATACGGAGGGGCGGCCGGAGGCACAGGGCGATGTTCCCAAGGGCGGGGCAGAGCTGGTACCATCTGAGCAAGGTCTTCGACACCTACAACGTGCTGATGGCCAACAAGATACACGGCCTCAGGGCCACTGACGTGATGCAAGGGGTGGTCTATGGGAGCAAGACCAATGAAGCAGTCGACGAACTGCTTTCCACGCGGTTCGACCTTGACTCAATCTGGGGGACAATCATCAACAAGTACGTCGCGCAGGCGGTGGTCTACAACAACCTCCTCATCTATGGGAGGGGGAGGCAGACGAGGGGATATCTGTCCCTATACGACAGCATAAAGTGTCTGTCTCTGCTCCTCGACAACCCGCCCCCCGAAGGAGAGTACAGGGTGGTCAACCAGATCGACGAGACGTTCGACACAGTGCAGTTGGCTGAGAAGGTGAGGGACATCGCTGAAGAATTCGGGTATAGAGTGGGTTTTGAGAAGGTGAGGAACCCCAGAGTGGAGAGCGAGAGTCACTTCTACAAAGTGCAGCACAAAGTCCTCCCCTCCCTCGGGTTCCACAGGACTAAGCAGATAGATGACGTCATCAGAGAGACATTCCAGGTCGTCATCAAGTACAAGCCGAGGGCATTGAAGATGAAGGCCCTGCTGGCGCCCTCCGTGACGTGGGAGGGGCGAAAGAAGATCACCTCGGACTCGTTCCAGCTGCCGAGGGACCTCACCGGCTGGCCAGTGTCACAGGAGCTGATGGAACTGGCTAAAGACCAGGCCGCAAAGGTTCCTTCGTAGGCTCTTGGACGGGACACGAGCAACGGCAGCGAGCGTACAGCCTGGAGCCCCGGGCATCGGAATGGAGTGTCTCCTCGTGGCTCCCACCGACCCCCTCACAGGGGGGCCTAGGACAGGGGCGCTCAGGAGGCTCCTCAACCCGCCCCCTGGGGTCAGGTACAAGCTCGTGACCGACAGACTGAGGTACCCGAAGCAGGCAGCCAACTATGAATTCAACCCGGTGAACGCCGCGATTGGGGCGGCGCGCTTCGCCTTAGAGCACCTCATCCCCATAGACCAGAAGGGAGCCGCAATGGTCCACTCTTTCTTCTGGGACGTCAGGAAGTTCGACCGCCGTTGGGTGCATGAAAGCGACCAGTCGTTCGGCCAGTTCATGCGCGGGTACAACAACATAAGAGGGAAGGTTAACCGCCTTGCCAACCAGGGCTTCTCTTCTTACCTCAATTCCAGATGGTGCGCTGGTGTGGTGACCTGGTCCGAATGGGCGAAAAGGGGTTTTGCCGAGGACGGGGTCGACGCTTCGAAGGTCTTCGTCGTCCCTCCGCCATTCGAGACGAACGACGAACGAGTGAGACATCAGGGGTGCAACATCCTCTACCTCGGTAGGGAATTCAAAAGGAAGGGGGGGGATGCCACCCTCCGCGCCTTCAGGTCGCTCAAGGGCGCGGCCGAGTGCAGGCTGACCTTTGTGGGCCCGTTAGGGACTGCCGAGGCAAGGAGGACGGTCAGATCTGACCCACGGATCCGTCAGTCTGATAGCCTCTCGGGGGCGAGCCTTCAGCGCGAGGTGTGGCCTGCCGTGGACATCTTCATACTCCCGACCAATGCCGACGCCTTCGCCCTGGCCGTCGTAGACGCCATGAGAAGGGGGATACCTGTCGTCACGACGAGGCTCCCCCCCATCGCCGAGGTGGTCCAGGACGGAGTCTCAGGGCTCCTGTCCGACAAGGGAGACGAAGACCGCCTGGGCAGCAACCTGCAGAAGCTTGTCGACGACCCAGCGTTGAGGCAGAGGATGGGTGAGAGCGCCAAGAAGAGGGTCGAGTCGATGTTTGCCCCTCGGAAGGTGGGCCTTGCTCTAAGGGAGGTATACTGCCACGGGGAGTGAACGCGAGGCAGGTTGACCGACCCATCGCGTCCGAGTTACATGCGTCCTGGGTTCGCCATCGCCCTCGTCCTGCGGCTTCTGACGTCGTCGCTGGCGATAGTCATCCCGCTGTACGCCATATCGCTAGGGTCGAGCGCTTCAGACGCGGGAGAATTCGTGGTCCTGATGTGGCTTGGGAACGGGGCCGGGGTCGCAGCCGCAACTCTCGTCGTCAGGGACCAGTCTGCCTCCACGGTGGCCGGATTCGGCCTCCTTGGCGCGTCCATGATCTTCCTTGGTCTGGTTGCACCGAGCGCCTCTCTCTTTCTCGGGGTGCTGACGTCAGGGATCGGCATGGGTCTCCCCCAGCCCTTCCTCTCCGCAGTGATGCACCTAGACTCTGCGCCTGACCGGCCTTTCTCCGGCCTCGGGGTGTACTCCACGGCGCTGGGAGCAGGGCTAGTCCTTGGCCCTCTCGTAGCCTATGGCATCGAAAGGCTCTACGGATTCCCTGGCGTCTTCGGGTCCCTCGCCCTCGTCTCCACCCTAGGCGTCACCGGGGCGTGGGTGGGGAGAAGAGCGCTGACGGGACGCCCCAAGCCGCCTGTTCCCTCGCCGTCAGCCTGGTCCCGAGCCCTGAGAAGACCCGGATTCAGGCGCGCTTTCGCCGTGAACCTACTTTACTCGCTACTCCTTCCCATCTTCCTCTCATATGGCGGAGTCTACGCTGAAGAAAGATTCGGTTTCACCCCCGGTGCCGCCTTCCTGCTTTTCACTCTGGTCTTCCTGCTGTCGGTCGCGGCCAGGTTCGCCTCCGTTAGGACCGCATGGAGCCCCGGAACGGTGCTTCTGGCCTCGGTGTTCCTCCTTGCAACCTCGGCGCTGTGCGTAGGGCTCGCCCCCTCATGGCCCCTGTTCGTAGTTGGTATGCTTCTCTTCAGCATCCCTCACGCGATGGTCTTCCCCGTGGCTAACTTCCTCGCGTTCAGGTCGGTCGGGCCTGAGGAAGTGGTGAACGCGAGTTACGCGTTCCAGGCATCGTCTGGAGCAGCTGAGATACTGTCCCCCGCACTCGCGGTGATCCTGATACCGCTCGCGGGCCTAGGAGGGGTCTTCTTGGTAGGCGCAGTCGTGGCCGGGGCGGCTATCGTGGCTGCCGCCTTGAGGCCGGATGACCACTAGGGCTACTGGGAGGTCTCGGGGTGGGCCCAGAGTAATCCAACGATCGGTGTCGGGCCCATTATCGAGCCCTGAACACCAGGGGGAAACGTCAGAGCCAGGCAAAGCGTCCGCGCCCTTGCATTCCTGCCGTTGCCTGCTTTTCGTCAAGTCCCTTGCCGCGAGACGCCAGCCTAACTGGCAGGATGTTAGGCGCGCCGGAATTGGGCCACAAGGGTACCTCAAGGTGGCGCGGGGGAGACGCGACTCATTCCGCCGTCGCGTCGCTGTATCGTTAAATCATCGCAAGGGCGGGCTACTTCCTACAGATTGAGCAAGCAAGATTCAAGGCAGGGCCCTGAGGTGAGAGGGAACACGCTCAGGGTTTACCTGTACATCCTCCAGCACGGGCCTTGCGAGCTGAAGGACATCCAGAGGGAGCTGGGGTTTTCCACCGCCTCCCTTGCGTCTTACCATCTCCGGCGGTTGATCGATGTGGGGTACGCCGCGCAGGATAGCTACGGGAGGTACCTGGCATCGAAGGACGCATCGGGTGAGATACTGGAAGGGTACGTGAAGGTGGGGACCGTGGTAGTCCCTCAGCTTCTCTTTGCGTCCGTCTTGTTCACCCTACTAATAGGGTACTTCTCGGTCATGGCCTACAGGTCGGCGTCCTATATGCCATTGCTCGCCGCGTCCTCCGTCGCGCTGGTGGCTATGCTCTGGTATGAGACGGCCAGGGTGTGGCGCAGACTCGCCTCCTGGAAGTGAGACATCACGTCAGGTCATGAGACGGAGCTTTCAAACCCTTTGAAAGGCAGCTGAGACCCCCCTGATAGGAATTCAAAGGCCTAGCAATATCCAGGGAAGGCACCAGGGGTACCGCGATGTCCGTAGGAAAACAAGCACTAAAGTACACTGCGGCCGCCGTCGCGGTCGCCGCCATCATCATAGTCGGATCCACGACCTATCTCGGCGTGGGCCTCGGAACTACAGCCACGTCAAGCACGACGGGCGCCCAAGGCGCCACAGCCGCCCAGCTTGCGATCCAGCTCACAGACCCTCCGATCGTCCCCCGAGGGACGACCTCGCTTAACCTGACTTACACATCAATAGCCCTGCTGGCGGGAGAACCGGCGTCGAACGGTCAGCAGACTACCACGACGGTATCATTGACCCCGAAGGGAGGGTCAGCTACCGTAGACCTGCTGAGCCTTCAGAATATTTCACAGACCATAGCCTTGACGCCTCTCCCCAACGGCTCCACCATCTACTCGTTCACGCTCAGCGTGACCAGCATCAATATCGACGTTAACGGGACGATCTCCCCCGTCACATTGGCTACGGGCGGGAGTTCGCTGACGGTCACCTTGGCCAGGCCGGCGCCGCTCGATGGGAACAGCATAGCATTGCTCCAGTTGAATCCTGTGATAGTGAGCACACCCACCGGCTACCAGATGATCCCATCCGCGGTCGGTATCGTCAGGGGGGCTTCGCCTGCCAACGATAACGAAGACCAGATTGGGTACAGACAGCACCTCAACTCGCAAGAACAGGACCAGCTCCAGCGCGCCGAGGGCAACCTGAGCGCGACGCTCACCGCCCTGTCGGTATCGGGAAATACTACCACCATCTCAATCCAGGTCAACAACACCGGGAGCATCCCCGTGGTGCTCAATGCGATAGGTGTCCATGGTAACCTCACAGCGGCCGGGCTCACCTGCACACAGAACAACGGCAACTCCAACTCACAGTCGTCTGATGGAAGTGGTTCAGGATCGACTACATCCACGGCACAGGGTTCGAACTCGAACGACAACGCGAAATCAGGCAGGCACGGCCAGGACAGCCACCAGCGTGACGGCTGCGAGGCAGAGAGCATGAATGAAATCGTGTTCGTCCCCGTCAACTCCACAGTTTCAGGGACCGGGTGCGTCGCGCTGAAGATGCAGCTGGTGACCGGAGACTCTGGCGAGAACGGGCCTCACGGCTTGACCCTGTCGTCAGGGCAATGCGTAACTCTGACGTTCACGGGGGAAATCTCGACCGGCAGGATCGGGTCCGGCAACTCGGGGTTCGTCCTGGTCCCGTCCACCGTTTCAGGCCAGGTATACATCATCCACGTCATCGCATCCCAGGGGGCCAACGCCCAACTGTCGTGCGTGCTCCCTGCAACGCCAACCAGCTGCAGTGTACTTCACAACAACGACGACTAAGTGGCTCGTGGTCCGTCCACGGGCCGCTTCTCCCTTTTTCGGTGTCTTCAGAGCGAGCACGCACCCGCCCTGTGGAGTCTGGAGCTTGAGCCGCGCATCTGGGAGGTTCCGGGACGCTAGAAGTATCAGGACTCCGCCCGGCATTCGGAGAGCGTGAACCAAAGTGGCATTGGAAGCGCGTCTGTGAATCTCGTCAACAGCGCAGTGCGCCCTGGATTGGCACAGATGGCCAGTACCCTTCTTCAGGCGTCGGCCTAGTCTGATAGCTCAGCGTCATCCAGTGGCGACGCCTTCCTGTAGAAGACATCTCCGCTAGGGTCAGGGTAGCGGACTAGCAGGCGCTGCGCCGAGAGGCGGTCGCATGCAGCTTGGACCACGTCAGGGTCCAGCTCAATGTGGTACTCGTCTTCCACGGTTTCCTCAATCTGCAACACGCCCTTCTCCTGCATGTCGGCCAGCGCGCGGATGACCTTCCATTCGAGCGAGTCGGCGGGCGGCAGGGTCGGGGGAGCGGCGAGTGTCTGGGAGCCGCTCCGAATCCTCTCGATCGCGGAAGCCCAGTCGTCCAAGTTCATTCTTCTCCTGCCGGTGAGCGTCTCGGTGAACACCAGATTGTGTACGCCTCTCTCGTCCTTCCAGGAGACATCTAGGCTGGGCCTCCCAAGCTCTCCTTTACGGCCCCTCACAGTAGCTGCCTGAAGAGGGATGAAGACGTTCGGGGCCTTGTTTGGGATGCCGGCCAGGTCCTCGACTTCTGAGTAGAGAAGCAAGTGCTCCGCGAAGTAGCCGACGGGCAACTCCTCGCCCCTATCATCGGTACACACGAAGATCAGGCGTTTGCTGGTGAGGACGAGGGTCCCCTCCTTGACACCTACCCCAAATTCGGCCTTCAGTTCCTTTGAAATTCCTCCGGTCCTCATCTCCGTCCCTTGTTCCTGGGCAAGGATCACCTCGGGTTGCTCTTCGCTCATACGACTTCGAGCATGTCGGGCTGGGATGATAAGGATTCTGAGCATCGTGCTGCAGTCACGCGCGCTCCCCGGGAGCGCTCGACCTCCTTGATGCCTGCGCCATAAAGCATGGACTTACGATCAGACGGTGGGAACATTGAAGCGGGAGCCTTTGGGCATCAGTCTGCATCATTTCGTGTCGCTGACACGGCGGGGGTTCCGACGACTCGCAAAGGAAACCGCGGACAGGAAGGCGCCCTGATGCGAACGTTGCTATCGGGACCCGGTGAAGCGGCAATCCCCTGACAGGTGATGCAAAGCCAGACCCAGGTTCGCTGTCGCCTTCAATAACGCACTATCCCGCATAGACATTCGGCGCACGTAGTCATCTTCCCACAGACGCCGCACTTCTCGAAGGAGTGGTAGTGCTCGTCGAAATCCCTGTTGAGCGGGCACTCCAGGTCTCCTTTACAGACAAACATCCGACCGCCCCGGGGATGCACTCCCTCATTAACCTACGAACTGGTCGCGTGGGATATCAAGCTTCGAGCCACGGGCGCGTATAAGCGAACCAGTCGCCTTTATCTGACTCGCCGCCTGCGGCCACGGAGGGAGTTGTGACTGGCCAAGAGGACGTGCTGGGGACTGTGTGTTTTCTCGGTCACAGCCACCTAGACGCGGCCTGGCTTTGGTCATACGATGAGACGAAGAGGGTCCTCGGCAAGGGGTGCGAGAATGTCTTGGGATTGATGGCGCGGCACAACTTCACCTTCTGTCAGAGCAGCGCGCAGTACTACAAATGGCTGGAAGAGGAACACCCTGGAACCTTCGAAAAGGTGAGGAAGAAGGTGCAGGAAGGAGCCTGGGAGATTGTCGGTGGGGCATGGGTGGAGTCAGATGCGAACTTGCCTTCTGGTGAAGCCCTGGTTCGGCAGTACCTTCTCGGGAAGCGATACTTCGCCCGCAAGTTCGGGGTCGACGTGAAGGTAGCCTGGTACCCCGACTCCTTCGGATTCGCCTGGACGCTCCCGCAGATACTGCGGAAGGCGGGGATGGAGTTCTTCCTGACGCAGAAGCTTAACTGGAACGACACCATAGCCTTTCCGCACTACTTCTTCAAATGGAGATCCCCCGATGGCTCCATGATATTAGCCCACGAGATGGTGGGGGCCTACGACGAGAAGGTAGAAGAAGGCAGGGTGCTCGACCAGCTGAAGCGGCTGAAGGCACGCCACCAAATGGACGACCTGCTCGTCCTCTTCGGGGAGGGAGACCACGGAGGCGGGGTCGATGAGGACATGATTGGAAGGGCGCAGAGGTTCGTCCGGGGGGAGGGGACAGTCAAGGGCAGGTTCGCGAAATCGGAGGATTATCTGAGACGAGCGACTGAGAGGGTCGCGACCTCCGGGCTCCCCGAGTTCAATGACGAACTCTACTTCCAGTTCCATCGAGGGACTTACACGACCCAGGCGAGGACGAAGAGGAACAACAGGAAGGCTGAATGCCTGCTGGAGACGGCCGAGAAGTTCGCCACGGTGGCGTATCTAGAGGGTCATCCCTACCCTGCCGACGAGCTCAATGAAGCGTGGGAGAGGCTGCTCCTGAACCAGTTCCACGACGTCCTGCCTGGCTCTTCCGTTCCGGAGGTCTATATCGACTCCCAGAATGACTTCGACCGGATATTCGAAGCGGGCGGACGCATACTCTCTGAGTCTCTCGGGTGGATAGCCGGACAAGCCAACACCCTGGGGGAAGGAAGGCCGATCCTCGTCTTCAACCAGCTGTCGTGGCGAAGGAGCGGATTGGTGGAGCTGCCAGTCGATGTGCTAGGAGATGGGGGAGCGGTTGTTGACGGCCAGGGGAAGGTGGTCCCGACACAGAGAGTCGGCGGTGGGAGGTTCATCTTCAAGGCTGAGGATGTCCCCCCCGTAGGTTACAAGGAGTACAGGGTAGCTCCCGCGGGGGATATGAGGGTGGGTGCGCCATCCCTCTCGGCGACGGAAGGCGAGACAGAGGTCAGGCTTGAGAACGAGAGTCTGTCTGTCACCATAGACAAGAAGACAGGCTTGGTGAAGAGCCTCCTTGACAAGGCCGCCCGTAAGCAGGTCCTGAAGCGCCCCGGCGGAGTGATCCAGATCTTTGAGGACTCCCCGGTGAAAGGGAGGACCTGCGTCAACTCTCGTACGGACGCGGCGATCTTCGACGCCTGGGAGGTCTTCATCTATCAACAGGGCGGCGGGGTGAAGCGCGTCGACCTGGACGCCCCGGCGGAAGTGAAGCTGGCCGAGGGCGGACCCGTGAGGGCAAGCGTCAGGTCAGTGTACAAGTATCATCAGAAGGGGAGAGAAGACTCGCTGTTCACTCAGGAAGTCGCGCTTTCGGCGGGCTCCCCTCTGGTCGAGTTCAAGCTCGAAGTCGACTGGCACGCGGAGCACAGGCTAGCCAAGGTGGCGTTCCCGCTGGATGTCCACGGCGACTTCACAACGTATGAGGCCCCCTACGGGCACATAGCTCGGAGAAACCCTGTATCGCCAGAAGCGACGCTGGAGGAGAGGGCGAAGTACGAAGTGCCTGGCCAGAAGTGGATAGACCACAGCTCGGAAGACGGGACCTACGGGGTGAGCCTTCTAAACGACTGCAAGTATGGGTTCGACGTGGCGAACGACGTGATGCGGATGACCATCCTCAGGAGCGCCGAGTACCCATTCAGGCTGCGCGCCGGGTTCGGCCTCCCTGTGGAGGAAACAGAAGACCGGGTGACCGATCAGGGAATCCATGAAGCGGCCTATGCGTTGTATCCTCACGCTTCAGGCTTCGGGGAGGCGCTGACCGCGAGGAAGGGGTACGAGTTCAACTATCCCCTGATCCCCTTGTTGACAGAGAGCCATGGAGGTCGGTTGTCCAAGGAGGCGGCGTTCGTTTCAGCCGGCCCGGACAACGTCATCCTGACCGTCCTCAAGAAGGCGGAGGACTCTGAAGGCGTCGTCCTCCGGTTCTATGAGACCTCCGGCATGAAAGCTGAAGGGGAAATCAGGTTCGCCTGGCCGATCGATGGCGCGGAGTCGACCGACCTGTTGGAAAGGAGAGAAGGCGAGATTCCTGTGGATGGCATGGGGTTCGCGCTAGGGGTTTCGAGGGGAGAAATCGCGACGGTCAGGGTAACGCCCAGAGCAATCAGCGACGCGCGACCCGAAATCACAAGGTCCGGACCCTAGTTCACCCCTGTGAGGGCGGCTATGCTTAACTCCCACGACTTACAGATGCTGCTATAGCGAGGCCATTGAATCGAACAACGTGTCCCCGGGGTGGGGCGCCCCCAAAGTGGCTCCGGGCGGTCGACGTAGGCCTCGGCCTCGCCTCGGTTACGATCTCCATAATTATATTGGCCAATCTCAACTACCAGTTCGCACAGCTGGTGCTGCTGCTCAGCGTGTCCCTGATTCTCAATGCGGCGAGGATGACAGCGACTGGCGGCGTGTGGAGGACGTTGGATCGCCTTCAATCGCTCGGACTGGTCGGCGGAGGCCTGCTAGCCGGAGTAGTGGCCGTAGCGGTGCTTCTCCTGCCTGGTCTCAGCCTCGAGACTCTTGTCTATCTCTTCGCCATTGTACTGACCATCCAAGGCCTGGGTAGGATCTCCAGGTACTTCGTAAGAGGCCCACCGTTCTGGCTCAGGACGTCGACGCTAGCAGTCGGCGTCGCCACTGTGTCCATGGCAGTGATTGCGGTCTTCATCCCAGGCATCGCCGCCCTCGCACTCGTGCCGATGATCGCGACAATCCTTCTCGTAAACGGTGTCGAGATGGTGGTCTGGGGGCTGAGCCCAACTGACCCGAGACAGGTGACGTTGCTCAAGCTCATCCTCTTCTCCGCGTTCTACGGGCTGATACTGATTAACTGGCTTGACCTGTACGGCACCACAGCCCCCGCGTATCACGTCTGGTTGATCATGACATACATGGCGCCCTTCGGTGTCCTAATCGTCTTTCAGGGACTGAAGGACTGGCAGGTGGCAGTGAGTCTTGGCCTCCTTGTCTCACTCATGAACGACCTTGGATACTATTTCATCGGAGACCTCCTCTTCGGATTTCATCGCGCTCTCCTCCCCTGGCTGGAAGGGCAGCTGGGGTTCCTAGGGGCCAAGGTTTTGTTCGATTTCCAAGGGGGAGTGTTCCAACTGCCGGTGACGTCCATTCTCATGGGCTTGACGGTCTACGTCCGCATCGCGGTGGTCACCATAGTGCTCTACGACTGGTGGAAGCACCCCGCGAAGTACTGATTCGTTGGAGCCTTGGGTTTCGTCCCCCTCGTGAACCCTGAAAGTCTGACGCGTTTGGCCACGTCCCCCTCCCCAGCGCGCGTTCCACGGACGCGTGAGGGGCCTGCCTCCAAAGACGGGGGGAGGGTCATCCTAGCTTTCTACTATAGCCGGCACGGGGCGCACGCGGGCGGAGGCCTCGGCTGGAACATGCTCACCTCCATCGCCTCAAGTTTTCCTGCAACCATGATTACATGGTTCGTGACGGCGAAAGGGCCGCCCAGTGTGCGGTCCGAGGCTTTGCGGCGACTGGCTTTCTTCGGTGTCAGTCGTAGGATGTGGGTCCAGGTCTTACCTGTCAAATTGTGTGTGAATAGCACGGCGTGGAGGCGTGAGATTGCGCACGCCAACGGATGGCATTGGCATGACGATCGCGAAGACTCGAGATGTTAGATGCGGGCTATTGTTCCAGGGAGTCGGGGTTCTAAGTGACGCTTGGGTACTGCGGAGGGCTGTCGAAGAATCCGATCCCATACAAGACGATGACGAGGCCCCCGAATCCCAAGAATGTTCCCAGCGCCACGTCTGGCGGAGGAGGCAAGCCGCTAGTCCCCGTCTCCATTGCCATTGAAGCGAACATCGCCGCCGAGAGCGACACAAAACCTGCTCCAAGGAAAGTGAACCCTGCCCTTCCCAATCTCATCCTCCCGGTGATTTCAGGCCCCAGCAGGCCCAGGCCGACCATCGCTACCGGGAGCGCAATCAGGAACAGCGACCCAAACGTGGTGAGCTTGCCACCATCAGGCAATGCAAAGAAGCCCACAGGCAGAACGTTGTATGCCCCGAAGGAAAGCCAGGAGGCGAGAGAGTAGGTAGAGCCCCAATGGAACAGGGCATAGCTCAGGGACATCAGTCCCGAAGACGGGCTTGGACAATTGAATGCGTAGCCCCAAGAGGGGATGAATGTGGCGCACTGGAACAGGGTGGGGGTGTATACCGCCGGGACGAAGTAGAATGCCAAGATTCCCAACGCAGACAGAGCAGCCCAGATTCGGATTCTCCTCGCCCATAGTCCAAAGCGCGGTTCGTCGAGCGGGTGCATGCTCTGGTCTGCTGGCAACCATCCTCGTGTCTTGGTTTCTACAGTTCTCGGCCGCTCGTCTGGCTTCAATCTTTCAACTCCGGCACGAGATCCGAGAATACGAATTGTGCCAACTTTCCAGGATGGAGGGATTTCAAGCCGTCTGTGTTGATGTGTCTCTCCTTGGCTAGCTCGAGCAGATACCTTCTGGTCTGCCCCAGGAACTCCTTGTCCGTAACTGCCTCAGGGTTATCATACCAGTACCAGACTTTGATTCCATACCTTACACTGTATGTTACAACCGCCTTGCGGTTGATTCCGGGATGATATCCCAGAAGGATTCCCTTCTTCGGGTCGAGCCTGCTCGTCTGGAGGTGATTAGCCTGGGCAGCGTCACGTAGGGAAGCTGAGAGCTTTGCCTCTGCGGCCAGCTTGGTCTGGTTGACGAACTGACGCGTCGAACCCAACTTCGAGGCGACCATCGCTGCTGATAGTCCTTCTCCCAGCAGCGACCAGACTATCTTCTGCTTCTCGCTCAAAGGTGAGGCCAACCCCCAACCAGCTCTCATTTTTCCTGTAAATAATGATAGGTTTACACAGATTTAAGCATGGTGGACGTATGTTCCACTTCTTACTCATGCGGAAGGTAACTAGCCAAGACCAAGAGGATGGGCGCGTAAATAACATTCACCGCACTAGTCGGCTATGGGGCCCAAGTGGAAACACATCGCAAACCAGCGTATCAGCAAAAGGACTCGAACCCAAGGGGGTTCAGACCCACCTGAGAATCCGAGTTCCTCGCGCCAATCTTTCGTCAAACAAGAGCAACCGAGCCGGCATGAACAGGGAATCGAACCCGAATGGGTTCAAGTCCGCGGGCCCGACGGGAATCGAACGGCGGGGCATTCGGTTCCTGGATTCGCCACTGGACTAGGATACTAGAGTGCCTTCACGATATCAGGATGACCAGCTACAATGCCATGAGGGGGCATCGCCTCTTGTTAGAGGGTTTCTACAGAGCCAAGTGACGTTGCCAACTCGCCGTCAAGATCATGGCTTTGGCAACGTAATTGGCAACATCAGAGACGAGTTTGGCAACATGATTGGCAAAATGGCAAGATACGTTGCCAAGCTCGCCAGATCTTGCAAAAGTGGCTACTCTAGGACGATGTGAACATCTTGGGCCCGTTGCAAGATTTGCAAAATGCACGCCGGCGCCCCGACAATACCCAAGGGTTGAGCATAACAACTCGTCAACACAATACCCAAGCTTTGGGTATTAGTTGCAAGATTCATGTTCAACACTTGAGCATTGTTTTGCTAGGTCTAGTGCTCAACCCTTGAGCACGATTTTTGCAAGATTCGCAGACATTGTGTACTTGCTAACTGGAGTTCGCCCATAGGGGGCTTGCTCACGCTCGACCTGAGCTCACACTTCAGCCGCATTCATAGAGAGACAGAAGAAATACGCTATCAAAGGGCTGATTAGCATTTAACACGAATCGCAAGGGTTGCCAAAGCACCTGCAAGATTGGCAAGCCTGGACCCCAAATTGGCAATCCTGACACTCGATTTTGGCAACCCCATGCATCAGAAATGGCAACCCTAACCTCAGGCTTGCCAAATCCGGTCAAGAAGGCCATCGTCTGAGGAGCTGGAAAGTCTGGGGATAGGGAGCCTTTCTAATGAGCAACGTTCTCCTCGCTGCACAGACAACGCGTCGATTTAGTACCAACAGGTAGTACCGAGTCCGGGGAGTTAGTACCAACAGCTGGTAAGTCTGCCTGTGAGTTATGCCCAAAGGTTGGGTTTGCTTTTCTTCATGCTCGACCCCTGTCAACCAGGGTTCAAGCGTAGCCCTGAAGTGAGCAACTAGACCTTCAGTTCTGACAAGACGCTTGAGACCTCAGCCTTCTCGGTCCCGAGGTTCCTCGCGACCGCTGAGTAATCCTCTTCCGTGAAGGAGGAGACGACGGAGGGAACCTTTTCCTCAGCCACCATTGCGAACAGCTTACTCCTCAGGTCGCCGAGCTCGGCACCAGAATACCAAAGGAGACCGTAGATGTCTGCCATGTCCTTGATCCGCTTGTGCTCCTTGTCCCTGTTCGAGACTGAGTTCAGCTTGGTCGCAAGCAGCACCGCGGGCCTGGGCGGCATCAGCTTCGCCCCGAACTCCTCGCGAATTACGAACCTCTTCCCTGTGAATACCTGTGAGAGCGGAGGCTCGTCGACCGGCACGAAGCCGAAGACCTGCTTGGCCCGCGGATGGACGACGTCCACTATCGGGTCGACGTACATGTCGAAGATGAACGACTGGTTGACCTTCCTCGCCTGCTCCTTCGAGAGCTCCGCCCTCGTCTCCTTGTGAAAGCGCTTCACGAACCGGAAGCTGAGAGGTTTGAATCCGACCTGTTCGATTCTCGCGATGGTCCTTGCGAAGACAGAGTCCCTGAGCTCCGCACCTGTCCAGCTCGGGTCCATGCGAAAGCCCAGGTCGATGTCCTTGGATCCCATGAAGTTTCGCCCCTCCGAAGCCCTGAAGTTCTCGTTAACAGTGAGGTAGACGGCCCATCCTCCCAGAAGTCAGACCTGACCTCCCAGCTCGGAAAGGACTTTGGAGAGCTGCGACTGGGATACCTGCACTTCAAAGTCCTGGTAGAGGGACAATCTTCTTCGCCTCCTTATCCATCAGCATCTCCGCCGCTTCGACGCAGACTCCGCCTTCGGTGAGGAGGTCAACTATTAGTTGAGGTATCGAGACGATATTAAGACCACCTACCTCTGAAGCCCCGTAGAGGACCTGGGAATCCCCGACCAGCACCCGCGTATTCCCCTTTCCCACGAGCCCGCCCTTCGTCAGAAGGCCGTGCCAACTTGGGAGGTCGGTTGGCTCGATATAGAAATCGATTCTGGACGGGAAGAGATAGTTCTGCACGAGGTTCTCGGCTTGGTATGTCGTCAGGGCGTACCTGAGGTCGGCCTTGCTGAGCACCTCGAGCGGCTTTCTCAGCATATATTCACGCTTTCCAGGCTCGACCCGCCACTTCTGCCAGCGCGCAATAAGTCCCTGAAAGTCCCTCACCCGGGTCCCTTCGAGCAGGCCCTCGCTCTCAAACCTTCCCAGGAGTTCGTGGACCCACGGGTACGCTCCTTCGCACTCCTTCGCTATCCTGTACTTCGACAGACCGCCCGACGGGTTGTTCAGAAGGATACGCAGAACCCTCTCTCTGATCAGCCCCCTTCTCTTGGTCATCCGACCCCCTTGTATATCGGTAACATTCATTCGCAGGCCCGATTACCTATATGTAGGTAAGTGGCGATATATTTAAACACTAACGATATATGCCCAACTTCTCGCGAGACCGCGTGCGACCTGTCCGTTAAATCATGATGCGGACTGGACCGTCATGCAGTCAACTACCATCGACCGCAAAGTCAACCTCTTGGGGCTGAAGAGGTTCGCCCTCGAGAAGCTCCCAGCGGGCCTTCTACGCGACGACATCCTCTCCCAGTCCGACGCGATAACTCCGAGGATTTTCTCGCGAATTGCAGATTGTGGCTCCGCATAGCCAAGACGAGCTAATCCCAACGCCGCAAGGATTACGCGGGATAGGGAGCCGATCCGGAACCCGCACTCATAGACTCATGGCGAACGCCGTGGCGTTGACCATGAAGCAGTACGCATGCGGAGATTCCGTGTCATGTTGATCCTCTCTTCCGGCTTCGTCCCGTTGAACCTCGCCCACGACTTGATCGCCTTGACGTACGAGTGGATTGTAACTCCTGAGACTCCCTTCTCCAAGTCGGAAACCACGGTAGAGACGAAGGTCATCAGCTCTGTCTTGTTCATCGCCCCTATCTCTTTGGGTGTCACGGGGCACAACTCGTCGCATATTCTTCCCATCCTGAGGAAGTAGTGCAAGCCGGTATTGTGCGAAGCCCTCAGGACATTGGCGTACCACGCCCTGAAAGTGGCGTCCGACTCGAGGAGGTGCGAGTACTTGGACACTCCCCGCTCCTTCCTCCTCCCCTCCTCGCCGGCCATACCGTCGTTGACCTGCTCCGCATTTAACGTTGGGTATCGAACCGGATTGGGAGCGGGCCCGACGGGAATCGAACCCGTTTAGGGGCGTCGGCTGACCCTCGGGTTAAAAGCCCGATGCTCTACCTGAGTTCTCTCCGTCTATGGATCTAAGCTACGGGCCCGCATCACCCTGCGGAAGGCGACCCGTATTTTACTGTGAACCATCTACGGGAGGAGGCTCCTGACCGTTCTCATGGTCTTCCTCTCGGCCGCCTCGTCCTTGTAAGGCGTCTCCATTATTATTGGCCTCTCGGCGACCCCCGGAAAATGCAAGAATTCCCTGATTCCGCTGCGCCCTATCTTGCCCTCCCCAATGTTTTCATGCCTGTCTAGCTTGCTCCCGAGCTCTCCCTTAGAGTCGTTGAGATGGACTGCCTTGAGCCTGTCGAACCCAACCACCTCGTCGAACAGCCCCACGGAAGTCGCCACCGCTTCCTTCGAAGTAAGGTCGAAGCCTGAAGCGTACATGTGACATGTGTCCAGGCAGACTCCGACCCTTTCCTGCTTGACCCTGGCGAGTATCATCTCCAACTCCTCGAATCTCGCCCCTACGCTGTTTTTCTGCCCTGCCATATTCTCCAGCAGTATCGTCGTACCTCCAGCGCTTCCAGCTAACGCCTCGTTACAGGCTTCCGCCACGTTGGCAACCCCTACCGCTGTCCCCTTGCCCAGGTGGCTCCCGAGGTGAATCACCAAGTAGTCTACCCCAAGCGAGTCGCACCGCTTGACCTCCTCGACGAGGGAGTAGCGACTGATCTTCATCGTCGACTTCTCCGGGGAGGCAAGGTTAGGAAGATACGGCATGTGATCCAGGATCTTCCTGAACCCTGACTTCTTCCTTTTCTCCCTGAAAACGGTGACCGCCTCGTCAGGTATAGGCTTGAACTTCCACTGGTTCGGGTTCCTCGTGAAAATCTGGAACGTGGTAGCCCCGATCGCCTCGGCGCGGTCGAACGCAAGATCCATTGACCCAGCTATGGAAACGTGAAGCCCTATCATGGGATCTGGGGACAATATGGCTCAAAAGAGGTGGAGTGTGGGTTTATGAACCCACGCTCTCGCTTTGTTTCTCCTGCCTACCGCTTCTTGGGTTTGGTGAGGGCCTTCTTGACACCGGGGGGACCACGTACAGGGGCCGTCCGACGCCTGTATGTCCTTGTCGGCTTCTTCGCGAGCGTTGGAGCTGCGAAAGTCGGTGATGGAGCCGAGTAAGTGACTGGGGCTGGGGCGGGCTGGACCGTCTCGTAGCGCGCTGACGATGGAGCGGGTGAAGGGGATGGGGCAGGCTCTGCTGCGACCCGCGTCTCCGCAGCCGGGACTTCGTTGGCCTGCTCCGTCGCGGTAGCGATAGCGCTTGTGGTTGTCGCTGGTGACGGCGCCGCCCTACTCTTCCGGTGTCCAAGGTAGCCCTTCGTCCCCGCGTAGACGACGGCGACCGCGCCCACGCAGGTACCAATCAAGATGGTGGCTATTTCTGGGACCATGTTCGTGATACGCTCTATCATGGCTCTTCACCGCCTGGGTCAAACAGTGTCAACAAGTCCGTAATGATGTTTCAACCAGATTTGCGCCCGCGGCTGGCGTCTAGAGTATACCCAAGAGCGCGTCCAGGGAGAACGCGCCGGCCCCAATCAAGAGGATTGCGATGGAGAGCAACAGGTAGGTAAAGTCGAGCTCGAACCCAGGCTTGTTCCCTCCCCCCATGAACCCCGCCTTCATCTTGGTGTATTTCATTACGATGATGGCGATGAACTGGATGGCGAAGAAGGCGGCGATCAGTGGGACCAAGAGGCCCACGATGAGGAAAATCCCTCCGAAGAACTCGAGCAGAGTCACGAGCCTCGCAGCAGACGCTGGGACCCCCATGGTGGCGATCCATTGTCCAGACTGCTTCCCCCAGCCCCCCTTGACCTTAGGCATCCCGTGGGCGACCAATGCGGCGCCCACCGCTACCCTGAGCACAAGCGACGTGTAATCTGGATTGATCAGAGCTGCCAAGGTTACCTGATAGCGGGAAAATACTGGTTAAAAAATCTGACTGTAGTACCCCGGTCTTCTGGCCAGGTCGAAGGACTCAGACCAGACACAAACGCCTAAAGGCGCAACTGACGGGAGGCAGGCATGAGTAACCTAACCATTGACGGGTCGAAGACAGCCCTGGTTGTCATCGACCTCCAGAAGGGGATTGCATCTATGGATACGCAGCCATACCCCGCAAAGACTGTAGTCGCCAACGCGGTCCTGCTCGCCGAAGCATTCAGAAAGCGAGGCATGCCTGTATATTTGGTCAGGGTGGCGCAGTCAAGGGGAACGTCGTTGAGCCCATTGTCTGACACCTCGTTCTCTCCCCGCGCGGACACGCCTCCAGACTGGGCTGAGATAGTTCCCGAACTCGGGCCGGCCCCCTCCGACGTGGTGATTACAAAACGCCAGTGGGGGGCGTTCTACGGCACTGACCTAGAGCTGAGGCTCAGGCGGGGTGGCGCGGACACAGTGGTCCTCTGCGGTATCGCGACCACCTACGGAGTAGAAAGCACGGCGAGGTACGCGTACGAATATGGTTTCCAGCAGGTCTTCGCCGAGGACGCCATGTCTGACCGCTCGGCCGACGCCCACAGGAATGCGGTGGAGCTCGTCCTGAAGAGGATAGGCAGGGTGAGGAAGACCCGTGAGATACTAGACGCCCTCCCCCGACCTTGACCCTCGGGGTTTCGCTTATATCTCAGCGCATGGCGTGTGAAACGCGATGCTCCAGGTACAGTGGGACAAAATCATAACGGAGATCTTCAAGTTCGACCGCAGGGTTCGGTCTGCCCAAATCCTCGACCAAAGTGGGAGGCAGATCGCAGGTGGGATGAGGAAAGGAATCCCCTCTCTGGAACCTCAGAGCGAGGACATCAGGCTCATAGCGGGCATAACCATCCAACTCAACAACGACAGGACCTGGGACCGTTACTTCGGGAAGAACCAGTACACCTTCAATAAAAGAGAGAGGCTTAACATCATTACGTTCTATCTAGGGGATAAACTGGTGCTGGTCTCAGCAGAGCCGGACTTCACCCTCCAGCAAGCGCAAGACCTGAGAAACCAGATAATAACGAACCACGCTGACTTGGCGAGGTGAAATAAGACGAGTCAGGTCTCAGTTGAGACCTAGCTCGGGGAACTTCGCCTGGACGAGTCCTAGCTCGCCCTGGAGTGTCCTGATTCGTTCGGCGTACTTCTTCATGTCAGCCGTGTTCTTCTGCACCTTGGCTACCTTATAGCCCCGCCAAGCCTTCTTCAGGGCGCCCCAACTCTGACCTTTAGTATACTGAGACATGAGACAACGCTGTTTCAATCAGGCGATTTAAGCATTAGCATCTCGCCCGAGTGCGACTGGGTGACACGGGCGGGTAGAACCGCACCTAAAGGGGTCGAACTGTTGGAGGACAGAGGCATAGTCATGGCCGGGCTGCCTTAGGCGCAGTCAGCCCATCGGAGGGCGCACAGGCTGCTTGGACGCTGACGGTAGTGAGGGGAGGAGGCGGTGACGCATGCCCTGCATCCCAAGGCTCCGTCCGCGCCCTCCCACGCCTTGGATGACGCGGACCTAGTCGATGTGAAACCACCTTCAGAGGTGATCGAATCTACCGGCGGGGGCGAAGGGATGAAGAGGGCGGGTGGAAACGCTCGGAACCTGCGTCGACCCCTCCGCTGAATCATCGGAGGCGGCCGCGGCATCGGTCCTGGTTCGCGCAGGGGGCCGAGGGGCCCAGGACGGCATCGTACCACTTGGACGGTGACAGCGGGCGACCAGACGACCGGGGGGATCAGGGGATGGGAAGCGCATGAAGGGTTTGTTCCACAGGATACAGAGCGCGCCATCAGTACTCCGAACTTGCCGGTGCAGGCGGGGTCATGTCGCGTCCCGTCGCCGACGTTGTCTTGGCGCCTGACGGAGCACTCGGGATGCCGCGGATGGCTCTAGGTTGATAGTTCCGCTGAGGGATGAAGCAGAAGTGGGGCGACGCGAGCGTCGTCAGGTGGTCCGGGACGGGAGCCGACTACCTGACTTCGAACGGGATCCTGTTCCCGTTGTGGTCGTATACCCCGAGGTTGTCTGTCGTGGCGTAGGGATACCCCATTATCACCATTAGCTTCCCTGTGGCGTGTAGGAGGTCCTGGTGGGAAGGGTTGTGGTTCCCTGAAGGGTGCGAGTGAGCGACCCCGACGTAGGAGAAGTCGACGGGGAGCATCCACCAATTGAACGACGAGAACGCGGCTCCATGGCTGGCGAGGGGCGGAATCACCACTCCAGTCACATCCACCACGCCCTTCTTCGATTTACCCCTCAGCAGGAGGATTCCCTCGTTGGGATAGGCCATGGCGGAGTAGCTGAATAGGCTGTCCACCACCTGCTTTTGAAAGATGACCTTCTCGACCACCACGCCCTTCACCTACTACTTCAGGAGGCCGAGGAAGTTGGCCACAACCCTGTCTCCGTCCGGGTTGGCCGCAGTGAACCGTTCGGGGTGGAACTGGACGCCATAGAGGCCGCGAGCCCTGTGCCTCATGGCCGCGATGGCGCTGGTCTCGCTCCGGGCCAGGAGGGTAAACCTGTCCGGTACCGTCCTCACTACCTCATACCTAGACTCTAGGAGAGTAAGGGACTTCGGGAGGCCCTCGAACAGTGGGTCGTCAACTAAGATCGTCGTCTTCACCATGTCGAGGACGTGCTTCGTGTCTTTTACAACCTCGGCACCAAAGGCGTGAGCCATGAGCTGGTGGCCGAAACAGATACCGAGGATGGGGGCGTGGGAGTCCAGAATCGCCTGGGCCTCGCCCTGGAACTTTTCCCTGGTCCTGGGGGCGGTCATCATCTCCGGAGAACCGCTCAATACCACGCCGTCGAAGGAGTCGAACCTGGCGGCGGACGACTCTCGCCATTCGATGGCCGCCACCTCGGCACCGTTACCTGTCAAACACCTCTCCAGGGCCCCTGCGCGGTCCTTAGCTGGGTAGTTGTTGACAACGAGGACCTTGGTCATCGTAAAGCACGACGTTCATTCCAGATAAGAACTTTCGTGGAAACACCGAGAACTTCAGAACAGTTTAAAAGGCCAAGGAAATCGTTGGCGAAAAAGGAGCAAGGCAAGAAAATGTTTGCACCTTCGGCAGGATACGACAGGGCGATCACCATATTCTCGCCCGACGGCAGGCTGTACCAGGTAGAGTACGCATTGGAGACTGTCAGGAGAGGGAACCTGGCAGTGGGCGTCCAGACCAGGCAGGGGGTCGTGCTGGCCGTGGAAGAGAAGCAGAGGAAGCTTCAGAGCGCAGAGTCGGTCATCAAGATGTTCCAGATCGACGACCACGTCGGGGCAGTAGGAGCAGGATACATCCCTGACGCCAGGATCCAGGTGGACAACGCCCGCGTCCTCGCACAGAGCAACAAGCTGATCTACGACGAGCCAGTCGACGTCGAAGCCATAGCCAAGCGCATAGCCGACATGAACCAGCAGTACACCCAATACGCCGGAGTCAGGCCATTCGGAGTCTCGCTCATCATAGCGGGGGTCGACGAAGCGGGTCCGGTGGTCTACCTAGCAGACCCGACAGGGACGTACTCCGGGTTTCATGCCATCGCCATAGGGCAGGGGAGCGACCAAGTGAACGACTATCTGGAGAAGAACTACTCGTCGGACCTTACCCTCGAAGGCGCCATAACTCTGGCTATCGAGTGCATCTATCTCGTGAGCGAGGACAAAAGCGGGACTTCGCACATCAAGGTCGCCGTCGTGGACGCCGGGACCAAGAAGTGGAGGCGTCTCGCGGAGGCCGAGGTAGGTAAGAGCGCCTCCGAAGCCAAGACGAAATCAGACAAGCCGCCGGCCAAGAGCTCCTGAGAAGCGTCGGCTCAGATGAGCGGGACCTTCGGGCGGGGGGGCGGGGAATACAAACCGAGGACCCACGAATCCTCGAAGTTCACCACTGTCAGGCTAACGTTCGGAGGAGAGCATTATGAGATATTGGTCAACCCGGATTCGGCGCTGTCATTCAAGCAGGGTCGGAACGTCGAGCCTTCGGCTGTGATCGCCGTCGATGAGGTCTATTCGGACTCGCGGAAGGGCCTAAGGGCAAGCAGTGAGAAGCTGAAGCTCCACTTCGGGACCGACGACCACGTGAAGGCGGCCCTCGAGATACTCAGGAGGGGAGAGCTGAACCTCACCCAGGAGCAACGGAAGAAGCTCACGGATGAGAAGAGGCGGGCGATAATAGCCGGTATCTCAAAGAACTTCGTCGACCCGAGGACCATGCTCCCCCACCCCCCGACAAGGATAGAACAAGCCATGCTCGAAGCCCGCGTTTCGGTGGACCCGTTTCAGGACCCCAACGAGCAGATGAAGGCAGTGGTGGAAGCCCTTAGGACGCTCCTTCCGCTCAAGTCAGAGAAGTTAAGACTACAGGTGAAGGTGGCAGCCCAATACACGGGCCAGGCCATCGGAGTAATGAAGAACTTCGGAGAAATCGTGAAGGAGGACTGGCTGGCCGACGGGACGCTGTCCGCAATAGTAGAAATACCCGCCGGAGGACAGCCCGGCCTGCTGGACCGTCTCGGCTCGACCACGAAGGGGGCCGCTCAGGTCACAGTGGTGAAATAGAGATGCCAATGATACAGAGAAGGCAGGTAATCCCGGGAGACGTCGTAGCCAAGGGGAACTACCGTTTCGGGAGTTACATCGAAAGGCACGGAGACGAGTACGTGGCCCTCAGGGTGGGAATCGCCGAGATTCTGAGAGATGAAATCAAGCTTAGTCCTCTTACGGGACCATATCTCCCACGGACCGATGACGAAGTGATAGGTAAGGTGGTGGACGTCAACGGGTTCGGGTGGGTCGTTGACATCAACTCGTGCTTCGATGGATTCCTCCCCGCCTCATTCGTCTTCGGGAGGGATTTCTCCCCCGCGACCCACGACCTGTCGAGCAAGTTCAAGGTGGGCGACATCATCGGGACGAGGATAGAGTCCTTCGAGAGGTCCAGGGACCCTCAACTGAGCATCAGAGGGCAAGGTTATGGGAAGATAGAGTCGGGGGAAATCGTTAAGATATCACCAACTAAGGTCCCTCGAATAATAGGGAGAAGAGGTGCGATGATCAACCTAATCAACGAAAGGACAGGGTGCGACATAAAGGTGGGCCAGAATGGCGTGGTGGTCGTGGACGGGAGCCCAGAAGGCATCGTGAAGGCTGTGAAGGCGATAAGGCTCGTGGAAGAGGAGACCCGCGCGCCAGATCTGATATCTAAGGTTGAAGAAGCTCTGGGAGGGAGCGCAGTTGGCGGGATCTAAGAGGAAACTCATAGACGAGAACGGCATCCGGCTCGACGGGAGGAAGTGGAATGAGCTCAGGCCGATTAAGCTGCAGGTGGGCGTGATGAAGAACGCCGACGGATCGGCTTACATCGAATGGGGAAAGAACAAGATAATGGCAGCCGTGTATGGGCCGAAGGAGGTGCATCCCAAGCACCAGGTACTCCCTGACAGGGCGCTCCTGAGGTGCAGGTACCACATGGCCCCCTTCTCAGTCGACGAGAGGAAGAACCCGGCGCCGTCGAGGAGGGAGATTGAGATTTCGAAAGTAATCAGGGAGGCGTTGGTGCCGGCGGTCGTGGTGGAAGACTATCCGAGGACCGCAATCGAGGTGTGGGTCGAAGTGCTCCAGTCAGACGGAGGGTCGAGGGTCGCCGGGATCACCGCCGCGTCGCTGGCCTTGGCAGACGCAGGTATCAACATGCGCGACTTGGTGGTCGGATGTTCTTGTGGCCTCATCGGGGAGCAGGTGGTCTCTGACCTCGATGACACAGAAGACAAAGAGGGGAACGGAGACATGCCAGTAGCCATCATGCCCAACCTCGGCCAGGTGGGTCTCCTCCAGGTGGACGGGGTTTACACTCGAGAGAACTTCCAGAAAGCATTCGAGCTTGCCATCGAGAAGGGAAAGGAGATTTATCTGATGCAGAGGGAGGCGCTCACAAGGAGGTTCTTCGGTGGCGAAGCACAGACCACTGAGGTGGAAGAGGGGGCCGAATAGATGTCGATGATGAAGAACTACGTTGTAGAGACGATCAGGAAGGCACAGATGGTGCAGCTACTGGCGAATGGGAAGCGCCTAGACGAGAGGGCCCTAGATCAGCCAAGGGAGCTGAAGATAGAAACAGGGGTGATCCCGAAGGCCAACGGCTCGGCGAGGGTGACCCTTGGGAACACCGAAGTCATAGCCGGGGTGAAGATAGCCACAGGGATTCCCTTCCCAGACACCCCGGACAAGGGGATACTGATGGTCAATGCCGAGATACTCCCTATGTCCTCCCCCTATGCTGAGGCGGGGCCGCCCAGCGAAGACGCCATAGAGCTGGCGAGGGTGACGGACAGGGGGATACGCGAGTCTGAGATGGTCGACATGGGCAAGCTCAGCCTCATCCCAGGGAAGACTGTCATCGCGGTGTTCGTGGACTGCAACGTCATGAACGTCGACGGCAACTTGTTCGACGCTACCAGCTATGCCGTCGTGTCAGCCCTCAGGACGGCGAAGATGAAGAAATATGTGATCAAGGACGACAAAGTGGAGGCGACTGACGAATTGATCCCAGTCCCGGTAGAGACGACCCCGGTGTCTGTCACCATAGCCAGGATAGGCGACAGGTTGGTGGTCGACCCCAACGCTGAGGAGGAGGCGTCCATGGACATGAGAATCACCATAACAACAGACGATAATGGGAACATATGCGCCAGTCAGAAGGGCGAGGCTAGCACAATCACCCCTGAGCAGGTGTTGCAGGCTGCGGACGTCTCCATCAAGGTCGGCAAAGCCATCAGGGCCCAGATAATAGAGGCGACGAAGTAGTGCCGAAGGCGAACGAGAGCGTAAAGGGGCTTGGTGCGAAGTACGGCGGCACCCTCAGGAAGAGGTATGCCAGAGTTTGGAGGACCCTAAAGCAGGCAAGGGAGTGCCCTGCGTGCGCGAGCTTGAAGCTTGCTAGGGCGTCTTCAGGCATCTGGAAGTGCAAATCCTGCGGCTATACTGTAGCCGGGGGGGCCTATGAACTCGCCCAGGCGAAAGCAAGGTAGCGCTATACAATCAGTCGGGCTGAAGATCACTTTCAGAGTCGACAGGCAGACAGCGGCGAAGATAGTCGAGAAGGTCCCGTCCGCTGTAGTCAAAGGGGGTTTGTGCGTCGTGAGAATCGAAGGAGACGGTCCAGGAGAGGTCGAAGAGAAGGCGAAGGCTATTCTGGAGCTGGTGAGGTCGGCCGGGTCTGCCTCGAAAGGCTTTAAGTAGCGACCGGGGTCGCTTGTCCGAAAGTTGAGCCAACCAGAACTTCCTCCGCTACTCCGAGAGCAGCTGGCGAGGTACGACCAGGCGCAGCAGAACCTGCAGGCCGTGCTTGCACAGAAGCAGCAAGTCGAGCTCGAGCTCAGCGAGGCGGAGAAAGCATTGGAGGAGCTTGCGAAGGTGACCGACTCGGAGGCGGTATACAAGTTCGCTGGGAATCTGCTGATTAAGACCAAGAAGGAGGAAGTTGTGAAGGAGCTAGGCGAAAAGAAGGAGCTGGCGAACACCAGGAAACTGGTCCTTGCGAAGCAGGAGTCCAGGTTCAGGGAGAGCCTCAAGGACCTCCAGACCAAGATAGACGAAGCGGTGAAGGCTAGGCCGCTGCAGGCGCAACAGCAACCCCCCGGGGACGCGTAGACCGCGCCGGGCCTTGCCCCTTGGAGTGAATCCTGAAGAATTCCCGTTCGTCGATCCCGCGACGCTCAGGAAGGCGGTCGTGGTCTGTCACAGGAACGCGGACGCAGACGCCTATCTCTCTGCGTACGCCATCTCCATGCTTATAGGGACACTGGCCCCCTGGTGTGAGACGGACATCGCCACCCCAGGAGGGATGACGACGCTGACCCAGAAGCTCAGCATGAAGTTCCCCCACAGGATCGCCGACGGGAGCGATGGTGATTACGACCTTTACGTCGCAGTGGACGTGGGGGACGAGGAGCTGCTGAACGAGTGGAAAGAGAAGTTCCGGGTGAGCCAGGGGGTGAAAGTCCTGGTCGACCATCATCCATCCAGGGGAGGGGACCTTTACAGCTACGCAATCATAGACGAAGAGGCGACCTCGGCTGCGGAGGTGGTCAGCGGGCTCTTCGAGCGCAGAGGAGTGACCCCAGACCCCCAGACCGCCCAAGCTCTCCTGGAGGCGATGCTCTTCGACTCGTCCCACCTGGCCATCGCGGGGCCGTCTGGCCTCAAGGCCGCGGTGAAGCTGATTGACGCGGGGGCAGACCTGGCCTTGGCGAGGCAGGAGCTCAGAAGCGAACCCGACTACGGCGAGGTCATAGCGAGACTTAAGGGTGCGCAGAGGGCTTCGATATACAAGGCGGGGAAGTGGGTGATGGCGACGAGCCACATAGGATCGTTTCAGGCCCACGTAGCCAGGGCCCTGATCTACCTCGGGGCCGATCTGGGCCTGGTGGCCGGGGAGTCAGACGGCGAGACTAGGGTGAGCATGAGGGCCACCCAGAGGTTCCATGAAGCGACTGGTGTGAAGCTTGGGTCCCAGGTAGCTGAGGAGATGGCGAAGAGGCTCGGAGGGCACGGGGGCGGACACGCGACGGCCGCTTCGTTCTCTACGACGTCAGGGGAGGAGGGCACGGTGCAGGCGACCATGAAGCGGTTTGAGGAACTACTCGGCGAGCTGAAGAAGCTGGACTAGGCATACCTGGCTGACGCCCCGCTCTTCAGGAAACCTTCGAACGATAGCTTGAACCATGGGGTGTAGAGGTCTGGGTGCGCCTGAACGTCTGCGGCCACATCGGCGACCTTGGCCCACTTCACCGACGACATCTCGTCGCCGTTGGGCAGAATCCTGCCGTCGAAGTCGCCCACAAGGACCCTGCAGAACTCGTTTTCGGCGTTGTCTCCTTGAGGGGCGAAATAGACGAAGGAGTGCACGTCTTCCAGGTGACCCACGGTTGCGCCCAGCTCCTCCTTCGCCCGGCGCGAGGCCGCCTGCTGATATGTCTCCCCTGGATAGACGTGGCTCGTGAAAGAGACGTCCCAAGCCCCTGGCCAGAGGAGCTTCTTCTGACTACGCTGCTGCAGTAGAAGCTTCCCGTCATGGAAGATCAGCGCCGTATACGCCCTGTGTCGCTTTCCCCTCCCCGCGTGGCAGTTCTCGCGCGTGTCTGTCCCTAACTCGTTGTCGTTTTCGTCCACCAGTACGAGGATTTCCTGTTTAAGCACACCCCCCATCGCCCACCGATTCTAGATAAGCCAATCGGAGTTTTTATTTCGCCCTCTCGTGGGGCGACCGATGCGCCTGTCCGTGACCGGGACGGTGTTCAGTGGAATGGGGAAAGGAAAGTACTACGTCGGTCACCAGGCCTACCAGCGGCGATTCAAGGAGCGACTGGGGTATTCTCCATACCCAGGGACGCTCAATGTAAAGCTCGAAGGAGACGAGATGATACGGAAGCTCAAAGAGATTAGGTCGAAGGACGGGGTGAAGATAGCGGGCTTCGCCCTTGGAGGCGAGTCTTTCAGCTCACTGACATGTTTTGATGGGGAGCTGAGGGGAGAGAAGGTAACCCTTCTCTTCATCGATGTCACCTACTACAACGAGACGGTCGCCGAGCTGATCTCCCCGACATACCTCCGAGGGAGGCTCGGCCTGAAGGATGGCGACTCCGTCACTTTTAGCGTCGACGTGCCCACCCCTCGCCAAGATAGGTCATGACGGCGCACTCGTCCCCGTCCTTCAGTCCCAGTGACCTCCTGAGGTTGACCGGAGAGACCACCTCGAGTACGGAACTGTCATGATGGGTCCTCTCGATCGCTAGGACCGCGCCCGGATACCTCCCGGCCACCTTAGCCCGGAAGCACTTCACCCCCCCGTAGGATCTCCTGCCATCAGCGAATCCCGGAATCACAATCCCCTTCAGCAGGTCCAAGCGCCTACGCTGCCCTATCATCGCTTCACTGGTAAGGCGGAGGTTTAGGGTCCCCGGGAACGGCTCGAATCCGAGCGCCCTGGCGAATCCCTCAGCGTACCCCTTCAGCGAGACGTAGTACGCCCCCTCCTTCATCCCAGTAAAGACCGCCCCTCGGAACTGAAGCGTGTCTCTCCCTCTCTCAAGGTTAGACGTCACGTCCGCGAGGAAGGTCTCCACCGCGTCTAGCCCTTTCTCAGTCAACCTGACTGCGAGGCCGCGCCCGGAGTGCGCCCTCTCGGCCAACCCCGCCCGCTGAAGGTCGGCAATCCTCAGTGAAGCAGCTTGCTGGCTGAGTCCCATGGATTCACCCAGCATCCGCGTGGTGACGTTGGCGAACGAATTGACGGCACCGAGCCTAGCCAGGTGGAGGAGGGTGGTGAGCTGCGACGAGCTCGCCCCGACGTTCTCCCTTGACATCTACAAGTAGACTGGTAGCTACTAAACCATTATAAGGATAACGGGCTGGGCTGTCTCGGCATGGGGACGGTAACGAGGGGGCGCCTGGACACCGCGTCCATAGCCGGTAGCGCCATCTTCAGCGCGCTTGCGCTCATCCTTGCGGCAGGGTCCCAGGCCATGGGCCTGAATTTCCCTCTCGTGCCCTATCTGCAGTTCGACCTCGGTGAGGTCGCCATTATTCTCGCTTTCTTCATCTTCGGTCCCGCCCCCGCCCTGGTCTCTTCTTTCGTCGAGTTCGGGGGGCTGATGGTCTTCGGTCAGCAGATACCCGTGGGCCCCATTCTGAAGCTAATCGCCCTGGTTTCCACGGTCGCGGGCCTCTGGGCCGGGACCAAGATCGCGGCCCGTAGCGGGAGGACCAGCTTTCTCAGACTCGCGGGGTGGAGCACGGCCCTGGGGGGAGCGGTCAGAGCCCTGGCGATGACGGTGCCGAACTTCTACCTGATCGTCTATCTTTACGGCCTCCCGGCCATCGAGGCGCTGGTAAGGACCCCCTTAGCGGCGATAGGGATAGAGCTGACGACTTCCAACGCCCTGCTCGTGGTCCTCGGGTTCACGGCGATATTCAATGTCATACAGCTGGCCGGCGTGATGGGAATCTCGTCCCTGGTCCTCAGGGCCCCATCGATTCCCAGGCTCAGGGTCGGGGGGAGGACCCCCTGGTTCGCCGACGTCGTAGAACCCCCCGCCACCACGCTCCCAAAGGACAGGCGCTGACCCGGTCCGGTGGCGGCCGCAATGGGAGACATACTTGAGGTCGAGGGGCTCAGCTTCAAGTACTCTGACGCGCCTAGGAACGCTGTTTCAGGGTTCAATCTGGCAATTCCGGAGGGGGAGATAGTGGTGTTGGCCGGCCCGTCCGGATGCGGCAAGTCCACCCTCCTCAGGACCGTGAACGGGCTGATCCCCCACATGTACGGCGGAGAATACTCAGGAGACGTACGCGTTGGTGGCTCGAGCGTCAAGGGCTCGAACATGCGTGACCTCGCCCAATCGGTCGGATTCCTCTTTCAGAACCCAGAGAACCAGATATTCATGTTCACGGTCGAAAGGGATGTGGCTTTCGGCCTCGAGAACCTCGGGGTCCCCAGGAACGAAATGAGGGCGAGGGTGGATGAGGCCCTAGGGCTCCTAAGGATAGGCGACCTGGCGCAGCGCGCCCCCCACGAACTCTCCGATGGGCAGAAGCAGAGAGTCGCCCTGGCTGGGGTCCTTGCGATGAGACCCAAGCTAGTGATACTCGACGAGCCGACATCCCTCCTCGACCCCAGGACAGCTTCCGAGCTGGTCGCCCTGGTGGTCAGGCTCAGGAAGGAGCTTGGGACCACCTTCGTCGTCGTGGAACACCGCCTTGACCTCCTGATGGGGGTCGCGGACAGGCTCGTAGTGATGGAAGGAGGGAAGAAAGTGGCCGAGGGGACCCCGAAGGACGTGCTGTTCGGGGAGGAGGTCGGGACCCATGGGGTGGCGGTCCCCGCCGTCACGAGGGTGCAGAAGATGCTCGCCGGCGAGGAGGGGGTAGGGGTGGAAAGGCTGCTGACCCCCTCTGAGCTCGCCGCGGCCGTGGAGGGGAGGGAGATATGATAGAGTTCAGGGACGTGACATTCGTCCATCAGAACGGTGTCAAGGCCCTAGACGGGGTCAGCCTCAAGGTGGGGACAGGTGAGGTGGTCGCCGTCGTGGGCGAGAACGGGGCGGGGAAGACGACGCTCGTGAAGCATGTGACTGGGCTGTTGAAGCCTGAATCTGGGAGCGTCATCGTAGACGGGGTCGACACGAGGGATGCAAGCACGGCCCAGCTGTCCCGGAAGGTCGGAGTGGCTTTTCAGAACCCGGACCACCAGCTCTTTTCAGAGACGGTGGAGGAGGAGATGTCGTTCGCCCTCAAGAACTTCGGGTTCTCGGAGGATGTGGTCCACAACCGCGTAACCTGGGGGCTTGAGCTCTTCGGCCTGGAGGAGTACAGAAAGTCGTCCCCCCTGGTACTCAGCGGGGGAGAGAAGAAAAGGCTCACGCTGGCGTGCATCCTCGCCTGGGACCCCCAGGTGGTGATATTCGACGAGCCGACCGTAGGGCAAGACGCCATCCAGAAGGAGAAGCTGGCTGGGACCATACAGATGCTGACGTCGACGGGGAAGACCATATTGGTGGTCTCGCACGACATCGAATTCCTCTGGCCTATCCAGCCGAGGGTCGTGGTGATGAAAGGGGGGAGGGTGGTGGGGGACGGCCCTTCGACCGACATAATGCAGGACAGGGAGTTGCTGGGGTCGGCGCGGGTAGCGCAGCCGCAGCTGGTGGAGCTTTATCAGGAATTCCGGAGGAGGCCACGTGCCCCTTTCATCCATCCGCTCGACGCGAAGCGCTGGGTAGAGGAAGGTCTGCGCGCATGATGTGGCTGAGCGGCGGGTTCATCTTCAGGAGAGGGGAGTCGTTCTACCACAGACTGGACCCGAGGACGAAGCTCCTGAACTCACTGCTGATGTTCGTGACGTCCCTCCTCGCGAGGTCCGTCTTCGAGATGGTCCTTGTCATCGCCTTCATGGTCGGGCTGTCGGCTGGGGCCACTGTTCTGATGAGGGTGGCCAGGACTATGACATTCACCGCGCTGTTCTCTGGATTCATCTTCGTAGTGAATATAGCGTTCACCAGGAACCTGGATACGTCGCTCCTCTACGCGATCAGGTTCATAGCCATAGTGGTTTCGACTAGCCTCTTCTTCATCACCACCTCCCCGGACGAGCTCGAGCAGGTGATGAGGATGTTCAGACTACCCAGGGACGTCGTGTTCGCCTTCGTGACTGCGGTCAGGTTCATACCTGTGATGATGCTTGACACCATACAAATCATGGACGCCCAGAAGTCGAGAGGGTTGGAGCTTGAGAAGGGGAACCTAATCCGGAGGGCGAGGAACATGATCCCGATACTGATCCCTCTGGTGGTCAACTCGGTGGTGAGAAGCGGCGAGCTGGCCGAAGCCATGGAGTCCAGGGCATACGGGGCGGTACCCAGACCGACCACCCTCATGGCCTACAAGGCGAGGATGACGGATATCGGCGTCGCATTAGCCGCTGTGGCGCTGTTCGCCGTCGCGGCTTACTCCTTTTATTTCGTGATCCCTGTGCGCTTCCCGTGATACCTGCCCGGGTGGTGGCCGACGAGAGGGAGAAAGCGAGCGGCGTCCCCGACGAGCTGACGAAACTGAACGTCAGGGTCTACTTCAGCAGGCTCCCCGTGGCCGACTACGTCCTGAATCCAGAGGTGGCGGTCGAGAGGAAATCGGTGAAGGACCTGGTGTCGTCTGTCTACGACGCCCGCATCTTCTCCCAAGCTGCAAGGATCTCTGCGGCGTATGCGAAGCCCTTCCTCCTCGTCGAAGGGGACTCGAATGAGGTCGAGGGGCTGGCGCGGAACCTGAAGTCATTCTACGGAGCCATAGCGAACGTGACCATCGCCTACGGTCTGAGGGTAATCTACACTGCCAACCCGAGGGAGACGGCCGTGGCGATCTCTGAACTCCTGGTCCACGCCAGGGCGAAGCCCCTCACGAGACTGCCGTCCGAGGTCCCTCACAAGGCTAAGAGCATCCCGCTGCAGCAAATCTACCTAGTGTCGTCTCTCCCAGGGGTGGGTAGGAGACTGGCCGAGAAGCTCTTGGCCAAGTACGGCACTCCCAGGCGTGTGATGGCCCTCACGGCCGGGGAGATTGCGATGACAGAGGGGATAGGGTGGAAGAGAGCGGAGAAGATCAAGGGCGTGATGGACTCGAAGTACGAGAGGTACGTCGAAAAATCCCCGCAGTCGAGGCTGGAAGAGTGAAGGTCGCTGTTCTAGGTGGGACCGGCCGCATGGGGGGAGCCATCGCAAGACAGCTATCAAAGAGGAACGAGGTTGTGATAGGGTCCCGGGACCTTGAGAGGGCGCGGGATGCGGCCCGGAAGGTCGATAGGGCCATCGGGTTGGATTATCTCGGCGCGTCGGAGGAGGCCGAAGTCGCTGTCTTCGCGGTGCCTTACGAGGCCTTGGGGACGGCGTCCGGTCTCGCCTCTGCGCTTGAGGGGAAGCCGGTGGTGTCGGCGGTCAACCCGCTCAAACTAGAAGGAGGGCTCCTCAGGTACGGCTTGGAAGCTGGTTCCGCCGCTGAGGAGCTGGCCGGGCTCCTTCCGGGGAGCAGGGTCGCCACGGCGTTCAATCACGTCTCGTCGCTCTTCTTTGAGAAGGGGGAGCCGGTGGCCATGGACATATTGGTGGCCTCAGACTCCAAGGAGACCTTCGAGACGGTCGCGGGGCTCGTGAGGTCGGTCCCGAACCTGAGGCCCCTCTACGCGGGCCCGCTCTCTGAGGCTCGTGTCATCGAAAGGATGACCCCATTGGTGCTCAACCTCGCCAAGCTCAACAGGACCGGGAGCCTTACCACGAGGTTCGTCTCCGTCAGGGGAGAAGAGTAGGCGGAGTCGAGCGCCGGCCCCCTACGAAGGTGAGCGAAACGAGGGGCGCTCGTCGGCTAGTCCGCCTGGGCCGGGGCGAGCCTTGATGGCCCGAACTCCCATTTGGAAAATCCATGGACAAGGGAGGCACACGCTGGCGTGGGATTTCCGCGACCCTGGCTGGCCCTGCGCCTAGCTTGCGTCGTACTGGCTCAGCCCCCCCTGCCACCCTGCGTAGAGGATGGGCCTGTACTTCCCGTAATCCCAGAACTCTCTGAACGCATCTCTGGCATAAGCGGTCTCCACGCGCGCGACGAGGAGTACGTGGTCGCCGAGCCGGACCGCCGAAAGCAACCTGCACTCGAGGGTCGCCAAAGCTGCGTCGAGGACAGGGACGTCCAGCTTAGTCCCGTCCGAATAGGCGAGCCCTGCCATCGCCAGCTTGTCCTTCACCGCCGCGCCGCTGGTCGTGGCAAGCTTGGACACTGTCGAAGACTCTTCCCTACCAAGGACGGAGAGCGAGAAGCAGCGCGCCCTCCTGGCAAGCTTGCAAGTGAACCCCCGGGGGGCGCAGGCCACCGCGACGATGGGCGGCTTCTCCGACACAGAAAGGTATGACACGACTGGCATTGCCGATGCCCTCGCACCAGCCTTTGCGGCAATCACGAGGGGCACCTGTGGGTAGAAGAGGCGGTGGATAAGCGACGGTTCTACTTCCATGGGTTGCTGCATAGGTGCGTCCGCTAGTTAAGGGCAGGTTCAGAAAGATGGAGCGGCCCTGATGGGGCCCCGCTCTGGGGGAAGAGGGACGGCGCCCGATGTGAAGCGGCGGAAGTCGGCTGATGAAGATACGTTCATCTGGGCTTAAGGCTTCGAGGGAGCCCGGGACTAGCTCCTCGGCCCCTTTGCGAGGAGTCTCCGACGGAGCGCTGAGTTGATTTCGAGCCCTTCCATCGCCCTGATGAGGCTTGAGCCGCCCTGCTTCATCCTCCTCCCAGAGAGGAACCGCTTCACCTCGGCCTCCCTCCCGACCCCGCACACAGGAAGGAGCCGCATCATGTAGAGGTAGAACTGCTGCGACCCGCCGTACATCTCATAGATTGCGTCGTAGTGCTTAGTAAGCCATTTCCAATAGACTTTCCGGGCGCCTGTGTTTAGCGCGCCAAAAATCATTGGGTAGGCAGAGTCAGAACGGCTCACCTCCCCGCTCATACCGAGGTCCAAGGTCTCCTCGACCAGAGAGGGGTCTTTGAAGGAACAGAGTGCCCCGTATATCTTCGCCCTGTCCACCTCTCCCTGCATTGTCTTCACCATCTGGATGAGTGGTCCCTTGGCCCTCTCCCCATACGTGATGGCGTAGGCAGACGCGACGGCCCCCCTGAGGTTCGGGTCGAGCTCGAGATAGTGGTCGAACTTCTGGGCCAGCTTCGCGGCATATGCTTCGTCGACCTCGACGTATTGCGAGGTTAGCTCTTCTCTGGCGGCGCCAAGGTACTCTGGCTCGCCGGGCTTTGGCTCTTCGCCGATTCTCGCCAAGAGCCTTGGATAGAACTTCGGGTAGACCGCGCGAAGCCCTGGAGAGTCCCAGGCGATGGCGTTGAGGAGCCGGAGCTGACCGGCAGCCACCTGGACGGTGACGCTGTCGGGAGTCCCTCCGCAGAGGCCTATGAACCTGAAGTACTCGTTCGGGTCGACTTCCCCAGCCTGCAGGAAGAGGAAGAGGTCGTTGATCAGGCCCCCCCTGTCGTGTGGGCTCAGGGTGGCGAAGCGTTCCGCCAGCCTGTGGTACCCCTTCTTGTCGTAGAGGGTGACGTGAAAGCTCATCCTCCCTTGGTTGAGGAGTATGTCTGAGCCATGATCGACATCGAGGGTCATCGACACCTTGTCGAAGAACAACTTGCGCGCTTCCCCTCCGATTGTGATGTTGGTCGTTATGGGCCAAGGCGCGGCTCGGACACTGCCTGTTATCAGGAACCTCTTCTGGGAGAGTCGGACCTTCTTCCCTGCTGAACGGACCTCGACTACAGGGAAGCCTGGTCTTGTCAGCCATTCCCGGGCAACCTTGGTCACCGGGAGGCTTGAAGCCCTCCCTAGGGAGTCCCAGAGGTCCTTGCCTGAAGCGTTGGAGAAGCTGAACTTCCTGAGGTAGTCCGACACCCCCTTCCTGAAGGTGTCCTCCCCCACATATGATTCGAGCATCCTAAGTATGCTCGCACCCTTGTTATAGCTGACGGCGTCGAACATGTGCATTGCCTCCTCGACCTTCCTCACGTGAGCCTGGACAGGGTGGGTCGTCCTTACCGCGTCGAGGTTGAGCGCCGCGAGCGTCTCGTCCATCAGAAAGATGCTCATGGTGTCCCACTCGGGCCTGAGCCTGTCCGTCATCTTGTAGCCCATGAAAGTGGCGAAGCTCTCGTTAAGCCAGAGATCGTCCCACCATTTCATGGTCACCAAGTCCCCGAACCACTGGTGAGCTACTTCGTGGACCATCGACATGGCTCCCCTGTTCTTCTGGCGGAAGGCCGCGCCCTCTGTGACAAGGGCGTAGCTCTCCCTTGACGAGATGGCTCCCCAGTTCTCCATCGCCCCGGTGTGGTACTCTGGGAGAGCGACCAAGTGGAGCTTCTTCAGGGGGTAAGGGACCCCATAGTAGGAAGCGAAGTCGCGGACTGACCCAGCGACCATCCTGAGGGCAAGGTCTGAGTTTCTGGCCTGACCTGGGCGAGTGGCGGTGATGACCTCAACACCACCAGATTGGGTCCTGGTTTCCTCCATGTCGCCTATGGCGAAGAAGAACAGATACGTGGACATCCTGGGTGTCTTCTCGAACACGTGCCGAGTCCTACCCCCTCCAAGGTCCTCAATCCGTGAGGCCTGGGTGTTGGCGATCACCTTGAGCCCAGAATCAGTGGTTATCTCCAACCTGAAGACGGCCTTGTAGGCTGGCTCGTCGACGCATGGGAAGACAGACCTCGCCTCAGCCGGTTCCAAGTCTGTGGCCAGGATGTAGTCCTTGCCGTATTTCGACTTGTAGAGACCGAATATCACTTCATCTGAAACCTGCTTGGTGTAATCTATTTCCACCCTGGACTGCTTCTTCGTGACACCGGGGATGACGAGCTTGGACCTCTTTTTGTCATGCCTGAACTTCACCCCCTTCCCATCGACCTTCACAGAACCGACGTCCAGGGACGAGCAGTCGAGAGAGAAAGGACTTGAAGCCCCCTTGACCGTGACCGTCTCCTCACCCTTCACGAAGGCCTTCCTGAAGTCCACGTCGAGTTTTAGGTCGTAGGATATGATCTCCGTTCCCCGGCCACCAGCGCTCTGCGCCAAGGCAGCCCTCTTAAAGGATGTCTGAACGCTTACTCCCTGTCGATGAACTCTTCGGCTTTCGGAGGGTCTGGCGGGAGCCCCTTCCGCTTCCTGATCTCGGTGACCAGTCCCCAGAGCATGTTCTGAGGGACGGCCTGCCAGGTCTTGAAGTGAGTGTTCCAGACGGCTTTGCCCGCAGTGGCTCCCCTCATCTTCTCGCTGAGGTCGAAGGTCTCAGCGGCGGGGATCTCCCCTTCCACGACCGTCATGACCTCCTTCTGGTCGATCCTCACTAGCTTCCCCCTCTTGGCGCTTATGACCCCGGTGACCGCGCCGATCAGCTCGGACGGTCCCTTCACCTCTATCCCCAGTATCGGCTCGAGCAGCGTGGGGTTGGCGGAGAGCATGGCGCCGAGTATCGCTCGCCTGGAAGCGGGCATGAGCTGAGCGTACGTCCTGTGGGCGGGGTCCTCGTGAGGGACAAAGTTGGTGAGCGCCACCTTGACCCCTCTTGTGAACTCGTAGGCGAGTGGACCGTTCTTCATGATATCGTCGAAGCCTGCCCTGATCGAGTCCATTGATTCCTGGAGGAACTGGACGCCCTTCGTCACTTCTGTCAGCACGTTCCCCCTCTCGTCTATCGCCTGGAAGTTGCGCGCCTGGTCCGGGTCCCAGCCATGGTCGCGGAGTGTCTTGATCACCGCTTTCTTCTCAACATTCTCGCCGATGGTGCCGTTGCGGATCAGCTCTATGACCTCAGGTTCCAACGGCTCCACCTCCACGAAGATCTTGTTGTGGCGGTTAGGAGACCTTGACATTATCGGCCCGGCCCTGGCACGGATGGTCTCCCTGTAGTTGATGATCGGAGGCGACGTGATTATCTCGAGGCCGGCCTGCTGGATCTGGGTGGTTGCTATTTCAAGGTGGAGCACCCCCATCCCGGACATTAGTGTCTCTCCAGACTCCTGATTGATGGTGACTACGAGGTTAGGGTCTTCGATGTTCAACCTCCGCATGACCTCGACAAGCTTGGGGAGGTCGCGGGGGTGCTTCGCCTCTACTGCGACGGTGACCACCGGCTCGCTCACGTAATGGATCGACTCGAATGGGGCGACATCCTTCCTGTTGGATATCGTCTCCCCCGACCTGATGTCGAGGCCTAGGAGGGCAGGGATGTTGCCAGCAGGCAGCGAATCGACAATCTCCCTTTGGAAGCCCATGAAAATCTGGACAGACTGGATCTTTCCATCCCGCTTGGAGTTGAGCAGGTATATCTGGTCCCCGTTGGTGACGCTCCCAGAGAAGAGGCGACCCGTGGCCACCAGGCCCGCCGCAGGGTCGACCACCACGTTGGTGACCATCATGACAGTGGGGCCGTTTTCGTCGCAGGCAATCAGGGCCTTACCTACGTCGCTGGTCAGGTCCCCCTGCGGCCAGATCTTTGGGATGCGGTAAGCCTGAGCGACGTGGGGAGGCGGGTGGTGCCTGACGACCATGCCGAGGAGGGCGTCATGCAGCGGCAGCTTCTTCCCCAGCTCCTCTGGGGTGGAGCTCGTGTAGGCGTTGATGATGTCCTTGAATGACATCCCGGCGGCCTTCGCCATATCGAAGTTGAAACCCCATTTGTCCTTGGATGAGCCGAAGGCAACCTGGGCGTCTTGGACCGACACCTTCCATTTCTGCTTGTATTCGGGCTCGGCGTAGGTATCGACCAGGCGGTTGAAGTCCTTGACGATGCCGAAGAGCCACTCCTGCATCTTCTCGGGCGTCAGCCTGAGCTCCTTGATGAGGCGGTCTATCTTGTTGATGTAGACGACTGGCCTTACCCTTTCCTCGAGCGCCTGGCGGGTGACGGTCTCTGTCTGGGTCATTATCCCCTCGACAGCGTCGACGACCACGATGGCACCGTCCACCGCCCTGAGCGAGCGGGTCACCTTCCCCGTGAAGTCGATGTGGCCAGGCGTGTCGATGAGGTTGATGACGTATGACTTCCCGTCCTTCTCGTAGTAGAGCGTGACGTTCGCGGCCTTGATGGTCATCTGCCGCTGCTGTTCGAGCTCCATGTAGTCCAGGGCGAGCGCCTGGCCAGCCACAGAGGGAGAGAGCATCCCGGTGGCTGCGAGGAGGCTGTCGCTCGTGGTGGTCTTCCCGTGGTCGACGTGGGCTATGATTCCGAGGTTCCGTATCTGGTCCTTGTTGTGGACTATCTTGAGAGCCTCTGCTGTGGTCTTGAAACGCGGCACGATCCTTTGCGACCTTTGAAACGACCCTTCGGAAACGGGTTATGAAGCTTTCCGTAGACCGCCCACCTGAAGCCATGGAGCGGCCATCGGGCCCTCGCATGGTCTGCCCGGCTGGGGGGAACGGGGAGTCACGCCGTGCGAGCCCGGAGCCGTGGGCGAGGCGACCCGTAGGGCTCCCGGACCGTTATGAGGCGCACTCCCCTGCTACAAGACAGCTCAGTCGTCGTAGGCGGTGGACAGATGTGTTTCGCGCCTCTCAGGACGTGAGAGGCTTCACAGTAGCCAAACAGCCTTCGGCGATGAAAGGCAGGCCACCGGAGAGATGACAGTGCCAGTCAAGGCGCAAGATGCGATCCATGCGGCGGACCTCCTGGCCGGCGGTCTTGCTCACGGTTGGCTCCGTGCAACTAAGTTGTTGTGGACGGCCATCATGCGGCCTGCATGAATTCCAGCCGCAAGAAGATTTGCTCCTGCCGCTACCGCCAGGGCAATGGAATGAGGGACACTGACCATGCCGCATGACCATGCCGGCGTCAGACCTCTACTACGTGATAGTCGGGGTTCCTCACGTACCCTTGGCAGGCGCAACCGATGATTGTACACCGGCCACGTTTCGTCGCGTAGATGGTCTGGAAGACCACTTCGTGGGCTTCGGCGAGGTGGCGACAGTCGCACACGCCCGTCCCGGACCTCTCCCGTATCCTGCCCAAAGTCATGCGGGTCAACGGCCCCTCCTCTTATGAAACCTTGCTCCGGCGGGACGTGGGCCCCGCAGCGCCTTGACAGCCGTTGGAGCAGGCGAGGGCATAGGGTGTGAGCCGAGTTCGGGGGTCATCAGTAGACCCTGCGTGTATGAACCGCTGGCCCAAAAAGGATGTGACGAACGTCACGATGACTGACGCGCATGCCCACGCTGGCGTCGCAGGTTGAGATTCCGCATGTAGATGGAGACAGCTCGCGGAGCCGACCCTCCCCTAGCCATCCTGGTGAGCTCGTCCCGGTCACGTCGACGATGGCAGCGCCAACGCACGCGTCAGAACCCGGGCCGCCCCAGTTGGCGGGTTGTTCCCGACCCATGCGCGCATGCGATGGCCTTGTGAGAGGCATCCGCAGCGACGGCCTCACGTATAGATCCTCGCCACGGCCCTCAGCTGCGCCCTGGTGAGCATCACTTCGGTCCCCCCTGGCGTCTCGACTGCCACCTTCCCTTCAGATTCCCCTTTCGTTCGGATTTTGTCTGCCAGAGGCTCACCCCTTGCAGCGTCCATGGCTGCGAGGAACGCGGAGTACTCGTCCGGAGCTTGCCAGCCGTGCCGCTCCCCTATCGCGTCCACGACCTCAGCGAGGAGAGGCGGCCTGGGGAGCGGCAGATCCGAGTCAGGTATGAATGGGGAGGCGGCCGGCTCAGAGATTAAGAACGCCCGGCGAGACACGACCGCACCCTCCCTGGCCCGCAGCGCGAGGACGTCGAAGTGGAGGGAAGCGAGGCCTTTGACGTCGCAGGTGCCAATGTGGAGGCGTTCGAGGGCAAAAGAAAGCTTCTGGGCTGCGTCCGAGCTGTCGAGCGGGAGTAGGTGCGCTCCCCTTTGTGAGAGCATCCTGCTCCCCATCCGGAAGGCCCGTACTACCTCCTCCTCGGCGCGCCTGCATCCGAGGGCGCGGACGCGGACCAAAAGGAAAACCGAAGTAGCCTTCCCCGAGTAGAACAGGAGGCTGCCGTCTAGGGCGGTGATTCCTCGGGTCTGGCCCTGCGATTCGAGTTTGACTTCCGCCATCGAATACCACAGGAGCGGGCAGGCTGTGCTCCTGAGGAGGACGGACTCTTTCACCGGCGCGACTCTGCTGGCCATGCCTTTCTTCATTGCCGGCCAGAGGAGGACAGCGAGGCCGCCGAGACAGAAGACGATAGGAGAGAGGGTGCCTCCGGCGCCAAAGGCGACGGCGCTCAGAAGGAATAGTGTGACTCCAAGGAGGTACCTCCCCCAGGGGCGCCTCGGGCCGATGGGAGCACCCTGGCCCTGTCCGGGGGCGGACTGCTCGCCCTTCGGCCTGAAAGAATAGAAGAGGTAGAAGAGGGCGACCAGGGAGAAGGGCCAGGCCCCCACACTTAGTGCGGCGAGCCCTGCCATCGCGGCCAACGCCCTGAGCCCCCACCCCATCAGTGGAACCCCTCCCCGTCCTGGCGGGCGTAGGCGAATCTGGTGTATTCTTCAAGCGCGGGGTGCCTCGCGGCCCAGAATGCCTTGGTACTAGCATCCTTCGAATCCGGGTTAAGGGCCGCCGGGTTGGCGTCCTTGTTTCTAGACGCCGTGGACTTCGTGAGCTCTAGTGAGAACTTGGCGTCGTGGCCGAGGATGACCCCTCCATAGGGGACTCTGTCCCAGGGGTTGATGGGGTCGATTGATACGTGGCTGGTGACCAGGACTGCGATGCCGAATTCGACACAGAGGCGCTGGGCGTGAGCTAGGAGCATGGCGAGCCCCGCGCTCCGGGCGGGGAGGTCCTGGGTGCTGGGGAAGGATGACTTGAAGGGGGCTGAAATCGAATCGTAGACCAGAAGCCTTGCCCCGCTCTCGCGGATGATATGATGGAGGGGAGACTGATAGGTAGGGGTCTGCCTCATCCTCAGCTCTACCCGCCCGCCGCTGGAGACCTCTTTGGCAGCGTCGATTCCGTGGAGGTTCAGGAGGTCGACGACCTCTGGGGTCTGGAAGATGAGGACGGACGGCCCCTTGGGCGGGAGCCCCACTGTGAAGTCGGGGGAGAAGATGTCTGCAACTGCGCTGAGGTGGGCGTCAGTGTGGGAGACCCCCAGATGGCTGAGGGCCACGTCGACGGCGTCGATGAGCTGGCCCCTGGTGACGGGCTTCCGCTTGGGCGAGACCTTCGGCGTCCTCTCAAGCTTCACCTCTGAGACGCTGAGCTCACTCTCGAATCGCTTGGACATCCTGTCACGCCAGTAGGGGACGAGATAACTCGAGTATGATTGCTCGGTATCTAGTATCACCGCGCTCCCTCCGGCGGCGGCCACCGAGCATGCGGCCTGGAAGGAGATGATGCTCTTCCCGAGCGCCTTCTCCCCGAAGATCTGAGTGACCGTCCCGGTAGCCAGGCCCCCGTCCGTAAGGCTGTCCACGGCGGAGCAGCCGGTGGCAAGGTGCTCCATCACCTGCTCAGCCCCTGGAGGAGCCTCATGCCTGGCTCCGTAATGGTGTAGGCGAGTATCTTGGGTCCGGGCCCGCACTCCTTGGGTTCCAGTACGAGGTACCCTGCGGAGTGAAGGCGGTCTATCTCGTCCGCGACGTCCGCGGGGAGGAACTGCGGCGAGAGATATGCGACCATTGACTGCCTGTTGGCAGAGCCGAACCGCGAAATCTCTTCGAGGATCGTCCTCGTGAGTTCTGGAGGGGCTCTCCTGGCCGACCCCGGCGAAAGTGGGCCAACGGCCCGCTTCGGCCTGATGAACCGAGGAACGAACCCCAAGGACGACCCGGAGCGGTCGTCGCAGACGACGTAGGAGCACGGGAGGGCGGCGGCCAGCCGCGAGTCCTTCTGGGCGTTCCACGCTTCGCTTGAGTAGACTCTGACGGGCGTTGACTCGACGAGTTGCTCGCTCAGGAAGGCTGGGAGAGGCGTGGCAAGCGCCATGGGGACCTGGGACTCTAGGAGCCTCGCCAGGAGCCTCCCCGAGCGCTGGAATCCTGTGGCGTTCCTGAAGATGCGGTGGGCCCCACTGATCAGGAGGCCATCCGGTGACGGCCCAGGACGGGAGAGGAGGTGGAGCAGCTTGGCGATGAATAGCCCTGCTGCGAGCTCTGCAGCTTGGGGGTAGGGGGCAGAAGCGAAGCTCACGATGACCCCGCCGGCGGTCAAGGCGTCGAAGCCATCCGCTCTGGTGGAGTCGAGCAGGCGTAGGGCGCCGACCCTCCCCCTAAGCTTGTCGACGTAGAACCCTCTGAACCCTTCGACGGTCCCAAGCGCGTCGTAAAGGACTGGGGGGGTGGCCATGTCGTTCTGCTCCGACAGCCTTTGAACGGCGGCGCAGAGGACAGCCTCCTCCTCGGGGGTGAGGTCGAGGGCCGCAGAGTAGGCGGACGCGACGAGCTGACCGTGCGTTGCATCTTCGCCCTCGAGATGGAATGCTTCGTGGAGCAGCGAGTGGTAGTCAAAGACGCTGAAGTCGCCATGAACCTCAGAAGACAAGGAACCATCGACGTCGAGGACGGCGAGCCTCAACCCAGCTTCAGCCGCTGCGTAGGCGAAGAGTGTCGCCATCCCCCCCGCCTGCCTCCCAAGGAGGAGGACGCGGTCGCCGAGCCCGCGAATCCAGACGCGGCCCCTGGCCCTGTCGAGTGAGTACCCCAGCCAGCCTTCGGTTCCGTGTTCGTTCAATGGGACGTCACGCGCGTGGTTCGTTTAAGGCACTGACGCACAAGTTGAGAGCACAACTTGTTCATATCAGGCCGGGTCTGTCCTTTGAGCGGTTGAGGAACCGGGACACGATAGTGATCTACTGGGAGCTTCTCCGAGCCCTGGCCCCCGGCCCACAGCTTCCCACCAAACTGGCCCGTACGACCAACATACCATACAACAGGCTTGCAGAGTACCTAGACTTTCTCGCCGCGGGCGCGTTGGTCAAGACTGAGCCTTCGGAGGGGCATGAGAGGTACGCGCTTACGCCAAAGGGGATGGAGGCGCTCGGGCGCCTCGACGCTGGGCTGAAGCTGCTCTTTCCTGCGCTTGAATGAACAAGTTGTGAGCATGGATTATAAGCAGCAGTGGGCCTGCTGCCTGTCATGTCGGATGACAGGGACCCTGGCGTCTCCATGATTGAGTTGCAGGAGGAGTTCATCCAGCACATGGAACGCGGAGGGAGGAAGATAAGGTCCCTGGCCCTGGTAGCCACGGTTGCAGGGGGGTACTTCGCTGTCAGTTACTTCGTCCAGTTGGTGATCCTACCCTACGGCCTCGGCATCACAAGCCAGCAGGTGGACCTAGTGGATCCTTGGTTGGTGGCACTGGGGGCTGTCAGTCTGGCTATCTCCCTGCTGTGGTGCTACGCCGGGGTGAGGGACATCCTCTTCGAGAGGAGGCTAGCACAGAGAATCAGGGAGATCAGAGAAATCCAGGCGCAGACGGCGAAGAAGTTCGGACTGGGCGACTGACTCAGTCGGCCCCGGCCCTGGTAATACGGAGCCACGAGCTTGAAGTGCCATTTAGCCCGACCTGCCAGTGAACCCAGGTCGCCCCCGTGCCTGATCGGGAGGGAATCGCCGACTGCCCGGCGGTCGCAGAGGAGACGCCAGCGTACTCCGCTGGCTGATACGGCTATGTGCTAGGCCTGCTTCTTGAAGACGTAGTTTTTGGACGCCAAGGCGAAGAGTATGGCCAAGAACATGGCCGCGATGCCGAGATAGAAGACGTAGTCGAAGGCGGTGGCGTTCGGGAAAGACATCGCGATCAGGACCCCTTCGTGCGGGACATGGATGGTCGTGGTGTAGGTGCTCATGATGGTAGTGGCGACCACCGGCCCTATCGCACCCCCGATGTTCCTGAGCATCGTGTTGAGTCCCAGGCCGGTGGCCACCGTCTCCCTGGGCAGGGATACGCTGATCATGTTCACAATTGGGATTATGACCGCCACCGCCCCTACCATGGAGATCGCCACAGCTACGACTACGTCGGTGGCTGTCGCCCTGTTGTAGACGAACATCGCAAAACCTGCTATTGCTATCGCCCCTCCTGTGACAAGGGCGGGCTTGGGCCCGGCTCTGGTGACGATCCTACCTATGAGCGGCCCGGCGATCAGCATGAGCACGGCCGCCGGCCCTATGGTCAGCCCAGCCGAGATTGGGTCGAGCCCCAGCCCGAGAGGGGCAGGGTCCTCGGCGTAGAAGGTGACTGCGAAGAACAGCATGAAGAGACCGATCCCCGAGATTATACCAATGCCGTTGGCTACCAGGACATTGCGTATACGGAGTAGGCCAAGTTGTATCAACGGATTGGACTTCTTGCTCTCTGCGACGAAGAATCCGACGGTAAGGGCGAGGCCTCCCCCCAAGGCTGCAAGGCCGTATGGAGAGTACCAACCGTCGTAGGGTCCTTCGGTCAGGTAAAGGAGTACGAGGGAGACCCCAGCCATTAAGAGGACCACGGTCCCATAGCCCACCCTGCGGCCGGTCCCAGGGTGCCCCCGCGGGAGGAACTCGGCGACCACGGCGAAGAGGACAAGGCTGAGTATGAAGGCTGAGTGGAAGGCCCATTGCCAGCCGAAATCCTGGATGATGTAGGATCCCCCTATGAGCCCAGCCGCAGCCCCGATGGCGAAGGTCGCGCTGACCACCCCCTGAGCGGTCGCGATTCTTTCGTTAGGGAAGGTCTCCGCGATGATGGCGAGCGCGAGAGGCACGATAGCGAACCCAATCCCCTGAATCGCCCTGGCGGCTATGAGGAAGTAGATCGTAGGAGAAAAGCCGGCCATCCCCACCCCGGCGGTGTAGAATACGAGCGCAAGGAGAAACATCCTCTTCTTCCCATAACTGTCCCCCCACTTCCCGAATAGGGGGGAGACGGCCGAACCCACGATCAGGAAGGCGGAGGTGATCCAGGCTACCGTCCCTTCGGTGGTCGAGAAGAATGTCTGGATGGTCAGTATCCCTGGGATGATCATCGTCTCCACATAGTTCAGCAGGAGTGACACACCGACCATGGCGAGGAGTGCCCTGAGCTGATGGGACGTCGTCCCCTGGGGAACTCCCGGCTGAGAAGCGTCGGTCGGCTGGGTCTGCATCTTTCGCAGGCCCCTTCTGGGGTTCGTTATAAAACACCCTGAGCCCGTTGCACTTCATAGGCCCCGCCCCAGGCCGCGCCTCGGCACCGCGGTCAGGAAATCGGTCAGGCACCCATCGTCAGGGGCCAGATTAGTGGGCCACTAAGATGGAACGGCCTTCTTCAGGATCATCCTGACATCCACTGCCAGGACCCCCTTCGGATATACGAAGAGCGGGTTGACGTCGACAGAGTCGATTTCAGGGAGGTCTGTGATGAGCTTCCCGACCGCGACAAGCGTCTCGGCGACCTCGCCGGCGTCCAAGGGTGGCGACCCCCTGAACCCGGCCAGGAGGCGGGATGCCCTCGTCTCATCAATCATGTCTAGGGCCTCCTTCTTCGTCAGCGGGGCGAGGCGGAATGAGACGTCCCTGAACAACTCCACGTAGACTCCACCTAGGCCGAACATCACAGCGGGACCGAACTGCTGGTCCCGTGTAGCACCGACCACGAACTCGTGGCCCTCGGGCGCCATCCGTTGCACTAGGACCCCTTCCACGGTCGCATTAGGCCTCGCCCGCCTTACGTTGCTCAAGATCTCGGCGTAGGCTGCCTTTACGCCTTTCACGGAGTCGACGCCCTGCTTCACGCCCCCTACGTCAGACTTGTGTAGGATGTCACTAGAGACCACTTTCAGGGCGAGGGGGAACCCGAGGTCCTTCGCGACGAAAGCAGCCTCCTTCTCGGACCGTGCCAACGCCGACTTGACGACCCTGATACCGTAAGCCCTAGCCACCTTGTCGGCCTCCAGTCCCAAGAGCGCCCTACCGCCGATCCTCGTCGCTGAAGCGATCGCCTTCGATGCCTTCGTGTGAGGGTCCCAGCTCGTCATGCCGCCCCGCCTCCAGCCTTGAAGTGTTCTAGCTGCCTGTGGCGGGCCATGAGCGCGTACATGGCGTCCACTGCTCGCTCGGCTGTGGGATAGACCGCGAACTTCTTCTCGAGCATCCTCGAATACGCGACCTGCGAGAGGTGCCCCCCGACGAAGGCGGCGACAATCGGCTTCTCCAAGGCGTCCCGCGTCCTCGCGTCCAGCATTGCCTGGGCAACGAGGGTCGGGTCGATGTTGGCCGTCTGGCAGAACAGAGCGATGACTCCGTCGATGTCGCTTCGTCTGAGGACGAGGTCCAATACCTTGCCATAGAGGGCGTCATCGGCGTTTGCGGTCAGGTCTACGGGGTTCTTCACGGACCCGAAGCTCGGCGTTATCGCCTGGATCTCTTGCTTCAGGTCATTGGAGAGCTCGGCTGGTTTTAGACCGAGGAGTTCGCACCTGTCAGTTGCGAGCACCCCGAGCCCCCCGCCGTTAGTCACGATGACGATGTTCTCTCCCTTCGGGGCTGGGTTCTCGTTAAGCGCCTGTATCCAGTCGAATGCTTGCGTCATCCCTTCGGCCCTCATTATCCCTGCCTGCTCGAAGGCGGCTGTGAAGATCGCGTCCTGACCCGCTATAGACCCGGTGTGCGAAGACGCGGCCTGGGCGCCCCTGGCGGACCGGCCTGCCTTGATGACAACGATAGGTTTCTTCCTGACCGCGCGACGGGACGCCTCGAAGAACTTCCGCCCGTCCCTGAGACCCTCCATGTAGATCAGAATCGAGCTGGTGGAGGGGTCGCGAGAGAAGAACTCGACCAGGTCGGCGTCGTCTACGTCTGCCTTGTTGCCTATGCTCACAATAGCAGAGACGCCGTATTTCTCCTCCGTGGTCCAGTCCATGAGGGCGAGGCCCAGGGCTCCGGATTGGGTGATGAATGCGGTCTTTCCGCGCAGCACTTTGCCGGGACCGAAGGTGGCATTCAGCCGACTCCCCGCGTAGAAGACGCCGAACGTGTTCGGGCCGATGATCCTTAGCCCCGGACGCGCAAGCGAGACGACCTTCTCTTCGAGCCCTTTGTCGCCCACCTCGGAGAACCCAGAGGTGATAATGATAGCACCCTTGACGCCTTTCTTGACGCAGTCTCGCACGGCCCCTTCCACCAGCCCGGCGGGGACGGCGATCACGGCGAGGTCCACTTCGGCCTGGACATCTGAAATATTTCGATAGCACTTCAAATCCAGGACGGTCTCGGCGTTCGGATTCACAGGGAAGACTCCCCCCGTGAACCCCGACAGTTTGATGTTACGGACTATCTCATGCCCGATTTTCCCAGGGGTCTGTGACGCACCCACGATGGCTACGCCCTTGGGAGAGAAGAAGCAGTCGACGTCGCTCTTCTTGCTCATGGCGCATTCAAGCCCCGCGAGGACGACCTGTGTGACGGCAGGGCAGAAGAAGCGACAGAGGGGGCCGCGCCCCGCACCGCCAGAATCCGCGCTGGAGAGCTGGTGTCACCTTCAAACTCGTTCCACGACGGGTCCGTCACGACGGACGCTTTTAACGGCGGTGGGCGGTTCTCACAGTTGGCACCGAGTCCCTCTCGGGGAATACGCTCGTGAGCCATATGGTAGGCTACCGGATTATCCTCTTGCCGAACAGGGAGAGGGCTAGCTCTACAACCAACTCTGCGGTCTGGTTGGCCAGGTCCAGGATCGGGTTCACTTCGACGAATTCAGCGGAAGACACCTTGCGGGACCCGTAGAGGGTCTCCATCGCCAGCTGAGCCTCCCGGTAGGTGAGCCCGCCCCGCACTCTCGTCCCTGTCCCCGGAGCCTCCTTCGGGTCGACCGAGTCCACGTCAAAGCTGAGATGGACCTGGTCCACTCCGGTGCTGGCTGTGCTTATCGCATCCCGCATGACAGCGTTCATTCCGAGCTCGTCGATGTCCTTCATTGTATAGACGGTCACCATGGAGCGCGCAATCGCCTTGGACTCCTCGCGATCGAAGTCGCGACAGGCGACCAGCACCGTGTTCTTCTCCACCGCCTTGGGAGAAACTCCGCCGAGTGCAACCAGCCTGGGGTGCCCGTAGCCCAGTATGGCAGCCAGCGCCATTCCGTGGATGTTCCCAGTTGGGGTCGTCTTCGGCGTGTTGAAGTCACCGTGTGCGTCGATCCAGACTATCCCGCGCTCGGTCCCAGAGCGTGCAAGCCCCGCAAGCGTCCCGATGGACACGCTCTGGTCCCCGCCGAGCACCAGAGGGAAAGACTTCTGTCTCACGCACGCAGAGACCTCGTCAGCCAGGAGACCGCATTGTTTCACGACGTCGTCGATATACCGCGCCCTCCGGTTCCCCAGATGCGCCGTGGCCATGTCGGTTGCGGGGATGTTGCCGTGGTCCTTCACATTGTGCCCCAGGGCTTCGAGACGTTCCTTTAGTCCGGCGATCCTGATGGCGCTTGGGCCCATGTCCACCCCGCGCCTTTGCTGACCCAGGTCGACTGGGGCGCCTATGATGCCGATATCCAACCCGCGAGTCTTGGGCGAAGCCGGGTTATTAATCGGTAAGACGGGGAGTCAGAGGATAAATAGCGCCCGTCGTGCGTTTGCCTGTGCACAGGTCTCAGGCCGCGGGAGCGCTGATGATACTCCTGGGTGCCGCAATTCTCATACTCCTAGCCAGCTTCGTCGTGAGCATCATAGTCGTCATCTTGGAGCTCGTCGCAGTTATGCTTGGCGTGGCCCTCTTACTGGGCGGAATCGCCATGCTGCTGCTCGGGAGGCGGTTCTGGCGCCGTGGCGGATGGGGCTGGGGGCATCCGGCCGGCGCGTGAAGTGCAAGCACCATTTATACCCCGCCCCCCGCCGGCGGCAACCCCGATGCCCGCCATCGAAGTGAGCGGACTGAAGAAGAGGTACGGGGAGATTCAGGCCGTGGATGGTACTTCCTTCAAAGTCGAGGAGGGCGAGGTGTTCTCGCTATTGGGGCCAAATGGGGCAGGGAAGACGACCACCATCGAGATCCTTGAGGGGTTGAGGGATAAGGACGCCGGGACCGCCAACGTCCTCGGGCTGGACCCTTGGAAGTCTGGCTATGAACTGCATCGGAAAATAGGAGTGATCCCTCAGGGATTCAAGTTCCTAGACTACCCTACCCCGAGGGAGGCCGTATCTTACTACGCGGACCTTTTCGGGAAGAAGGTCGACCCCGACGAGCTCCTGAAGCGGGTCATCCTCGAGGATGCGTCCAACGTCTGGTTCCAGAACCTCTCGGGGGGGCAGAAACAGAAGCTCGGGATGGCGCTTTCTCTGGTCAACGACCCTCAGGTCGTGTTCCTTGACGAACCTACGACCGGCCTCGACCCCCAGGCGCGCAGGGCGGTCTGGGAGGTCATCAGGAAGCTGAAAGGCGAAGGGAGGACGGTGATGCTGACAACACACTACCTCGAGGAGGCCGAAGAGCTGGCTGACAGAGTGGCGATTATGAACCACGGAAGGATCGTGGCCATGGGGACGACCGACCAGATAGAATCCAAGTTCGGGTCGGGGCAGAGGATGGTCGTCAAGGGGAGCGAGGACCTCCTGAAGTACCTCAGAGAGAACACCAAGCTGCAGGTAGAAGGGGAAAGAGGGGAGGTCGTCATTTTTCTTAGAGACAAAGCTGACGCCATGGCTGCGCTGGGTGCAATAGAGGAGTCGGGCGCTGACTGGGGGGACCTCACCGTGAAGAGGGACAGCTTGGAGGACGTGTTCCTGAAGCTAGTGGGGGAGGCAGGGACGGTCGAGAAGGGAGCCGGATGATGAGCTTCAGCCTGAACAGGATGCTTTCGGACCTGAAAATCTACGGGAGATCGAGCCTCAGGAGCAGGGAGGGATTCTTCTTCACACTCGTCTTCCCCATCATCCTCATCTTGCTCTTCGGCGCAATCTTCTCCGGCGGGGGGGTGAGCCAGGCCACGGTCTACGTGCAGAACCACGATGCCGGACCTGTAGGTTCGGTCTTCATCTCCGTATTGAACAGCACTTCTAACAATTGTAGCGACTCCAGCGGCGCAGGTCTCTGCATGCGTCCCGTCCCTGCCGACCTTAACTTCTCGCAGTACCTCTCTTCGAGGTCGGCGTCCGACGGCATAGTCATCCCTGCCAACTTCACGCTCGCGTACGAGTCGGGGGAGAAGGTGAACGTGACTGTGTTCGGCAACCCCTCGTCGACAACCAGCGCGGTCGTATCAGGGATAGTCGCCGAAGTGGTCAACGAGTTCAACGTTCGCGGCGCCACCGGAGTGCATCAGGTGGGAATAGCCCCGCGCACTGCAGTTGCCTCGAATTACAAGTACATCGACTTCCTGGTCCCCGGCCTCATAGGCTTCGCCGCCCTGACCAGCCCTATGTTCGCCATGGTCAACATGAGCTCTACTTATCGGCGCGACAAGGTGTTCAAGCTGCTGTCCCTCACACCGCTCACCAAGACTGAGTGGCTCCTGTCCAAGATAATCTGGTACATCGGCACAACGGTGGCCTCGTTCATACTGATGACCGCTGTGGGGGTCTACGCCTTCGGAGCCCACATAACACTAAACTGGGGGATAGGCGTATTCCTCCTGCTAGGACCCTTCTTCTTCGTCTCACTCGGGATGCTGGTGGGGACCGTCTCCAACAGCCCCGAAGCGGCGTCGGTCGTAGGCAACCTCGTGACATTCCCCATGATGTTCCTCTCGGGGACCTTCTTCCCGGTGAGCTCGATGCCCAAGTATCTCCAGACCGTGGCCCACGTCTTACCCCTCTACTACATGATCGACGGGCTGAACAACGTCATGATCTACGGCAACTTCGGCGCTGCGTACTTCGACATGGCCCTCCTACTGGTGATTTCAGTGGTCGTATTCGCGCTGGCGGTGAAGTTCTTCCGCTGGCGAGAGGACTGACCCGTTACCGTCCTAACCCGAGGTAGCTGTACGGGTGCTTGGCGAGCTCCTCGTCGAGCTTCATGAAGCTTGAGACAGTGCCGACGTCGAACCACTCATTGTCGGTGTAGAAGGCCCCCACCTTCCCGCCTCTGCGGATCATCTCTGGGATGAAGTCGGTCATTAGATCTGGCTTGTTCCGGCCAGCGATCTTCTTCATCAGCGCCATCGCCTCGGGGCCGACGACCATGGGCCCCGTGGTCACGCTCAGATCGATCCTAGGCTTCTCCCTGAATGACGTCACAAGCCCGTCCTTCACTTCAGCCACTCCCACAGGGAGCGAGTAGCCTCTGTCAAGGACCAGGGTGACATCCCCTTGGGTCTTGCGATGGGTATCAAGGAGGCCGGTCACGTCTAAATCCGTGAGGATGTCGCCATAGTAGATGAGGAGCTCATCGCACTGTATGGCGCCGTCGTGCAGGGCGTGGGCAACCGCGTTCAGGCTCCCTTTGAAGCCTTTCTGGTCCTCCGAGTAGGATAGTTTCACACCGTGCTGCGAGCCGTTGCCGAAGTATCTCCTGATGTCCTCGGACCGGTATCCGGTGAGCAAGGCGACGTTGGTTATACCGTGCCGCTTCATGATGGCTATTATGTAAGCGAGGAGCGGGAGCTTCTTCGGCCCGATGGGAATCATCACCTTCTGGAAGTAGTCTGTCAGAGGCTTGAGCCGCTCGCCCCTCCCCCCGCAGAGGATGGCGGCTTGTGAGGTACGTCGCACGCTGGCCCTCGTGACGCATTCTGTATAAACCGTTGTCGCCGGAGCCTTACTTCCCCATCGCCTGTTGGAAGGCTGGCGCGTCAGTAGGGGATACGTCCATCGTCCCTGCCCTACCGAGCCTGTTAATCTCGAGCCTCACGCTACCCTTCGCGGTCGGGTCTGAGATCGCCATCAAGAGGTCCTTGGTCTGCTTCACAGCTACGCCTTCGGCACCGACTATCACGTCGCCAGGTCTGAGCCCCGCGAGATAGGCCGGGCTGTGAGGCACGACCTCCGACACCAGGAAGCCCCAACCTGCCTGGAGGTTGTACCTGCGCGCGAGCTGGGGGGTCACGTCGACCCCTGAAATGCCAATCCAGCGTCGGCTCACCCTGCCGTTGTCGAGTATCTCGCGCACGATCTTCTTGACCGTGTTGATCGGGATGGCGAACCCCATCCCCTGGGCGTAGGGTATCATCATCGTGGTCATGCCTATGATCCTGCCGTCCAAATCTGCCAGCGGCCCCCCGCTGTTGCCTGGGTTCACAGCTGCGTCCGTCTGGAGCAGGCCCTCGAATATGAAGTCGGATCCCGGGAGGGGCCTCCCCTTGGCGCTGAGGACGCCCATGGAGACGGTGGGTCCCCCCGGAAGCGCGAGGGCGTTGCCTACGGCGAGGACGAACTGACCGACCTTCACCGCCTCGGAGTCGCCAAGGTCGGCTGCGGGCAGGTCCGAGGCGTCGACCCTGATGACCGCGACGTCCGTGGCCTCGTCGGAGCCGACGACCTCGCCCGTGAAGGCGCGCCCGTCCTTTAGTCCTACGTGGACCTGGCTTGCCCCGTCTATGACGTGGTTGTTCGTGATGACGAGCCCAGCCCTGTCCAAGACAATTCCAGACCCCTGCCCTTCTAGCGGGACTATGCCGAATAGCCTACGTTCCAACCTCATGCTTGAGACGCTTACTATGCTCTCACTTACCTTCTCGACCGCACCAGTCACCTGGTTCTCGAATCCTGAGATCACCATAGCATAGACCCGCATCCCTCCCCTTTTGTTGAGTGGCTTTACTGTGATGTCGCTCACACCCAGCCTGCGGCGGTGCTGCGCAGGCCCAGGGGGTCGGATTCTGGGCGATGACAGGCTCGCTCGCCGTTGGACCTCTTCTGGACGCCCGCCAGGCGGGAAGAACAGCGCTGGGAGGCGGGCCGTAGCGATACTTTAAAACTAAGAGCACCATTCACACATAGCCATGACCAGCCTCGCGAAGTCCGAGCAGCTTGACCGGAAGGTCCTTGATTCGTGCGCAGTCGTACATCAGACATGGAACGAAATCACGAGAACGTGGACCCTTCCGACCATCCACATGCTGGGGCAGATTGAGCCCACGAGATTCAACGAGTTGAAGCGCCACATAGTCGGGATTAGCGCTACGTCCCTTGCCGAACGTCTCTCCCAGCTTGAGAAGTTCGGCGTAGTGCAGAGGAAGGTCTATGCGGAGGAGAAGCCAAAGATCGAATACTCCCTCACTGTAAAAGGGCACGAGATCCACAAGATACTCTGCGAGCTTGCCTCATGGTCGAAGCGCTGGGCGGGGAAAGAACCTAACAGCAGGGAGTTCCTCGTCCCGAAGTGAGAAAAGCGCCAGCGAGCCGACCAAATGGTCGCGCTCTGGAGAGGAGATTTCGACACCCGTATTAATCGGGGAGTGGATCTTTCGGCCTTGGAGAAGTTCACGGTAGATCCGGTCGATGTCATGAGACGCTACAGGACGATAGCGGTAGTCGGCGCTTCAAAGAACCCAGAGAAAGAAGCGTTCACTGTGCCTGCGTACCTTCAGGCACAGGGGTATACAATCATCCCCGTGAACCCGACAGCGACAGCCATAAACGGGAACGTGACTTATCCGACCCTCTCCGACATTCCCCTGGAACTAGCTGAGAAGGTCGAGGTGGTGGATGTGTTCAGGCCATCCGAGCAGCTTCCAGAAGTCGCCATGCAGGTCGTGGAAATGAAGAGGCAGACACGACGCCCATTCGTATTCTGGGGTCAGCTCGGGCTGGAGAATGAAGAGGCGAAGAGAATTCTATCGGGCGCGAAGATTGATTACGTGATGGACAAGTGCATGAGGGTGGAACACAGGGTCATGGTGGGATGGAAGTGACAGGCTGCCCCGACCTCCCTCGGAACACCAGCTAGAGGAGACTCCGGCCGGGCATTTGCGACTAGACCTTGGACCCGGGACCCGGCAGGGGACGGGTTAGACCCACTAGACACCCTTATCCGAAACTTGAGTAGAGGCCCCAGAAATTGCCCACCGCGTACAAGTACGTCGTTCTCATCAACACCACATTGGGGGCATTCATGGCCATACTGGACTCCAACATAGTGCTCATAGCCTTACCTACCATCACCCACGACCTCCACGCCACCCCCTTCGAAGCGGTCTGGATCATAATGGGGTACGTCCTGGTGACGGCTTCCCTCCTGATGACGTTTGGCAGGCTCTCGGACATATTCGGGAGGGTGAAGCTCTACAACCTCGGGTTCGCTCTCTTTACAGTAGGGTCCGCACTGTGCAGTATAGCTCCCAACGGACTGTCGCTGGTAGCTTTCAGGCTGGTGCAAGGGGCGGGAGGGGCGCTGATCTTCTCCAATGCCGCCGCACTCCTCACCGATGCCTTCCCTGCGACTGAAAGAGGGAGGGCGCTGGGGCTCAATCAGGTGGCGGGGACCGTAGGCTCAGTCCTGGGCCTCGCGCTCGGTGGGATACTTGCGGGCTCGTTCCTCGGCTGGAGGTCAATATTCTGGATAAACATCCCCTTTGGGACCTTCGCCACCGTCTGGGCTTACTTCAAGCTCGAGGAACTCTCTGAGCCGCGCAGGAGCGAGAAACTGGATCCTTTGGGGAACGTGCTTTTTTCGGGGGGGCTGACGGTCTTCCTCGTGGGATTGATGCTCGGCGCCCTGATAGGCTGGGCACCCCTCTACCTCGGTGTGATGGTCGCAGGCGTCGGAATGGTGGGCGCGTTCTTGTTCGTGGAGACAAGGGTGAAGTATCCGCTGATGGACCTGACTCTGTTCCGGATCAGAGCCTTCGCCACCGGGATGGCGAGCAACCTGCTTGCATCCATCGCGAGGGGAGGCGTTTCGCTTGTCCTGGTCTTCTACTTCCAAGGGGTGCTACTCCTTGACGCGTTCACAGCCGGGCTCTGGCTCATACCTTTCTCCGTCGCCTTCGTGACGTTCGGCCCCCTGAGCGGGTACCTCTCGGACAAGGTCGGGTCCAGGGGGCTGGCTACCGCAGGCCTGCTCGTAACATCTCTCGCGCTCTTCTGGTTCGGGATATTTCCGCTCGGTGGCACGTCGGACTACCTTGAGCTGCTCGTGCCGATGGTCCTCGCTGGCGCAGGTGGGGGCTTGTTCGTCGCGCCGAACGTCGCCTCGATAATGAACGCGACCCCCGCGCCGAGGAGAGGGATAGCCTCTGGTATGAACTCGACCTTGGTGAACACAGGGTTCCTGCTGAGCCTCGGGCTCGCTTTCGCGGTCATGGCCGCAAGCGTTCCCACAACGGTCCTCCAAGGGATATTCGCAGGGACCGCATCATCCATCTGCCCGGCAACTGGTCCCTGTGCGGTCCTTGAGCGGTTCGTCGGGTCGCTGCATGGAATATTCCTCATCATGGGGTTCATCAGCCTGTTCGCGGCAGTCCCAGCCTATATGACGAAGAAGCAGAAGAGCGAATACAAGGCGGACCCAACCTTGGCCATTGAGTGAACGCCGGCCGAAACGAGGGTCTTCACTTCAGGTATCGGGCCAGGATCTCTTCGTTGTTCTCAGCGTGGAAGAAGACCGGGATGTTCTGCGTGGCCGTCGCCTTGAAGCTTGTCAGGAGCCAGTCCCCGTTCTGGAAGGCGAGCGTCCGTTCCATGAATGCATCGTCTATGGCGAAGGTGTCGGAGACCAGCTGCCTGTCATAGGGGCGTGGCATCGTGGACACGAAGTAACTGTGGAGCTGCTGGAGGGCGTTCGTGTTCAGGTGGGCGACCCTCTGGGTGCTGACCCAACAGTTGAGGTGGTACTTCCTGCCGTGCCTTAGCAGCCTCTCCAGCGCCCTGCTTGACTGGTCTGTGCCGTCCTCCTTTCGTGTGATCTGAGGTATGAACTCCTGGGCCTCGTCGATGATGAAGAGCACTCGCGGGGACAAGGTGAAACTCCTTTTGCGTTTCCTGAAGACCTCGTTGATGACGTTGGCTGTCTCTAGCCTAGCGTCTTCCGCCTCGGGGAGGTTGATAACGAACACCCTGGGCGAGTCCTTGTCCGTGGAGAGTATCTCGTCGGCCATCTGGTTCCAGGTGTACCCTGTCTCTTCCTCCTCGTCCCCGGATATCTCGATAACGGTTGCGAGGCTGTCGAATGTCTTCTTCAGTGAGCTCCTGTTTTCAAGGTCGGCTAGGAGGGGCTGCACCTTCGCGAGGAGCTCCGAGGTCTTCGAGTCGAACCTAGTCTCGATGTCGAGATTCCTGTCTCTCAGGAACTGCTTGATGATTTCTATGACCTGTGGGATTAGTATTTTCTGCTGCACCGCGCCGTACTTGTCGGCAAGCAGGGAAGAGAGGACATCTATCAGACCCTCGTAAGTGCTGAATCTCGTGACGTCGTCTTCCCCGGCGATGTGCGTCTGAAGGAACTCGACCTTCCCTGCAGCAAACAACTCGGAGATTTTGGCGTAAAAATCGCTCTCTCTCCCGGCGAATGCCTCCGGGGTAGCGTGGCGTCTGAAGTACTCGGCTTCGGGGTGCTTGGTGTCCTTGAACGAGTCGGTGAAGAGAATGCGGCTGGGGAGCTGGTTCAAGACATCGATGATATGGATTCCATATTCGGCCGAGACGTCGAAGATCACGACCTTGAGGTCTGGGATAACCTTCAGCGCCTTCCGGATGACTGTAGACGTGAGGTTAGACTTGCCGCTTCCGGTGAAAGCAAATGTCCCGCTCATGTAATGTATCAGTTGTTCTAGGTTGACTGCGAATGGGATAGACCCGTCGGTGAAACCCAGAAGTCTGCCGAGCGAGTAGTCCTCTCCTTCGCCTCCGGGGGGCTTGAAGCAGATCAACTGCTCAATGGCTTCCCTGCTGAGCAGCCTGACCGCGCTCCCAGTCAGGGGTGCCATGGCCTTGCGCTCGAACGTCGCGCCGTCGTCTTCCGTCTTCATCACGTAGCTCAGGGGCGCCGCGACTATCTCTATCCAGGTGCTCTTCGAGCCCTTTTCCCATTCCCTCTGGATCAGGTCCATGAACTCTGTCCTGATGGCCGCAGGCTGTGAGCGGTCGAGGGTGAGCATCGAGTAATGCATGGGGTAGACGTCAGCGATTTCGTAGAGCGAGTAGTAGCTGTTCGACCCCAGCGCCTGTACGTTAGGGATGGCGACCAGCTGCCCCATGGCGAGGCGTTTGATCACCTTTGGTGTGTACTCGCAATCTATCCTCGCCGTGCGGAAGGTTACAGTCGAGTTGTCAATTGTAGAGCGCGTGGTTGTGGCTATCTCCCGGAGCCTGGCCCTGAACTCTCCGTCGATGTCGTCAAAGGGTCGCATAGTCAACTCCCCCTCCTGCGTCCCTCTATTTGGCTGCGATAGTCCCTGAACCTGCGGGAGAAAAGCACCTGCTGGTCGAGGTCAGACTTCGCCATTTCGATGGCGACGGCACCGAGGTAGGCCTGGCGGGTCTCCTCGAGGATGGATTTTGCTTTCTTGTCAGCGAGGAAGAGGGGGTAGTTGTGCCCTAGGGCCTCGGGGATGACCTCCTTTCCCATCTCCGTCAACATCGCCATCACCATGTTCGTGAGACTCGAACCTCTCTGGAAGTGGAGCACTGGAAGTATCTTGACGTCGGCGGGGCCGTCTTTGTTGAAGAGCGCGACCTCGTCCCAGTGGTCGTGCCCAGGGTAGACCGGCCTGTCGTATGTGAAGACATGGCTCCTCACGCTGGGAGAAGAGTCGCTGCTCCATAGCTGGATGTAGGACTTCAGATAGACCCGCTCTTGGTAGATGACATTCTCGAAGGCCCCGTTGACTCGAGCACTTCCAGCCGCGAGTTCGGGATCATCCACTGGAGCCATGGTCCTGAAAGAGGCGTCAATCTCAGGTGTATACCAGGGCGTCGGAATGTCCGCGGCGTTCACCACGCTGTTGGTCTGGAGGAGCATCTTGTCGCTGTTGAAGTTGGGGAACTTCCTCACCGAATCGATCAGTCCGGCGCGGCCAAGGATTGGGACGACCGTGTTGACAAACTCGAAGGCGTTGGTGTCCTTTGTGAAGCCGATAGGTAGGATGCCCTCGACCCACGCCTTCCTTGTGAGGGCCCTGATCAGGACGAGGACCATGAAGTCGAGGTCGTCGGCAGTGACCCAGCGCTCGGAGCCCCCCTTCTTCACTAGGAGCGGATGGCCCCCATTAGGTGCGAAGACGTGCCTCGCGACGGCGAGGGTGGCGTCCAGGACTCGGTCCCAGTAAGCAGAGGCCCCCGGTTTGAGTTTGAAGGCAGGCGATATCTGCTCGAACCCCCCGAACTGCCTTTCAAGCTCTACGAGGTCGTCATTCAACCTGCCGGCCCACTTGGGGTCGGCACCAAGGCGCTCCACGAGGTCTCGCGCCGTCAGCGACTCGCCGCCGAAGAGTTCTAGGACCGCGGCGAACTTCAGCAGTTGGCTCCTGGGAGCGGGGGTAACGAGCTCCGGGTTGGGGAGGAGCATCCTCGCCAGCTCGAGGTCGAGCGCGGTGACCTTGCCTGATGGTGTGTCAATCCCCTCGAGGACGCACTCCCTGTCCCTTATGAAGTCCCTAGTGCTCCAGACCAAGTGAGCGACATCTCCCGCCAAGGTCCTGTCCAGTAGGACGATGCTACAGGTGGAACCCCCTGTGAGGCCGCGGTAAGCCAGGTAGTACTCGGCCACTTGCATCAGCACGTTCGGTAGCCGCTCCGGGTCGACCTCGACGCCCGATTCGTGCTTCTGACCGAAGATGTGTGCAGCGTCCTCCTCTGACAGAGGAATCGCCGCCGAGGCAGAGAGTCCCTCGTCGGTGGCGCGGGGGGACCCTACTTCGACCCCCCCTTCGCTGAAGGTCACCGTCCCAGAGTAAGCGAACGCGCCCACGTAGAACACGATGAGGTCGAGCAGCTGGTCCACTGATTTTGTGCCGTCGATGGCCAGGTACCCGACCGAGTCAGCGCCGAAGAAGCGCTCGGCGGTCGAAGCAGCGGCCTTGAAGTCAACCCCGAACCTTAGCATCGCACTGATCTCTGGACCACACTTTTTCAGCTCAGCCATCTTCGCTTTGAATGAGTTCAGGAGGAAGCGGGTGGACGCCTGAACCTCCGCGATGGTCCTCGACTCGACCCCCGTATCATCGACCTCTAGCAATGGGCCCCGTGTGAACCGTTAGGAGTTTAAGCTTTGGAATGAGGCCGCGGAGTACACGGGGACCTTCGGCGAAAGTGACGAGGCAACCCTTATTGGGACTGAAGGCCCAGTCTGGGCAATGAAATTCGTGCTTGAGCACAAGTTCCCGAGGAGGCTGAGGTATGCGAAGTTCTATTTTCAAGCAGGTCCGACTTCGGTCCACTTCTCGTTGGACGGCACGAGCGCCGACTGGCACGCCACCATAGGGAAGAGGAAGAAGACCGCCATGACCGACCCGGAGTACGCGAGGTTCAGAGCGCTGGTCCCTGCGATGGAACTCCTGGACGTCGACGATGATAAGGTCCTGATCAGGAACGTTGCGGGCTACGAGGAGCTCTGGGAGAAGCCCCGCTGGACTCTCGAATCAGCTCACAAAAGGAACGGCTGAAGGAGAAGGGGGACGTGCCGGGTTTCAAAGCAGATCAGCCCGAGCCGGCATCGTGGGACTTGTCCGAGAGTAGACCATTGCGCAGGTTTCTCACTTCTGTGGGCGTTCAACACGTTGATGTAAAGGACATCTTAAATCAGAAGGCGCCGGCTTCGCCGGTTGCATGGAGAGCATAGTATTGCTCCCGACCGATTCTCTGGAGGCTGCGGAGCAGATCATCGAGACAGGCGAATCCAAGGCCGTCCGCCTCAGGCTCCTGGGAGGACTCGCGTTCAAGAAGCTGTGCCCGAGCTCAAGGGAACCTCGCTACTTTAGGGAGAACAAGGACATCGACCTCATGGGGAAGAGAGAGGACTCGCGTGCGATAATGAAAATCATGGAAACACTCGGCTACAAGCCAAGGGAACTCTTCAACAAGCTGAACATGGGGCAGAGGCTGATCTACTACGACATGGCGAACAAGAGGAGAGTGGACCTATTCCTTGACGAGTTCGTGATGTGCCACAAGTTCAATTTCAAGGAGAACATCTTGGCCGGTACCTACACCCTGCCGATCACGCAGCTCCTTATGACCAAGCTGCAGGTGGTCGAGAAGACCGATAAAGAGTACAAGGACATGATGGTAGCGTTCCGCGACTTCGACGTGACGACCGGTGAAGGGGGAATCCGAGGGGATGAGATAGCCGAGCTCAGTTCGAAAGATTGGGGAGTCTACACGACATTCTGGAAGACGCTGGAGGCGGTAATGGCTAGGGCGCCCGTAATTGCAGGGGACGAGAGCGAGCTGATCTGCTCTAGGGTTAGGAAGCTCATGTCAATTATGGAGGGAGCTCCGAAGAGCTTCGGATGGAGGATGCGCGCTAAGGTCGGTGAGAGGACGCGCTGGTACGAACTTCCCGACTCCGACGGGGACGCGCTTTTGGGGTAGCCCGGGCATTCCTCAGGCGGATAACACCCCCACCCTCTCTCCCGACGGCGTAGTAGGCTCTCGAGTCTGATATTCTGAGGACGCGGCCTACCTCCGCCACGACGAGTTCGACAGTCTGGCCAGAACCTTCGTCTATCGCCAGGACCACTCTGGAACCCTTCCTGACCTGGAGCCGGCTGGCCATACCCGTGGGGAGGGATAGGCCTTGGCCAGCGTCGTCAAACGCCGCTTCGACCTCGCCTCCCTCATATTCTGTGACGCCAATGAAACCATTCGAAGTGAAAGAGGAGGCGTCGACTACCAAGACTATCTCGGTCAGATCTGAGGCGATGGCGCCGCTATGATTCTTCTTCGGATCCATCGTCTTCGTCAAGCTCTATCGGTATCTCTTCCTCGACTATCTTCTCGCCGTTCCCTCCAACGAGATCCTCGATTGGGTACCAGTGGTTCCGGCCGTCGAGCTTCTGCATCTCGACTTCGCAGAACCCGACGAGGGTCCGACCGGTCATGATTCCAGTCCTCGCACCTCTTTCGATCGTGACCCTCTGAACGTTGACCGACTCGTCCCCGAAGATCGCCTCTCGCTGGGCGTTGACCGTGACTTTGAGCCCTTTCGACGGCTTCAGCTCCATGAATTACGCGGCGAGCCCTCTGTTACTTAAATCCTAAAGGACTGGATTTCGCGGAGCATCTTCCTAGTTTCTTCCGCGATGTCTGCGATCTTCGCAGGCTCCTTGTTCTTCAAGGCAAAGGACGTTGCGAGTAAGGCCACTCCAGCCACGCCGGTCACTGGCTCAGGTGCAGCGATCAAAGCGACTCCAGCCTTCTTCATTGACGACGACGGAGATTTGGGTTTGGTAAGGCCCTCAACCTGTCGCGACAAGGTTGACGTGTCAGCCCTCTCCACGATTTCGGACTTCAACTCCGCGATCCGACCTAGCGACTCCGCAGCACTCTGGAGGACCTTCCTCTCTTGCAAGACTCAGCGTGTGTCCTGGAAGAACCGAGTTAACGGTTGTTGTCAAGTCGCATTGCTGGTTCGCTAAATTAAAGACCAAGGCCGCATCAGAGGTGCGCGTGACCAAGCTCTTACCCCCCTCCGAAATCGATGCCAGGCTGAAAAGGTTGGAAGGGTGGAAGAGAGAAGGGGATTTCATAACTAAAACCTACCATTTCAAAGAGTTCATGGATGGCATCGCTTTCGTCAACAAGGTCGCGGGGGTGGCCGAGAAGCAAGAGCACCACCCGGACGTCCATGTGAGATACACCGCGGTCACCCTTTCCCTGCAGACCCACTCCGCCGGAGGGGTCACCGCGTGGGACCTTGGGCTTGCCAGGGCTATTGAGAGAGCGATCAGGGCCACGGCACGAGAAGGACGGACCATAGCACCTTAGCACCGGCGGTCGACTCCCTTCAGAAGTGAGCACCGCAAGTAATACTAATATACCACCGGTTGTATACCGGCTCCAGATTCATATGTCGACGACCGCTATACCAGCCGTCACGCAGTCGGGGCAGCCCGTCCTGATTCTTAAGGAGGGGTCAAGCCAGAGCCGGGGGAGAGAAGCGCAGCGGAACAACATATCCGCAGCTAAGCTGATCTCGGAGATTGTAAGAACATCCATTGGCCCGCGGGGGATGGACAAGATGCTCGTGGATTCGCTTGGCGATGTCACCATAACGAACGACGGCGCGACCATGCTGAAGGAGATAGACGTCCAGCATCCAGCCGCCAAGATGCTCGTTGAAGTGTCAAAGACCACCGACAACGAGGTAGGGGATGGGACCACTTCGGCGGTCGTGCTGGCCGGGGCTCTTCTTGAGAAGGCAGAGGAACTCCTGGACAAGGACGTCCACCCCACTGTCATAGTCGACGGCTACTCGAAGGCATCAAGGAGGGCCATGGAAGCGCTCGAGTCGGTGGCAGAGAAGGTCACCCCCGATAACAAAGACTGGCTCACGAAGGTCGCGAGAACGAGCATGCAGACCAAGCTCGTCTCCAAGGAGGCCCAGGACTTGGCTGAGCTCGTGGTAGACGCCACCCTCGCGGTAGCTGAAAAGTCGGAGAAGGGGTTCCGCGTCGACATAGACAACATCAAGGTGGAGAAGAAGCCGGGAGGCTCGCTCAAGGACACCAGGCTGATCAAGGGAATCGTCCTCGACAAGGAGGTCGTCCACTCTGGGATGCCGAAGTCGGTCGACAAGGCGAAGATCGCGCTGGTGAGCGCGCCTTTCGAGATAGAGAAGACAGAGTTCGACGCGAAGTTGAACATCAACGACCCCACCATGATGAAGAAGTTCTTGGATGAGGAAACGAAGATGCTGAAGGGGATGGTAGACAAGGTAGCCGCGGTCGGGGCGAACGTAGTGATATGCCAGAAGGGCATTGACGACATCGCACAGCATTACCTCGCGAAGGCTGGAATACTGGCCGTCAGAAGGGCGAAGGAGTCAGACATGACCAAGCTGGCCAAGGCTACAGGCGGGAGGGTGGTGAACAACTTCGAAGACCTCTCGGCCGGAGACCTGGGAAATGCGGGGCACGTCGAGGAGAGGAAGGTAGAAGAAGACAAGTGGGTGTTCATCGAGGATGCGAAGAACCCGAAGGCCGTGACCATACTAGTAAGGGGCGGCACCCAGCGCATAGTGGACGAGGGGGAAAGGTCCCTCCATGACGCGCTGATGGTGACCAAGGACGTCATCGAGAGGCCGGCGGTCGTGGCCGGAGGCGGCGCTGCCGAGGCCGAAGCCGCATCCCAGGTGCTGAAATGGGCAGATAAGCTGTCAGGAAGGGAGCAGCTTGCTGCGCAGAAGTTCGCCGAGGCGCTTGAGGCCATACCCCTCGCCCTCGCGCTGAATGCGGGGATGGACCCAATCGACGCTCAGGTCGAGTTCAGGGCCAAGCACGCCACGGAGAACGGGAAGTGGTACGGCATCGAGGCAGCGGACGCGAAAATTAAGGACATGTACCAACGCCAGGTCTTCGAGCCCCTTGCGGTCAAGATTCAGATCATCAGGTCGGCCACGGAGGCCGCATCGATGATACTGAAGATCGATGACGTCATAGCCGCAGGGAAGTCGAAAGCGCCTGCCAGTCCCCCAGGAGGGGCGGGCGGGATGGGCGGCGAAGGCGGCGACTTCGACTAGCCGAGCCTTCGCCAACCCTTAATAGCTAACTCGGCAGTTCGCGTGGCGATGCAGGCCGAGGAGCACCCCGCGACTGCGGAGAAAATCCTTCAGGTCGCGTCACGGATGTTCGCAGAGAAGGGTTTCGCCAACGCCTCTGTGCGAGACATCTGCAAGGTAGCCGAGACCACGGCCCCTGTCATCTACTACTACTTCGGGAGCAAGAAGGGGCTCTTCGACGCCGTCGCCCGCAGGCAGATATCAATGGAAGACTTCATCGAGAAGTTGTCCAATACTTCGAAGGCTGCCGACCCGAAGAAGGGGTTGGAGTCCTTCGTCGCGACGTATCTTACCACGTTCCCTGAGCACACCTTCGACATAGGCCTCTACATGCGCGACTCGGCGACGCTTGACAAGCAGAGCGCCGAAAGGGTCTCGGAGGATCTGGAGAGAATCAAGGGGATTGCCACCGCGCTGGTGGAGAGGGCAATCGTCAATGGTCACTTCCGCAGGACCGACCCGAAGCTGGCTGTAGACTGTCTTCTGGGGATGCTCAACAGGGTCATCTTCCAGCACATTCACTTCGCGAAGAGCCAGGACCTGGAGACGTACAGCCGGTTCGTGACAGACTTCTTCTTTCGTGCGATGAAGTAATCTAGAGCCCGACCACTGCGCGCCTGGGGGTGATTTCGATCGACGCACGAGGCTCCTTCCAGAATCTAGTCCGGGCCGCCTTCGTCCCAGCCGCCCTACCCGTGTATCTGATGGCAAGCTTCTCGATGTCTTTCATCCTGTCGCGCTCGCTGGCAATCCTCGCCGTGCCGAAGAGGATCACGTATGGATAGCCGTCGTCTACGAGGAAGCAGACCCTCCCGTCGCGCTCGATGTTACGGTACTTCACCCTGTTGGTGGTTGTGTTGATGACAACCTTGTCCCCTTCTCTCATGTACCATATCGGGGTGACGTGGGGAGAGCCGTCGTCCATAATGGTAGCCAACTTGCCGATGTGTTTGCCGTCGAGAAACCTCCTGACCTTCGGTGTTAGACTCGCCATGGGTCTCCGGCCTACCCTTGGGTATATTTAGCTCACGACGTCGAGCGGCTTGAACTTCTCGACCGTCTCTCTGAGCTCGCCACCGAGGCGCTTCTGCCACTCCTCGAATCCCTGCGGGGTCGACGGGTATGCCATGTTGATGTCCACGAGCGCTGCGCTCTTCTTGACGGTGTATCTCAGCCCTCTGGCTAGGGACAGTTGCCCGAGGACGCGGTACCACATTGCAGGGTTCATGAAACGGGCCTGGTTGAACTCGGGGTGCTTCCGCTCGGTAATCGCGTTCACGTCTTCCTCCGAGAGGAAGTGCTTCATGCCGTAGTTGATCTGATCGTTGGTGACAGTCTGGAGGTACCTTCTAAGGACCTCGAAGCTCGCCATCGGGTATCCGTGGGTGCTCATGTACTCCACGTTGTACTTCCAGAGCCCGGATTCGCTGGTGTCCCCTGCTTCGAGGGCCTCTGCCACCACCCTGCCGAGGATTGTACCACCGTAAATCGACGGACTGATGCCTCCGGCGTCTATTGGCCTCGGCATCCACGCAGCGTCACCCACCACGGCGAACCCGTTGGCCACCATGCAGTCGTTGTGGCGTCTCACGGGCACCTGCCAGTTGCCCTTCGTGTTGCCCGAGTTCGCGTCGTCCGAAGGTTGCGAATAGTTCTTGATGGCCGGATTGTCCGCGAGGTACTTGTCGATGAGTGACTGGAGGTTGTCGTGGAGTCCGAAACGCCTGTTCCTCCTCGCGAGACCGGAATGGGAGACCCCGAGGCCGATGTTCACCTTCTTCTTTCCTTTTGGGAAGACCCAGGCGTAGCCAGCGGGTGCGATGAACTGGTCGAGGTGGATTATGCAGTAATCAGGAGAGAAGTACGACGGTTGGTCCGTTGCCGGCTCAAAGTCGAGTATGTACCTGCCGGTCCCAACGACGTCGTCTGGGTCTATCTCCTTCTCTATCTTCGAGGGTATCGGCATGAAACGCCTCAGGGTCGAGGAAGAGCCGGTGGCGTCGATGACGACCTTGGCGGTCAGGTTGAACATGGAGCCGTCCGCCTTCCTTCCGGAGACGCCGGTGATCTTCCCGTCCTCTGCCAGCAACCGTTCGGCTGTGGCCCCGAACATGAACTCTGCCCCCACCTTCTTGGCGTCGTTGACCTGTCGCCTTGGCGCCAGCTTCCTGTTGAAGAGATACCCCTCCCCTTCGAAGAGGACCTTGGACTCCCTGTCGGGGGAGTAAACGTAGACCCCTTTCACCGGGTGCTCGAGCTCGGGTGACCCATAGTGGATCCCGATCCGCTCTGCGAGGTAGTCCAATGAGCGCTTGCTCGTCGCGTCGCCACATGTCCAACCGTTGTGGGTCTTCTTCCCCGGCGCGTCCTCCTGGTTCCTGTCCAAGACAAGGACCCGCGCCTTTCCCTTCGAGTGGTAGCCTATGGAGGCTGCGGTGATCAGTCCGGCCATGCCTCCACCTGCGATGATAACGTCATAATCTGGGTACCCTGGCAAGAGTAGTCGTGAACGCTACTAAAATCCTATATAAGAGCTTTGCCATGCCGTCCCTGTGCACAGGAACGACGTTCTGGGCGAACTACAGAACCTTGGGCTCACCAGCTACGAAGCAAGGTGCTACGTCTCGCTGGCGTCCCTCGGCCAGGCCGACCCGGGGAGAGTTGCGGAAGATGCGGACATCCCGAAGCCGAGCGCGTACACTGCGCTTAGGGGGCTGGCTTCGAAGGGATGGGCGGACCTGGTCGTGAAGAAGCCGACGACTTACAGGGCGAAGGAGCCATCCAGTATCAAGTCTATGGTGGAGGCAAGGGTCGAAGAGACGTTCGACGCGCTAGGAAAATTGTACAGCCCGCAGCCGTTCCAGGAGGCGGAGTTGGTCTACACAATCCGTGGAGCCGAGAAAGTCCTGGCCAAGGTCTACGAGCTGCTGAGGGGGGCACGGGATTCGGTGATGCTGGTCACGCCAGCCATTGGGCTCGAAGATGCCAAGGTCGTGGAGCTTCTCTCGGGGGCGTTGGGGAGGGGGGTGAAGGTCAGAGCCATATGCGACGAAGAGGGTGTGGGGCTACTCCCTCCCGGCGTCGACATCAGGACTGGGAACCAGATTGCCTTCGACCTTCTCGTGGACGACAAGGTTGCCCTCATCGGTCTCCCTGACCATTCGGCCTGTGGGTGGATAGACAGCCCCGCCGTCGCGAGCCACTTCAAGCAATTCACGGAGCTGCTCTGGAACACGTCCTCCCCGCTTTGACTCTTTGTGGGGCTCTCACCTTCCACGTAGAGTCTGGCACATAGGCTGAACCTTCTTAGTTTGGGGTCGTTGATGACGTTTGGAGGATCGGTGCCCGCCGAGCAGCGAGACATGCCCCTGTCAGCGGCAAGGGCTTGACCCCCGGCGAAAGCGCAGACGGCGACACCGGTCGAGGTCTGTGGGGACCATAAGGACGGACGCGATGCCAGGCACTACGGCCGCCCGTGTCGAACAGGCCTGAAGTTGAGCCTATTCGCTCGTATAGATCGACTGGCCGGTGCTCGGGACCTCTGGGAGAGAGTCCGCCATGCGCTTCTCAGCGACCGCCGACGCCTCTGCGAGAATCCTGTTAGCTTCCTCGCTGTTCTCCGCCTGATAGAAGGTCGTCCCAGTGATCTGGCCTACGTCTACCATTATAGAGTTCAGCTGTGCTCCTATCTCGCCGAGGGTCCCCTGAGCGTCTGGCATGGCTTCTCCTAGCGTGGCGCGCACGTTCTTGATCACCCCGATCGCGGGGGCGATGGTGGATGCAAAGTCCCCGATTTCAGTCACAGTCTGTAGCCTAGTATTGATTTGTTCAAGGGCAATCCTCGATTGGGTGACTATTTTTTCCATCTTGCGGACTTCGGCGAGTTCGTTGGAGTACGCCTTGCTCGACTCCTGGTCATGAGCTTGGACCGCTGTGACCGTCTTCTTGAATATGCTACCTTCGCGCTGCTTCAACCTGCCCATCGCCTGGTCCAGCCTCGTAATCTCGCTGCTCAACTGCTGCGTCGCCTTTTGGATTTGCGGACGCATCGGCTGGGGCCCCCGAACGGTCTCCCTGACCATCTTGCCAAAGGGCTCCTTCTCCTCTGACTTCCACCCTTTCTCGAACTTGCTGTTGCTCAACGTAATCCTCAGGCGCCATTCCGTTGAAATCGGAGATGACTGACTGAGGCAATTACCCTTGACAGTATGCTTAATGATTCACACGTCTCTCGAGCGAAAATACATCGGGAGAGCTCCTATTGTATCTTGTAGTGATTGGCGATTTTAACGATGAGGAATATCACGAAAGCCACGATAATGAAGGTGATGAGCGCGATGAGGAAACCGCCAATCTGGAAGTTCTGCTTCGAGAAAGTCACTGTGTATGTGCTCAGGTTGCCTATGCTGCTCAGCGGGATGCCAATCGCCGGGAGTATCAGGTCCGTCACCAATGCCTGCACCAGGCCCCCTAGGTAGACGCCGAGGATGAAGGCGACGGCGAGCCCGAGAACCTTGTAGTTGCTGAGGAACGCCTTGAATTCCGCTGCAATCCCCTTAGGAGGGGGCGGTACAGGTGGGGCTGGCTTCGGGGTAAGGAGCTCTCTTATCTTCTGAAGCTCGTTGATGATCTCCTTGTCGGAGGACATCGCGGGGTCAGAGTGGGGCGCCTGCTTAAGGATTGGCCCCATAGCAAAGGGGACCGAGCTCAGGCGGGGCCTGACTCTCACCCGCCCCTCATGGTTAACTTCTGAGCGCACGCACCCCGGCACCGGGAGCCATTGGAAAGGAGCCGCAAGGACTCTGAGTCGAGGCAGGGATACATCTACGCCATACTAGGATCTGTCTGTGCCGGCTCTGTTTCAACTCTGACTAAGATCTCGCTCACGACGAACGGGCCCCTCGTGGTCACGGGCGTCACGTTTCTTCTTTCAGGGCTCGTCCTATTGCTTTACCAGCCCAGGAGGAAGCCTGAACCCGGGAGCTACAGGTACCTCATACTGTTCGGGCTCTTGGGCGCGGGCCTCGCTCCTCTCATGTACACGCTTGGACTCAACCAGACTACCGTTGTGAACGCGTCGCTCCTCGCGAACGGAGAGGTCTTGTTCACGACCGTGATCGCCTTCGCCGTCTTCGGTGAGAGGCTAGGCCGCGGGCAGGCCGCCAGGGGGATTCTCATTGTAGCCGGCCTGCTAGTGGTCTCGACAAACTTGGACCTCGCCCACATCGCTTTCCTCCACGGATTGGCCGGAAACCTGCTAATCCTCGGCTCCGGGGCTGGGTGGGCGGTCGAGAACAATATAATCGTCCTTGCCACGAAGAGGTTCGACACCACCCTCTTGAGCAAGTACCGTAACCTCATAGGGGGTTGCGCCCTGACCGCCCTCTTCCTCATCGGGCGGTTCCCCTACGGATTCTCGGCCTACTCCTCGGCCGTCATGCTCCTATTGGCCCTCGCCGTCTCGGGGGCGACTGTGATGTTCATAGCCGCAGTCAAACGACTTGGAGCGATTAGGATGCTCCTCGTGTGGTCCACTTCCACGGTGTTCGGGGCGCTCTTCGGGCTCGTGATCCTAGGAGAACAGATCACCGCAGCCCAGATCTTCGGGGGGGCGCTGATATTGTTTGGAGTGTATCTGCTCAGGAGCGGGGACAAGGTCCCCGAAGCGGAGCCCTTCGTTGCGCCCGCGGGGGGCCCATGACGCGCTACTGAGAGGGAGTTTGGCAGACCTCGCTGTAGACGGTCAGGGTGGAATGCCGCGTGCACGGAATTCCATGAACGTGTATGCGCCATGGAGGGATTGCTCAGAGCTAACTAGCGGTCTGCTTCTACAGGCCAATAGTTCAGGCTCCAGTATATCACCGGGATGTCTGCTACATGGACTCCCTTCAGAAGGTGCGGCAAGGCCTTGAGGTTCTTCCCCGAAGGGACGCCTATCTTCAGCCTGTATGGGCGCGGGGACCCGTCGCTGACGATGTAGTATGACATCTCTCCCCTGGCAGCCTCAGTCCTAGAGTACACCTCCCCCGCCGGAACCCTCGGCTGTGGACCGAGCTTGAGGCGGACAGGCCCCTGGGGGAGCGTCTTGAGCGCCTGCCTGATTATCTTTACTGACTCGCGCATGTCGAGCAGGGCGACATACGCCCGGGCCCACGAGTCACCTTGTGTGAGCACAGGAGTCTTGAACTCGAAGTCAGAATAGGAGCTGTAAGGCTCGTCCTTCCTGACGTCGAGCGCGAGCCCCGAGGCCCGGGCGACGGTCCCTGTCGCGCCGAATGCGATGGCGTCTTCCTTCGACAAGACACCCACGCGGTCTGACCTCTGGTGGACCATAGGGTTGTCGAAGAAGATCTTTTCGTACTCGTCCATGCGCTTTTCGAACCAGTCGCATGTGTTGAGCCCCTTCTCGACGGCGAACCCCGGGATGTCGTTCCTCACCCCCCCTGGTATGATGTACGCGAAAGTAACCCTCGCGCCGGCTATCCTTTCGCCTAGGTCAATCCAGAAGTCTCTGTCGCCCATGCACCAGGTAATCATCGTAGTGTGGCCTAGGAAGAGCCCCTGGATGGCGATGAAGTACATGTGCGAGATGATTCGGTTGATCTCGGACATTATGACACGGAGGTACTGAGCCCTGGGGGGGACTTTGCTGTTCATGAGCTCGTCTACGGCCATCGAATAAGCGAAGAGTATGTTAGAGCTGTCTAGAATCACCGGCCGCTCAAGGTGCGGGACGTTCTGGGTGTAGTTCCTGTACTCTGCCATCTTCTCCTCCCCGCGGTGGACGTAACCGGCATCAGGCAGGGCCTTGACCACGTAGTCCCCGTCGAGCCAGAGCCTTATGCGGAAGTGACCGGCTCCTGGGTGTTGCGGCCCCAGCGAGACGGCCATAATCCTGTCGGCGTCTGGCGAGTACTCGCTTTCCACCGTCATCGTTAGCGCCCCGGCGAGACGTAATCCTTGCGGAGGGGAGGAAGGTCGTTCCAGTCCTCGGGGAGGAAGAGATGGCTCTGGTCCGGGTGACCCTGGAAGTTTATCCCGAACATTTCGTGGGTCTCACGTTCATGGTACTCCGCGCCCTTCCACACCTCGATCATTGTTGATACCACAGGGCTATCCCTGGCCATCCGCTCCGAGAGGGCGAGGACGAAGTCCTCCTGGCCCTGGGAGGTAGACCCTACGAAGTAGACCACCTCAAGCATGTTCTTCGCGATCCAGTCGACCCCGCTGACCGTGCTGATGTGGTCGAACCCCAGCGAGTCGCGGACGAAGAGAGCCACTTCTTTGAGGGCGGCCGGGGGAACCGACACCTTCAGCCTGCGCGGCTTCACCCATTCTATCTTCGCCGCGGGGCACTCCGATGTTATCTTGGCTGCGAGGGAGTTTGCCCTGCCCAGGTCTGGACTTCCTGAAGGCGCCGCGGCTGCCGCGCCGGAGGGTGGAGTTGGCTTGGCCGGCTGGGGGGGAGCGGCGGCCACGGACGTGCCAGGGTTGCTCACGGCTGTCGTCACCGGCCACTAAGGGTCGGCATCCTTCGAATCTTCTCCTGTAGAAGGACAATCCCCTGGATCAGCGCCTCGGCCCTCGGAGGGCACCCAGGGACGTACACGTCGACCGGTATGATGTCGTCGATTCCCCTGAGGACGTTATAGGAGTCGAAGTAGAGTCCCCCCGTTATGGAGCATGCGCCCATGGCTATGACCCACTTCGGCTCTGCCATCTGGTCGTAGATGAGCTTCAACCGGGGGGCCAGCTTCCTTGTCACTGTCCCCATCACGATTATGAGGTCGCAGGCGCGAAGAGAGCCGAATGCCTCAAGGGTGCCGAAGCGCTCTATGTCGAACCGGGAGCCTGCGGCAGCCCCTACTTCCACTGAACAGCAGGCAGTCTCTAGGTGAACGGGCCAAAGTGAGTACAGGCGCCCCCAGTTAGCTAGGTAGCGCAAAGGGTCTCCGATGGCGTACTGGAGGACGTCGTCTATCTTACCAACTAGCACCTGGAAGGTGCCCGTCTTCTGTTGCTGTGCGACTACCAAAGCTCCCTCTTCCCCGCCAGCACGAGGGCGAAACCCATGGGGATGAACAGCATACCCATGAAAAGAGTCAGCGTCCAATCAGAAGAAAGGCCGAGCGCTAGCGGCCTGTAGGCCGCCGCCCACGCGTAGAGGAACATGGAGAGGACGTCGAATACGATGAACATGAGGAGATAGGCGTAGTATTGCATCATGAAATGCATCTTGCCGGCGCCCTGGGGCACCTGACCGGCCTCAAACGGGAGGTTCTTGATCGGGTTTGGCCGCTTGGGTGCGAACAGGCGTGGGAGTATCATCACTGCGCCCGTAAGCCCCACGGCGACCAATGCCATCACGAATATGATCCCGAAGTCACCGAGGGCCATTCTTATTTTATTGACCGTTTTACGTTATTTAAGATTGGTGGGATTGATCCCCGCCTCCACCCGCCGCTTGCCATGGAGGCACCTGCGGTCGTCGAGACGGCCCTGGCTCCCATTCTGGATGGTGTCGTCCTGAGCGGGGACCTGGGCGCGCCGGTCTGAGGGCAGGTAGTTGGGCCGTGTCGTCTTCCTGGCTAGTCTACCCCGTGGACCTCTTCGTCCTCTTCCCGGAGGAATGAGTTGAGTAACTTGCCCTCGCGGAAGAAGTCCCTGATGGAAAGCACGCCGAAGAGCGTCCCGTCGTCGTTCTCCACCACCAGGTGCCTTATGCCGTTTTCAGTCATGAGCCTGACCGCTGTGGAGGGCCTGTCAGACCGCTTGATGCTGACAAGCTTCTTCGTTGACAGGGTGTCCAGGCGTCCCGAGAGGGCAACCCCCTTCGCCACCGCCCTGACCACGTCTCTTTCTGAAAGTACGGCCTCAGCCTTGACCGGGCTGACCGAAGACGCGACAACGAGAAGGCCTATCTTCTCCCGGGCGAAGACCTCGGCAGCCTGCTTTATTGTGGCTCCGGGGCTTATCGTCACCGGCTTGCGCTTGACCAGGGCTTCGACCCTCAAGGCCTAGGCCCCATGGGAGTGCGACTGTCGACTGGCGTGTAGGCTGTGCGCTGCGGTCCGACGTAGTCCGAAATGGGGCGGATTATCCTGTTGTCGGCGTACTGCTCTAGGACGTGGGCGAGCCATCCGGGGGCGCGACCCACTGCGAACACGGGGGTGAACAGGTATGACGATATCCCTATGTGGTTCAGTGCCAACCCCGAGTAGAGGTCGACGTTAGGGTGCAGGTTCTTCTCTTTCATAAGTATAGCCTCGGTCCGTTTGATGATCTCCAGCGACTCCTTCTCCTTCGCGGTCCGAACAAAGCGCTCTGCCATGTCGCTGAGTATCATCGCCCTCGGGTCCATGGTCTTGTAGACCCTGTGGCCGAAGCCGTTGATTTTAGCCTTGCTTGCAAGCTTCCCGTGGATGTATGCGTCCACGTTGGCTGGAGTGCCGATTTCGGCGGTCATCTCGACCACCTTCTCGTTTGCGCCTCCATGGAGCGGACCCTTAAGGGCCCCCACCGCCCCGGTGACGGCGGAGTAGACGTCCGAGAGGGTTGAAGCGATGACGCGAGCGGTGAAGGTCGAAGCGTTGAACTCATGGTCTGCGTGGAGTATCAGCAGGACGTCCATCAACTTCGCGTCTTCTTCAGATGGGACCTTCCCCGAAACCATATAGAGGAAGTTGGCCGCGAAGGAGATGTCCTCGCGGGGCGCGACCACATCCTGTCCGTGCTTATGCCTGTGGATTGCCGCCACTATTGTCCCCATCTTCGATGCTATCGACATTGCTTTTTCCTGCTGTGAGTACATCGGGTCGTCGAAGACCCCGAGGGCAGCAACCCCCACTCTCAGCGCGTCCATCGTGTCACAGTTCTGGGGGAGCGTGGTGAGGATTGAGACAAGCTCGCGTGGTATCTCGCGCTTCGTGCCGAGCTCTTCGCTGAACGACCTCAGTTCGTTCGCGGTCGGGAGACGGCCGTTCCATAGGAGGTAGGTCGTTTCTTCATAATTGGAGTGCGCCGTGAGGTCTGCGATGTCATAGCCGCGATAGAGCAGGCGGCCCTCATGGCCGTCGATGAAGGTGATGGAGCTCTTCCCTGCGACGACGTCTTCGAGGCCCTTCGCCTGCGTGGTCAGGCGCTGGATTATCTGGTCCATGGTCTCTGAATATTTGCCAAGTGACGCGAGCTTGGAGTAGGTGTCCTTCGACAGCTTAACGGTCGTTGATTCAGCGTCGGGGTTCTTCGGCATTGGCATGACGGAATATATTTAATATCTTTAGTATATTAGGTTTTTGACGAGCGTGAGAGGAAACCCCTTAGGGCCGACAGGTAAAAAGAGCACTCGCGGAAGGGAGAGATGGGGTCTATTCTGACTCGAGTCGCTGTCGTGGGCGCTGGCGTGGCTGGGGCGTATCTGCTGAACCGCCTCCCGACCGACGTGGAGGCCGAAGCGTTCGAGATGCGGACGGAGAAGAACTGGTACACCGTCTGCGCATGGGGGACTAGCCAGCCATTCATCTCAGACCTGGTGAAGCAGGCGGGTTTCGATTTCGGCGACTACGTTCTACACAGGGGGAAGAGCATGCGCGTTGATCTTGGGGACGAAGAAATCAGCATCCCCCTGCGAGGGCTGGTCACCTACGACAAGCACAGGTTGACCGAGGACATGTTGAAGGGGAAGAAAGTGCACTGGGGGGCACAGGTGAAGGGGGAAGGCGAGAGCCTCAAGGGCTTTGACACCGTGGTGGACGCTACTGGATTGCACCGGTCGCTCCTCCCGAAGGTCCAGGAAGACCTGGTAATCCCCTCGCTTGAGTACCAGGTGAAGTCTAAGGAACTCCCATATGACGACTTCGTGATCAAGCCATACCCGGGGCTCACGGGATACTGGTGGTACTTTCCCCTGGGAGACGGCTTGGCCCACGTTGGAGCCGGCGACCTTCATCACAGGTATCAGGGTGACCTCGACGAGTTCGTGAAGAAGTACCGCTGCGAGGTCGTCAGGAGAATTGGGAGACCAGTCAGGGTGACCCCGCCCAAGCGCATGGAACCATTCTTCGATGGGAAGGTGACAGGGGTGGGTGAGTCCATCGGCACTGTCTACCCGATGCTGGGTGAGGGCATAATCCCGAGCATGCAGTGCGTGAATCTCTTCGTGGATCACCTAGGAGACTCCGAAGGGTACAGGAAAGCGGTCCTGGAACACTACGCTATCTATGCTAAGGTCTATGATTTCATCAAGGCAAAGGTGGAGGACAGGTTCAGCTTGATGAAGATGTGGCCTACGCTCCTGTCCATCTTCCTCTACATGCGGGGAAATGAGAAGCGATACGGCCTTCAGACGAGGCTAAACGACTTCTTCAAGATAGTCACGAGGCTCTAGTTGAGCGCGGAAGAGCTCAAGACACACTCCGCAGTCCACGTCCTCAAAGGCGCTGTCGAGAGGGTGCTGGGCGCGAGATGGACCTCGTCGGTATACGTCTCGGGGAGGCATGGGAGGCTCACGGTCAAGTTCGACAGGGAACCCACCGGCGAGGAGCTGTCGGCGATAGAGCGGCTAACCAACGAGAAGGTCGCCGAGGGAGCTGAGGTACTGGAGTTCGAGATGGAACGGCAAGAAGCAGAAGGGCACTTTGGGGAAGCGATCTACGAGCTACTCCCCGTCCCACCTGAGGTGACTATGTTGAAAATCGTGAGGATACCAGACTGGAACGTCGACTGCTGCAACGAGTCCCACGTTGATAGCACCCTGCAAATAGGCGGGATCAGGCTCGGGAAGCACAGGGTGAGTCGCTCAAGGGGGGAGCTCGAGCTGGAGTTCGACCTGGCGGAGTGAACAGGAACAGGTAATATCATGGTTCTTTTCAGGCCGTGTCTGGGCCCGTAGCGCAGTACGGATAGCGCGGCAGCCTCCTACACGAAGTGGAGCGAGCTGTAGGTCGTGCGTTCAAATCGCACCGGGCCCGCTTCCTTTTCGGTGCCAGGCGAAGACCCGGACCGGGGGGGTCACGCAGCGCTGAACCAGACTGTCATACCCGCGCTCGCCTGTCCGAGGAGTCTCCCGCATATGAGGCACTTCAGGATGTCCATGAGGCTGGATATGGGGGCCCTTGGGGGTCGACGAGCTTCCTGCAGGAGGGGGAGTACTTCATCTCTTCCGCTTCTTCTTCTGGGCGTAACCCGGGGTCCTCAGGTTCGGCGTGACGCCTCGGGTGGAGCTCTCCACCGCCGTCTCGAGGTCGTGCCTCTGGCTCTCGAGGGCCTGGAGCGAAGCCCGAACCCACCCTATGAATGAAGAAAATCATAGGCATTTCGACATTGGTCCTGTTGGAGACCATCGGACCTTCTGCATACGCATACGCCATCTACCTCCCAAGCGTCCCAAGCGTCTCCCAAGCAAGCCCTGGCTTTGCGCTGAACATTTACCTTTCAGACCCACCACCCGGCCCCGAACCTAGGTTACTTCCTCGTCAACGCGACGAGCATGACCATGGAATACTCCTCCAACGTCGTGGCCATGACCGCCACCGAGACGGTTTCGGGTCTCAGGTTCCGCCAGCTCGAACCCTGTCAGGAGTGCCACCAGCACCTCAAGCACAACATCCGTCGCTGCGTCTTCTACAAGCACTAACTCGTCCAGCGCACAACACGCTTTCGTGAACCGGTACGTCTACAACGTTTCAGCGAGCGTCGGAGATAACGTAAACCTGACTAAGCTTTAGGGGAGCTCCGTGCTCTTGGGGACCACGAAGGTCCCCTGACGGAACGTTACAGGGATCATCCTTCACATCGCCGGAGCAGAGGCGTTCTGGACCAACGGAAGCTCCACCCAGCTCAAGGTAGTAGCAGGCGAGAAGCTGATGGTCAATGTGCGTTTTACCACCCAGTCCAATGTGTCCACTGACATCAACCTGAACATCTCACCGGAGGACATAGGTGAGCCCAGGGCACGAGTCTGTGCCAAGTCCCGTCATCCATCTGACCGCGGTCGGCTCTGGCACGAATGGGATACAGACCACGGAGACCACAGTCGCTTAGTCAGAAAGCTCCTTATCCATCACCTCGAAGACGTTTGGGACCTTTCAGTCCTTGGCGTTCGTATATTTCTCGCTGCCTGACCCTGAATCTTAGAACCCTGACGGTATCCCGTCCCCGCGGACGTCGCAGACTGCCTTCCTGTAACTCTCCGATACCTCGACCGCCTGGCAGACGCCTGTGCGCCCAGGAAGTGGGAGGGTTTCGATGTCGTAATCGCGTCCCAGGGGGAGCTCGTAACCGTTCTCAACCAACAGGTTCCTCCCCCCTCCCCAGAGGAACCTGGGGTGTGCGACGTTCTCTTCAGCTGGCATGGAATAATCTACAGAATTGGTCACGAATAGGGCGTGCTGGAGCGGGCGGTAGTCGCCGCCGCTCGCCCCTATCGCCAGGTACGGGCGGCCATTTCGCTCGAGGAGGAGCGAGGAGAGTGTGTGGAGCGGGCGCTTGTGGGGCTCGACCTTGTTCGGCCCTTCGGTGTAGAAGGCAGACGCCCTGTTGCTCAGCGCTATGCCGCACTCCTTGACGAACACGCGCGACCCGAAGTGGTGGAAGAGGCTCTGGATGCCAGACACCATGTTGCCCTTGGCGTCTGCGACCGAAAAAGCGGTGGTGTCCCCTTCCCTCACCGGCCTAGAGGGAGACGACTCCCCTCCCTTGGTCGACATGAAGGCGCCCATGTCGATTTTCCCGAATCGTGGGTCGCCGAGCATCTCGTCGCGGCGGGCGTAGGCGAGGAGTACTGCTTTCATAGTCTTCTCGATTCGGTCGCGCGAAAGGGGCCCCGCGGCAGAGAGCCCGACCTCAGCCAGCTGCTTCAAAATCAGAAGGCTAGTCGCGCCCATGCTGTTTGGAGGGACTTCGTAGACCAGAGTCCCACGGTAATCGAGGGTCAGCGGAGCGACCCACTCCGGCTTGAATTGCGAGAAGTCGCTCTTGCTGCAGGGGACGCCCAGTGACTCAAGGGTCGACGAAATCTTCTCAGCGGGCCAGCCCGAGTAGAATGCTGGAGCCCCCCCTTCGGCCACCTCTGCTATCACCTTCCCCAAGGCTTCCTGCTTTATGCACTCACCTGGCACCGGCAGCTTCCCGCCGGAAGCGAACACATTCTTGGCATCGTCGGTGAAGTCGGAAAGAGCGCCTGCGATGGACCGGCACATGGCTGCGCCGATGGGGAACCCTTCGACTGCTAGCTTGACCGCAGGTTCCAGGAGTTCTTTGAACTCTAGGTCGCCGAACCTTCTCTGCATCTCCCAGACGCCTGCGGCGAGGCCGGGGACGACGCATGTCAGAGGGCCGTAGAGGGGAACCTTCCCCCCCGCCTTTAGTTTCACCAGATCAAGAGTCAGCCCCGAGGGCGACCAACCGCTGCCGTTCAGGCAGTGCACCTTCCCCGTCTTCGCCTCATAGAGCATGCCGAAGAAGTCCCCACCGAGCCCCCCAGCCGGGTGGAAGGTCACCGCAAGGGCGAAGCTCGTCGCGGCTGCCGCGTCAAACGCGTTTCCCCCTCTCCGAAGGATATCATATCCGACCATCGAAGCGAGTGGCTGCTCGCTCGCCACGGCCGCATGTTCGCCAATCAGCGTTCTGCTGAGCCCCACGCTATTGCCGCCCCCGTATCTCTGCTGTCCGAGTCACACTTGCCGAGTCCAACGCTGTTGACTCTTCGGGAAGCTATTTATAGAACAAGCGGTTCGTATACAACCGTTGGTCGATAACCAATGAGCCAGGCCGAACTCGATGCTGTTCTAGGGTCGGTGGAGAACCCGATACGACGGAGGATAATATCGAGAATCAGCGAAGAACCTAACTATCAGCTGCAGCTTTCGAAGGAGCTGAAGCTCAGCCAGCAGCTTGTGGCGAAGCATCTCACGACGATGGAGAGGGCGGGATTGGTGAGCACTGTCTCACAGGACAGCCCTCGGGGCCCTCAGAGGAAGGAGTATCTGCTTAAGAACAGCATATCGGTGACCGTGGACCTCGCCCCCAACCTGTTCAGGACGAGGATATTCTCCTTCGGGGCGTTCCCTGGGGTCGAGGAGGCGGAAGAGCACGCCATGATGACGCAGATCAGCGAAGTGCTCAGGTACCAAGATGGCGCCTCGCGCATACGCCCACTCACAAATGTGGTAGCCGAGGTCGACAAGAAGCTGAAGGAGATGGAAGAGGAGAGGGCGGTGCTGCTCTACATAAGGAACCTCGCGCTGAGGGAGGCAGCTCGCATAAGCACATCTCTCCCATTGGCCGATCGCAAGAGAGTCCTCAGGTACCTCATGAGGGAAGAGGGAGACGCGTTGGGAGCCATCTGTTCTTCGCTTGGTCTGCAGAAGCAGGTGGTCGGGGACATCCTCGAAGAGATGGAAAGGGAAATAGGAAGTTCAGACTAAAAAGGGAAAGAGGAGCGCTAGCTCCTCTATATTCCTAGGTTTGGAAAGCTCGCCTGGGGGACGCCGAGTTGGCCCTGAAGGGTCTTGATACGCGTGGCGTATTCCCTCATCCGGGCGTTGTCGCCCTGCACCTTAGCTATTCGGTAGCCCTTCCACGCCTTGCGGAGGGCTCCCCAGACTTGCCCCTTTTGATATTCGGTCATGTTGTCTGACCTGCCTGGTTCGGACCCTTTCCGGTATTTTGCGGGCGGAGTCTATGTTATTTGAGCCAGTAATCAAAGGAGGCTACCACTGAATCGGGGCCTACACCATGGAGCGCAGTAGGAGCCAGACGTTGCTTGGGTGCTCAGAAATCCTCCGCTTCGAATACGCCCACCACCTGTCCCCGTAGGGGAGGTATTCGGAGACTGCGTACCCTGATTTCACGAGGTCGACCTTAAGGTCGTCCCTGATGCCCTTGAGGAGCTCGAAGCGGAACTTCGCGTGGCTAGACTCTGCCAGCACCTTAGCGCGCTCAATGAGCGCCCCGTCGTGGGTTGCGATAGCGAACCCATCCCCCCTTTCAAAGAGCGCCGTCATAAGCCTCTCGAAGTTCTTGTTGATCTCAGGCTTCGTGGGGAAGGCGAAGTCTGAACCCTCCCTGTAGGCTCCCTTGACCAGCCTCACCATCCCTCCTCGATTGAGTATTGCGTCCACGTCGGCCTCGCTGCGTCTGGCATAAGCCTGTATCGCAACGCCGAGACTCCGATGGTGGTCGTGGGCGTCAAGATAGGTGGCGACCGTCTTCTCGGTGAACTTGGACCCTTCCATGTCGATCCACAGGAGCTGTGACGTCTTCTCCGCGTTGGCCGCTATCTTGTCGAATCTGTTTCGCATCGCTTCGTCATCTGACCCCATCCCAAGCTGCGTAAGCTTGACCGAAGCGAACCCTCTGATTCCACCGTCAGCTAGCGCCGCCTGGAGTCGGAGGTACTCTTCGACCTGGGCGTCAGCGGCCGTCGGGTCCATAATCTCTTCTCCGAGGAAGTTGACCACTGCACCTATCCCCCTGGAGTTCGCCTTCTTCGCATCGTCTATCGCCGCACTCAGGTCCGGCCCTGAAATCCATCTCTTCGCCAGTGGCAGGACGACCTTCTCTTTGACCCCCAAGGCGTACCGCCGCCAGAGGAACCACATATTAACAGTGCATACGCGCACCAACGGTGAGAATGATGGCCGATGATCTCTACACGGTCAGGATGCGACGGCTCAGAGAGGGCCTAGCCAAGAGTGGACTGATGGGGGCGGTCGTGGTGCCGGGGCCGAACATGCGATACCTGACCGGCGGCACGTCAATCCTGCTGGAGCGACCCTTCTTACTGCTCATCCCTCTGACAGGAGAACCTCAACTGGTGGCGCCCGCCCTAGAATCTGGGCCCTACAGGAACGCGCCGATCGCCCTCAAGATTCATGCGTGGACTGACTCTGAAGGACCAGAGGAGGCCATCAGGCAGGCGGTGAGGAGCGCGGGTGGAGAGGGAACCTGGGGGGTGGAAGGCAGAGCGCCATTCCAGTACGTGAACAGGCTGGCGAAGATCTCGTCCCTGAGGTTCGCTGACGCCGAACGTGTCCTCCAGAACCTTAGAGAGACCAAGGACACGGCTGAAGTCAGGCTATTGAAGAAGTCAGGGGAGACCCTGAGCAGGGCATTCAGGAGGTTCCCTGAGCTCATCAAAGAGGGAGCCACAGAGCTCGAGTTGGCCAGGGCTATGTCGGACACGATCTACGCCGAGGGTGGTGAAAAGGTCGACGACATGCTCGTCCAGGCCGGCCAGATGGCAGCGGATCCACATCATCTGCCCTCAGGGCGGAAGGTGAGGCGAGGAGAGAGTATAGTCGCGGACGTAGGGTCGACCTACGGCGGTTACTACGCAGACGTCACCAGGACGTTCTGCGTCGGACGGTCAGTCGAGGTCGAGAAGGTATACTCCAAGGTCCTTGAGGCGCAAGAAGCCGCAATAGCCGAGTCGAAGGCGGGCGCGAGGGTCGGAGATGTCGACGCAGCGGCCAGGGAGGTGCTCGATAAGGCAGGGATGGGAAGGTACTTCTTCCACAGGACGGGCCATGGACTAGGGCTGGAGATTCACGAAGCCCCCTATATTACAGAGGGAGGAGAGGAGACGCTGGGGCCGGGTATGTGCTTCACCGTAGAGCCGGGCGCCTACATCAGGGGCAAGCTTGGGGTCAGGATCGAAGACGACATCCTTATCGAAGGCGCCACTGGAGTGCAGATCACCGACGTCCCGAAGGAATACGGCTGGTGGGGCTAGGCCTGCTTAATCCGGGAGAACTGCGACACCATCGTGTTGGTGTCCTCTACGTGTTTGACCTTCTGGATTTTGTTCATGACTAGCCTGTACACCTTCTCGTCGCTTGGGACAAGGACCTCCTTCTGAGCGTTGAGGACCACAAGGACATCCCAGTCGCCAGGGACGATGTGAGCCTCTGTGACCTCTGGAATCTTCATCAGCGACTCGATTACGCCCTCCTCGTGGCCGGGGGTGACCTTGAGGAGGACGAAGGCCCTCTGATACACTGGCAACTGGATTATCCCTGGCGATACAGCTTTTAAAAATGAATCGCCACCAGATGACCACCTTGAGGAACGCCGAGGTCGCCGACCTGCTAGACAAGCTGGGGGATATCCTGGAGTCAGGCGGCGAAGACAGATTCAAAGTCATCGCCTACCACAGGGCGGCCACCAGTGTCAGGAACATGGACGAAGCCGTCGAGCAAGTCTGGAAGGAGAAGCGGCTGGAAGACATCCAGTACGTTGGTCAAGGCATAGCAAAGAAGATCGACGAATACCTCAGGACAGGAAGGCTCGAGGCGCTGGAGCGGATCAAGGCGAAGATTCCTCCAGGGGCGCCAAAGCTCATGAAGGTCCAGGGGATAGGGCCGAGGACGGCCTACCGCCTGTCCCACGACCTTGGGATTACCAGTGTCGGAGACTTGAAGTCAGCGCTGGAGGCGGGGAGGCTCGACCCGGAGTTCGGCCCTAGGGTCAGGGAGTCGTTCCTGGTCAGTATCGAGAAGCTCGAGAACTTCGAGAGGCGCATGCTCCTCCCAGAGGCAGAAGGCGAATTCCAGAAGCTGCAGTCCTATTTTGGGGCTTTGGGGATCGAGGTGATGATGGCTGGCAGCCTTAGGCGAGGCAAGAGCACTGTTGGGGACATTGACATTCTATCCATCGACCCGAGGGCAATCGACGCCATGGCGGGTTGCCCGGGGGTTGCCCAGGTGCTGGAGAGGGGACAGAAGAGGACGAGCGTCAAGCTTGAGAGTGGGGTTCAGGTAGATGTCAGGGCGTTCGCGCCCGAGGAGTGCGGTGCAGCGCTGGTCTACTTCACCGGCTCGAAAGACCACAACATCGCGCTTAGGAACTTGGCCATAGGGAAGGGGTGGAAGCTGAATGAGTACGGTCTCTTCGGCAGTGGCGGTGAGAGGCTGGCTGGTGAGACCGAGGACGAGGTATATCGCGGGCTCGGAATGCGGCATATACCCCCAGAGTTGAGGGAGAACAGGGGGGAGGTGGAGGCTTCGCTCAGAGATGAACTCCCCGATCTCGTCGCCTTTGATGACATCAAAGGAGACTTGCAGATGCACACGACATGGAGCGATGGGTCGGTCGACCTGAGTGAAATGGCGAAGGCGGCAAAGGAGAGAGGGTACGAATACATCGCAGTCACCGACCACTCCGAGTCAGTAAGGGTAGCCAACGGACTTTCCAAAGAGCGGTTCAGGAGGCAGTGGAAGGAGATTGACAGACTGAATGACGAGCTGGCCCCCTTCAGGATACTCAAGGGCGCAGAGGTGGAGATTAAGAGCGACGGGTCGGTCGACTTCGACAAGGCCTTTCTCGACGAATTCGACATCGTCGGCGCGTCCTTGCACCAGAACTTCAGGCAGAGCGCCGAGAAGCTGACTGAGAGGGCGGTGAGCGCGCTGAACCATCCCTCAGTGGACTTCCTTTGCCACCCCACCAACAGACTGATTGGGCGGAGAGAGGGGAATCCCATAGACCTCCGCAGGGTCATAGCGATGGCGAAGGAGACTGGAAAGACGCTCGAAGTGGACGGGCAACCACAGAGGTTGGACCTAGACGACGTCTGGGCGAGGAGGGCGATGGAGGAGGGCGTCCCCATAGCTGTGGACTCTGATGCCCACTCACCTGGCGAGCTAGACAACATAGGCTACGGAGTGATGGTCGCAAGGAGGGCGTGGCTGAAGTCGAAAGACGTAATGAACACCAACAACCTACGGCGTCTGCTGAACGCGTTGTCATGACGTCAGCGGGGGCTCATGCGACTGGACGGACGCAGCGTAGTTTACTCTGGCCTGCTCAGATATACCCCCAGATACCCATGCTTTGATTGGATGATGACCGTCCATATTCTTTGGAACCAGCGTCTTTTAGTTGGATAGAACTTGCCTGCTGACAAGGATGGGCCATCGCGCCATGACTCTGGATTGGGGTTGCCGTAGACAAACACTTGAACATGAATCTCACATCCGGCGCATTGAGTGCCACATGGGACGACAACCCCGGAGAGGTATCGGAGTCTTTGGTTGCTTCCATTGAGAGTGATGGAGAGAAATAATCTGGACCGTAGACGTGTGCGCTTACCTCGGGATGATCCGCGCCCATTCGCGCCCGGCCTTGGATGCGATTTCAGGAAGGCCCCTTACGTCAAAGTGGCCACAGCCGTCTGTTTACACATCGCAGCCATATGGAGAGACAGTCACAATCAAGTGCCGAACATTTTCCTTCCGCGATAATTGCCCGGAGAGATTTCACCCCTAAGCGAACATTTACTGAGGCAGGAAGTGTCAGTGGAAACGCTTTTGACGCGGACTTGAAGGGAAACGCAGCGCGGGGGTTGCTGAGCTTGGTCAAAATCGCCTCGGGCGTTGAACGCGTGGGACTTAAGCCACTCCGGAGACATCCTATCCCTTAGGGGTTCGTGGGTTCGAATCCCACCCCCCGCACACATGTTGAATCTGCCCACGGGAGTCGGCGTTGCTTTCATCCCCAGGCGGCGTGAGAGCGATGGCCGTTGGAACAAAGGGACCTGTGAAACACAACCACTCTTAAATCGCATTAGGGTGCACGCTAGGCTGAACCATGACGGATACGCAACCCGACGCCACTGAGCGACACATTGCGGTCCACTGGAAGGAGGAGCCGCTTCTAGACCCGCCGGAATCCTTCGTCGCCCAAGCGAACTTGAAAGACAGGGGCGTCTTTGAGCGCTTCTCTGAGAAGAACTTCCCCGAGTGCTTCAGGGATTATGCAGACCTGCTGACTTGGGACGAGGGCTGGCACAAGATTCTCGACTCTTCCAATCCGCCATTCTGGAAGTGGTTCGTAGGCGGGAGGCTCAACGCGGCTTACAACTGCGTGGACAGGCACCTGCCGAGATATGGGAACAAGGCCGCAATCATATGGGTCCCAGAACCAGAGAGTGAACCCCACAGAGTAGTGACATATCAAGAGCTATACAGATCGGTCAACGAATTCGCACTCCTGCTCCAGCATCTGGGGGTGAGGGCAGGAGACAGGGTCACGTTTCACCTCCCCATGGTCCCCGAGCTCCCAATCTCCATGCTCGCGTGCGCCAGGCTCGGCGTCATCCATAATCAGGTCTTCGGCGGGTTCAGCGCTAGGGCCTGCGCTGAGAGGGTCGACGACTCGAAGAGCTCCATCCTAGTGACCATCGACGGCTACTACAGGAACGGCGGACTAATCGACAAGAAGGCAGAGGCAGACGTCGTGGTCAAGGAGGCCGCGGCGCTCGGAACGAAAGTCGAAAGAGTCCTCGTCTGGCGACGCCACTCTGGGAGATATATCTCGAACGCACCTATGGTGGAGGGCCGTGACTTCTTCGTCGACGAGCTCTTGATGCCCTTCCGAGGCAAGACGATCGCTCCAGTCTCCATGGATTCGGAGGCGCCCCTCTTCCTGATGTACACCAGTGGCTCCACTGGGAGACCAAAGGGGGTGCAGCACAGGACCGGAGGGTACCTGGCTTATGTCGCAGCTACTTCGAAGTACGTCCAGGACATCCATCCTGAAGACGTCTATTGGTGCTTCGCTGACATAGGATGGATCACAGGGCACTCCTACATTGTATATGGACCCCTCGCGCTGGCGGCCACTACGGTGATGTATGAGGGGGTGCCCCTCTACCCGGACGCTGGGAGACCATGGAGGATTGCGGAGAGGCTCGGAGTGAACATCTTCCACACTGCTCCTACCACCATCAGGATGCTCAGGAAGTCAGGACCTAGGGAGCCAGGGAAGTATGACTTTCACTTCAAAGCCATGACGACGGTGGGGGAACCAATCGAGCCAGAGACGTGGAAGTGGTTTCACGAGGTGGTCGGGAAGAATGAAGCCGTGATCACTGACACGTGGTGGCAGACAGAGACAGGAGGGTTCCTCTGCTCTACCCTGCCTGCGCTAAACCCGATGAAGCCTGGTAGCGCCGGGCCAGGGCTCCCCGGGATCTACCCGGTGATCTTGGACGAGGAAGGAGCAGCGATTCCCCCAGGCGAGAATAGGGCCGGAAACCTTTGCATCCGCAACCCCTGGCCTGGCATAATGCAGACCATCTGGGGAGACCCCGACAGGTTCGTCAGGACGTATTACGCGAAGTTCAACAAGGACAAGGGGAGCAAAGACTGGCGGGACTGGCCCTACTTCGCCGGTGACGGGGCTGTGCTCGCTTCTGACGGGTACTTCCGCATACTCGGCCGGGTGGACGACGTAATCAAAGTCGCCGGCCACAGGCTCGGGACGAAAGAACTGGAGAACGCGGTCCTGACCATCCCTGACGTGGCTGAAGCCGCGGCGATAGCAATGTCGGATGAGCTCCGCGGCCATGTCCCGGTAGTGTATGTGGCGCTCAAGCCTGGGAGTTCGCATACAAGTGGAATCGAGGATGCCATAAAAGGGAGGGTGGTAGAGCAACTTGGGCCCATCGCAAGGCCTAGATTCGTCTATGTTGTCCCCGACCTCCCGAAGACCAGGTCGGGAAAAATCATGAGACGGGTACTCGTGGCGATTTCAGACAGGAAAGACCCTGGGGACACCACCACCCTGGCGAATCCTGACATTGTAGTCGCGATCAAGAAGCTAGTTCAGTCCGACTAGGTCCAGCCGCCTTTGCTAGCAATGGTAATCGTCCCCGCGCCTTATACGTCACCTTCAGCTTGCCATGAACAGTGACCCTTAGTGAGCGAGCAGATGGCCCTGGAGGCCGAGGAGGCCGAGTTCATCCTGAAAGACGGTACGTCGGTCTTCGCCAGAGAGCTTCTTCCGTCGGACAGCACAGCCCTAGGGTCTCTACCCTGATGGTGCTTGACAGAGCACCAGCGACCGGTCCCGGCGCCGAGGGCAAGAGGAGAACCATGAACCCAGTATGGCCTAGAGGCAAGGGAGCACGCTCTCAGCATAGTCACGGGAGGTCGCGCAGATTCTTGACTCAGTTTCCTTTTATCCTTCCCCCGCCCCACGCTCTCCATGGACTTCCTTGCCGAGGCGAAGAGGATCGAGCCTGAGATTATCAAGAACAGGAGAGCACTGCACCAGCACCCAGAGCTGTCATACCACGAATCTTGGACTTCGAAGTTCATCTCCGAAAGGGTGGAGGCGCTGGGAATCCCTGTAAGACGTGGTGTGGGAGGCAACGGAGTGGTAGGCACCCTGAAGGGTTCCAAGGAGGGGAAGGTAGTGGCTCTGAGGGCGGACATGGACGCCCTCCCCGTCACTGAGGCTGCCGAAGTGGACTTCAAGTCGAAGGTCGACGGTGTGATGCACGCATGCGGCCATGACACGCACATGGCGATGCTGATCGGCGCCGCAGAGATACTGTCAGGAATCAGAGAAGGGCTCCATGGAACCGTAAAGTTCCTCTTCCAACCAGCCGAAGAGCACGGTGGGAGGGGAGGGGCACTGCCGATGATAGAAGATGGAGTCATGCTCGACCCGAAGGTCGATTACGTATTCGGATTACACATCGATGGGGACAGGAAGGCCGGCGAGTTCGGGGTCAGAGCGGGACCGGTGATGGCGGCGCCGGACACATTCAAGATCAGGATTGAGGGCAGGGGAGGTCACGGATCCGCCCCTCACAGAACCATAGACCCAGTTTACATCGCCGCGAACGTCATCCTAGGCCTGCAGGGCATATCTGCAAGGATGGTGGATCCAGTCCGCCCGTTTGTCATCACGGTCGGATCAGTCCACTCGGGGACGAAAGAGAACATCATTCCCGATTACGCCGTGCTCGAGGGCACAATCAGGACGCTAGACGAAGATACTAGGAGGTTGGCGAAGAGGAAGGTGGCGGGGGTCGTCGGAGGGATCTGCAGGTCTTTCGGTGGGTCTGCAGAGGTAGAGTTCGAGGCAGACGCATACCCCGTGACCATCAATGACCCAAGAACGACGGAACAGGCAGTAAAGATACTTGAGACCATACGCGGGACCAGAGTGAAGAGGATGGAACCCATCCTCGGAGGGGAGGACTTCTCTAGATTCCTGCAGAAAGCGCCAGGCATGTTCTACTTCCTAGGGGCCGCGAACCCGGCGAAGGGATGTGTCTACCCGAACCACAGTTCGAAGTTCAAGGTGGACGAAGACGTGCTGAAGTACGGCGCCGCGTCGCTAGCGATGCTCGCCTTTGAGTTCGGCAGAGAGGGCGCACGGAGGTGAATGTGGGCGTACGCAAAGAAAATCTCCGAAAGAGTCTACCTGCTTGATACTTACGCCCTCGGAATACCAGGAACGGTAGGCGCGTATTTGTTGAAGGGCCCGAAGCCGGCGCTTGTCGACTGCGGCTATGCCTCCTCCTACGAGAGCGTGCTTAGGGGGGCGGCCGAGGTAGGCGTCATGCCCTCGGATGTGAGGTATGTCATCCCGACGCACGTGCACTTGGACCACGCAGGTGCCGCCGGGAGGCTGCTGAAGGAGATGCCTAATGCTGAAGTGATTGCCCACGAAAGGGCGGTCCCACACCTGATCGACCCGAGGAAGCTCATCGAGAGTTCCACCATGGTCTTCGGCGATTCTACCATGTCCCTATACGGCCTCCCCGAGCCGATTCCCGCAGAGAGGGTGACGGCCGTCGGAGAAGAGGCGCGCCTCGACCTCGGAGCCGGCCTCAGCGCCACCATAATGCACACCCCCGGGCATGCGCCCCACCAGGTCTCAGTGCTCCTGGACGGCACCAGGTCCCTTCTTACTGCGGACGCGGTTGGGATTCTGTACCCAGGTCTCAAGGCCATGATACCCACCACGCCTCCCCCCAGCTTCAACCCCCAGCAATTGGTGGCCACGATAGGCGCCCTGAGGCAGACGACCCCCAGGGGGTTACTCCTCCCGCACTTCGGCTCTCGGGACGACTCCGACTGGGTGTTCGACCGGACGGCGGAACTGGTTGAATCCTGGGTGGACCAGGTGAGCCGCATGCGGAAGCTCAAGATGAGCCTCGACCAGGCGGCCGAGTCCATGGAGAAGGGGGTGGCCAGCGACGCGGGGATGGAAGACCTCCCCATCCATGCGAAGGTATCGGTGAGAACATCGGTGATGGGTATCATGCATTATCTCGACAAGAACTCTTGAATAGTGCGGACGGCGGTCGTGCGGCGTGCCCCTCGTCTACGCGTGCATAGCGCCCCACGGAGGGGAAATCGTCCCGGTCCTCGCAGGCAAGAAGCCCAGGCTGTTCAAGTACACCAGAGATGCGATGAAGTCGCTCGCCTCGAGGATGGAGCGGTCTAAGCCCGACACCATCGTGATCGCCAGCCCACATAACATCAGGCTCCATAGGCACGTCGGGGTGGTGACAGCGGAGAACTCGTCTGGAACTGTTTCTGCCGGGAAGAAGACCATCAGGCTCGGAACCAAATGCGATGTGGATTTCGCTCGGACATTGATCGAGGCGGCCGAAAGGTCAGGGGTGCCGGTTGTGGGAGCCAACTATGGGACGAACGAAGGCCCTCTCTCTGACCTGGCGATGGACTGGGGGACACTCATCCCCCTCTGGTTCTTTCTCAGGGGGACCGGGCTGAATAGCAAGGTTGTGATAGTCACTCCGTCGAGAGGGCTGCCACTCAGGGCAAACTTCGAGTTCGGGAGGGTGATGGCTCGTGCCGCCGAGGCCGGAGGCAAACGCATAGCCTTCGTCGCCAGCGCGGACCAGGCCCACGCCCACAGTAGAAGCGGGCCATATGGCTTCAGCCCTAGCGCTGCGAAATACGACGAGTTAGTAATCAGAGCGATCAACAGTGGGACACTAAACTCGATTGTGGAACTCGAGGCAGGTTTCATAGACGAGGCGAAACCAGACAGCCCCTGGCAGATTTCCATGCTCGCTGGTGCGCTCTCAGAGGTCTCCATGGAAGGGGAGGTGCTCTCCTACGAAGTCCCCACATACTACGGGTTGCTTTGCGCGAGCTATTCCAGAAAGTCGAAGACTCCTTCGAGGCCCGTGATCCTTGGGCAGTCGACCTCACCGTAGTTACCGTCTCTGTCAATGAGGATCCCGGTCACGCCCGCATTCCTCGCCCCCTCCACGTCTGCTTCGTAGAGGTCCCCAACGTGTATCGCTTCGCCCGGCTGGGTGCCTGTCGCACGAAGGGCTATCCTGAATATGTCAGGGTTGGGCTTCGAAACGCCGGCTATCCCGGATATCACCACGACAGAGAAGTACCTCCCGAGGCCGAGGTCTGATACAGTCTCTGCGACGTCAGGCGGTGCGTTCGAGACTAAGGCGAGCTTGAAGCCTGTGTCGCTGAGCCTTCGGAGGGTCGGCTCGGCGTCGGGGTAGAGTTCCAGTGGGATTGTCCCTTGGACCTCGGGCCATAATTTACGCATCAGGCGGGACATCCTGTCGACCTCTACGTCTGGTGAGCCAGGGAATAGGCGCCTGAAAACCAAGGCATCAAGCTGGCGGTAGGACTCTTCCGACTCATCCGGAGTGAGCTTCAGGCGCCCATAGGCGATGAGCCATCCTGGTTCGACGGCAAAATAAGCGGAGCGCACCTCGTCGGGTGTGGCAGTGTACCCGTTGTGTGTGAGTATTCTGCTGATGATGCGGTCCCTCCTCATGACAAGGAGGGTCCCTCCGAAGTCGAAGAAGACAGCTTTTTTCTTCAATTTGAGGGAAGTAGCGTCGGGTTGCTAAATACTTTCGTCAGAGCTGCACCGCTCATCCCCCGAATATCGGGATATAGGGGGTCGCAAGCATGCTGAACAGGAGGAGCATAAGGACAGTCAGCGTCACATAGACATAGGTCCGGTTGTGCTCGGCCGCGAAGAGGAAGATTGAGAAGAGGACCCTAGATACGGGTGTAGCGAGGAGCAGTAGGACCCCTAGCTCGATGATCGCCATTGGCGCTCCCGAGGCGAGGCCGGCAACGAGGCCGTTGAAGGTGACAGGGAAGGAGCCGTGAGGCACTTGATTTGGATTATATGTGAGGAAAGAGCCTGACTGGGAGAACGCGTCGTGAGCCGCTAGAAGCGCTGTTCCGACCACAATGACGGCGGCAGAGAGCAACACCCCGTACCTCAGGACCTTGCTGATGATGGTGTTCATTGAATCCGGGTCGCTCAGGTTCATGGGCACACACCCCGCTGGGTGCCTATGGGCTCAGATCCCAAGGGCCCTCAACACCATCTCCAGCCCCGCTATGGCGAGGACTAGCGCGAATATCTTCCTGACTGTCGGGTTCCTAGCCCTTGTGAGGACTCGGGCTCCCATTGAAGCGCCTATGAGTATCCCGAGGGCGACAGGCGCCACTATGATTGGGTTGACGTCTCCTCGGACGAAGTAGATTCCTGCGCTGGCAGCAGCGGTGACCCCAATCATGAAGTTCGAGGTCGTGGTCGATACTTTCATGGGGAGTTTCATGGCTAGATCCATCGAGAGGACCTTGAAAGTCCCGCTCCCTATGCCAAGGAGCCCCGAGATCAGCCCGGCCACCACCATCCCGGCGAGTCCCTCAGTAGGATGGGTAGCATTGTACTTCACCGTCGAGCCGTCGGTCTCAACATACGAGCCGGTGAGCTTGAGCTTCTCTGAAAGGCCCGTGAGCTCGGGGGTAGCGGGAATGTCCTCGCCTATCTTGCGGATGAGGGGGATCAAGGAGAGAAGGAGGACGACGCCGAAGATGAGCTCTAGTGTGAGTGAGTTGACGTATGCGGCGATGAGGGCTCCGGTGATTGCCCCGGTCGTAGTACCCAGCTCGAGGAACATCCCGACCTTCAGGTTGGTCATCTTGTCCTTCACATAGGTCGCCGCAGCGCCGCTCGAGGTCGCTATCACAGATACGATGCTGGCGCCAATGGCGTAGTGGATATTGACTCCCAACCCGATGGTCAACATGGGGATGACTACGACCCCTCCGCCTAGCCCCACAAGAGAGCCGATGACTCCGGCGACTATCGAGGCCAGGAATATAATCAGCATGAGCTCCAGCACAAGCAAGCTTGCTCCTCCCCTCCAGCGAAGGTAGTTACGCGTTTTTCTCCATCACAGACGGACGGGAGTCCAGGCTACCCGCCGTCAAGGGCTGCTTTGATCCTCTCATGGCTCGCCTGTATGCCTTCGACGCCCGTGTTCAGGATCGTGCACGGGACCTTCCACCTATCGAACATGAGCCTGTAGAAGTAAGCCTGCCGTTCGTTGTCTGGTTCGAGCAGGTATGGATTATACCATGGCTCGTAAGCGATCGAACCCCACTTCTCCTTGGGCCCTGCCCCAGGGAGCACCATGTATTCCCCCTTCTGGAGGATCCCGATGGCTTCCTCGGGTGTCAATCTGACCTCCGCAGGACTGTGGTCATCCCTTCTCAGAAGTACGACGTGATTGATAGGGACTTCGTCGACGACCTTGTCAGGGCCAAGGATATCCTCCCTTCTGACCAAGACCCTTGAGTTGCCGAATGAGTAATAGCACCACCGCTTTCCGTCGTTGAAGACGCACCTTCCGCGAGTTACTGAGCACCCTACGTCTCCTTCCACGAAGTCGCACTCCTCCTTCCTTGTGACGACATTCTCGTTCAAGGACCGGTCGAAGACCGCGCGAAGCCACTCTTGCTCCTTCTGCGACTCGGACCGCATGTAGAGGGCTTTCTCGGGTTGCCTGGCGATGAGGGGAGCCGAAGGGACGTCTGGGACCGGGTCAGGGAAGCGGACGTAGGCCCAATCGTCGCCGCAGATCTTCCCATGATCACTCATGAACACCTGGAAGGACTGGGTCGTCTTCCCAGTCCCGGTTGGGGCGATTATGACCACCCCCTTCCCTTTGTAGAGCGCCGTTGCGCCGTGGATCGAAAGCGTGTTTGCCTTGCGTTCGAGTATGGCAGCCGCGATTCCGAGGGCCCAGGATTTGCACTGGCCGTAGTACTCGGTGTTCACGAACAGAGCTGAGCGGAGCTCAGGGGAGTAGTATGCCGAGGGCTCGTGCCCCTCGACCCCGATGGCTGAGTAGATCCATGCGTCGGGGGGTGCCGCTGCGTCGGCCTGGGTCCAATTGTTCGCCCAGAACTCCGCCTGGTGCCGGCTGTTTGTCCGGAGCTCGATGATGACGCCCTCCAACTCAGCCTTGAGAGACAGGGAGCCAGGCTTCGCGAGGGCGGGTCGAGCCTTGGCAAGGAGGCGTTGGAACTCTGAGGGTGGAGTCCTCTTGTCCCCCTTCACCCTTGCCCGAGACTCTGTCGAGTACGTGTTCAGCTTCTGGTTGTTCAAGTAGAGCTCCGCGCTTTACTAAGCGATTAAAACCGTTGGCCACTCCGGAGAGAAGTTATTCGAATGTCGAATCTGACGTAGCCCGGCTCGAGCATGCCAGAGGTTGGCCTCAAGAGGCGCTCACGGTCAGTGGGTCAACAGGAGAGAGGGGATCTGGGGGCGCTCTGAGAGGCCGTATCTGTCTGCCTTCTCGACGTCGAGGCCCCCCTTCCTACAGATGGACTTCACATGATGGAACATCGCCCAGCCGCCCAGGCCAATCATGGCGCCTGTGACGTACCTTGAAGCCACGTTCGTGTCGCTCGAGGCGCGGGCCGCGTCCCTTGCGGCTATCTTCGCCAGGTGCCTGTATGATGCATAGTACACGGCAAGTTGCGACTGGTCCAACTTGAGCGAAGAGAAATCCCGGTTCTTGAGTAGGCCTAGAGGGACGTGCTGCATTGGGGTCACCGTGAACTCGAACGGGAGCCCGCTATCGAGTGTCGAGTTGCTCATCCTGTTGATCAGAGCCACCGTGTCCCAGTTGTCGTCTGGAGTCTCTCCAGCCTGCCCTACCTGGACGGTGAAGGCGGGTCTCCAGTAGTTCTTGTTCATGACGTAAGTACCCTTCCACACGATGTCAGACCAGGACCCGTCAGGACCTACTTTGAGTGGAAGGGTCTTGTTGGGCATGTGCTTTGCCGCGAGTTGGTCGCTCCCCGTCTCGATGCCCACCTGCAAGCCAATCCAGTTGTTCGGTCCAGCCCTCATGACCGAAGAAATCCTACGCATCATGTCAGGGTACGCAGCTGGGATTGAAATCCTGCCGTGTGTGGGATTGGAGCGTGTGATTCCAGAGGTCGTCATTACCTCCTTCATCAGGTCGAGGAGGGCGTCCTCGTTGGGGACGTAGCTCCGCCCGTGCTGGTACGCGAAGAACTCGTCAGTGTGGAGCCAGGCGTTGTGTTGACCGGAGCGCACGTTCACCTCGAGCTCACGCCGCACCTTTTCAGGGCTGTAGTACCTCAGTGGTCTGAGTGTGACCTCGCAGAAATCGCAGCCTATCCCGCACCCGCGCATGACCTCCACCATCCCCTTCACCGAGGGGTTGACAATGTCGGGTATCTCCTCCAAGGTCGGGAACTGCCTCGAGAACTGATATCTGCTGATGAACTTGGGATTTGGTTCCCACTCCTTCCTGAAGTCGGCGTTGAATGTCTGGTATCCTCTGAAGAACTCGGTCTTCTCGCCGGAGTCGTCAGACACATACCGGAACAGATCACCGGCTATGTCGTCTGCTTCGCCCTGGAAGGCGAAATCGATCTTGTTCTTCTCGAGCTCCTCCGGGCGGACGGTCAGCTCCCACACCCCAGGTCCCCCCACGAGGAGCTTTGCCTTCTTTCCAGCCCTCGCCCGGTTGATCCTGTGGAGCAGCGACTCGAACTCCCTCTGTACGTAAGCGGGTGCCCTTGTCTCGAAGAACACGGCGTAGGACATTGTCAGCGGCCCTAGGCCGAGTGGATCCATGGTCGAGACGCCGATCACTTCAGTACTATCATCTATGAACTCAGAGATGTGGTCCTCTTGTGCTACGACCACCTCCTCACTGGTGAAGCTCTTGAGAAGGGCGGCTTCCAGTTTCCTGACGGCATAGGGAGCAAACGCCGCCCTCCCCCCGACTCCGGGTGGAGGCGGTCCCTTAAGGAATGAGTAGATGGCGCCGGGGAGGGCGTCCGTGGGCGCGCTCGCTAGGAAGTCGAGCAGAGGGACGCTTCTGTAAGTGCGGGACAGGGTGGTGTCCGACACGAGCACGATTCGGGCCATATCTGCACGCTTGGAAGGAGGGAATCGGTGATTAAAAAATCCTACAGGCGTTCTCTCCCAGAGAAGACCCAGCCGCGCTCAGAGAGGGCTAGCACCATCGCGCGGCCAGTTTCGGCAGAGGGTGCGTGGTCGAACCCTTCGGACCCTCTGAACCATTAATTGCGGCCGGCGCCTCCTATGGCTGAGGAGCATCCACTCCAACTCTACCTCAGCCACTTCCGGACGAGGGCGAAGAGACCCCTTCTGCTCCCAGCGGGAGATGACTGAACTCGGGGCCCCTCGTTTGCCCAGGGAGGCCAATCCCTCTGACTCGTCCTTGGCCGCTGTGATTTGAGCGGCCTCGTCGGAGGTTTCGCCAGGTGGCGCGTCCCCTGGCCTGGGAGGAGACGGCGCAACGCATATGGCTTCCGCGCCTAATCACCCCGTCGAGCTGCACGTATTCGGGCCGGGATGTCTGGCGTCTCCGCCTTGGGTCCCTGCTGAACGGTCCATGGCAGTGAGCATCATACCCCCCTAGAGCCAGGCTCGTCCAGCGCTTGCTTCGAGGAACAGGCGTGGGACGGCTAGCGCCTGCGTATCGTGGCAAGGAGCGCGTCCTGGCCCATCGAGACGCACGACCCGCCTAGCCCACCTGATCTCGCCAGCTGTACTCAGGGACGAAACCAAGCACGTTCCGTGTCTTCTCTATCGAGTGGAGGGTCTAGTTGTCATACAGCCTCTTCTTCACAGGGACGCCTGGGAAGGCCGCGCGCAGGACCTCTTCGTCGCTTGAGGACATCACAGTGTCTGCGTTTGCTATTATGAAAACCTCCGCGCCCTTGATTTTCGCCTCGAGGGCCCTGCGAACTGCCTGCGCGGCGTCCCTGACGTCTATGTACCCCCAGAGGTTTCACTTACGGAGGGTCGGGTCACCCTGGAATTCCCCGAAGGTGGCATAGTCCTTTAGTTCCATTATGTTCGAGAAGCGCAAGCCTACTATCTTCAGCTCATGGTCCCACCTGCAGTACGCCTCGGCAATCCTTTCACCCACGAGTTTGGTCAGCAAGTAGGCGCTTTCAGGCCGCCCGGCATACTCCTCGTCCACAGGCACGTATGGAGGCGGGACGTCGAACTGGATTCCCAGGACCGTCTCGCTTGAGGCCCACACCAGGTTCTTGATCCCCCGAGCCTGGTCGACGCCTCGAACACGTTGTAAGTGCTCATCACGTTGTTCTCGAAGGTCACAGAATTGGTGAACACCCTGGAGTCAGGGATGGCGACGAGGTGCACTACCCCCTCGACCTCGTGGGGGCAACGCTCGACCGCAGAGAGCGTGTCTAGGGCCTGGCCGTAGTCAGCGAGGTCTGCCTGTATGGACGGGCAGAACTCTTCAGCCGGCTTCACCCTGTCCACGCTGAAGACATCATATCCGTGGGCCTTTAGCTCCCTTACGCATGCCTTCCCAGCCTTCCCGCTGCCCCCGGTGACCACGACCTTTGGCATGCCATCAACTCGGCCACATGGTCTCGACGCGTGGCGGCAAGGGGCCAGACCGCCGATACCTGTACCTCTCGAAGAACATCTCCACCCCGTGCGGGCCGAAACTGAAGGCGACCTCCATCCTCGCAGCCCCTTCGATGGTGAAGAACCGGGCCTCGCCCCCTTCTTCGCCTTCCGGGACGAGTACTATGTTGTTGCCTATGTCTTCGCCCGAAAGCATGAGGAAGCTCCCAACCCTCTTCACCTCGGCGACCAGCGTATCCTTGTAAGTCCTGTACTGACCCTCGAGCTTCCTAAGCATGGTTTCCAACTTGACCGCTCTCAGTTCCGCAGGGTCGACCCCCAACATGAGTGACACCGCGGACATCCCTAGCAGACCCATACTATAGCCGGTGCCGTTCGACAGCAGCACGACTCCTGACCTGGCATCACGGACGTACTCCATGTCGGAGGTGTAGACGTCCAACGAGCCTCCATGGCGGACGACCTTGTGCCCGTGGAAGTCAGGAATCAGCATAAGACCGTAACCATAGGAGTCCCCCCCATAGTTTTCGACGGGCCACTTCGCGTAGGGCGTTTCCATCTTTGAAAGGATGTCCTCTGCGACCACCCGCTTCCCCTTGAACTCGCCTCCGTCGATAAGCATGGACACATAGTTCGAAAGATCAGCGGCGCAGCTCATGATCCCGCCAGCCGCGCCGCTCCCATAGGGGACTGGGGTTGGGGACACCTTCGCCCCTCTTATTGCATAGGGAGTGGCGACGTCGACGTCGGCTGAAACCTCCGATCTGTCGAGGAACGTCCTCTTCATTTCCAGCGGCGCCAAGACGTCAGACTTTAGGTATTCGAACCAGTGGTGGCCGCTCACCCTCGAGACTATCTCGCCCAGGAGGACGAACCCCTCGTTCAGGTAGTGTAGTTTCCCGCCCGGCCTCGACACGGCCCAATCGTCGACGCCGTCGAGGAAAGAAAGCATGTCGTCCAAACTGGCAATGGGGAGCCAGTGGTGGTACTCCCTGAACGCGCTGAACAGGATGACCTCCAGCGAGCCTAAGCCGGGGATCCCACTCGTGTGAGAGAGGAGGTGGTGCACCTCAACCCCTTCGAACGCCCTTTGCCTGAACGGGATGAATTTGGTGACCGGGTCGTGGAAATCCATCTTGCCTGACTCCACGAGTTTGCCGACGGCTAGCGCCACGAAGGACTTCGTGATAGAGCCTATGCCATAGAGGGTCTGTGGGGTCGCGGGACTGGCCCCAGCGGCGTCCTTCCAGCCGAACCCTCTAGAATGCACCACTTCTCCGTCCTCAATGATTGCGGCGGACACGCTGGGAATCTTTGTCTCGCTCATCTTCGCAAAGACAAGGTCGTCGAACCTTTGGCCGTCGAAGGCTACCACGGGAAGAGTTGCGGTCATCAGGTTAAAAGAGATGCCGAGGTGGCGCTTTACCAGTACGTCGAGCGGTCGAGGATGAACCTATGGGCATTCCCGTGCATGATCCTGTCCGCTTGGGCAGAAGGCATCCCAGCTTCGACAAGAGACCTCCTGAACTTTCCCACCTTTGAGACGTCGCCCATCCCCTCAGGGGCGCTCGACATCCCGAGGAAATCGGTCCCCAGAGCAGCCGCGGCTTCGCCGCCGACCCTCGCGAAACGCTTGGCGTGGTCCGTGAGCCTGGCGGCCGTGAAAGGAGGACCGATACAGCTCCGGATGAATGTGAGCCCAACTATCCCCCCTCTCCTTCCGGTCTCACGTATCAGGTCGTCCGAGATGTTTCTTTGATTAGGTTGCACGGCTGCGGAGTTGGAGTGGCTGAAAAATGGGGGGAGGACGGATACGCTCAACGTGTCAGATGATGTCTTCGGCGAAGCGTGGGAAAGGTCGACCATCACGCCGAGCTTGCCCGCCAGCGCTACCAGTGCCTCTCCTTCACCGGTGAGTCCGTAGTCCTTGGACGAGAGGCACGATGCTGCGAACTTGTTGTCATAGTTCCAGGTGAGCCCGATGGAACGGACTCCGAGGTTGAAGAAGACCTCGAGGTCCTCAGGTTCTCCGAGGGCTTCGCACCCTTCGATGTGGAGGACAATCCCGACACGGTCTCCGAGAGACTCCATATCCTCCCTGGTCCTGATTATCCTGAGGTCCTTCTGGTGCATCTTTTCTAGAGCGTAATATATCTTGATCAGTTCGATGGCGACGTCCCGAGGGGACACGAGGGCGGAAGAGGAGGACCATCGCCCATACATCTCCTCCATTGCGGCTATCTTCCTCAGATTGAGGCTCCCGAGGAGCGGGAAGATCGAGCCTATGACGATGGACATCCCTGCCTTCCTGTATTTGGGCAAGTCAGCCTGGCGCCCACGCATGTTTTCCGAAAACGGCTTGGAGCCTCCCGTCAAGTAATAGTAACCTATGTCCTCGTGAAGGTCCACGACCACCCTTCTGACGGGTTCGAGACGTGATTTAACTGTCTCTGACTCAGGTTCTGGCGTTCACGCTGCTGTCCCGAACTGAGGGATCTGACGCACCGAGTCGGAGGAACCGCCTTGATGGACCTGATCCCCGGCTGCTATCTTACACTGCGGCGGTGGCGAGTTCGTGCGCTAAGGGCGACCACGTCGAAGAGTATCTTCCTAGAGTTGATCGTCACCCCCCGGGCGTAGAATCTATCTTCGATGGCGAGGTTCCTGAGGTCATATCCGCCCTTCTCGTGGAAGTCGTACCTCTCGAAGGAAAGGGAATCTGACAAATAGGTCTCGAGTAGCGCCGGGTCAGGGTCCACGACGACCTTCGGAGGGATTGGCTCTTTCTTAGAAGCGAGGAGAAGGTCGTTCAGAGATCCACACGCAGCCCCGTAGTTCTTCCAGGCCTCCTCCACGAACCGCGGGAAGATGCCGTTGGCGGACATCTTCGCCTTGAAGGAGCCGTCCGCGTCTTCGGAGTACATCTTCAGGAGATGTGCCTTGATGTTGAGCTCGCTGGACCTGTCCATCCTGTAAAGGAACTGCTGGGCAGAGCGCTCGTAGTCAACTTTGTAGGCATGGTTGAGCGAGTCCCCGAAGGCCCCGGAAGCTAAGAAGAACCCAGCCATTTCGTAGTCGTTCATGACGAGCGCGTCTGAGATTAGGTGCGCGAAGTCTGGGTCGTAGGGGATTTCGCTCATCAGCGAGCCCTTCCGGGTGATGCCCCGCGGGCTGAGCCTTATCGCTCCTATGCTCGCCAGCCAGTCCTCCGCGAACCCTACCTCCTTGTGGTTCACCCTCGACATGAACTCTAGACTGGAGAGGTCAAGGCCGTACTTGGCCATAAGGAGGACAAGGTCGAAAGGGGTCTCCGTCTCGAGGTCCTTGTGGACAGGGGCCGGATCAATCCTCTTCGGGACCGGCGTGCTGGTGAGTATGACCGCCCGGCCCGGCTTGAACCGGCCGACCCTCCCCATCATCTGGAGGAGCGAATTGTTGTCTAGCTTGCCGTATTTGAGTGTCTTCTGGCCCAAGTTGTCCTTGCTGCTGATGACGTCGTTGAATATCAGTACGTTGTCCAGGTATATGTTCACTGACGAGGCGATGACGTTGGTGGCGAAGACTTTCAGACTCCTTTCTCGTTCCGCCCTCCGCTGGATCTTGTTCACCTCAGAGCCATCCAGCCCCCCGTGGATGTACACCCCCCCGTAGCTTCCCGCATACTTCTCTACGAGCCGCCTCGTGGGGAGGAAGACCAGCCAGGATTCGTCTTTGGGTTGCGCGTACAAGTATCTTGAGAGGGTGTCGAACATGGCGTCGAGGTTGCGGACCTGCTCCACTTCGAGGCTCACCTGGTACCTCTTACCACTGACAGAGTGAAGCTTAGAGATTCCAAGGAAGCGCAGGAATTCCTTTGGATCGATGGTCGCGCTCATCACCCTGAACAGGTTCTTCGCCTCATGTTCTCCCTTCTTCGCCAAGGACATGCAGAGCTCCAGTTGTGAGGTCATCTGATGACTTTCGTCGAAGTAAATCGAGGTATCTGTGACGGAGCGGTCTGCCAACATCCTGATGAGGACGCCATCGGTGACGATCTTGATCATCCCGCCTACGTTGACCTTCGTGTCCTTCGTAATGACAGCCAGGTGCTCCTTGACCTCTGGGTGCAAGGCCTCCAGAGAGTAGTAGAGAGCGTTGCACGACGCTCTCGACGGCTCCCTGACGATGACCTGCCGAGACCTCCCCGACCTCTCGAATTCGTGGATTGGGACCACGGTGCTCTTTCCTGTCCCAACCTCCCCCAGGAGGACGAAGTGGTCAGAGAAGTCGATCGAATCGAGAACTGAGAAGATTGGGAGGTCCGGCGCTGCCTTTGGGCGCGGGGGGCTGCCACTCCCGTCAGATTCTTCCAGGACGACGTGCTCGAAGGTGTCGTCCTCGCCAGACTCGTTCAAGACGCCTCTGGAGGAGAGCCCGCGTTGGGACCGATTTTAACATAGGGCACGCGTTGCCTGCTGATACATCGCCTCATGCGCGGAGGGCCTTCGCAGGTCGCACCTTGACCGGGTCTGGCCGCGTCGAGCGTGCTCGCGGTTAGGTAGAGTTGACTCCCTTCAGGCCTTCGTGAAGGCCGACGTCAGGGTGCGGGGTTCCTCGGATATGGCCGTTCGCAGGGCGCACCGGCGTGGAGGACAATCAGTTTGTCCGTTCCCCCAGTACACATCATGACCAGAGGAAGAGCCATTTGGGAAGTCAAGGGAGGGAAACTCACGGAGAAACGGCTCATGGAAAGCGGGCGCTCCCACGTGACCCCCTCGCATGCGTGGAGGTAGGGGGGTAACGACGTAAGCTCGGTCCGGAAGAGCCTTCCACCGCATCGACCATAGACCAAGGCACATCGAGGCCTCATTTGAAAGTAACAGGATAACGCAGAGGGTAACGTCCCTTACGTCTGCATGAGACGCCGCAAAGGATGATGGGTACAGCAAGGGATAATGGTGTCATCGACCAACCAGAGAAGGACGAGGTCGAAGACATCCCCAACCCCGAGACACGAGGGAGTAGCAACTCATCGCGCAACGATGCAGGCGTTCGGGAAGGGTTCGGGCCCGTACTCGCAACCCCGCCCTGCAATGGCAAAAGACAGGCGTGACGAGCAGTCAGTTACGCCAAACCAGGCAGGCTCACAAGCAGAACTGGCGGGTCTTAGCTCAATGACGGAGCCTTCGCGCTCCTGTTTCCACGATTGGCATAGAACCCTTCATGTAAGAGGAGCTTGGTGAACGAGCAGAGACGCGAAGAGGCAGTTTCCGCCCACCATGGCGATTTCGATGAAGCGTAGCCTGATCTGACGGTAGTGACTCACGGCTGGCGTGGGTTGACCACGGAGGGGTACCCAACCATCCCAATCTCCCGATATGACTCAACTCCTTCTCTCGCTACAAACACGAGTATCACCGCGGTGGCGAGGTAATCAGCCCACCACAACCCGAAGTAGAACTCCGCGATTAGGCCGGCGAGTAGAGCCAACGACATGAAGAAACAAGTCGCCGAAGCAACGGCGTCGACGGAGAGCGGGAGACATCTTGTCTCCCGCCCAATCGTTCTCTTCTCCAGCCAAAGGTACGGCATGACAAGGACCGCTCCGACGGCGATGGCCATTCCTAACAATGTGCCTTCTGGCCTGAAGCCTGACATGTACGAGTAGACCGCGCCGACGCTGACCGTCGGCACCAAGGCGAAGAGCATGACGGTGGCTGCCAGGGCTGTCCTTCTTCCCAACCCGGCTGAACCGGCGACGTCTCCGTTGAGATGGCTGAATACTACGATCGCTGACAAAAGTTCGACCACGCTGTCACCCCCAAACGCGAGGAGCGCGAAGCTCCCTGAGACGGCGCCAATGACAATAGAGCCTGATATCTCGGCTGTCATCCAAAGCGAGCCAAGGTATTCGATGGAGATGGCCCTCCTGAGCCTCCCCTTCCTCCATTCCACATGGCTCTCCGGACAGCAGCATCCGACGCAATTAGAACACTGCTCTGGCGCGGAGCAGGTCTCGCATGAACTCTCACTGCATCCGCATGAGCTGCATGAGGTAGCAGAAGCCTCCGAAGTGAGCAACTGCCAGGAGACCGGGAGCCGTGGCTTATCAATCTGGTTCCGGGTCAGGGCGGCGAGCTCTGAAAGTGATTGGACCTGATTGTCGTGTGAGTCGGATACTGTCGAACGCGGCTCTCGGAGGGAGAATGGCGAGAAATGTCAGACTGGGCAGGTGAGGGAAGGACGGCACGGAGAAAAGGTCGTTAACAGAAGGATAGCCGATGCGGGCAAGAGAGATGCCCCATAGGCGTCTGGTACCATCTCCAGCCTCGGAAGGGGACCGAAGCGCTGATAGACGACGAAGATGGAGTCAAGAAGCGACAGAATGACGCATGCCTACCAGCATGAAGGAGAGTTTCAGAGTGGCAGGACGCGGAGGCAATTAAGGGCGCGGGAGTCACGGAAGGGCTGACGGTCGCCGACCTCGGATGCGGGCAGGATCCTTCACCATGCCTATGACGTCGATGGTACGAACGAGCGGGAGGGTTCAGGTAGACCACCGTCTGGAAGCGGGGCCGTACCACTCGGGGTCGTAGCCAGACGGACGTCCACTTGGTTTCGAGATCCTATCGCTGATAAGGACACCTAGCGTGTTTCTAAGCGTGGTCGAACTTTAGCTTCCTGGGTCAGTGGCCACCCCTTTACTAATGGATGCGGAGACGGCATACCTCGGACGAGACTCGGACCTGCAGGTGCGGGCCTAAGCACTTTCAGAAATCTATCCAGCCCCACTCTAGGAGCAGCTAGCTACCGACTCGCTCGACTTTCAGATCCTTAACACGGTCGAACTCTACATCGCTTCCTGTGAGGAGCGTTCCCCTGCGCAGGAGAGCTGTTGAAGCAGCGAAGGCGTCGGCGAGGGAGAGGGCGTTGTCCGCCTTTATCGCCGCAGCTTCCCTCCACAGAGGAGAGTTGTCAGTGACGGGCACGATCTTGACCCCGAAACTCCTCAGGTTCCTCTCCTTCTCCTCAGCCGTAGTCTTGCTGATTCTTCGCAGGATGTAGTGGAACTCGGCTAGGTTGACGATGTTCAGGAAGCCTTTCGCCTCTCCCCTGGATATTTGTTCCAGATAGGATTCAACCCTGTCCGACCCACCCTCCCCCAGGTAGAAAACCAGCAAAGCCTGAGTGTCTAAGACGATGGAGCGCAACTATCTGTCCCCACCTCCTTCCAAGAGCCCCTTCTCTCTGGTGGACTCGGCCCTTCTGACATCCCCCATGACTTCCTTCGATGATTTGCCCTTGAAGACGGACCTCAGGGATCCCTTCTCCATCGACGGACTGGGCAGTGGCTTCCACAAGACCCCTTCTTCGGTATCCTCGACGAGCGCCTTCCTGCCGATACCATGCCTTTCGCGCATTTTCTTGGGTATCGGCGCCTGGCCTTCCCGCGTC
>JAFMAB010000002.1:0-89887 GCA_029785215.1 Nitrososphaerota archaeon
AGGTCCCCCGCCTGGCGGAGGACGGCTGTCAGCGCTTCGAGGTTCGCGTGGACGTCCGACAGTATCGCGACCTTCACGCCTCCGCGCTGGCCAGGGGAGGAGAAAAACCTCGGCCTCCTGCAGCTTGTCAAGAAAAAAGAACAATAGTTAATGAGTTGGTGAACCAGATTATACTACTCCCCACTTAGAGAATTTGGGACCGTTGATGCTCGAAGCTACCTATGTCCACGTTCGCAGGTAAATGGGAAAAGCAAAACAGCCAGAGTTTCGGAACTCGGGTGAGGGATTCCGTGAGGAACCCCGGGCCCCTGAAGCCGAGGCTAGACCTCGCAGTCCGCCAAATCCAAGTCCAGGTCGCCAAACTCGACTCGACATCCACCAAACTCAGAGAGAGGGACAACTCGATCTTCGCAAAGGTCGTTGGCTCTCTACAGAAGCACGACACACAGCACGCATCCGTCTTCGCGAACGAGCTTGCCGAGATCAGAAAGATGAACAAGATGGTCACCCAGGCAAAGCTCGCTCTGGAGCAGATAGTGCTCAGACTCAACACCATCACAGAGCTAGGTGACATCGTCGTCACCCTGACACCGGCCATGTCGGTGATACGCAACGTCAAGCAAGGCTTGGTGGGCGTGTTGCCAGAGGCCGAGAACGAGATCGGTGAGATCTCTGGTCTGCTCAGCAGCATCCTGGTGGACGCAGGGACCGTAGGTGGGTACTCCCTCAACTTCGAAGCCGCCAACGAGGACGCCGAGAAAATCTTGGCCGAGGCCTCAGCCGTGGCGGAGACGCGCATGCGCGAGAAGTTCCCGGACATCCCCTCGTCTCTCCCGTCTGCCGAATCTGCTTCCACCGAGGGTGCCTCGTACTAGACGGGGACCCTCGCTCCTTTGTTTTCAGAGCGTGCAAGACGGCGCTAGAAATCCCGGAATCCCGTCCCAACCAAAACTGCGGTGGATAAGGAGACCCCCAGCGCGACCAAGAGCCTCCCAGCCCCAGTGGCGTCAGCGCCCAGCGGCTCGTTAGGGACAGGGAAAGGGACCTAGAGTACGAGCGGGGCGAGCGTCGGGACGAACCTCCCACGGCGTGTTCGGACCACATGTCGCGCCGTCGTGTAGAGCGACTTTCGTCCACCGAAGCTGAAGAAACGCGGAACGCAGGAAGGATGGCGACAGCGATGGCGAAGTGACCACTCTGCGTCTCTCGCCACGCTTGCGGGACCGCGCCACTCAGAGGTCGAACTTGCCGCCGAGAGCGTATCTGGATGCTACCTTCTCGTCTAGGTCGACGCCAAACCCAGGCTCGTCCCCAAGGGTGATGTACCCGTTCTGGATCAACCTGTCCCCTCGCTTTACAATCTTCCCCCAGATGGGGACGTCGTGACCATGAAATTCGAGAACCCCTGAGTTGGGGATGGCGGCCATGAGATGCGCTTGTGCCATTGTCCCGATGGGGCTGCTTATGTTGTGCAGAGAGACTGTCACTTCCCCCATAGCAGCCATCTGCGAGATCAGCATGCATTCGAGGAGGCCCCCTGCTTTGGCCGCGTCCGGGGTGACAACCCGTATCCCTGTCTTGAGCACTTCGGCGAACTGATATCTCCCGTAGTGGTTCTCACCCGTCGCTATTGGGACGCTAGTAGCCGAAGTGACCTCCCTCAGTAGTGCCACGTTCTCAGGCGGGACAGGGTCCTCCAACCACATGACCCCGTGCTTTTCGATAGCCTTGGCCAGAGCGATTGAACTCTTCACGTCGTATTTCCAGTGAAGGTCGAAAAGGATGTCCGTGTCATCGCCCGCTCCCTTTCTAACAGCCGAGACAAGGTCGGCCAGGTACCCGACCTCTCTGTTGCTCAGCGAGCCGATCTCCTGTGAGTGGACGGTAGTGTAAGGAGTGGGGACATCGAGGTCGAACTTTATCGCGGTGTAACCTTCCTTCTTCATCTCCTTCGCTCTCGCCCCATACGCGGCCGGGCTGTACTCGTCAGAATAGTCCATGGGCGCGAGGCGTCCGTGGTGCGGGACGTTCTCCTCTCCCTTGGCCTCCTTCGCACCCGCTTCCTTCGCCCACTTGGGAGTGATAGGGACTACTATCCTGCTCAGGGATTCGAGGGACTTCCCCGCGTGAGTGTCGACATAAACGCGCACCCTGTCCCCGAACTTCCCCCCTAGCAGGTCGTAGACTGGCACGTTGAGGTTCTTCCCGAGGAGGTCCAGGATGGCGAGTTCGATGGCTGAGAAAGCATGGGAGCTCACCCCCCAGGGGCCGTGGGGGATGGCGGCCCACCTTAGCTTGTCCATAATCCTCCTCAGGTCAGAGGCGTCCTCACCTATGATGAGCGGGGAATACTCTTTCACTACCGATTCTAGCTGGGGCGCCGGGAAACCCTCGCCGATGCCGAACGAGTCCCCCGCGTATACTTTGACGAACGTCCACTGGTAGTTGCCCTCTACTGACGCCGCCTTGACGTCTGAGATTCTTAGCTTCATTTTTGAACAGTGACCGCCTAGAAGGAGTCTAGATTAACCTTAGCGGTCCTGGAAGATAAGAGCGGCGTCTGTATGAGCGACAAGGCTAACGAAGCAAGTATCTATTGTACCTCACGACGTTGTCAGGATCGTATGCAGGTATGATGCTCTTGCTCACCATCTTGAGATAAGAGTAGGCGCCAAGACATTCGCCAACGTCCTCCGCGATACCTATGGGGATGTTCTCCTCCAGGTTCTTCCAGGTGAAGGCTGAGTCGGTGATGCTGATGATGCCGTCCTTGGTCTGCAGGAGGACCGACATAGAACTCCTGTGGTGTCCTCCGGTCCATCTGACCGAGACCCCTTCGACTATCTCCTGGTCCTCGACTAGCCTTATCCTGTCCCAGGCATCTTCGAAGAGGAATTGGCGGACGTATTTGGGAAGAAACACGTCCCGAGAGATGAATGCCGACTTGCCTGGGGTCACAACGTCCTCGAACCAACCACGCATCGAGAAGTAAAGCTGGGCGTTCCGGAAGAGGTCCAGTCGCCCGACTGTGTAGTCTTGCACCGGGGTCACTACCACATGAGCCACGTCCGCCGGCCCTACGCCTGCCTTCTTCAGGGCGTTCTCAATCTTCTGATCCTCGGAGACAGTGAATTTGCATCTGTCGTCATTCGCCCACTTCTTGAGGAAGTTGTTCCGGTCCGTGAGGTCTTTGGGGAGCCCTGTGTTTACCAGAAGATACCCGTCCGCGGTATCTACGAGGAAGGAGTAGAAGGACAGTCTCACCCAGGCCCCGAACCCCTGCATCCAATACACTTCCGGGGCTGGAACATCGCCATGCTCACCGACCTTGAACATCCAGAGATTTTTGATCAACGGCTCCCGCACCTCTAAGGAACAAGCACGTAACGACCAAGGACCTCCCCCCGGTCGAGGCCTTCAATTGCTTCGTTGACGTCAGATAGCCGTTTCTTGACGATGTAGGAGTTTATCTTCCCGTCGGCTGCCATCTTTGTGACAGCGGCGAGCTCTTCGATGGTGCCGTAGTTGCTGCCGATGAGCTCGTGCTCCCAGACAGTGGTCCCGAAAGTAGGCATCACCAGGTTCTCGCCTTCCATGCCGACCTCTATTATGCATCCTCCCCCTTCCAGAATCTTCTCTATGTTCATTGTCGACTCCGCGGTCCCGACGAAGTCGACCGCTGCCCCCGCCCCCTCTCCATGCGTTTCCCTATCCACGGTCTCCCTCAGCTTCTCGGGGGTGATTCCTTCGTCAGCCCCGAGCTCCATGGCCCATTCCAGTTTTTCCTTCCGTCTTGATACTGCAACGATCTTCGAAGCCGGGGCGAGCGCCTTAACAAGCTGGATGGCGTAGCCAGCCAACCCCCCGACGCCGTAGAGTATCAGGAGAGAACCTGGTTCCGTCTTGCTCAATGCCTTCTTCACCGCCGAATAGGAGGTCACCCCGGCGTCGGCTAACGGCGCCGCTTCAGCGAGGTCGATGTCACCCGCACCGACCAGGAAGGATGAGTCTGGGACATACATGTATTCGGCATACCCACCGTAGTAGTATGACTGCCCCGGGATTTTCTGGTTCTTGCACAGCATCACATAACCCTGTCTGCAGTACCTGCAGGTCAGGTCCCCCCAGACAGCATAGACCACGACCTTGTCCCCTCTCTTGAATGCCTCGACTCCACCCCCCGTTTCGTATACCACGCCTGCGTTTTCATGGCCGAGGACGAAAGGCAGGACGTATCCAGGTCTTGGCTCCTTTCCCCGCCAGAGTCTGAGGTCTGTCCTGCACATCCCAGCCCCGCCCATCTTCAATACGACCCCCCGGTCACCCTCTCCGGGCTCTGTGACCTCGATTTCCATGGGCATGAGCGGCTTCCCGGCTTCCACCACAGCCATCGATTTAGACTTGACCGTCAACGGCGACGCTCAGTCCCCCTCTTGCTGGTGTCCATCTTCATCCTTTCAAGTTCGATGGCCTTGTTCAGCCTGACTCCGAACCCTGGCTTTCGGGTGAGTCTGACCTTCCCCCCCTGCGGGACGGGTTCGTCTAAGAGCAGGGGGTGGAACATCGGTACGACAGAAGCCGCATCCGGGGCCATCATGAGAAACTCAGCGAAAGGGGTGTTCTCCCTCGTCATCACGAAGTGGTAGCTGTACACGCTTGACCCGTGAGGGATGGTCAAGACCCTCCTGGAGTCGGCCAGGGAAGCGATCTTGAGGAGCTCGGTGAGGCCACCGCACCAGGTCACGTCCGGCTGGATGACGTCCGCCCCTCCCGTCTCGAGCAACTGCGCGAAACCATATCTCGTGTATTCGTGTTCCCCGGTCGCAACAAGAACCCCCGGAGGGACGGAGCGCCTCAGCTCTGCGTAATCGGAGTAGTAATCTGGGAGGAAGCACTCCTCTATCCACTTCAGTCCTTCGGGGGCCAGCCTGTGGGAAAGCTTCTTGGCGTATGGCAGGTCGAGGCTCATCCAGCAGTCGTACATCAACATGAATTCCTCCCCCACTCGGTTTCTCATCTCCTGGAAGGCTGATACGTTCTTCTTGAAACCCTCCTCCCCTTCTGCGGGAGAGTGTATCAGCGGAAGCTTTCCCCCCACGAATCCCATCTTCTTAGCTAGGTCAGGGCGGGGCCCCGTCGCGTACATGGGCATCTCCTCCCTGACCGTTCCTCCAATCATCTCACAGACCGGTTCGCTTCGCTGCTTGCCGAGGAGGTCCCAGAGGGCCAGGTCAACCGCAGATATCGCATTCATCACGAGCCCCTTCCGCCCGTAGTATGCCGTCGAGAGGAACATCTGGTTCCATATCAGTTCTGTCTGGTCAGGGCGCTTGCCCAGCAGGAACCGAGATAGGTGGTTCTCGACAATCCAGGCAGCGGGGAATCCACCCGTACTCACCCCTAACCCGGTGGTCCCGTCGTCCGATTCGACCTCGACGACAAGGGTTCCGAGGACGTCGATCCCCCACGACTTCCTGGTCGCCCTGTACTCGGGATACCTCGACATGGGGGTCGAAATCTTACCGACTATCCAGTGCCTGTTGTCTTGGTCGTGATAGTCCCCTCCCCCTCCACTAGAGTAATACGCCCGCACTTCAGTTATCTTCCTCGTGACTATCGAACCTCTCGCTGCCCCCGTGGAGGGGTGAAGGATTAAAGGATGTACCGACTGCCCCTTGGCGCTTTCGATTTGAGGGCCTTGGTGTGGGTAGGCATCCGCAGGATGGAGCTCCGAGATGTCGTCAAGGAAGGGCCGCCTGAAGGATGGGTGACCATAGAGGTGAGCCATACAGGGATTTGCGGCTCCGACCTGTCGGGGTATCTCGGAGAGAACGACCTGCGCAAACCCCCGCTCGTAATGGGGCATGAGTTCTCCGGGACGGTGCGGGACGTGGGGAAGGGTGTCCCCGACGGGATGGCCGGGAGGTTGGTGACGGTGAACCCCCTACTCTCCTGCGGAAAGTGCAGTTACTGCCTCGCCGGTGACCGGCAGCTCTGCCTTGACCGTAAGGTCATAGGGATTCAGGTCCCCGGGTCGTTCGCTGACTACGTGAACGTCCCAGCGACGGCGTCCTATCCAGTCACCGACCCCGTTAGAGGGGCCCTCGTTGAACCCTTGGCATGCGCCATCAGGGCGGTCCGGCACTCCGGCGTCAGGGTGGGGGACAGGGCCCTGGTCATGGGGGCGGGGGTAATCGGGCTCATGTGCGCCCGGGTACTAGCGGCCAGCGGCGCTTCTGAAGTTGCGGTCGCCGACGTGAACGGGAGACGCCTCGACGGAGCGAAGAGATGGTGGGGTGCTACCGATGTCGTAGACACTTCGGGGAAGGACGCGGACACTTCGTTGAAAAGGCTGGCCAACGGGGGGTTCGAAAGAGTAATCGATGCGGTAGGGCACGGGCAGACAAGAAGGCTCGCCATAGAGAGCGTGCGAAGAGGCGGGACCGTAGTCTTCATCGGCCTCCACGAGAATGACACCATTCTCCCCGGGAACGTGGTGGTCAGAAGTGAAATAGCGGTCAAGGGGTCTTTCTCCTATGCGGACGATGACTTCCGGCGAGGCGTCATGTTGTCCGGGAACCTTCTTGACACTTCAGGAGGGTGGATGGTTGTCAGGGAGCTCGCCAAGGGCGGGGAAGCCTTCGCGGAGCTCGTGCGGGGGTCCCCCTTCTCGAAGATTCTGCTCGAGTCCTGACGCCTAATGTGCGTGCACAGGGGGCCACGTAAATGGCGGATAACGTATCATCGCCCCGATACCCAGGACCGTCGACGGATGGTGTCGTTCAATACTTCCTCCTCGGCTGCTCCTCGCTCTCCTTCCTCTTCTGTCGACCTAGAGGGACACTCAGTGACGCACGACCAAAGTAGCGCGTTCCGTGCTTGAGAACGAGAGCCTGACCCAAGTCGCAGGGGAATCTATCACGTTCAATCCCTTCGTGATATCATTCGCGGCAGGGTCGTCTGAAAGTGACAGGACCGACTCCAGAGTCCCGGGGGCGCTAGCATGGACGAGAAGCTTCCTTCCCCCGGCGACATAGTACCATTTGCTCTTGGTCCCTGCGAACGAGCCCTTCAGCTCTGGGTATGACCTAGGGTCGAATACGCTCGTCTTCACACCGACCGACCAGATTTCATGATGGTACCCCTCCTTCGACGTGTCTCGCTGGGTACTCCAAGAGTCCCTAAACGCTGCTACCAACATCTTGGGCCGCCCGTCTGGGAGGGTGGTGTAGTGGGGGTGACCTATCTGGACGAAACTGTCGTCCAGCCCGAGCAGGGGCATGATTGACGCTCCCAGGGTGGCGATGCTAGAGTAGTCGTTGGCTGTCACTTCGTCTGGCGTAGGTCCGACGTATGTCTGCAGCGCCCACTTCGACGGGGTGTCGTGCTCGACGAAGATCTGGAACCTAGGCACGGTCACAAGGTCTATCACGTCGTTCCCTTTCCCCCAGCGGGCCACCTCTCCGAGGTTCTCCGCCTTGGCTTTCGAGACATCATCGAAATCTCTGACCATGTAGACATCGACTGCGTCAGACGCGAGGTTCGGCGACACCCCGAGGGCAGAGGAGCCGGCGCCGTAGACCCCGAACGGCCTCACGGGGAACCCAGCGTCTTTGACCTTGCCGAAGTCCAGGAGCTCTTTGTGCCCCTTCCTCTCCCACCTCCCGTCGAAGACGGTGAGTATGATCTTCGGGCCATGGGATGATGTGACGTAGTATTCGTCCCTAGCCTGGTTGAAGGCGCAGCGGACTGTGTTATTCGTATAGTTCGTCTCAACAGGGAAGTTCATGGGGAGTATCTTCTTGCACGTCTTCAGGTCGACGTTCATGGCGTCGTCCATCGCCGCCACGTAGCACTCCCGCTTCAGCCCCTTGGGGTCGGACCATCCTGTGAAAACCATCCATTTCTTGTCCCTGACAGGGTCGTAGACGAGGTTAGGGGTAGCCACCCCTCCCTTCAGGTCAGGGACCGGCGAACCATACGGAAGGAGAACAGGCGTTGCTTTCATGCCACGCTAGGTACCGGCACGTCCCGTAATAAATGATGACAAGGCGTCCTCGCATATGGCGTAACGACCGCGGAGACAACGCCCCACCCTTTCTTGCGCTCCCCTTCGGAGCCTATCCCAGAGCAGATGGTGACGCATCCCTCTCTCGGCTGTAGTCCGCTCGACTGCAAAGGATTTGACGTGGGGGTCTATGATGAACCTGGTCTCTCCTCAGGCCCGTTTTCACCTCTCCGGTCATCCGACCTGATTGCGCGTCTTCAGCCTTCTGAAGTAGTCCTTCGCTACCACTAGGTCTTCCAACGCTTCCGAGGCTTCACAACGCGGCCTGGACTTCCCATCTACGGCCTCTATGAAGTTCGCGGCCTGATTGCGCATCGCGTCGATGGGGGGCAGCTCCGGGGTGAGGGTGTAAGGAGGGACGCCCGCGAAATCTCTGAAAATCGTCACGGAGCCGGGCACCCCCCTCGCGAGTGGGGGAGGGAGGTCGGCCCTGATCCACCCGTGATCGAAAGAGACGAAGGCCGACTCCTGCCATCCGAGGGAAGTCGAGTATGGACGCATCTCTATGGTCGCTGGAACGCCGCTTTTGCTCCTTGCGACGAGAAGCCGCATCGACTGGTCCGCGTATTCCACGTCATAGCTCTCACCAAGGAGGTGCCTAAGGAGGTTGACCTGGTGGATGTAGTAGTTGATGAAGGACTGGAACTCCTTGTATGTCTTCCCGTCCATATCCGCCGGTAGCGGTTCCCTTTCCAACTCAGGCGGCTCTTCTTGGGTCCTGACCAGGTCATCGAACCCCCCTGCTATCCAGTCCCCTGGTGGCATCGTTATCCTTACGTAGGTCATACTCCCTGCTTCCGCGCTCTTCACCCAGCTCTCCACCTCCTCCTTCATTCGGACTACTGCGGGGTCACTCCGTTTGTGATAGCCTACCATCACCCAGGACCTGCTCCGCCCCAATTCGCTGGTTAGCTTCCGCGCCGCGTCGACCGAGCCTGCCAGTGGCTTCTCGACGAACAGGGGGAGCCCTGCTTTCAGGAGTTCCGGGATGAGCGCCCAGTGGTTAAGATATTGCTGGGGCGCAACGATGGCATCGAGCTCTTCCGACGCGAGCATCTCCATGTGGGTCCGGTAGACCCGCGGAACGCCGTACTTCGAGGCCACGGCCTTTGCCAGCTCTGGCCTTAGCTCAGCGATAGCCACCACCTCGCAGCCGGGAAGCGCCGCATAGTTCCGTAAGTGGGCGCTCTGACCCATCCTCCCCACCCCGACGAACCCTACTTTCACCCTCGGCACGCGAATCACCCTCCCCTGCTCTTCGTCCGACCCGTGCCTTCCGTTCCAAGGTTCTGAAACATGTAGAGACCTTCCTTTCCCGGTGCCACAATGTCCAGGCGCCCGTCCCCGTCCAGGTCAGACACAGACATCTGGATGCCTGTCCCTGACGCCGAAGGGACCGTCCCGTGGTCGATCACTTGCTTGGTGAATGACTCGCCGTTCCACTTGAATGAATATAGCCCCACGACCTCCGTCTCACCTGGATCGTTTCCGCAGTGCGCCCTGTACCTGTTTCCCGTCAGGATCTCCGCCGCGCCGTCCCCGTCCACATCTGCGAGGGCCAGTTCATGATACTGGGAGTGGTAGGGGTCAATGGAGTGCTTCACCCAGGGGCCGGAGGAACCCGATTTCTTCTTGTAATAGTCGAGCCCGTAACCGTGCGCCTGCCCAACTACCATCTCGGCAGCGTCGTCCCCGTCAATGTCGGACACCACGATCGGGACGCTGGCCCTCCCCATATCGAACCCGAACGGGGTGAAGGCCCACCTGCCTTCCAGAGGTCCCTTCGGAGGTTCGAGCCATCCGTTCCCGAGGACGAATTCTCCTCTCCCGTCTCCGTCGATGTCTCCGAACCCCAACCCATGTCCTGAGGGGCCGTCCCATAGAAGATGGCGGCTGAATGTCCCTTTACCCCTCCCATTTCCGTCCCTCGTGAGCTTGTACACGCGGAGCGCGCCATCAGGAGTGTTCGGGACTACCTCGAGTCCCCCGTCCCCATCAACGTCCCAGGCCCTCGCCGTCTCGATGGATCCACAACCGTCTATGGAGTGGGTCTCCCACTCCTTCTCTGCTCCCCCGGGGTTACAGCGCCAAACTAACTCCTTACCCCACCACCCTCCTGTGACGAAATCGGTGTATCCGTCCCCGTCCACGTCCATCGGTATGTTGCAAAGGTCGTCATAGTACTCCCCGAAGGCCCTGACATCGCAGACCTTGTGCTTCTGCCATCGTGGGTTCTCGTACCAGTAGGCCCCGCAGACTACGTCCAGGCGCCCGTCCCCGTCCACGTCGAAGACTGACGAAGACTCATACGCCCCGGCATCGATTTTCTTTTTCATCCACTCCGTCCTCCCGAAATGCTTGCCCCCCAACCCCATAGGCCGGCATTCCTTCGAAGATAAACACGCCTGAGGACAAGGCCCTCCGTTTGTACGCCCCACTCCATCGGAATGAAAGGAAGCCCTTCCTGTCCTCCGCCTAGCTGAAAGCAATCGCCTGTGGAAAGGCCAGATGAAGGTCGAGCCGGGAGGGGGACGGCATCGGGGGCGAGTCGAGAGATAATCCGGAAACAGACTCTGCCGAAGTCTTGGTGGCGACTGGCCGTCTTTCATTATCTCATCGCTCTCGAACGGCGTGATTTCACATGTGTCCCGTCTCAACACGCCACCCTGAGAGCCTTACGCGCAGCCGGCTTCCTATTCGCCCCGGTCGCCATAAGGCGCGGCCCATGGTCTCATGCGCAGACCGTTGCCATCCTCTTATAACTGGTGACTCAGCGGTGGGCGCGAGATGCCCACCCGACGGCTGAGTCCGCGGCCATATGCCGAGCGAAAGGGGAGAGTCTGGTCTCTCAACTCCGAAGGCATGTCGTATGTCATGGGCCTCTCCGACAGCGGCCAACTGGCTAACATCTACTGGGGTTCTCGAATCGACGACGAGACAGACTTCGCCAGGCCGGCCGGGATGCGATACCCCTTCGAGCTCCAGAGCAAGATGCTGAGGGAAGAGTACCCTGCCTGGGGGGGACCAAATTACCGGGAAGCATGCCTCAAGGTGAGATACAACGACAGGGTAAGGGACTGCGACCTCGCGTTCCTAGAAGTTTCCTGTGGGAAGTCAAGATCTGACGTTGTGGCAGAGCTTGGCGACGAGGCTTACGGCCTTAAGGTGAGGCTCCACTACAAGTTGTACGACGGATACGACCTGCTGGCAAAACACGCGGAGGTGCTCAACGTGGGCAGGCATCCAATGCGTATCGAGAGCGTGCTGTCGGCTGCATGGTATCTGCCGTCGGGGAGAGACTGGAGGCTGACACACCTAGCCGGGGCGTGGGGGAGGGAGATGCGGTTGGAACGGGACATCCTCACGCCTGGAAAGAAGGTCATAGAAAGCAGGAAAGGGACAACAAGCCACCAGGCGAATCCGGTCTTCTTCGTGGACAGGGGGGACGCGGATGAGGCGAAGGGAGGCGTGTGGTTCGGCTGTCTGGCTTGGAGTGGGAGCTGGAAAATTGTAGCCGAACAGGACACGTATCAGCAGCTGACGCTGGTCGGGGGAGTCAACGACTTCGACTTCTCGTATCTACTTCGACCAGGTGAATGCTTCAGGACCCCTCCTTTCATTGCGGGTTACTCCTCCCGAGGCTTCGGAGAGGCCAGCAGAAAGCTGCATAGGTTCGAAGTCGGGAATCTGTTGCCTCGGAGGTTTGCAAGTTCAGTCAGACCCGTGATATTCAACACATGGGAGGCCACGGTCTTCGATGTGGACGAAAGGAGAGCCCTGCAGCTCGCAAGGCTGTCATCCAGGCTCGGGGCCGAATGTTTCGTGGTGGACGACGGTTGGTTCAAGGGTAGGAAGGACAGCACAGGAGGTTTGGGAGACTGGGTTCCAGACCCGGAGAAGTTTCCGCATGGGCTCACCCCCCTGGTGAAGTCTGTCAACAGCATGGGGATGAAGTTTGGTATCTGGGTGGAGCCGGAGATGGTCAACCCCAAGAGCCAGCTTTACCAGGCCCACCCCGACTGGGTCTATCACTTCCCGAACAGGAAGAGGACTGAGATGAGAAGCCAGCTGGTCCTGAATCTGTGCGACGCAGAGGTCGCGGACTACGTGCTGAAATCAATGGACGAACTCATCGGAGACAACAACATAGAATACGTGAAGTGGGACATGAACCGGTACTTCTCGGAGCCGGGTTGGCAGAGGGCCCCCCGTGGAAGAGAGCAGGAGGTATGGGTAAGGCATGTCGACGCGCTTTACGAAATCCTAGACCGCCTGAGGTCCAGGCACCCGGGGGTCCTGTTCGAGGGATGCTCGGGGGGCGGGGGGAGGATAGACTTGGGCGCGCTCCAGAGGTTCGACCACTTCGCCGGGAGCGACAACACCGATCCGACTGAGGTGCTCTTCACCCACGAGGGGTTCACGATGGCGTACGCCCCCAAGACGATGCTCCTCTGCGTTGGCGGGTCCACGAACGGCCTGACAGGGAGGGAGGTCTCCCTGGGCTACAGGTTCGATTTTGCCATGATGGGTACTCTCTCAATGAGCCTCGACATTCGGGGGTGGAACAAGGAGGAGTTCGAGCTCGCCAAGAGGAAGGTGCAGTTCTACAAATCAATCAGGAAAGTGGTCCAGAATGGCGACCTGTACAGACTGGCTCCCCCTTCGCTGGATGGCATTTGCGTCAGGGAGTTCGTGAGTCGGGACTCCACGGAAGCGGTCCTTTTCGCCTTTTCCCACGTGCTGAGCAAGGCCTCGGCCAAGACGACGGTTAGGCTGGAAGGGCTTCGCCATTCCTTGCGCTACGGAATCGAACCGGGCAAAGTGAGTCTGGGCGGGGGTTACCTGATGCGTCATGGAGTCGATATCAACCTAGGGGGAGACAACGACAGCGTCGTGTATCGTCTTAAAGGAAACTGAAGAGGTACCTCCGAGTCGGCCCGCTCGATTGACCAGGAGGTGGCCGTCCTTCCGGCGGGACGAACCGCTCCCAGAGCTGGCGCTCCGGTCTTGCTCAGGGAGGGTGGAGGTTCCTTCGGGGTCGGGGAGCCTGCCACCCGGGCTTGTATCAGCGCATCTGAAAATGTGGCAGGACCATAGAGTTCCCTCCGGTCTGACCGGTCGGGAGCGTCCGCTCTCCTCCGCCGGCGATAGCTGAAGACCGGCCCCTGGGACGCTCCCAGGCAGAGAATGTTGCGAAGCGTGGAGCGCTCCCCGTCGGGGGGCACCGGCCCGGACGGGATGATCTAGCAGAGTTGTCCCCAAAGCGCACGCCCGCGGGCTAAGGGCCTCCGGTCGTTGACGAGGTAGGGGAGCGGAAACCGTTATCGAGAGCAGGTGGTGGGACGCCGGGGGAAGAGCCCCTCGCGGGAGTCTCCCTCCGACCCCGTTCGGTGCCTATGTGTCTGTCCGTGGTAAGGAAAAGCGCTGTGTCTGCCTTACTGTATCCCCATCTTGTTCAGGTTCGCCAGACTGACAGCCACGCTATCGAGAGGCGACCGCCAGCAGCTGTCCTGCTCCACGATGTACCACTCCACCCCCGCTTCTTTGCACGCGTCCAGGACGTTGGGCCAGTTGATGTTACCTTCACCCACCTCGAGCGTCATCTGCTTACCATCCTTGACGCCGAGGTCCTTGGCGTGGACCGTAGGAACCCGCCCCTTCAGATTCCTGATCCATCTGGCGGGGTCCGCTCCGGCGTACTGCGCCCAGCAGATGTCGAGTTGGGACTTGACGAACTTTGGATCAGTCTCTCTGTATAGGATCTCGAGGCCCACCCCTTCGGAGAGTCTTTCGTACTCGAACCAGTGGCTGTGATACGAGAACCTGAGCCCTTTTGAAGCGAGCTTCTTTCCAATCTCCGTCAACCTCGCAGCTTCCTTCCGGAGCTCCGGGTAGCTCCTGAAGCGTTCGTGAGGCATGCTGGAGAGGCTTACTTCTTTGCACCCGTACATGGCGCACCTCTCTTCGGCCTTCCCTGTCCCAGGCGTGAGTTCGTCGTAGGACACGTGTACGGAAACAGTTTCTAGCCCGAGCTCGTGGAGGAGGTCGCGGAGGCGCTGCGGCGCCAGCGACGCCACTCCCGAGTGCTCCACAGCATTGTACCCAATCTGGCGGACCTTCCGCAACGTCTCCTCAGCCTGCTCCGGTGTCTTGAGCAGATCGCGTACGGTGTACAGTTGAAGGGCGACTTTAGAAGCCATGGCGCGAGGCGGCGTAAGAGCGCAAGATAAACAAATCCTGTCCTGCCGGTGGCCATCAGGCGAATCGATTCCGGCAGGTAGGCTATCCGGATTGGACTCGACTGAAGAGCTGGACTCCTCACTTGGTTACAGGCCCGGCTGGCGGCTATCCTCCTCGGAAATCAAAAAGGGGGGGCTTCCCCAGCACTTTCTCGTTGAATGGTTGGATTCTCGCCATTCTGTCCAGTTCGGGCTCGGTTCACGTTCTGATTTGTGAAACCACCAAGGACAAGCCTTATATCCTGACCCAGAACCCGGGCGTGGAAGTGGTGCCGACAAGCAAACTTGCGACTGGAAACGGACCTGGACAGTAGTCTAAGGCTGAGGCCTGAAGTAGTCTTCGTCGACAGGGATATCCTCCTCGTGGAATCGGGCGGGAAGAGGACCCTCTCTGTCAATCTTGCCGAAGTGACCAAGGCGTACGTAGAAGAGGGGACAGGGATTGCGAGGCTCGTGCTCGAGACGAAAGGTGAAGGACCCCTCGAGGTCGCCTATTTCACAAAGAGGAAGGCCAACGAGTTCAGGTCGTTCGCCGTAGCTCTGAACAACCACTTGCTGGGAGAAGGCATCATAGAGCCTTACAGAGAGGAAGGGAGGAAGTGGAGCCGGTCAAGCACGTTGAAGTGGCTCTTCACCTTCCTCACACCGTACAAGAGGAGGCTGATAATAGGCGTCTTATTCTCTGTCATCCTCACGGCCCTGAATCTCGTCCCTCCGTACCTTCTTGTCCTGCTGATCGACTCCTTCAAGACGGGGGCGACCGATTTCGGCTTCTTCGAAACCCTCACCCTTGTCCTCCTCGGCACCTACGCCCTCATCGCTCTGGCGACAGTCGGGCAGGGGTACTTCCTCAACATCCTCGGACAGCGCGTCGTCAACGACCTCAGGCTACGCGTATACGAACGCGTGACCCGCCTTAGCTCTACCTTCGTCGAAAGGATGACGACCGGAAGGATTCTCTCGCGGCTCACCACGGACGTGGGGAACGCCCAGTGGCTCATGGTATGGGGTACCCCTACACTCCTGGTGAACGGCCTCACCCTCATCGGCATAGGTGTCATCCTCTTCTTCCTTGACCCCCACCTCGCCCTATTCGTGCTCATCCCAGTTCCGTTCATAGTCTACGCGCTCATCAGTTACAGGTCGAGGTCTCATCTGACCTACCACAGGAACTGGAGGAGGAGCGCAGACGCGACCGCAATGGTCACAGACACCATCCCAGGATTCTTCGTGGTGAAGTCCTTCGCCAAGGAGGACTTCGAGGCAAAGAAGCTCTCGAGCGCCCTCGACAACCTCTACCAGTCGCAGATAGACGCGACGAAGATGAACCTGAGTTATTGGCCCCTTCTCGGTTTCGTGACCGCGGTGGCGACCGTGGGGATCTGGTGGTTCGGCGGAAACCAAGTGTTCTTCAATGGCGTCAACTACGCGATTCTGGTGGGTTTCGTTGCCTATATGGCCCAGTTCTATGCCCCGATAAACAACCTGAGCAACATCGTGCCGTTCATACAGCAGGCTGTCACCTCTGGTGACAGGCTCCGCGAGGTGATGGAAGGGGAAATGGAGGACAACTCCAAGTCTAAGAGGCTCAGGCCGTCCCTGAGCGGGGACCTCGTCTTCAAAGATGTGTGGTTCGGTTACGAGCCGTACAACCCGGTCGTCAAGGCGCTCAACCTGAATATACGTGGGAAGACCAAGGTCGCTGTCGTGGGGAGGAGCGGCTCGGGGAAGACCTCCATCGCGAAACTCCTGTTGAGATTCTACAAGGTGGACAGAGGAGAAATCGCAATCGGAGGGACGCCAATCGCCGACGTGGACCTCGCCTACCTGAGAGAGAAGGTGTCCTATGTTCCTCAGGATGTGTTCCTCTTCGACGCGTCTGTGGCGTACAACGTCAGCTACGGCTCGATGGAACAAGATCCGCGTCGTTTCAGTCCAGGCAAGGTCCTTACTGCGTGCGTCGAATCGGACATACACTACGAGATAATGCGCCTGCCGATGGCGTACGACACAAGCCTGGGGGAGAAGGGCTCCCAGCTCTCGGGGGGGCAGAGGCAGAGGATCTCCCTAGCCCGGGCCATAATGGAGGACCCTGACGTGATGATCCTCGACGAAGCGACCTCGCAGCTGGATGTCCTGAGCGAGTACGAAGTCTTCCGGACCATGATGAAAGTCGCCGAAGGGAAGACCACCATTCTCGTCACGCACAACGCCCGCGAGGCGATGGCGGCTGACAGCGTGGTGGTGATGAAGGAAGGGGTGGTTGTCCAATCCGGCGCCCCAGGGGAGCTCCTCGCCACCCCGGGGGAGTTCAGGAAGATGTTCCAGGACTACGCCGAGTTGGGACCGCTTGCAATCAAGAACGGCGGAGACGTAGACCACCAGCAGTCAAGCGTGTACGTACTGTCTTCTCCGAAAGTCGTAAGTGGGAACAGGCAGAGTCGAGTCACGGTAACCTCTGGGAGCCAGAGGTTCGAGAACGTGATGCCTGTCAGCCCCTTCCCCATCTCGAACCCTCGGTTCGTCCTCCTGAGCCAGGGGATGGACAGGGCCCCCTCACTCCCGGTGATAGAAGACTATGAGTCCCTGGACGCGGAGTCGCAAGACGCGCTGGTGAAGGCTCTCAGGTTCAACAGGTTGAAGTTCGAGGTCGACTCCGTCGAGAAGATAGAAGTGAAGGGTGACGAACTAGTATGGCACGTGTCCACGAAGGAAGGGGATGCGGTGGTGAACACCAGGGGGAGGAGGAACGTCATCGTGCAGGAAAAGTCGATTGTGCTCTTCGACGTGAACGACAACGTGTACGAGATTAGCACGAAGAACGTCAATCATAAGAGCCTCAAGATGCTAAACAGGACTCTCTGAGGCGTCGAGGAAGAGCCAGGCGACCCGCCTTCTTCTAGCATTCGTCACTCGATGCCTCGTCTGTGTCAGGTTGCTGATGCGGGGGGACCTTACTTCCGGCCGGGTTCCAGTTAAGCGTCCACTACGAAGTCCGCCGCCCCTACAGGCATGGGTTCTGGCCTCTCACAGCTGCTTTGTATCTCGACGTGGCGCCCCGCCTCCGAGGATTCGTGAATCGCCTGCATCACATCCAGGACGTGATACGCTACTTCAAGGCTAGCCCTATGCTCCCGTCCGCGGCGCCTTGCCTCGACCATGTCGACCAGGCCGAGCCCCCTCATGTTGGTCGTGTTCCGGAACGGAACGCTGAGGTTCTCCCACCAGGTTGTCCGGGCCATCCTGTACCTGACAGGCCCCGAGAACGAGTTTGGGTCCGGGAACTCCACCGTCCCTTCCGAGCAGTAGAGCTCTATCCAGGGGAGGTTGGCTGCCCACACGTCGAATGTGGTCATGAGACTACAAATCACCCCCGACCTGAAGTCTAGAACGGCGGCCACGTGAGTGGGGACTTCCACGTTAATCTTCGTCCCGTACTTCTCCCTGCTTGTGATTATCCTTTCCGGGAATGACTTCCTGGCCGAGCTTGTGACCCTCCTGACCGGCCCGAGCACGTTCACTAGAGCTGTGAGGTAATAGGGACCCATGTCGAAGAGCGGACCTGAGCCACGTTCGTAGAACCACCTTGGGTCCCCGTGCCAGCTCTCAGGACCATGAGACGCCATGAACGCCGTCGCCGCGACGGGGAACCCCGCGCGCCCGTCGTCGACAAATTTTCTGGCCGTCTGAAGCCCGCCTCCGAGGACCGTGTCTGGGGCGCATCCGACCCTGACTCCTTTCGATTTCGCCGCTCTTAAGATAGCCTGCCCCTCTTCTCGGGTGGCCGCCAAGGGTTTCTCGCCGTAGACTGACTTCCCCTTCTCTATGGCAGCGAGCGTGACCTGACCGTGCGCCTTCGGGACGGTAAGGTTGAGGACGACGTCAATCGAATTGTCGTCCATCACCTCGTCCACGCTGCACGACTTCGGGACATTGAACTGCGCCGCCCTGGCAGCTGCCCTCTCCGGGATGAGGTCTGCGCACGCCTTGACTCTGATGCCCGGGCGCCCCGTGAGGTTCTTGAGGTAGATTTCACTTATGACTCCGCAACCAACTATCGCTACACTCGTTTCGTCCATACCCTGCTGCCCACACCTTTTCGCATTATAAGGAAAGCGCTCCTCTCCATGGCGCGCCTTCCTCGAGCAGCCTACCGGTGCGATCTACACCAAATCGCCCGGAAGGTCACAGACTTCCCGGGAGACTTCTTGCAAGACACGACGCGATAACCGTGACCTAATCTGCTCGACTCCACCACTGAATGAACTTCCACGGAGCGATGACTGCTCACTTTAGGGAAAGAGCAAGGACAAATTCTGTGCGTGTCCTTCGGCCTCATTCCAGGGGGAGGGCGCGTGCCTCCCCCCAGGTCTCCGGCCTGCCTGGTCTGAGAGCCGAAGCCGGACATCGGCAGACGCCCACGCCTCCGCACGCCCGTCTTCCGCTTGGGGAACCCGCTGAGAGGGCTCGCCTTCCACGAGCGTCTGGGGGTGCGCGACCGATGGAGGACGGAGCTCGTGTCCCGCTCTAGACCAGGTGTAGCCTCCGCCATGCGTTCAAGCTGGCCTAGGTTGGCGTGCCTGGCACGTGGGGCTGGCCGTACCCGGCAGCCGAGTCCTTCCTAAAGGGCGCGTTTAACTCCCGGGCATTCAAAACTCCGCTTGTCGGTTCACCTTTAAATTCACCCGATAGACCTCTCCTCCCACGGTTTAGGATGAAGCTAGGCGTCCTCACTGTGATGTACGATGAGCTTCCACTCGAGAAAGTCGCCAAGCGGGTCTCCGAGCTCGGTTACGAAGCCATCGAGCTAGTGGCGTGGAAGGGGGGGAGGCATCTTGACATAGACGCCGTGGTAGACAGGGGAGACCTAAGGGTCAAAAGGCTAGCAGAAAAGTACGGGCTGACAATCTCAGCCCTCTCCAACCACATGGAAGGGCAGCTGGTCCTCGGCCCCCACGACGCCTCCACCGACCCCATCTACAAAGGGGCCCCCTCAGAGAAGGTGAAGTACGGGATTGCCCGGATGAAGAAGACCGCGGAGGCCGCTAAGCAACTCGACGTCCCCGTCGTCTGTGGCTTCGTCGGGTGCCCCAACTGGAGCGCCTGGTACAACTTCCCCCCTGCATACGAGAAAGAGTACGACGGGTACTTCAAGCTCTTCGCTGAGAGGTGGGGGGAAATAATGGACAAGTACCATTCTGAGGGGGTGAAGTTCGCCCACGAAGTCCACCCTCAGGAGGTCGCCTACAACATCGAGACCTCAGAACTGGCCCTCAAGGCGATCGGAAAGAGGAAGGAGTTCGGGTTCAACTTCGACCCTAGCCACTTCGTCTGGCAGCTGATTGATCCTGTGCAATTCATCAAGAAGTTCGGGGACCGCATCTACCATAGCCATGCCAAGGACGCAGAGCTGGTGGAAGAGTCCCTGAGGGCCGAAGGGGTCATACCCCACGGCGCGTGGATGAGGCCCAACAGAGGCTTCAGGTTCAGGGTCCCAGGTTGGGGGCAAGTCCCATGGAGACGCGTGTTCACCGCGTTCGCAGAGGTCGGGTACGACTACGTGATGAGCTATGAGCATGAGGACCCTGTCATGAGCAGGGAAGACGGGCTGGAGAAGGCGATGTCTTTCCTCAAGCCTCTCCTAATCAAGGAGAGGCTGAAGAAGGTCTGGTGGTGACAACTGCTACCGCGATGTGGCCTTGATGGAGTTGAGGGAGATTGAAGATAGCCCGCTACATGCATGACGGGAATGTCTCACTCGGCCTGGTGGAGGATGACAGGGTACTCGACATCAACAGGAGCGCGGAGGCTCTAGGCTTCGAAGGGCTCGCGAAGGAGACGTGCGTCGAGAATCTCCTCGAGGACAAGATGGATTCTCTTAGATCTGCCGCCCCGAAGATGCCCGGACTCGGCTTCGCGGGTCCCATCGCATCGGTCAAGTTCTTGAGCCCCATCGCAGAACCAGAAAAGATTCTATGTGCCGCCGTCAACTATAGGGCGCACGGCAAGGAGTCTGACATGGCGCCCCCCGCCGAGCCGTACTTCTTTACAAAGTTCAGGAACGCCCTGATAGGGGACGGAGACCCTATCGTCATCCCTCGGATGTCAAAGAAGGCAGACTGGGAGGTCGAACTCTCGGTGATCATAGGGAAAGCAGGGAAGGACATCGCCAGAGAGGACGCGATGGAGCACGTCGCAGGGTACGCGGTCTCCAACGACGTCAGCTTCCGCGACCTCCAGTTCCCGCAGTGGTGGAAGGGGAGCAGCCAATACGGACAGAACTGGGTGAAGGGGAAAGGGCTCGACACCGCATTCCCACTCGGCCCCTGGCTTGTCACCCGCGACGAGGTCAAGGACCCTCTGAACCTGAGTCTCTCCCTGTCAGTGAACGGGAAGGTGATGCAGAAGTCCACCACCGCCGACATGGTCTTCGGCATCGACTACCTAGTGGAATACCTTTCCGCGGGCATGACGCTGAAGCCGGGGGACGTCATCTCAACCGGGACGCCCTTCGGGGTGGCTCTGGCTACGGGGGAACCTTTCCTAAAGCACGGCGACTTCGTGGAAGCGTCGGTCGAGGGTGTAGGGACGCTCCGAAATCCTGTTGTCGCCGAAGGGCGATAGAAGCCATGCATGCGTTCAGGCCGAGGCTCGCAAGAAGCACAGTTCTGGCTCCATTTCGGAAGACGAGTGTTCCGCGTAATCTGGCTATGGGTTGTTTGTCTGCACTTCTGTCTTTGCGAAGTATTTCCCCGTTTTCGCATAGCCCGACAGAACCGCCGCTACGCCTAGCTCGCTAGGGGCCCTCTAACTGTCCAGGGCGTTCGAGGGCGTCGAGGTAGCAGAATTCGACCCCCTCTGCAGGGAGGGTGGAGCCCGGACGGTTCTTTCAGGGGCTCAGGTCGTTCGTAGACTCCGCCGAGGACGTCCCCGACCGAAGGACGCCAAGGAGAGGAAGACGCGTTCCTCAGCGAACAGCTAGCACGCTGCGAAGACCCAGCTCGCGACGAGCGGGAAAGGGCCGATAATCCACAAGCCTCGCCACGCAAGGGGAGGAGAAGGCGAGACCTTGATGTCTCCAGGCAGGAGCGTCCGTCGCTCCCGAGGGGTGGAGCGCGAATTCGACCGAGGGGACGATTGTGTCCGGGACTCCCCCCGTGTCAACCGCGCCATCCAGTCAGGGGGGAGGCAGTGGAAGAAGGCGCAAGGGAGAGCATGCTCCGAACCTCACGGCCAAGAAGGGGTACAACAGCGAGCTGAAGTCGACGGGAGTGTCGGACCGCACCGCACCGAAGTCGAGGAAGTTCGACATCTTCGGCCAGGAGCCCAGGAACAGACTCGGCTTCTGCGACACGATGAAGTGGCCTCTGGAGGCCATCAACTTGAGGACCCTCGGGGGGCAAGTGAGGGTAGAAGCGCGACCGGCGCGCGGGGAGGCGGACAGGGTGGTGCGCATGCAGAGCGCCGACGAGGCGAACCACGCAAGGTATCTGATTAGCGGCATTCCCGCGCATCGCTCCTTTTAGGTCTGGGGTGGTGGATGTGGGCGTCTGCGACGTGTTCGATCCAAACGAGCTCGACTCGCGCAGACCAGGAGCCGACCCACAAAAGTCATAACCATTTAAGCGCGTTCGAGGCAAGGGGCTTACATGGCGAAGGTCCTCGTTACCGGCGGCACGGGCCAGGTCGGCGGCTTCGTCTGCAGAGAGCTGGCGAACCGTGGGCACGAAGTGGTGGTGTACGATGTCAACCCCAACATGCAGAATCTCGTTGGGGTACGTAACGTGAAAGTTGTGAACGGCGACACGGTCGACATCGAGGAATTGATGGGGGCGATAAGAAGGTCTAGAGCGACGCACTTGGTCCATTTGGCGGCGATGGTGGTTATCGAATCCAAGGAGCGGCCGGCCAAGGCGTCGAAGGTCAACTGCATCGGGATGGTCAACGTACTCGAGGCAGGAAGGATACTGGACCTCGAAAGGATTGTCTTCGCCAGTTCGATTACCGTCTATGGCGGTCCAAAGGCGTATCCTGCGATGGTTGTGGACGAAGACGACTTCCCGCAGTGCCCCGCGGACCCGTATTCCGTCACGAAGTTCATGAACGAGAAATACGGCGAATACTATCATGACGCCTACGGGCTCGACCTACTCTGCCTGCGAATTGCCGCTGCCTGGGGGCCGGGGAGATACACCGGGTACACAGGCCAATTCAACTCGTTCGTCCGGGACGTCGCCACGGGGAAGAGTGCGAAGTTCCCCGAAGATTTCGCCTATTCGGGAGCGAAGCTGAGATGGTTGTACGTGAAGGACGTCGCACGCGCCTTCGTGCACGGCATCGAAGTTGAGGAGAAGTCGATTAAGAGGAGCGTCTATAACCTGGGGAACAACGAGCCGTTCAAAGCCGCCGACGTAGTGGAAGGGCTGACGAACATCCTTCCAGATTCCGTGATAGGCTTCGAGGAGACGCGGGAACCGACAAGAATCTCGGCCGGGATCGCAGGCACCTCAGGCCTCGACGTGGAGTGCGGAAGGCTCTATGAGGACCTCGGCTTCAGGGAAGAGCTAGGGCTCCGGGGAGGGCTTAGAGACATGGTCCAGTTCGAAAGGTCCAAGGCAGGGCTACCTCCGATTGGAGCGTGGGCTGGGCGCAAGGGTAGATGAACCGTCCGAGCGACCTTCCACGTGCGTGTTCTCCGGCGACGTCCACCACGAACTCTCGCCAGCTGCGGTCTTCACTTCGCGAAGACGGCTTCCCTGAGTCCGACGATGTAGCCGATTGCATGCAACCTCCCGAGGACTGAATAGCCGGGGACTTCCGCGGCGTCGCCTTCGAGGGTCGGGGTGTGGTCGCAACGCATGATTCCATCGAACCCCGCATCTCTGTATGCCTTCATGCACTCCACCGTGTCTGTCTTACCTTCGTCGATGAAGGTCTCTACGAATCTGCGCGCTTTCCCGCGGACGTCCCTGAAGTGAACGAAGAATACCCTCCCTGTCTTACAGAAGTGCCGGATTACTGACGGAAGGTCCTCGGTCATCAGCGTGAAGTTCCCCTGGCAGAGGGTTATTCCGTTGGCGTGGCTGGGACTGAGCCTGAGCAGGCGGTCGAAGGAGGAGACACTGCCCAGAATCCTCGGTACCCCCCTTATCGAGGGGACTGGGGGGTCGTCCGGGTGCATCGCGAGCCTGACCTCTGCGTTCTCCGCGACAGGGACCACCTCTTTGAGGAACCGTTCCAGGGTTCGCCAGAGGGTCTCTGCTGTTATCGCCTTCCCGGGGAAGGGCGGAGAATCCGCTGCCACCTCCTCGTCGAAGCCGGTGACTATCGCACCCCCCCTCCCGCGCAGGTTCGTTGAAGTCCTGATCCAACCGAGATGCGCCGTCCAGTTGTAGCACCACGTCTGTACCTTCAGCCTCCCCATGTTCTCGATAAGATGGCATACGTTCTCTAGTTCGTCCTTGCGCCCCTCGGTCCCGCATTTGATTGCATCCATAGGAGGGTTGTCTTCGATGGAAACGAGCTTCAGCCCCTCTTCTTCTACCATCTGCTTGTACTTCCGGAGGGGGAAGTAGTCCCAAGGCTGTTCTGAACTCGACCTTCTCCAGTCGGCGTAGCCCCTCGGGAGGACCCCGACAACCTCGGTCACCCCAAGCTGGGGGAGCATACGCCAGAAAGGAGTGGGACCTTCTTCCAGTATTATCTCTGCGATGCGCCACCGAGCCTGTCCGGACCGCGCGCTTCCAGGAGCCCGGGCCCTGGGAATGAAATCCCACCGCCCGTCAATCCCACTCCTCGTTCCAGCCTTGACGCCCTTCCCCAAAGCGCTCCCCCTGAAAGGTCCCACGCCTGGTTTAAAAGAAGTCGAAGTTCGCTGGATCGGGTTCCCTCGTCCTCCGACGCAGGGCACGGTGTAGGAGTCGGAGATTGGAAACGGGGCCAGTGCGAGGGGGCGCAGGGTGACGGGCGCAGAAGCCACCGTCAGGGTCGTGTGGGTGAGCCCCCAGCAACGACCATCGTGGTTGCCCTCTCCGCTTAAGGCTAGGCGTCTTCCTTCCCTGGAGTGGGCACTCCGGCGGGCTGGTGGCTGCTCGAAAACCACTCCTCAGGACACCTGGGTCCGGAGGCCTGTCCGGGAAGGAAGCTCCGGAAGAAAGAGGAGCCGACTCCGAAAGGGCGCGTCTCTGACTAGGCCCATGCTTCTCTAGGGCTGGTGCTCGGAACCAAGCCGTCCTCAGTCCTGGTGAACGCTACGATGCGAACAATGTAATCGAGCTCCCCCGGGCCCTGCTGGAGCGCCGGCCTTCGAGTGCGTCCGTGGTCAGCTCCTCGCGAAGACGAAGGTCTCGTAGGACCTGGGGGGGACCCTCACCTCAATCCCATCCCCTTCCACCACACCTACCTGTTCGATGATTTCCTCCAGAAGGTTGGCGCGGTAGGCCTTGAAACCGACGAGCGCCTTCGAAGCGAGTCTCAGAACCTTTTCTTCTCCGTCCATTTCCAGGAGCCTGATGACCATCCCTTCTCCTAGGTCCCACTTTTTGATTGTGGTGACCGCGACATCGGGAGGCTCGAGCCTGAGATCTGCGTCCAGTCGCCTGCCGATCACAGGGCCAGCGAAGAACCTCTGGACTTTGCTGGGCCTCAGTTGCGAGGACGAAGTCAGTCTGTATCTGAACGCCAGTTCGCCCCCCTGCGACGCTTTGTAATTCGTGTGCCAGTAGTTGTTCATGACGTAGGAAAAGAGTGTGGAGACGTCCCCTTCCACCTTCGGCCTCCACTTGCCAGTGAACGGCTCTCCAAGCGTTACTAGGGGGGCGTCTTGGCTGTGGAACGCGATGTCGAAATCGCCTTTCAGCAGCACGAACTCGTTCATCGAGAACCACTCGACGCACCCTCCGCGCACGTACTCTCGCTCCACGTCCGTCACCACCCCAGGCTCTTCCACTTGGAAAGACGGGCTCTTCAGGTTGAACGGAAACGCGAAGTAGATGCCTTCCTTCTCAAAGGTGGGGGTCTTCCTGACGGTGTTCTCTACTATCACCTCGCGTCTCTTCTTCGGAAGAATCACCCTCTTCCGAATTCGCGCCAGATAGCCGGTCGCCTCGACTTCGAGCCCCAGGATGTCGTCGTTTTCGAAGGCCGAAACAAGCTTCGATGAGTATTCGCGATATGTCACGTAGGCTGGGGGCGTGATTCCTCCCGGGGAACGGGGACCCGGATAGTATGTGCGTTCCATGCCCGTCGATTTCCCCCCGGCAAGGTACACGTACTCGTCAAATCCGAAGCCCTTCCCAAGGAGTTCGCCCAATTCCGAGTCAGACAGCGAGACGATCTTCCCCCCTTCCACTCTGAGTGAGTAGAACGGGGTCGCGAACTCGCCATCGTTCCCTAGGACGGGTATTTCATCCACGCTCTTCGCCAGGAGGGGAGCCGACCCCATGGGAGGGAGGGCGACATGGGAATTCCCCACAACGCCTTCCGCACTGAATGGGAAAGGGTTGGAGACATACTCCCCTGAAGACATCTGTTCAGCGCCGCTAAGCGCGTCCAAGGCGAACCGCGACTTCACCCTCCACTCCTCGAGGACTCTGGGATTGAGCGGGTCGCTTATGGAAGCGTGGTCCCCCCAGGTGTGTTCGTCGAAGAAGAGGACATTCCTCCGGATCGTTTCGAGCTCAGACCGGGGGTAGGGAGCCCCCCTGAGATACTCGAACGCGAAAAGTGCTTCAAGGAAGTAGAGCAGCTTCTTTGCCCTCCTGTTCACGGCCAACTCCTTGGCTGACGAAGCGGCTCCGTCTGCCCAGTAGTCCCCGAAGTCCCCCTTCACGCTCTTGAGTTCGGCCCCTTCGAACTTGCGGAAGAAGTCGTCGGTGGTCGATAGTACGAGGGATGGGTTCTCCCACTTCTCCCTGAACTCTTCAACGACCTTCACGAACTTATCGGAGACCGGGACGTTGTCGCTGAAGAGCCCGTACATCAGCATATCCTCGTGCGGATACCCTCGGGATACGAAGTTGTGCAAGAATTCAGCGATCCCTGCCTCGGCCTCTCCCAGGTCTCCCAGGAGCCCGGCGCTTGCGCCCTGATTGTATCCAGAAAAGCCAGACAACAGGCCCCTGTAGCCCCCCGAGAACCAAGAGACGATGCCAGAGCCGTCAGGCCCGACCCAGCAGAACGGCGACTCAATCTCCTGGTTGAGGTAATGCAGCGGGCCTCTGTCTGCGTTGGAGGCCTGAATATACGCGGCGATGCCCGCCCCCTTTAGCACCATGGGGAGGCTCCAGACCGCCGTGGGGATGTCGTTGAGGGCTGCGACGCCTATCTTGAATCCTCTCTTCCTGAGCTCTCTGACGGGGTAGAACATCCTCACCAGCTCTTCGTGGTCACAGAGCCCAGTGAGGACGTTGAGGGGGAACGCCTGGACGCCCACCCTCCCCTCTGTGTTGTGACGGAGCATGCCTTTCATCCCCTCCCCCCCCGACTGTTCGAGCACCTCGACTACGAACTTCCCTCCCGCCGACGCGATGGCCGACATCTTCTCCATGTTTTCAGCGTGTATCGCCTCGGTCCTCTCTTGAAGGTCTGTGTATCCCCAGTCGGTGTGGACAGTCGGCGCCAAGTGAATCCTATGGGTCCGTTGCGGTGGAGAGCCTAACTTGAATTCGAAGTGCTCTCCGGTTTCGAAATCTGCTCTCAGGTTGCTATCCTTGGTCTGGGAGAAGTGACGCGAGAAGCCTGGCTGCGCCCGTTGCGGTTTGCCTGAGATGTTGAAACGCACTGGGTAAGGGTAGGGGTTCTTGACATACACCAAGACTCCTACCTCGCCACCCCTCGTGCGCATGGGGACCGAGAAAGCAGACGCTTCGACTGGGAGCAATTCGGCTGCGAGACTGACGTCCGAGGCGCTCTTATAGTTAATCCCTCACTAGTTGCTATGTCGATGGGGGTCAACTCCTCGTCTGCATCGAGTTGGGCTCCTTTGGACCGAAGGCGTCGCGGACGCCCGCATTCACGATTCCAGGTGTGTAAGCAGAAATGTCCGAAACATAGGGACTCCCTCCTTGTTGTGGGCAAAGCTTGCACCGCGTATCCCTTTGGTATGAAGGTCAGGAGAAGCCGATCCGTCAGTTCTTTCGGTCTTCCCGGTCCCGAAGCACCGAATAGCCGAGCCGAGTACAGCGTTGCCCGTCCCTGGGATGCGGAGAGTCTCTCCTGTGCGGCTGCGGGGATGGTCACCACGGCATACGCCCGCTCGGCTCGTCGCCTCGAAGGTGGACAGGATAGTCTGCGCCCGGAAGTATGGAAGCGTGCTCAACCGGCAGCACCTAGACTGTCTCTAAGGTCGCCTATTTGTCAAAGCAGAGCTACTTCTTTGCTTCTTGCAAGTTTCGACCTAAACACACCTCTCGCGCTATGCACGTATCACCCTCCTAGTGTCAGGTACACGGTGGTGATAGAGGTCGAACCCTTTCCTAGGCTGTAACAAGGCGGGTGCGTGGTCCGTCTGATGTTGCGCCCGAGAAAGCGGCGCAGCAAAGAGGGCATTCAGAAGCGGGGATACTCGGTGTCGGCGGCTTCTATCCGCAGAGTGTTATGCGAGTGACTGCCGGCGAGCGAATCTGGGATGCGCTTTCAGTCGAAGAAGTCCTCGTCTTCTTCGGAGAGACGCTTCCTCGTGGCTCTCTCGTTGAGGCCCACCCCCATTCCTGGCCTGTCCCAGACTTTGATGAACCCATCTTCTACGATGGGGTTGGGGAGACCGTCGACGATGTCGTACCACCACGCCGGGTTTCCAACAGGATACTCGAAGGCGATGTAGTTCTTGGGCAAGGTTGCCGACATCTGCACGAGCGCTGCTAGCCCGATGAGCCCGTTCCCGGTGCCGTGTGGCGCGACCTGTATCCCGTGCAGGTCGGCGTATTCTGCCGCCCACTTCAACTCCGCTATCCCGCCTATGTCGCAGGGATCAGGTCCGATTATCCTGACGGCCCTTTTCTCTATCAGATCTATGAAATTCTGTCTCAGGTATATCTGCTCCCCTGTGTGTATTGGGGTGCTGGTGGCGCTCGTCAACTCCCGGTAGACGTCAGCCAAGACATACGGAGTGTAGTCGCCTGTTATCATGTCTTCAAGCCACATGATGTTCAGTTGCTCTACTGCCCTCGCAAACTGGATTGCCGAAGTGAGTGACCAACCTGGGCCACAGTCGAGGGCGAGCCCTACCTCGTCGCCGAGGACTTCTTTCATCGCCTTTACACAGGCGATGATGTGGGCCAACCCCTTCTCTGTCAGTGAACCGCGGTTAATGTAAAGAGAGCCTCTGTCAACCTCGCCATAGAAGAAATCTGGGACTTCCTCTCTCATTGCAGAGTGGAAGCCTATCTTCTCCTTCACAATGGTGAAGCCTTCCCTCGCTTGTTTCATACCCCGAACGCTTTCCGCGTAATCCTCAGGGGAGTGCCCTTTCAGCGGAGCCCGCACAGCGCCGTCATAGACGCGAACCCGATCGCGTATCTTTCCGCCGAGAAGCTTATGCACGGACACTCCCTCAATCTTTCCCGCCAAGTCCCAGAGAGCGGTCTCGATGGCGCTAACCGCGCTCCCCCACGGCTTGAAACTTCCGAGCTTTCTTATCCTCAGCATCACTCTTTCGACATCGGTTGGATCCTGCCCGACGATGTACTTTTCGTAGTACAACACCTGGGGTTTGACGTATGGTTTGCTGGATTCTATCTCTGCGAAGCCGCTCACGTCCTCGTCAGTGGCAATCCTGACGACAGGATTCTGGCCTATGACCGCGCACTTCAGCCCTGTTATCTTCGCCATAGTTCAACCGACGGCTGCTGGCAGTTTCTATATTACATTTAAGTCCCTCGTGGCCCGCGTTTCCTTCTTACTTTCTCGGCGATCCAGCTACCTGCCTGGCGAAGCGCGTCACTCGTCTTATATAACCGAACCGACGATGCAACGCGTCCTGTCCACAGGGGAAAATTGTGCACATAGTTAACCCGCATGAGTCTGTGATAGAGCTGACCCGCCTCAACCCGTATGGCAGGTTTCCTGACGGAAGGCCGCGCGTTCCAGACGAACTGGTTGAACGCATGAAGGATGTCACTACTGAGCAGGCCTGGGGCGTGCTCCACGGGCATGGTTTCACCAACCAGTTCGAAGGGAACTGGTTACGTTCACACCCAGAGCGCATCCTCGTTGGCAGGGTCGTCACTGCCATGATGGTCCCGAGGAGGCCCGACCTGAACGGCCTCGTCGAAGATACAGGAAGGAAGGAGGGGCGAATAGGGGGACAAAACTCGTGGGTCATAGACACCCTTGTACCTGGAGATGTGATGGTTGTAGACATGTTCGGGAAGATCAAGGAAGGAACTTTCGTAGGAGACAACCTGTCAACGTCGCTACGCGCGCATACGAAGGCGGGCGCTGTGATTGACGGAGGTGTCCGTGACTTTCAAGGCATTCTCGTTCAACCTGATTTCGTGATCTTTTGCCGAGGGATAGACCCGACGCCAATCTCCGAGACGACCTTGGTCGGCGTCAACATACCAATTCGGATTGGCCGGACGACCGTCCTCCCAGGGGATGTTGTTCTTGGAACCGTGACTGGTGTCGTCTTTGTACCTCCTCACTTGGTCCAGGAGGTCGTCGAAAGATCCGAGGATATCCGCATGCGGGACGTCTTCGGTAAGAAGCGGCTCTTGGAAGGGCGATACACGCCGGGTGAAATCGATACAAAATGGACCGAACAGATAGAGCAGGACTACCACGACTGGCTTAGAACGAAGTAGAAATGAGAAATGCTCGCGAAACTCCCCTCGTGGCCAGTTGCCCTGCCCGGGAATCCTGTCAACGCCGCAGCCAACATGAGCAGCTCCATCTGCTTCAGAACTAGTGTCGTGTCCTTCAGTGACGGCTGGTACATAGCTTGACCATCCTGGAGATTCAGGTCGGCACAGCACCCTCTGGGCCGACGCACCCCAATACCGCGTGAGATGGATCTGCAAACTCTTCTGCGTACTTCGTGCGCGCGAGGCTCGGCCGACCCAGATGAAAGAATGGCCCTCCCTGAACTCCCACTCGAACAGGCTGGGACGTGGTCGGACCAGATTTCCCCTTCGGCAGAGAGGAACTCCTTCCGATTCAGCGACGTAAAGGGAACCGGGAGGTAATGGCTCTTATCGCGATTTATGCTTCATAATGCTGTCAACCTTTTCGCACCAAAGTGTTCTTGACGAGAATCGACTCTTACAGCCCATGCGAGGCGCGGGCGACCGAGTTTTATCCCACACCCTCTTGGCGCGCAACTCGTAAATCTTCGTTGGAAGAGCCTCGGCCCCATGAAGGTACTCGTCGTAGGAGCCGGTGCTATGGGAAGGAACCATCTTAACGGCTGGCTCAGAGCAGGAGTGGACGAGGCGGCAGTGGCGGATGTCGACGAGGATAGGGCTAGGGGGACCGCGAAGGAGGCAGGTGCGCGCACTTTCTTCACTGACTATAGAGAAGGGATAGAATCTTTCAAACCTGATGCCGTCTCAGTATGCACCCCGGCTAACCTGCACGCCGACGTATTCGAATTCTCCGTGAAGAAAGGGGTGCATACGCTCTGTGAGAAGCCGCTCGCGCTCACACTGGACCAGGGGCGGAGGATGGTCAGGGCGGCAGACCGGAGTGAACTGAAACTAGCCATTGGCCTTCAGCGGAGACTGTCCGAATCAATTCTGAAGATAAGGGGGCTTCTCCACGCCGGAACGTTAGGGAGTCCTGTCGTATTCTCAGTCGAGAACTGGGCCGAAGTGCGCTTCAAGCTTGCCATGAATGACAAGAACATGAACGGAGGGCCGATAGTTGACTACGCTCCTCACCTGATTGATCTCCTTCACTTCTTCACGGGTGCCCAGCCCAAGGAAGTGTTCAGCATGGGGACCGTCTTCGCCAGGGGAAAGGAGGAGGTCAAGCCCATCAAGGAGCTCGCAACGGACACGCTGAGTACCATCGTCAGGTACGAAGGGGGGAACTGGCTCTCCCTCGACATCAGCTGGGGGCTCCCCAGAGGAACGAAGGGGACGAACTCAGAAGCCATCCATGGTCCCCTCGGTTCGATAGTCGGGACCCCTGAGCTGGAGAGGGGGTATCACCTCCAAGCCCAAGGCAAACCAGCTGACGAGTACGAAGCGGTTCAGGGGAACCTGTACGATAGAGAGATAGCGGCGTTCAAAGAGTGGGTTCTGAAGGGGAAGACAGAGCACAGCCTCGCCTCGGTTCGAGACGGTTTCAGCGCCCTTGCCGTGTCAGTGGCGGCGCTCAAGTCAGTTGAGACGGGGAGTGTGGTGAAGGTCGAGCAACCATGAAACGAACAGCCAGACCCTGACAGCCATGGCAAGGGTAGTCTCGCGGCTATCCTGGACGGGACAGGGGCCATGTAGCCAGCCTCTGGTATTCGGTCGAAGGGCTCCTCACGTCAGAAAGGGCGAGCCACGGCCCCGTCTAGCGGACGGCGCCCCGCGTACTATACCATGAAGTCAAAGCGTAAAACCCCGCCTGCCAGAGCCCAGGATGGTTTGGTTCGCAAACTCAAAGTCGCAGCAATAGGGTGCGGTTCGTGGATCCAGGCTGTACACCTACCCGCGATATCGCAGAACGAATCGGCGTCCTTGATCGCATGTGCGGACACTGACAGTTCGAGAGGGCGTGCAGTCCAGCAGAAGTTCGGCATACCCAAGTTCTACGAGAGCTATGAAGAGATGCTTGGAAAGGAAAGTCCTGACTTAGTGCTCGTCGCGATACCACATGCTCTCCATGCGCCCGCTACTAAGCAGGCGTTGGAGTCTGGAGCCAACGTGGTCGTCGAGAAGCCGATGGCCACGACGCTCGAAGATGCCATCGGTTTGGCACAGCTAGCCCGGTCCAAGGGAAAGTTCGTGGTCGTTGGGCACGAGATGCGTTTGCAGAGAAATGTACAAGCTGCGAAGCGCATGGTGGTAGAAGGGAAGCTGGGAAGGCCTTATTTCGCCCGCGCTTTGTATCTCAGGAGGAGGGGTGTCCCCGCCACCGCCACCTTCCTTGTGAAGGAACTTGCACATGGGGGATCAGTTTTCGACATCGGTTCGCATTCCGTCGACGCCGCGCTCTTCATGCTCGGCTTTCCGAAACCAGTCTCGGTTACAGGCCGAACCCACTCCATTTTCTCGACGAGGAAGGAAGTGAGGTACGGGTATCGCACCAGGCCAGACTTCTACCCCGGACCGGTGGAGGTTGAGGATGTCGGTTTTGGGATCGTGGAGTTTGAGGGGGGTCTGAGCGCCTACCTGGAGACATGCTGGGCTGGATACATCATGGAAGACACGCAGCAGATTGCCATAGAAGGTGATCAGGGAGGCGTCCACGTCGAGGGGAATTCCCTCCATGTGATAGGAGCCGAGGAGGACTATAATACCCTGACCGAGTTGGCTTTCAGCGGTCAGCCCGGCTCGGTCCAATACAAGGAGTTCTACGGGCTGGTCTTGGACGCGGTCCAGAAGGGGGAAACAGAGGCGCCCTTCCCGCTCTGCACGGTGGACCAGGGAGTGTACGGCGTGGCAGTGATGACGGCCCTGTACGCGTCAGCAGAAGAGCACGGTCAGCACCGAATAGGCCTCCCTACCTGGTTGAGGCCGCAGCACCAGCCTGAACCGCCTGCCGCAACCCCGCCCTGACCGCCCAGGTCGAGGGGACGGCGGCAGCCGCGACCCTCTTGTCCCCTCCAAGGACACGGCTGCGGATTTATCGGATGAAAGACGTGCCGACCCTGAGCCCGCCGGTGCTGCTCCCAGTGCACAGGGGACTGAGGAGCCTTTGATGCCCAGGCTGTCTCAGCCGAAGTCCTCGTAAGGCTGTGGTATCAAGGACCGCGACACCCTCCCCGCCTTGGCGTCTTCGTGGGTCAACTCCAGCCATACAGCGTCTCAGTCGGCGGCAAGACAGATGAACCCTCCCACGGAGGCGTATAAGCGGGGGGCAACTTTCCCCCAGCGCGACCCGTTGTCTCCAGCCTCAGTCCCTGCGCTCGGCTTGCGCTTCAAGGAAGTGGGCTCCAACAGCCAGGTAAGGAGGCGAGCGGGAGGAGAACGAATGGGGGCCCAGCTTCCTCATGAAGAGAGACGGGGGGCGCTTATTCATACTGTTTGCAGAGGACGCTCGCGTCGTCGTTGTCGTGCCCAGACTCGGACGCCCGCTCGAAGAGCCTCAAGGAAAGCCTGACCAGAGGGATCCTGCTGCCGTTGTCCTCCGCGTTCTTCAACAGCAGGGTGACATCCTTCTTAAACAACCTGACCATCGCTCCGTCGGAGAACTCGCCTGACCTCACCACTGACATGAAGTGTCGGAAGACCGGGGAATCCCCCCAACTTGACTGTATCACTTCCAGAATGGCATCTCCGTCAATTCCCGCGCGCCTGGACCAGGGGTACAACTCTGATACGACCCCGAAGTACACCGATACGAGCCCTTGGTTGAACAACTTCATCTTCTGGCCGGACCCCGACGGGCCGACATGGAATACGTGCTTCCCGACCTTCTCCAGGAGGCTTACGCTCCTTTCGAACGCTGACGCATCTCCGCCAACCATTATGGAAAGGGTCGCCTTATCGGCGCCCTCAGGTCCGCCGCTCACAGGCGCGTCCAGAAAGTAGCAACCCTTGGCAGACAGCTCTTCAGAGAGCTCCACCGCTACCTCAGGGTCTACTGTGCTTGTGTCTATGACGACTCCCCCGTGAGATAGCCCGCCCACAAGCCCCTCCTTTCCAAGTACGACTTCCCGTACCACCTCCGTCGTCGGGAGAGAAAGGAGAACGGTCCGGCACTTCCTCGCGACTTCCTCTGGCGTCTTCGCCGCTGCCGCACCAGCGCCCACAGCCTCCTCCACCGCGCTAGGAATCTTGTCATACACAACGAGCATATGCCCTGCACGGAGCAGGTTCCTCGCCATCCGGCTCCCCATCACCCCTAGCCCGACCATTCCCACAAGGCCCGGCACGGAGCCGTCCCCCAAAGAAGGACCCTCCCTCAAGCAGCTCCTTCTGCCCCTCCGCCTTATTTGAGCGTTGAAGCGCCGGAGGCCTTCAGCGCCATCGTCCCAATAGCTTGCGCATTTACCCCTCGGCAGCGAGGGCGCGTCCATCCCGCTCGGCAGCTTCCCACCGATCCTCCGGGGGAGCTCGGTCTGGCCCGAGTTCGACCAGGCCTCCAGGGGCTGTCGCGTTACGTCTCCTTGGACTTCTGGAATCCCTCGACGAACTCGTACGCCATCTCCCTCCAAGGGGGGACCAGCAGCAGGCGCGACGCCGAATCCGGCAGTTCCCCGTCAGGTTACACCATCCCTCCGGCCCTCCCGCTTGACCTGAAGATACGCAGTTTGTTGCTGACGACGTCTCGCACCGCCACGGTCGCGGACCGCATCAGCTCAGCGAGGTCAGGAGGCTGGCTGTGCAACCCCTGGCTCAGGGCGCTCACGTATGCCCCGCGCAACTCTGCGTTGACGTTGAATTTTGTGACGCCGAGGTCAATACAGCGGCGAATCGATGGCTCCGAAACTCCCGAGGCTCCGTGAAGCACGAGGGGGACAACCACGGCGCTTCTGATACGCGCCAGCAGCCCGAAATCAAGGCGGTCTTTGGTGCCCGAGCGCCCATGCGAGTTGCCGATGCACACCGCAAGGGCGTCCACCCCTGTCTGCTCTACGAAAGATGCGGCTTGGTCTGGATCAGTCATGCTTCCTTCGGACTCCGGAACGACCATGTCCCCTTCTGTGCCTGCAAGCCGTCCCAGTTCCCCCTCGACTGCGACCTTCTTGGAGTGAGCTAGGGTAGTCATCTTCTTCGTGAATTCCACGTTCTCGGCGTAAGGCAGCCTAGACCCGTCCGCCATGATTGACGTGAAGCCGATTGCAAGCGCCTCCTCTATTTCTCCGACTGAAGAACCGTGGTCGAAGTGAACTGCTATCGGCACGTTGGCCCCCCTCGCGGCGGCCAGACACAGAGCCACCAGTGGGGGTCCGCCGCTCTTGACTGCAGGAGAATGTAGCTGTATCGCCGCAGGGCTTCGGGTTCTCTCCGCTGCTTCCACCACTGCCAGCGCCCCTTCCAGATTGTAGACGTTGAACGACCCCACAGCGAACCCGCCTGCCTTCGCCTCGGCCAAGAGGTCCGTCATCGCCGCTAGCATTTCAGCTGCTCCCCTTGGTTCCGGTCTTGAGCCCCAGCGCTTCCACAACCTCCGTGAGAGCGTCGAGTCCCCCCACGTTCCCGGGGAAAATCAGGTATGCCAGGCCTGGGAAGCGGCTCTCAGGCCCGAGACGCCACACGGGGACGCCTTCCGCAATCTGCCCTAGCACAAAGGCCCGGCGAACACCGAGGGCCTTCGTAGCGATGTCGGCGGATGTCACGCCTCCCTTGGTGAGGACGTAGCGCGGCCTCCTCGAGATGCCGTGAACCACCGCTGCCACGCCGTCAGATATCTTCTGTGCGACTGTAAGGCTGGCGTCGGGGAGGCCTCCGATGAGGACCTTGCGACTGGTGAAGACAACGACGTCTTCGCCCCGAGAGAGGCGGGCCTCTGTAAGGCGCACGACTCGGCTGATTTCGTCTGCCCTGCCGTTCTCATCGAGCAGAGTCTCCGCATCAACCTCTACGGCCGCGACCTTCGTGTCATCTTTCAGAAGCGACTCCAGCTGAGCGGTAGACTTGGGGACGTGGGAGCCGACTACCACCAGTCCCCCTTCACTACCGGACAGCTTCAGCTCCCGCCGTGTGAGCAGGTGGGACCGTCCCTGGCCTATCCGTACCTGCACGAACGACGCAGCGGTGCGATAGAGGTACCTCCTGCCCTTCGCCTCGGCCTCTGATACGCCGAGGGTGAAGACCTCCAGGTCGCGGAGGCTCGCCGCGTTCACAACGCAAACGCTCCCCCGGCGGAGGCCCAGGACAAGCTCTGCTACACGCGACGGGCCGCCCAGGCGTATCTCTTCCAGCGAGATAGAAGTAACGTCTTCCGCTCGGACTCGCCCCTCTGTCTTCTCTTCGACCCAGCTCTTCAGGTTCGACGAAGAGTACCCAAAGGTGGCATCCTTCGCGTAGTCTGTCCCTCCCACAGGCACCAGCCAACCGTCTTCGGCTGCATAGTGGATGTCGCCGATTGTGTATCTGTGGCCCTCTCGGAAGAAAGGTATCAGAAACCACGCATCGAAGCCTCCTCCGAGCCCTTCTTCCAGCGCCTCCATCTCCCCGGGGAAGTGTCCCCTGAGGGTGGAGTCGCTGCGACTGATGACTACGAGCCTCCGTTCCAGCGTCCGACTAGCTTCGGCCAGTTCCAGGCCGATGTCCTTGTTAAGGGCTCTCGCCTCGGCGAGCGGAAGACTTCGCGAGTTGGAGAGCAAGAAGAAGGCGGGTGAATCGTCTGCGAGCTCAGAACGCAGAGAGGTGGTCGACCACCGGGTCAGTATCGACACGTCATGGACCGTCTGAGCGCCTGTGGGGTCGTCGTCCACGACGACGACCTTCTCTCGGGCCTTTATCCGTCTCGACCTTAACTTAGGCAGAAGTGAGTGCGGCCACTCGGGTGGGAGGACGCCGAGCGCCTCGCTCAGCACCAGACGACCGGGGCTCGCTTCGTTCATCGTTGACTCCTGGGACCGGGGGGAGGCGTGTTACAAGTGCTTTCCCCTTGAAGCCCTCTTAAGAGTCTGTGCAAACCTGGAAACTCGCCTCGTAAGGGGTCAGAGGGGTGTAACCTCAGGCCACACGGACCCTTAAGGTTCAACGTGGCGTGGGAGGGCCTCTCTCCACATGCCAGGCGGAAGGGGGGAACCTAGAGCGCCAGCGCGACCCGCTCTTACATCGGCAGGCCCTCCGACTCACTGAGGCATTGGCACAACTGCGTTATTCTAGTGTGAGAGGGGCGCGGACGATGATGATATGAAGCGTCCTAGACGAACGACCGTCTACCCTCCTGTCTGTCTGGCCTTCCCGATGGCGCCGAGTTGTTGCAAGAGCCCGAGCCAGTCTCTTGTCACCCATCCCTCTATGATCATGCCGCCTTTCAATCGGAATATCTCCTTCTGGAGCCACGAGACCCTCTTGCCCGAGGGCGAGACGCCTAGGAAATGTCCCGTATGGTCGGCTGTGCTCAGGCATTCTGCTGCCATGTCCTCCTTCGCAAAGAGCAGGGCAAGCTCCACTTGTGTCTTAGAAAAGGCGGAGGACAGCGCCGCCAGCCTGTCAATCAAGCCCTCGCGGCCGGGTCGTGACGCACGATGTAGTTTTCGTCCCAGAACTCAGCCGCTCTTTGCCTGACGCGCATCGACCGCTCGTCGGCATTCTTCGCGGGGGGTCGCAGGACGTCATTCACCGAGCTGCTGACCAATTTCTTGTCCGCATCCTCGGCTGGGGAGACGTCACGCAGCTTCTCCCCACGCCCCACGTTCATGCCTTGATGGGGCTGCTGGGCACAATTGTCCCGAAGCCACTTGTTCGCAAACTGTTATATGTTCTAAGGGGGGTTCGTTTCTCGGGGTTGTGGATGGACGCTGGAGAGTTGATACGTCTGTGAAGGAAGCATCGAAGCGGCAAGAGGAGATTCCTGAGTTAGGGGTAGGTATGCTAGGTTACTCGTTCATGGGTAAAGCGCACAGCAACGCCTACGCCAGGATGCCTGTCTTCTTCTACCCTCCCCCGGCGCGTCCCCGGCTCGTAGCCATAGCTGGGAGGACCGAAGGGAAGGTGAAGGAGGCCGCCGTCAGATTCGGCTTCCAGCGCTACTACACCGACTGGAACAAACTGGTGGCGGACCCCGAGGTAGAAGTGGTGGATAACGGGCTCCCCAACGACATGCACCTCGGGCCGTGCGTCGAGGCTGCTGAGCGGGGGAAGCACATCTTGTGCGAGAAGCCCCTAGGGAGGAACCCGGGGGAGTCGCAGGCGATGCTCAGGGCGGCGGAGAAAGCTGGGGTCAAGCACATGGTCGCCTTCAACTACAGGTTCGTCCCCGCGGTCAGGCTGGCGAAGCAGTTCATCGACGAGGGGTACATAGGAAAAGTCCTCCAGTTCAGGGCGGCTTATCTTCAAGACTGGGCGATGGACCCTGACGTCCCCCGCACGTGGAGGTTCAGGAAGGAGTCTGCCGGGAGCGGGGCTCTCGGTGACCTTGGCGCCCACATAATAGATCTCTCCAGGTTCCTAGTAGGAGAAATAGGTGCGACTGTCGGGATTGCGAAGACGTTTACTGGCGCGAGGCCGCTCCCGGGCGACCCCACAAAGAAGGGAGAGGTGGACGTTGACGACGCCTTCGTCGCCCTTGTCAAGTTCACGGGAGGGGCAGTCGGGTCCCTGGAAGCATCAAGATTCTGCGCCGGGAGGCGCAACTTCCAGAGGATAGAGATACATGGCACCGAAGGCTCGATAGGATTCAACCTCGAGAGGCTAAACGAACTGGAGGTCTATTCGAACAGAGAGCAGTCAGACAGGAGGGGGTTCAAGACGATTTTGGTGACTGAAGCTGACCACCCCTTCGTCGGGAAGTGGTGGCCCCGGGGGCATATCATCGGCTGGGAACACGCAATGGTGCACGAAGTCTATCACTTCTTCGACGTGATAGCCCGTGACGGGAGGGTGGCCCCATGGGGCGCCACTTTCTACGACGGGCTGAGGGCAGACGAAGTCATCGAAGCGGTCCAGAAGTCAATCTCCTCACAGAGATGGGAAGCGCCGGGATTAGCAAGTTAGCCGTAGGGCCGAATGCAGCGCGAGCTCTTGCAATACTTTATTTCTCGGCCTGAGTGGGCGCAGCCATGCTCAAAGCAGCGATAATCGGCTGTGGAGGAATCTCTTGGGCCCACGCCAGGGGGTACGAGGCGCTCAAGGGGCGCGTCGAGGTGACAGCTGTCGCGGACGTCAGGAAGGATGCAGCGGAGAAGCTCGGCGCTTCGCTCGGAGGGGAGGCGTACACGGACTACGAGAAGATGCTCCGGGACGCCGATGTAGACTTCGTCGACATCTGTCTCCCGCACAAACTGCACAAGCCTGTCATATTGAAGGCCTTGGCGGCGGGCAAGCACGCCATGTGCGAGAAACCAATGTGCCTGACGGTGAAGGACGCTGATGAGATAGTCGAGGCTGTCAGGAAGTCAGGGAAGAAGTTCATGCCCGCCCACAACCAGCTCTTCGCGCCAGCCCTCCAGGAGGCGAAAAGGTTGATAGGTGAAGGGCTCATCGGAAAAATCCACTTCATCAGGACCCAGGACTGCTTCAGGAACAACGGAATCAGCGGCTGGAGGACGAACCGGGATGAAATGGGAGGGGGGGAGCTGATTGACACAGGGTACCACCCCAACTACATGATGAACTACTTCGCCCCGGCTCCCGTCGCGCAGGTATTTGCGATGGGTGGAAGGTACAGGGTGACGATGGACGGAGAGGACACCGGCTTCGTCGCCTTGAAGTTCCAGGACGGCTCAATGGGGAACATACTGTCGTCTTGGGCCTTTCCAGTCCCGTCGGGAGGGTATATCTTCTCTGTCACAGGGGAGAGGGGTGAATTGCTCGGAACCCACAACCTTCTGGTGCTGAAGGCGCTTGGGATGAGCGACGCCAGACGCGAATGGCCGAACGCGAAGGATACGTTCATCGCGGAGATAGAGCACTTCGCCGAATGCTTGGACACCGGGCGCGAACCTCTCCAGACTGCATCTGACGGGAGGGATGTAGTCAGGCTCATAACGGCGGAGTATGAGTCTATGGCCACGGGGCGGGCCGTCAGCTACGGTGGCTCGGCGGGACGCCAGAGCGCCAGCCATGAGGTGGTGGCAAGAGCATGAAAGTGGGGGTCTTCACTGCAATCTTCCACGACAGGTCGTTCGAAGAAGCGCTGAAGTTCGTGTCAGGGATCGGGTGCGAGACTGTGGAGATCGCCGCCCACCCGGGTGACCCGCACATAAACCTCGACAGGGAGCTGGTGAACAGGGGCGCGGACACCAAGAAGGCGGTGTCGAAGTACAAGCTTGGCATCTCTTCCCTCAGCGGGCACGCCAACCACCTCGCAGTGGACCCTGCGAAGAGGAAGACGATAAACGAGAACTTCAAGAAAGCCGTGGACCTGGCAAGTGCGCTCGGCGTCCCCGTGGTGAACACGTTCGCGGGCGCCCAGGCCCCCGAATGGGACGAAGACAGGACGTTCAAGGAGTTCGGAGAGTCGATGGGGGACCTGGTGGATCACGCCTCTTCGAGGAACGTGAAGATCGGGGTAGAGGTCCACTGGGGCTCGGCGGTCTACAACATCCCGCGAATCGAGCGCATGTTCAAGACCGTCCCTTCGAAGACCCTCGGCCTGAACTACGACCCATCCCATTTCGTCTGGCAGATGATAGATTATAAGACGCCCGTAGAGAAGTTCGGGGACAGGATCTACCACGTCCATGCGAAAGATACGGAGATCCTCAGAGACAGGCTGTCGCGAGACGGGGTCAACGCCAAGGGGTGGTGGAGGTTCCGCGTCCCAGGCGAGGGGCTGATCGACTGGACGGAGCTCGGCCACAAGCTCAAGGAGGCAGCATACGCCAACGCCCTCTCCATGGAGCACGAAGACCCGGTCTACTCCCCTGAGGAAGGGGTAACAAGGGGCGTAAAGCACCTGAAGGGGACTGCGGCAAAGGCATAACCGCTTGTCCGCGAGTGCGTTCGGGTACAGGGCCGAAGAAGAAGGGCACCAGCCGAGCAGGCTCCTGGAGTTCGCGAAGAGAGCGGACTCGGCTGGGTTCGAGTTCGTTGCCATAAGCGACCACTTCCATCCTTGGTTCCACACCGGGGCGGCCGGGGGTTTCGCTTGGACTTGGATGAGCTCTGCTGCCGCGGTCCTCCCACGCATGAGGTTCGGAACCATGGTCACCGCACCGATAGGGAGGTACCATCCCGGGCTGGTCGCCCAGGCCTTCGCCACCATGGACGAGATGTTCCCCGACCGCTTCTTCCTAGGCCTAGGGACGGGCGAGGCGATGAACGAAGTCCCCCTCGGCCTCCGATGGCCCCGGTTTGAAGAGAGGCTCCAGCGGCTCCGCGAGTCGATCGAAATAATCAGAAGACTCTGGACCGAGGACTTCGTGACGTACGAAGGAAAGTACTTCAAGCTGAAGGGGGCTAACCTATACACGAGGCCTAGAGGAAAGGTCCCGATTTACGTGGCCGCACTCGGACCAAAGTCCGCCGAGCTCGTTGGGTCCCACGCCGACGGATACGCTATCTCGAGCCCCTTTCTGGGAAGGTTCCGAGACACCTGGGAAATCATAGCCCGATCCGCCCGCAAGGCGGGGAGGGACCCCTCCACCATAAGGAAGAACCTCGAGCTCTTCCTCTCCTTCGACGAAGACTACGACAGGGCGCTGAGGTCCGCCTCCAAGTGGAAGCCTGGCTTGATCCCCGGCGTCCTTGGTTCAGGGCTGAACGACCCGAGGGAGCTAGAGCGTGAGGGGGGAGTTCACTCGGACGAGGAGCTATCGAAGGCTTGGAACATCGCAACTTCCGCTGAAGACATCATAAAGAGCGCAATGGATGCTATGTCCTATGGTTTCGAGGAGATTCAGTTCCATAGCGCAAGCCCTTCCGAAGAGAAGTTCATAGATGCCTGCAACAAGGAGGTCATCCCCTGCCTCCGCTCGCTTGACGGGAGGGGGCATGCCAGGGAGGGTTTGGCATGAAGATTACCGGGCTCGAGACATACATCGTGGGGAACCCGTGGAAGAGGTGGGTGTTCGTCCAGCTTGAAACGAGCACAGGGCTACAGGGGATCTCCGAGGCGACCCTCTACGGGGAAAGTTCGGCCGTGGTGGCCGAGTTAGAGGAGAGGAAGAAGTACTACATCGACAGTGACCCCTTCCAGATTGAGAAGAACTGGAACGAATGGTACAGGGACTCCTTCAACAGGAACGCTTCGGCGGTCAATGTAACGGCCATGGGGGCTGTAGAGACTGCATGCTGGGACCTGCTCGGAAAGCACTACGGGGCGCCCATACACGCCCTCTTCGGGGGGGACGCCTCGTCTACTGTGAAGGTGTACGCCAACGGCTGGTACACGGGGGCCAGGTCTGCCGACGACTTCGGAGAGAAGGCAAAGGAGGTCAAGGCAAGGGGGTACACCGCGTTGAAGTTCGACCCCTTCGGAACTGCATACATGTCCGCGACTCAGGGGGAAGTCGAGAGGGCCATAGAGAGAGTCCGCGCGGTAAGAGAGGCCGTGGGGGACTACGTAGACATCTTGGTCGAAGGGCACGGTAGGTTCAAGCCCGAGACAGCTGTGAGGATCGCCAAGCTGATGGAGGAGTACAACCCCAGATGGTTCGAGGAGCCCGTCCCCCCCGAGGACATCATGGCGCTGAGAGAGGTGAAGAGCAAGACAACGATACCCATAGCCAGCGGGGAGAGGGTGCTCACCAACTATGGGTTCGCTCCCCTGATTGAGAGCCGGGCCGTGGACGTGGTCCAGCCAGACCTTGTCAACACAGGAGGTATAATGCAGGGGAAGAAGATAAGCGCCTTGGCAGAACCTCACTTCATAACGGTGGCTCCACACCAGGCGGAAGGGCCCGTCGCGACGGCGGCCTGTCTCCAGCTTGACGCATGCATCCCCAACTTCGACATTCAAGAGAGCTTTGACGAGTTCGACGTGGAATGGAGGAATGACCTGCTGAAGGAGGCATTGACGGTTGAAGGAGGGGAGATGAAGGTCCCGACGAAACCAGGGCTGGGGGTGGAGCTCGACATGAGAGCAGTCGAGGAGCACCTCGCCACCGACGTCACCGAGTTCAACATCTTCCAGGAGGGGTGGGAGGACAGGAACATGAAGGGGACTCGGCGCACAAAGAAGAGAAGATGACCATCTCGGTCGGTGACGGGGAATTGGGCCGAAAGAGAGCCTGTGACAGGTCACTCATCAAATGCGTAGGTGGGTAGACCTCTGGCGCCGACCTGGGCGACAAAGAGCCCCCCCGAGTTGGGGACTTCGGAGAGCTGTTCAGCGTCTAACCCTGTCCTCGCCGTGGTTATGTACAACCTGTCCAGTTTCTCCCCCCCGAAGCAACAAGAGGACACCAGGGGTACGGGCAAGTCCACCTGGGAGAGGTTCTCCCCTGTCTCGGGATTCCATCTTGTCACCCGCCATCCTCCCCAGTGGGCGACCCAGAGCTTCCCCTCCTCGTCTACGGCCATCCCGTCAGGGTTCCCAGGCTGACCCCCGAAGTCGACCACTGTCCTCCTGTTCTTTATTTCCCAAGTGTTTATCTCGCAGTCGAAGGCCGACACCTTCCTCGTGGGGGTGTCGATGTAGTACATTGTCCCTCCGTCGGGACTCCACCCAAGCCCGTTGGAAGTGCTGACCCCCCCAAGCACCTTCCTAATTTTTCTGCCCCGTTCCAACACGTAGAGCGCGCCGTTCCCCTTCTTCCCTTTCAGGCTCATGGTCCCGGCCCAGAGCCTCCCAGCAGGGTCGCACTTCCCGTCGTTGAACCTGTTCTCCTCTTCGCCGGCCTCCGCCACCGCAAGAACCTTGACTTTGCCGCTCTCCAGATCCAGGGCGCAGACCTCGTGCTGGAGTGTCATCACGACCCTTCCTGACTTCGAAGGGACCACGGAACTCACGAACCTCCCCACTCTTCTCGACTTGTTCTCCGAGGTTGAGGGGTGGTAGGTGTTCACAAGGCCTGAGATTATGTCCACCCAGTGGAGGACCCCTCGCCTCTCGTCCCAGCTCGGCCCTTCGCCAACCTGCGCCTTGGAGTCGTAGGCTAGCTCGACTGGTATGCTGTTCCCCATGTCGTGTCCTGGGGCCCAGGGCTATTTAGAGCCGGTGAAAATGTCGACTCGGGCCGATTCGTCGTACCCTCTCCACAAAGGAAGCTAACTTCTCGTGCCTCCCTTCCTTCTCCTAACCCCCCCTCCCCTTCCCCGGGGAGGCTCAATCCATACCCTCGTGGCTCCAATGTGCTTGATTTCCAACTTCAGTTCCCCCCGGCCTTTTGTGGCTCTCACATGTCCAGGCGGGTCTGACGAAACTTCCCCTTCGACCCCTGAGATGCCCAGTTCCGTGACCTTCCCCGGGTAGTTGTTGACGTGAAGGAAGACCCTGTCTTCAAAGGTCCCTATGACGTAGCTGTTCGGCCCCAGCTCCCCCCTAATCTCCACCCCTTCGACTGTCACAGAAAAGCGCTGAATGACGTCGATGTTCTCGTTGGAATTCGTCAGGAAGACTTTCTTCCCTACTTGGGTGACGTAGGCGTCCCCTTCGTAGGACCGCGGGTAAATGGTGTCGAAGAACCTTCTGACATCGTGCTCCCCCCAGAACTGATTGGGACATATCACCCTCTCGAATCTGTTCATGACCTCCATCCTGGTGTATTTAGGGAGGACAGGAATCCAGTAGTACCGTCCGGTGTCGGGGATCATCTTGTACTCGTGGGCGAGCCCGTAAGTCCCCTTGTAGATGCTCCCGCTCCCCGACAGCCTCCTGCCGTGCCGCCCAAAGAGATCGTTGTCCGGAGCGAACCCCCTGTAGTAGTCGATGTCGCTGGTCTCCCCTTCTCTTCTGTCCTCGAAGTCCGCCACGTAGGCCACCTTCACCTTCTCAGCAACCTCCTCCTTGGACGGGATGAGCCTCTCCCTGACTATGTCCTCGAGGAGTGGGAAGAGGACCTCGTGGGCTGCGGGGGGGTAGGCTCCCTCGTCCGTGAAGAGGACGTCCTGTCTGGGTTCGAAGTTGTAGACAGTGGCCCCGGAGTTCATCCCCAGAAGGATCATCTGCCCCCACATCGTCCGCGGGAACTTCGACCTGTCCCCCTCCCGCCACCCTTTGTTGTTATTCTCCCCCGGCTTGTTCAGGTCTGTGAACCCACAGTCTAACCAGTAGAAGGACTGGGGCTCGAGCCCCCAGTTCTCCACGAACCCTGCCATCCAGAGCCCGAAGACTGAATCGTGACAGAGGTACATGTTCCGCGGTATGTTCATCTCCCACTGAGGGAAGAGATACCTGCCGTAAGCCTCGACGTCGTCGCTGAACCACTTCTCAAGGAAGGCGTCGACCCAGATATTGCACCCGTCGTTCCCCTCCCTCCAAGAGAGGTAGCGCCCCTGCCTGGCGCACGCTTTTAGCAGGTCGCTCACGTAGAGCCTTTCTTCTGTCGAAAGACCGAAGCAGTTCAACTCGCAGATCTGAACCCCCTTGATGCTATCGTGCTCGGAAAGGAGCCGCTCCACCTTGTCGACTCCCACGCCAGGGCCTTGCATCCCGTTGTTCCACATGCGATGCCAGACGGGGACCCACGTCCTCACCTGCCAGAGGAGTGGGAAGTCGTTCTTATCAGCGAACTTCGCCCACCTCTCCATCGTCTCTACGCTGAAATGCTCGACTGGGTAGACCGAGTACTCTTTGAGTTCGTCAGGTATCAACTTCCAGAGCTTGTAGGCCGATTCGGGGTCCGTGTCCGCGGGCCCGGACCCGCCGAGTATGAAGAGCGGATGCTCTCTTGAGACCTCGGTCGTCAGCCCTCGGAGATTAGGCAAGGTCCCCCCTGACAGTCAGGCGACCAGGAGGGTATGAAAGAGTTTCTGTGACTGCCAATTCACTCCCCATTGCGAGCCCTCCAGCCAGGGTCCCTTAAAGTGAATGGGTGGTCTGCTGGCGCTGTCAACTTAAGGAATGAATTGAGCTGATGCTCTAGCTTCGTTGCTTCCTTCGGGTTTGAGGGGATGATGCCTCCCACGCCTCATGGACTCTCCAAAGTTCATGGAACGTGAAAGGACATCCCTCCCGCTGGTTCTTTCCGGGACGTTCGTCTCTCTGTGTTCGAACAGTTTGAGGAAGGCGTCGATGATTCTTGAGCCCTTCGTCGAGAGGTCTCACGAGGCCATCCGCCAGTGGGTCCAGCGACTGGCTCCGGTCTGCGACAGGTTCGACGTCGACAGGAAGAGAGTGAGGACCTTCTTCGTGGACGAGACGATGATACGCATCAGGGGGAGCCAGGCGTGGGTGTGGGTCTGGGCCGCCTACGAGCCCGCCCTGAGGGTCTTCCTGCACTTCCGGGTCTCGTACAATCAGAGCGGCCTCGACGCCTACCTCTTCCTGAAGGAGGTCAGGAGCAGGTACGGTCTTAAGCCCATCTGGACCGGCGTGGTGGTTTGATACCCCGAGGCGCGCAGGCTCCTCCGCCTGGAGCACCGCGTCTATCCCGTCGAGTGGAAGAACCTCATCGAGAGGTTCAACCAGGCCCTGAAGTACAGGCTGGAGAACTTCGACGACCTCTTCCCCTGCTTCAGGGAAGAATGCGACCACGGGCACGTCAGGAATTGGATTTCCGTCTTCAGGTACTTCCACAACGTCATCAGAGAGAGGGACGACCAAACGAGTATCAGCGGTTCATTCAGAGCCTTCCGGAGGCCCTAAGTTGACAGCGCCATCTGCCGATAATTTGCTCCTCTGTCGCCTGAATGTGACGTGCGTGTGTTTGACTACGTCACCCCACCGTCTCCTATGGCCGAGCGAGGATCCAAGGGTGCATGGAGGGTCAAGGGGAAGGTTCGCGACGAGCTCTTCGAGATTTTTGAGGAGGACGCATCGTCGCTTCCTCAAGGATATCCGATGCGCTGTCCGAGAGGACAGGAGTGAGAGTCTCGAGCAGCGGAATCAGAGACTTCAGGGCCGTCTGGAAAAGGGGGTAAGCGACGAGGCAAGCCCGGCTAACACAATAGCTCCCCCCCACCGACCCAAAATGTAGGCCAAAGAAAGAGTACGTCGAGGAGCGTCTGAGGCTCGAAGGCTTCAGGGGGATGCTCTGAACTGACGCCCTTGACGGCCTAATGGCGACCCCCAAGATTACGGATGCTTAACAGAGCCCCGTCGGCCGATGGGAGTTCCTGGACCGGGGGGATGGGACCGTCGGGGAGGGCGACGCCGATGAAGCGAAGGCGGGGCTGGAAACGAACCGGTTCGACCTCCCACCCGAGGGGAGCCGATAGCACGCGGAACATCCATTTTGATTCGCTCTTGATTCACTCTTCAGGCGGCACTGAGTTCGCTGAACAGCACAGGACCTGGAGGATGCAAGACAGAGGCTCCTATCCCAGAGAGTTGACTGCGGCGGTTCGAGACCCGAGGAGCTCACCCTTCTGCAGGAGAGGGCTGCTGCTTCGGCTTCCCGCTCCTAGCAGAAAGATGTCCCGCCCAGTTCCTGCTTGCCTTGGACCCCCGTCCCTCCCGCCTGGGTCTTTCTGAAGTATGAGCCGAAAGCCTGCCGCATGACTTCGACGGTCTCCGCCTCTTCCCGCGCGACATTTCTTCTCTCATGGGGGTCTTTGCTCAAATCATACAGTTCGCTCTGCTGTCCTGGGGGCCTTTCGATGTAGGTCCATCTCTCGTTACGTATGCATCTGTCGGTGCTCCCGTGGTATCCGCTTATCGCGAACCGGCGGTGGGAAGTGCTCTGATTCGTAAGTACGGGCAGGAAACTCTTCCCGTGGAGGGAGGCGGTGTCATTTCCGAGACCGAGCAGGTCGAGTAAGGTGGGCAGAACATCAGGGAACTGGACCACCGCCTCGGTCTTGTGAGCGTGTTCCCCGCCGGGCAACCTGATCATGAACGGGACCTTCAGGAGTTCGTTGTAGAGCCTGTCCGGGCCTTTCAGGAACTTACCGTGGTCCGCTAGCGGGTGCCCGTGGTCCGCCAAGACGAGAATCGTTGTATCGTCACCCAGGCCTAGCTCGTCGATTGTCTCGCGGAACCTGCCAAGAGAGTGGTCCACGAAGGCCGCCTCCCCCGCATACATCCCCCTGACGTAGTTGATTTCTTCGGGGGTTGCCCACTCCGATGCCATCCCCCCCATGGGTAGGATGAGTTTCGGGCCGGAGTGGTTCCTATCTGTGTATGTGTTGAACTCGATGGGCGGAAACCAGGGCTCGTGAGGGTCGAAGCAATCCACCCAGAGAAAGAAGTTGCCTTTGTTTGAGTTTGCTCTCAACCAAGAAGATGATTCTTCGAATACCCTTGCCGCAAACCAGTCGTCTTCTTCTTCGAAATCATCCACGTTCGCCAAGTACTGTTCGATGAGCTTGATCCAAGGAGTCTTCGTTCCAAGAAAGAGGTTGTTGCTGGTCGCCTCCCGGTAGTTCTTGTTGACGTAGTCGTCGACGTTCCTCTTCTTAGGCGGGGCTGTACGAAATGCGTCATACTCCTGACCGCGGATCCAGGAGAACGAGTTGAACCCCTTGTGGAAGTTCATCCCTGGCTTGAACAAGTGATAGTTGTCTGCGATCAGCCCGGTGACGTAGCCGTTGCTCTTCAAAATCTCCGCCAATGTTATGTCGCTTGGATGTAGCGGCTCCCACGACCTGTAGGGAAGGGTGTAATGACCCGTCATCAGCTCCGTCCGAATCGGGATCGTGGGCAGACCTGCTGGATACGCGTTGCTGAACGTCACCGATTCTTTGGCTAGCTCGTCGAGGTTCGGGGTCTTGCAGGCCTCGACCCCGGGGAACGCCTTTCCTCCTCCGTTGTAGTAGCTCACATGATCCTGCCTCAGAGAGTCAATCACAAGTACGATGAGGTTGCTCCTGTTCAAGGTCTTATGCTGCACTTCGATTTTATAACGTTCTTAAAGTGAACGGGTAGTCTGCACCACCCATTCAAGTCACTTACATTCCCTGCCTTGGGCCCGGTTAAGCTGCGGAAGTGGGCAACGCCTATAGCTCCGCAGAGCTGGGCGGCGCCTGGGTTGAAGGTCCTGGTGACGGGAGGCAGGGGGAGGCTGGGGAGGTATGTCGTATCGGAGCTTTCAGGAAATGGGTACGAGGTCGTGGTAGCAGATAAGGTCCGCTCAGGGGCTCGCGGAGAGGGTGGATCCATCGACATCGACATCACCGACATAGCCAGGGTGCGCGACGTTCTGCGAGGCATTGATTCCGTTGTCCACCTAGCTGCCATCCCGACGCCAGACATGGCTCCCCCTGAAACGGTGTTCACTAACAATGTCCTCGGCGCCTTCAATGTTGCCCAGGCTGCAACTGAAATGGGCGTCCGGAGGTTGGTGTACGCGAGCAGCACCTCCGCGCTCGGCTTCGCATTCGCGAAGAACCACTTCTCCCCTTCCTACTTCCCCATCGACGAGGAACACCCCCTCCTCCCGCAAGACCCCTATGGGCTGTCGAAGGTGGTGGGAGAAGAGATACTAGGAACTTACAGCAGAAGGACAGGGGGTTCGGCCGTGAGTCTCCGGTTCCCGCTCATACTGTCGGAGGATGTCCGAGGCGTGCTGCCGAGTCTTCGGAGCGGCCCCTCCAAGGGAGCTGTCCATCTCTGGAGCTACATAGACCCCAGGGATGCCGCTCTGGTGTGTCGCCTGGCCCTCGAGAGGAGGGCTTCAGGGCACGAAGCAATGTTCGTCGCGGCTGACGACACGTTCATGGACGAGCCTACCGTCGAGCTCATACAGTCTGTCTTCCCGGAGACCGTACGGATAGGGGATGGTATGTCAGGCCGTGCTTCCCCCATATCATCGGCCAGAGCGAAGCGGGCTCTAGGGTTCAAGGCAAGATTCGGATGGGAGGTAGAACGCTAGGTTGGGACTCCCAGGGAGTCGGTCGCCCTCCCCCTCTACCTCCTTTACTGGGACCTTCCTAGGGGGGTGTACGGCATGAAAATCAGCGACGTGAGGTCATACCCAGTATGGGTAGGTTCGCGGAATGTCCTCATGGTTGTCGTGGAGACAAGCGATGGTACCTATGGGGTAGGCGAGTCGGGTGTGTCCGGGCGCGAGCTCGCTGTCAAAGGGGCTATCGACCACTTCCGCCAGTCCCTCCTCGGGAAGGACCCTATGAGGATTAGCACCCTCTGGCAGGAACTCTATCGGAGCCAGTACTTCGAAGGGGGGCGGGTGCTCACAGGTGCCATCTCTGCCATCGACATCGCTCTCTACGACCTTGCGGGGAAGAAGCTCGGCGTCCCGGTTTTCCAGCTTCTGGGCGGGCAGCACAGGGGGATTGTCCAGTGCTTTGTGACGGCCAGGGAACCGGTGGGGCCGGAAGCCCCCAGTGCTGCGGAGAAACTGGTCAAGGCGGGGTGGCGGGTGATCAGATTCGCGCCGGCGAGGCAGAACCAGGGCCCTGACGGGAGGCTGTTCGAACCGCGCGACTCGATTGCCACGACTGCCAACTGGTTAAACAAGGTGAGGGAGCAGGTTGGACCGTCCCCCGTCCTAGGGCTCGACTACCACCACAGATTGAGCGTTGCAGAGGCGGCTTCCTTCTGCGGGAAACTCAACCGCGATACTCTCGACTTCCTTGAGGAGCCGATAAGGGCCGAGAGCCCCGAGGCGTACGTGTCCCTCCGCACAATGGTCGCCGTCCCCTTCGCCATTGGGGAGGAATCATCGAGCAAGTGGGCATTCCTCCCCTTCGTCGAACGAGGGATTACGAACTTCGCGAGGATAGACGTCTGCAACATTGGAGGTTTCACTGAGTCGATGAAGGTCGCCGGGAGCTGCGAAGCCCACTACGTTGACCTGATGCCCCACAACCCCCTCGGCCCTGTGAGCACTGCTGCGAACATCCAGCTCGCCGCCGCGGTCCCGAACTACGCTTGGCTGGAGCTGCAGGGGCATTATGTCGGCAATCCTGAAGGCTTTGACAAAGCCCTCTTCCCAAAACAGCCGAAGCTCGAAGGGACCGGCTTCCGCATCCCTGACTCCCCCGGCCTCGGGATTGAGTTCGACTTCGAAGCCGCGTCCAAGGACTTCAAGCCCTGGGAGCCGCCTCACTGGCACCGAGAAGACGGTTCGTACACCAACTGGTGACCGTCGCTGGGGGTGCCTGCAGGCGATACCTTTTTTCTGCATGACCGTCGGCCTCGCCGCGCAGCCACGATGAAGAGAGGAGGAGGAGACGACGAACTTCTCAGGTACACGGTGTCGATGAAGAGGGCGAACACCCACTACTTCGATGTTGACCTCGTGATACCCCTTCCTCCAGAGGCGGGGAAGTCGTTGAAGCTGACGATGCCAGTCTGGACTCCAGGGAGCTACAATATCGAAAATTTCTCTAAGAACGTCCTCGACCTGAAGACTGCAGACGGGGATACAGGCACCCCCCTCGGGAGAATGGAGAAGGAGTCTAAGAGCACGTGGACGCTGAGCTGGGACGAGGACCCGAGGACCATCCGCATCAGCTATTCTGTCTACGCCTTCGCCTACGAAGTCACGAAGAGCTACTTGGACACGTTCCACGCGGTAATCAACGGGGCTAGCGTCTTCATCTATCCTGTCGGGATGGAGAACGAGAGGGCCAGGGTGACTCTTGTCCCCTACAACGGGTGGAAGCGAGTCTCCACGGGGCTCGAGCAGGTCTCGGACTTCGAGTTCCTCGCAGACAACTTAGACTTGCTCATGGACTCCCCCGTAGAGGTCGGGAACCAGGACATACGCACGTTCGAAGTTGCGGAGATTCCGCACGAAGTCTCCATCTTCGGGGAGGCCCCTGTGGACAGGGAGAGGCTCGTCGACGACATCAAGAAGATAGTCGAGCGGACGAGCGAAGTGTTCGGCGATATCCCGTACAGGAAGTATGTGTTCATAGTCGATTTCACCGAGGAGGGAGGGGGAGGACTTGAGCACCTCAACAGCACCCTCTGCATCATCCCCAGGCTGAGGTTTGTCCCGAAGGAGGAATATGACTCGATAATGAACCTGTTCTCCCACGAATTCTTCCATACATGGAACGTGAAGAGGATGAGACCGAAGGGCCTCGGCCCCTTCGACTATTCTTCGGAGGTGTACACCAAGTCTCTCTGGATAGCTGAGGGGTTTACGACATACTACGGCGACCATCTGCTGAGGAGGGCGGGAATCTACTCGGTAGCGGAGTACCTTGACTCGCTGGCCAGAAACATCAGCCAGATGAAGAACCTTCCCGGATGGAAATGGCAGAGCGCGCAGGAGGCGAGCTTCGACACCTGGATCAAGTTCAACAAGCTCGGAGCGAACCAACAGAATGTCACGATGTCATACTACACTCAGGGGGCGCTCGTTGGGTGGATGCTTGACCTTCAGGTCCGAAAGAACACAGGGTGCGAGAAGACGTTGGACGACCTCATGAGGAATGTCTACCGCCGTACATACGTTGAGGAAGGCCGGGGATACACTGACGAGGAGTTTGAAGCAGCGGCGGTGGAAGTCGGCGGCAGTAGCGTGCGGAGCATCTTCGGCGCCAGGGTCAAAGGGAGGGAACCCATCGACTTCGACAGATACCTTGGTTACGCTGGGTTGAAGCTCGCTCCGAAGGATGCCGCACAGAAGGAGGAGGGTTTCCTCGGGGTGAAGCTGAGCAGCGAAGGGGGGAGGATGATAGTGAGGATGAGGCTGCAAGACTCTCCTGCCGAGGCTATGGGCCTGGCTGCGGGGGACGAAATAGTCGGGATAGACGGGCTCAGACTCTTGGGAGAGCGGGCGTCGTTCTACATTTCGACTACTGCGCCTGAGACGCCGATTAAGCTGACCGTCGCCAGGAACGGGGTCCTGAAGGGCTTCGAGGGGAGGCTAGGGAAGAAGCCAGCGTTCGAAGAGAAGGTGGTGCCTCTCAAGGAAGCCGACGAAGAGCAGAAGGCCATCTTCAAGAGCTGGATGCAGTCTGACTGGTCGCCCGAGATAGTGTACCCCGAGTTCACCAGGTCGCCTGAAAGGAGGCCCGTCTTCGACTACGTTTGATAGCGGCACGCTCCCGGCCCATCCGGGGCCACGAGTGCTCCTTCAGACATCCCCTTTGCTCCTGAAACTTTCGGCGTCGTCGACGGGCGAGTAGCCGAGCACCTCCCTGGGGTGTGAGATGTCCCAGAACCGCCATTTGTTGTTCGACACCCCGTAGAAGACGTCGAACTTCAAATCCCCGGCGTCGATGCTCCTTTCTACCAGCTGGACCAAGTCCCTGCGAGACAGCCACGAAGCGAAGAAGAAAGGGGAGGGCTGCGGAGGCTTGTCGCCTGGGGGGACCCACCCGAACCTGAGGCAGACCACTGAAAGCCCGTATGTGTCGGTGTAGTAGCGCCCAAGATTCTCGCCGAACAGCTTGCTGACAGCGTAGTAGCTGTCCGGCCTTGGAGGGGTCTGGTGAGATATCATCTGGAGGTGACCGATGTCGACTTTGTCGTATTCCCCGTTTACGATGTAGGAATAGGGCGGCTGCGAGTGGTACATCCATGTGACATGGACCGTACTGGCGAAGACTACCCTCCTTACATCGGACCGCCTGCATGCCTCGAACACATTGTACGTTCCGATTATGTTCTTCTCGTGGATGGACTCCCAGGATGCTCCCACGTTGGGATCGGCCGCAAGATGGACCACAACCTCTTTCCCGCGGCTCAGTCGTTGGATTTCGTCGAGTTTCCTTATGTCCGCCGCCACGGTGCCATCGTCCGAGGGCGCGACGTCCAGGGATGTGATGTTCCTTCCGCGAGAGCATCCTTCCCTTACCAGCCTGCCTATCCGACCTGAGCCTCCGGTCACAAGGACTTCCAAAGCCGGCGTTGGGAGAATCTAGTAGCTGATTTAAACGGCTTGTTCGGGTCGCGCCGTCACCGGCGCTTGTAGCTTCCCTGCGGTGCCGCCAGTCCGAAGGGGGCTGGCGGGGCATCGCCCCTGCTACCGAGGCGGCGCCTGCATCGGGGTGATATACGGAAACGAGGCTTTGCATCCTGAGAGGATTCTTCTAAGGAGAGACATTCCCAGCCTTGGGAGACCATCTACGCGGGGTGCAGAATGGACATAAGCCAGCAGGTAAGTCGTCAGCGAGAGATGAAGCTAAGTTGCTCTTCGCTGTCCACCCTGCTCTACAGTCAGCTGCCGCAACAGCTAGGAACGGGGCGCAAAAGCACAGGCAGCAACCTCGAGCCTGACGCGCAGGCGATTGTACGGACCGTCAGGTGGATTAGCGACATCGGCCTCGAATCTATGGACCTCCACGTCACGAGCGAGACCCACCTGTCAATGCTTTCGACAGATGAGGATGCGGAGAAGATTGCCCAAGCCTGTGCAGAGCATTCGGTCGAGATAAACCACGTTAGGTGCAACTTTCTTGGCAAGAGGATCTTCCACCGGCCCGACCGTCGTTCGGTCGAAGAGGTGTGGGGGTCCATCGCCAAGCTCGCCGGGATGGTAGGCGCGGACACGATCGAGACAGTGAGCTCGCCTGTCCCCTTGGAACACTTTGGGGAACAAGAGAGAGGGAACCCCGCGTGGCCTATTCAAGAAGAAGTTCCGGCGCCTGGATTGGTGACCTCCTGGGAAGAGTCTTGGTCGACCTTCGTGGCTGCCATGAGGCGCCATGTGGGATTGGCAGAGAACCATGGGCTCAGGCTGGCATTGGAGGCGAGACCGAGGGAGTTTCTCGCCAATACTGATTCGCTGCTCAGACTGATGGATGCCGTCACGTCGGAGCGCCTAGGAGCCGTGTTCGACGTCAGTCACGCGCATGTTGTAAGAGACACCCTGTCAGTCTCGGTGCAGAAGCTTGGTGCGAAAATCTTCTGCGTCCATCTGAGCGACAACGACGGGGTGACGGAGTCGCACTGGCCACCCGGCCAGGGCCAAATCAACTGGGGGTCGGTCATAAGAGCGCTCAACAGGGTCGGTTATGACGGACCCGTATGCCTCGATGTCTCCGGAGTGGATGTCGAACACGAAGTCTTGGAAGGGAAGTCGTACGTGGAAAGTCTGCTAAGGAAGGTCGCATACAGCTCTCAGAGGTTGAGGGGTTAAGCGGCGCTGAACGGCCTACCTCACTGTGAGATGTCTTTGCTTTCGGCGCTAGGATGAAGCTGATCGATCGCCATCTCGTCTTGGGGTGCGGCAGATGCAGGAAGAAGCGCGCGTTCCGCTCTAGACAGGATGTGGGCTCCACTATGCCGTCCTTCAAGGTTCCCCCCGGGGGGCGCGCCTGGTCCGTGGAGCGGGCCGTACCGGCAGACGGGCTCCTTCCGAAGTGCCCTTCCGCTGCAGGTCCCCCTCGAGGGCAGTCGGGGCGGGACCAGGGGGAGGGGGAGACCTAGGTGGAGATGAGCTTGGCCAGACCGAGTTCTCAGCGGCAAGGGCTTAGGTTGTGGCGCAAATCGAGCAATTCGGTTTCACGGTGCAAGATTGCCAAATATTCTCGCACGGTCATCTTGGCTTGACTCCGGAAGTTAGCACGTTGGTGGTTGCATCCGGAGTTATGCTACAACCTAAGGGGCTTGGGAAGCCTTAAATCAGAACAAAGGAGGCTCGGCTCCGCAAGTTGCAGCTCGAGAACAGTTCGAGCGTCTTCGAGGAACTGAAGATTTCCGCTATCGAGAAGCCTGCGTATAGCGTGAGGGCTAGCGAGGACGGAAACCTCGACCTTGCGGCGTCGATCATGCGCCAAGGTCTTCTCCAGCCCATCATAGTCCGCCCCGGCGAAGGCAAGTTCGAGCTTGTCGCGGGGTCCCGGAGGTTGGCTGCGTGCAAGACCCTCGGCTGGAGGAAGATTCCATGTCAGATCGTGGATCTCACAGACAAGGAATCCTTCGAGGTCGCCCTCTCAGAGAACGTCGCTAGGAAGTCACTCGACCCCCTCGAAGAAGCCAAGGCCTTCCACGACTACGTCGAGAGGTTCGGGTGGGGCTCCGAGAAAGAACTCGCGTGCAAGATAGGCAGGAGCCCGGCCTACGTCTCCAAGCGATTGGGACTCCTTGAGCTCCCCGCCGAATCCTTGCAGAGACTTTTTCGGCGCCGAAAGAATCCGAGCTTGGCCGAAGAGATACTCGCAGAGCAAGACATGGAATTGAGGAACTACCTGCTCAACGTGAGCGCGGAGCAGAACCTCACCGGCAAGGAGGTGAGGCGTCTCAGGCGCGACCTGGAGAGAGGCGCCGGAGAGAGAGAAGTCCCATGGCCGGAACGGTCCGAAGGCGACTACGAACAAAGGAGCAGGGTGGTGAAGAGCTCCATCAGACGGACGGTCACGGCGTTACGCGTAGCGCTCAACAGGCTCGACGAAGTCATCGAGAACATAGACGATGAGAACTGGATTCTGAAGGAGGTGCTGCTCGAGCAGCGGACTGTCCTGCACTCCCAGATTGATCTGGTTTACAATCTGACCAGACGTCTGGAGAAGATGTTTCCGCCTGGATATGAACATTAGCCGAGCGGCCTGGCGCCTCGCGCACCCGTCCCGCCGGGGGTGCCGGCCGCACCGTGGGCGCTTCAAAGGTCAAAACCGTGTAAGAGGCGAGTAACAGACGTGGAGAAGAAGTTCTGGATTCACTCGAAGCAAGACCCCGTCGGCGTCGCGGTGGAGACGATCGCGGCCGGGGAGAACGCCTTCAGCCACTTTGAGTTCAAGCGCCTCATGGAGATGGACGCCTTGACCTACCACCAGCCTGACGTCGCCAAGGTTGGAGAGGTCACAGTTGCGCTCGCGCTCCTCCGCCCAGCAGGGCGGCACAATGCGAAGATCACACCCACAACAGGCCGGACAACGGCTGGGTGAGCACGGTAGCCAGCGCGCATCTGGCTGCGGCTCGGGATCCGAGAGCGATGGTCGAGAGCCCTCCCAGCGGGATTCCGCCTGGGTTCTTCAGATTCGAAGGTACGATTCGTCAAGACGGCATCAAACCAGGGGGAGGCGGGTTGGGAATCGAACCGCTGAACAAGGCTCCACAGTCAGGCGAACCGAAGGCATTGGTGTCCCACGAAGACTAGTTCCAGTCTTCGGCTCGTTGTCCCTTCGCCGTGCCCGCTCGGGTGGCAGGCGGGAGAGGCCCATTCTCTTTGGCCTCCGCCAAACGACGGCGAGGGCGCGATTTCAGGTGAGCAAGACCTTAAAGGGAGCGGCGGAGGGCAAAGCTTAGGGAGCTACCTTACGCGCGGACCCGTTCTTCGGCAGATTCTTCCTACTCATGGGGATGGTCCTCCTTGTACTCTTCTTGTACACAGTCGTCGAGGGGACTGCCTTCGGGCCAGACACGGGGCTTTCGTTGATTTCAGGCTCGTTGATAGCCCTCTTCTTGATCGTCGGCGCGGCTATCGTAGTCGCATCAAGGAGTCAGCCGCTGGATTGAGTCTTCTCCCATCGACTCCTATTTCGGGCTGCACCGCGATTTACCGAAGCGCGCAGGTTTTAAACAGTGAATAGGCGAGTACGCGCGCAAAACTTGCGCTTTGGGGTGCCAGTACTGGGGATTAGTCGTCACGGGGGAAGTAAGGTTTCGGGGAGGAGGGAACCCGCGAGTTGAGCGATCCCATCCTATCCGTCCGAGACCTGACTGTCGTCTATAGGACGCGCAGGGGAATCGTCCGTGCGGTAGACCACGTAAGCTACGACATCGCCAAAGGCGAAGTGTACGGGCTCGCGGGGGAGTCCGGGTCGGGGAAGTCCACCGTTGCCCTCGCCCTCCTGGGTCTAATCCAGCCGCCTGGTGAGGTCGTCTCCGGGGAGATTTACGTCGACGGCAGAGACGTCAGGAAGATGACCGAGGACGAGCTCAGAAGGTTCAGGTGGGCATCAGTAGCGATGGTCTTCCAAGGAGCGATGAACGCGTTTAACCCAGTGATGAAGATAGGGGAGCAGCTCGCCGATGCCATGACAGCCCATTCATCCATCTCGAATGAAGAGGCGTTGAAGCACGGCAGGGAGCTGTTGACACGGGTCGGGATTGACGAAGAGTTCGCCGGAAGGTACCCCCATGAGCTCAGCGGTGGGATGCGCCAGAGGGCGGTAATCGCGATGTCATTGGTTTTGAACCCCAAGCTCCTGGTAGCGGACGAGCCAACCACGTCACTCGATGTGATCGCGCAAGACGAGGTCATCAAGATGCTGAAGTCGTTCCAGAGAGACCTCGACCTGTCAGTGCTTTACATAACCCACGACCTCGCCGTCCTAGCCAAGATAGCGGACAGGATTGGGGTGATGTATGCCGGGCAAATCGTCGAGGAGGGGGGCTTGAACCAACTCATGGAGAAGCCGTCTCACCCCTACACATCTGCCCTTATGGACGCCATGCCAAGCCTGTTCGGGTCGCTGAGAGAGCTGAAAGGGATACCCGGGTCCCCACCAGACCCCGATGCGTATCCGAGCGGGTGCAGGTTCCACCCCCGCTGCCGGTTTGCCATGGAGAAATGCAGGTCGGACGAGCCTAGTCCAGTGGTGGTAGAAGAACGGCACTACGCGGCATGCTTCCTCCTCGAGAGCCAAGGAAGCAAGGGGCAAGAGAAGCAGTAGGGTCTGGGGGAAGAGACTTGCAAATGGTTGGCTCCCCTTGGAGTCATGAGGTGCTGAAGGCGCAGGGGGTGAACGTCGTCTTCAGGATGAGGTCGAGCGCCCCCAAGGGTGACCATCTGGCTTCGGTGGCGAGAGAGTCCTTCTACGTCAAAGCGCTTCGGAACGTGGACTTCCAGGTTTTGGAGGGAGAAAGCGTCTCCCTCGTTGGCGGGAGCGGGAGCGGGAAGTCTACACTCGCGAAGGTCTTCTTGGGCTTCCTCAGGCCAAAGGAAGGGTCCGTCGCATATCTTGGCAATGACATTTACAGGCTGAAAGGAAGAAGGATGCGTGAGTTCCGGATCAACGTCCAACCTATATTTCAAGACCCGTACAATTCTCTGAACCCTGCTCGCAAGGTCTCTCACAGCGTGCAGCTCGGTCTCTTCCTGCATGAGATGTCGAAGGAGCAAAAGGAAGAAAGGGTGGCGCGCACCCTCGAAATGGTTGGCCTAACGCCTGTCGACCTCTTTCTAGACAAGTATCCGCATCAGCTGAGCGGTGGACAGAGACAGAGGGCGGCAATAGCCAGGGCATTCATAGGCCAGCCGAAGGTCATCATCGCAGATGAACCTGTCTCCATGCTCGATGCGTCTGTTAGAGCGGACATCCTGAACCTTATCCTGAAGATGAAGCAGTCCAAAAATACAACGTTCCTGTACATCACTCATGACCTGGCCACAGCTAGGTATCTGACAGAGAGGATGGCGGTGATGGAGCAGGGGGAGATAGTCGAGCTGGGGAAGACGGAGGACATCATCGAGAGCCCTGCGCACGAGTATACGATGCGGCTCATGAACGCTGTGCCAGACATCTGGCACCATGGGTCGAGGGCTCCGGACCGCCCCGTGGTTCCCCCGAGGTTCGGCGTCGATTCTGACGGCGAAAAAGACGAGACCTCGGGATACGTGGACCTAGGAAACGGGCACTACGTAAAGAGGGGGTGACCGCTCCCCCGTCGTAATATCACAGGCCCCCTGACAGCAACCTTGGGGAACGATGCACAGAAGCTCCGCGCGCCTCGTTTTGGGCCTTCGGAAGCATACTTTTATGGCGAGGCCCCCCGACTATGGTAAGGGAGCCAATCCCCAGTGATCACAAGAAGGTGGGTTCTTAGGAGGCTGGTGCTCCTGACGGGAACCTTTGTGGCTGCCCTCCTCATAGACTTCACTCTGCCAAGGCTGATGCCAGGCAACCCGGTCCAGACCGAGGTCACAAACCTGATCGCAGCGGGGTTCACCCTTTCCCCGGAAGCTATCAAGGGGATGTACGCACTGTACGGCTACAACCCCAACCTTCCGATTTACGTGCAGTTTTATGACTACATAGTCCAACTATTGCACGGCAACCTAGGCGTTTCCTACATATTCTTCCCTCAGAGCGTGTCGTATCTCATCGCTCAGCGCCTCCCGTGGACGATATTCCTCGTCTCGATAGCGGTGGCGGTGAGCTGGATCCCAGGGACCTTCATCGGGATGTTTGCCGCCGGGAAGAGAAACGCGAAATTCGACTCCATATTCACGCCGCTGCTGAACTTCATCTCCAGCATACCGAACTTCTGGCTCGGTTTCCTCTTCCTGATCTTCTTCGCGGCAGACCTCAAGATCTTCCCGCTCTTCGGGGCGTATTCGAACACGGTGACGCCAGGTGCCAACCTAGCGTTCATCTTAAGCGTCCTACACCATGCGATACTCCCCATCTTGTCGTTGGCCATAGTCGCGATGGGTGGCTACGTCATACACATGAGGAACACGATGGTGGGGGTGATGGGAGATGACTTCGTGCTCGTTGCCAGAGCGAAGGGGCTCTCCAATAGGAGGATTGTGAGGACCTATGCTGGCGCCAACGCGCTCCTTCCGAATATAACGATGCTCGCCATATCCATGGGAGCGGTCTTCGGAGGGAACATACTAGTAGAGACGATATTCACCTATCCGGGCATCGGTTACCTAAGCGCGGTGGCAGTCTCCGGCGAGGACTACTCCTTGATTCTAGGAATCTTCCTTATCTTCACCATCGCGATACTCGTCGCGAATCTCATGGCGGACCTCCTTTACGCGTGGCTCGACCCCAGGGTGTCGTTGATATGAGCGGTGGGAGCGCTGGCCGCTTGGGCGGGACGGCGATGGCGCTCCTTTACAGTTTCCGCTCGGTGATGGCTGTCTTCTGGAGGAACAAGAAATCGCTGGTTGGGCTGATCATTGTCATCACCTTCGTCCTAATCGCCGTCCTCGCTCCCTACGAATCTCCATACAATCCGACCGGGTTCAGCACCGGACCCGCCTGGCAGCCTCCAAGCCTTGCCCACCCCATGGGGACAGACTACGTGGGGCATGACCTCTGGTCGCAATTCGTCTGGGGCGCAAGGATATCGCTCGAAGTAGGCTTTCTGGCCGGCGCCATGGTCCAGATCCTTGGCAACACGCTAGGTATACTTTCCGGGTACATAGGAGGGAAGGTGGACGACGGCCTCATGCGAATAGTGGACATTTTCCTTACGTTGCCGACGCTCCCGCTGATCATCCTCCTCATCGTATTCCTCCCCTTCCATGGGCCGCTGGTTGTAACCCTTGTCATAGTGATCACGTCCTGGGCAGGCCACACTAGGAACATGCGTGCACAGTCTTACTCCTACCGCGAGAGGGACTTCATCCTCGCCGCCAAGGCGTCCGGCTATGGGTCGCTGCGGATATCTTTCTCCGAGATCTTCCCGAACATACTTTCACTGGCGATGGCTGGAATGATGTACTCCATAGTGGCCGCGATAGGCGCGGAGGCCGCGCTCGATTTCCTCGGGCTGGCATCAGGCAACACAGTCAGCTGGGGGACGATGCTCTACTGGGCGCAGTCTGAGGGGGCGATAATCAACGGGACCTGGTGGTGGATAGTGCCTCCGGGACTCGCCCTCGCGCTTATTGGATTTGGCCTAGTCATGATGAACTACGCCTTCGACGAGCTCTTCAACCCGAGGCTTAGGGTCCTGTGACTTGAGTCCCGACTGGCTCCTCTGAAGGCAGCTCACGAGCGAAAATGGGGGGAGGTCGTTCATGACGAAACCCTTGTCCCCTCCGTCGTGGACCTTGACCCCAGAAGCGTCGACGGCAACGCCGTAAGGGGGTTCTACTCGGTGAGAGGGTCGTCCAGGTTCGTTTTCCTCATGTTCACCCTTCCGCCTAGGGTATAGTAGTCAGGCCCCTTGGGCCGTCCGCGGACCTGGAGAGGGGTGGGATTACCTCACGTCTCCCTGAAGCGGCGGCGTATGAAGAGCCTGACGAACGCCAGGGACCTGGTGCACGCCTCCTTATGGCGATGAGGCTCGGTTTGCGTCCCACTCACTGGCCGACTTCCTCCCCCACCTCGACATTGAGTCGAGGTTAGGCTCCCCCTTGGTCACAGCTGACTAGTCGTACGTGCGCGTATCTCCTCGGTCGTGAGATATGCGCGACGGGCCATCCCGTAACCATAAGGACATCCGACCCAAAATCGAATTCAAATGGGCAGCGCAAAGCATCCGTGAACGTTTATAACTGATACAACACTACAAGAAGAGAAAATGGCGAAACAGAAATTCGTCAACTGTCTTATCGCAACCATACTTTCATTCATCTTTCTCTTCTCGGGTGTTGCGCCGGTTGTCTCTGCTCAGTCTTCAAGCGGTGGGACGATAACAATAGGTTATGTCAGTTCCCCGCCGACTGGCAACTTCAACTACTTCGCAGGTGGCGAGGGAGGGACGGGGTTCCCGCCGGGGACGGTCAACGTGGCCATGGGCCACTATAACCCGTCGTCGTGCGGAATCTCGACATTCTCGTGCTGGGCCCCTCTCTTAGGCAATATCACCGTTGGTCCGGTCGAGAACCTGACCTACGCCCAGATAGCGCAGAACCTCAACTACAAGAACTACACCGGTCTCTGGGGTCCGTCCGGGTACAACATACTGAACACCAACGTCACTCTCTACAAGTGGCTTAACTTCACCGTCTCCCCTGGCATGAAGTTCAGCAACGGCGAGCCGTTGACTTCGGCAAACGTGCTTAGCGAGTTGAACCTCAATGAAGCACCCGGGTCGGCGAACATGGTGCCCGGCACGAACGTGGGCGCTGCGCAGTCGAACTACACCGGAGGCGTGAACATCGACTGGGCCACCAGCAACGGGTTCTACTGGTGGGCACCTAACAACTCGACGGTCAGCATTGTCTACGCGACATCGCTCTCTGACGCTAGGCTGATCTTCTCGAACTACCCCATGCCTTCGACCCCGTTCTCCTCGTTCACCAACGAGACCCAGCTAAAGGACTTCAAATGGACTGACCCAATAGGCATGGGGCCGTGGGTCCTGAAGTCATGGACGCCCACTTCGGAGACCTTCACCCCTAACCCGTACTGGACCGGCACAAAGCCCAAAGCTTCGACGCTCGTGATAGACTTCTTCTCGAACACCGGAGCCGCTGAGACAGCCCTCACTTCAGGTGCGATTCAAGCCCTCAACGCGAACATACCCGACATGGCCTCCGTCTGGAACAAGACGGCCACCCAGGACGTGTGGACGTACCAGTCCAACCAAGTCGTCTGGCTGGGATTGAACCAGCTGTCCTATCCATTCAACGTAACAGCGTTCAGGCAGGCAATTTACTATGCCATCAATAGGACGTACATCGCAGATGTACCCGAACTAGGCTACGCAATTCCTGCCAATACGGCAGGACTCAGCCAGGGAGAGTACGCCGGTTTCCTCACCTCAGCCACGCGAGCCGCCCTGAACCCGTACACTACCAACGACACGACCGCGCTCACCATCCTCAAAGGGCTCGGCTTCAAGATGAACTCCAACAACCAGCTGACCTACCCCAACGGCACAGCGCTTTCCTTTACCATGCAGGTGAACAACGCTTTGCCAGACCAAGAAACGACGGCGACAGCAATCGCAAACATGCTCTCCAACATCGGGATTTCAGTCTCTGTGCAGCCGTTGCAATCGAGCATCCTCGGCCGGAACGAGCAAACAGGAGTCTTCCAGATGATGCTCATAGAGAGCGGCGGATTCACTCCTTGGAGCACATGGCAGACTGTCATGAACCCACAGTTCCTGATTGGATACTGCAACGCTCCACAGCTCACATATCCTCTCGCAGCCGACCAGCAGCCCAACACGCCCCCACACTGCGACTTGTCAGGGGACTTCGTCAGATACTGGAACGTCACCTTCGCGAACCTCTTCAACAGGGACAACGGCGTGATCTCCCCGGCAGCTAGGACCGCTGACTTCAACACCATGGCGCTCGGCGTCAACAGTCAACTGCCGCTGCTACCTATGTTCCAGTACGTCAACACCTTCCTCTACAGCACCGCGCAGTGGCAAGGATGGACCAACGCGCAGTCCGTTTACAACATGGGTCCGGCGGACAGCCAGTTCTACGGCTACGACGCCGCGCTCCTGACGCCCGCCTCCACTACTACGACTACCACATCGTCTCAGGTGTCCACACAATTGGTCACAACCACGGTCAACGGAAAGACAGTCGTAAGCACGCAATATTCGACTGCACAAGCACCGTCCACAGGGTTCTCTATCTACTCCCTAGTAGCCGCTGCGGTTGTCGCCGCCATCGTGGTGGCAGCCATTGCGGTCGCAGCAACACGCAGGAGACCTTCGGCTCCCCGATAGCCGGAGGTTTCCTTTCCTTCTTTATCTCAGGTTCTCGCTGCGTTTGTTATTTAGCCGGTCAAGCGGGCACATGACGTGCCGCTGCTCCCCGCTCGCCGTCTCAGGCCCGCTGAAATTCGCCTGGCACGCCGACGCTTTCTGACGGCCCAAGAAGCACTAAGGGGACGGCCATGGGTGGCCTTCGTTCGCACGCACGGATGTTGAACCCTTAGAATCGGTTGGAGCGCCGCCGTCGTGAACTTCTCGTCCTCCCGCCTCCCAAGTCATCCGGAAACAGCGTACGAGCGACTGGAACCTAGTGGACCTGGCAGGCAAGACGTGCCTAGTTACGGGAGGCGCCAGCGGAATCGGGGAGGCGACGTCCCGCCTGTTCGCATGGCTCGGGGCCGAGGTGCTCGTAGTGGATATCGACTCGAAGAACGGCGCAAGGCTGCAGAGGAGCGTCTCCGGGGGGGAGGTGAAGTTCAAGAAGGTGGACCTGACAAGGACAGAGGCACTGGACTTCACCCGTTGGGCCGACGCAAACTACGACAAGCTCGACGTGCTCGTCAACAACGCGTCGCGCCCCATCAGGTCAAGCGTCCTCGATACACGGCTCGATGTGTGGCGCAAGATGCTGGAGCTCAACCTCGCGTCTCCATTCATCTTGTCGAAATTCGCCGCCCAGAAGATAATCAAGAACGGGGTCAAGGGCAAGATACGCAACGTCAGCTCCATACAGGCCGTCCGCCCGCTCGAGTCTTCATTTCTCTATGCAACGACGAAGGGTGGCCTCGTATCGTTGACACGCTCCATCGCAGTTGACTTGGGTCTCTATGGTATTCTTGTCGTCTCGGTGCTCATCGGGGGCCCCGTCTACGTCGCGCGGAGGGGGTCGAGAGGAAGACTCAAAGAAGTGGACAGGAGGGCCGCGACCCTGCTCGGGAGGATGGGGAGGAAGGAAGAGGTCGCGAAGCTGATGGCATTCCTCGCTCTGGACGAGAATACGTTCATCACAGGCTCGGAAACCGTCATCGACGGGGGGAGACTCGTGAGCAGGCTCCCTGACCCCATGGAAGTGTCGAGTAAAGCTCCTTCAGACCTTTTCGGTCAGTTCTAGAACAAGCCTTCGCGGGGAGTCATGGTCTGTCGAAGGCGCCTGGTCCCCTCCTCCCCGCTGAAGGGACTCTCTCGCACTTCGATAGATTCGGTCTCAATGTCCGCCTTCGCACAGGCAGCCGGCACGATGAGGCGCACAGCCGCAGGGTGACAGGCCGCCGACCCGACACCCCCCCTGCGTCAGGGGGGCCTAGGCTGATCTACCTTTTTCCTCGCTCACATTTCTGCTTCACCGTATGCTGTCACCGGGCCGACACTGCCAGCAAATGCTTATCTGAATAGGGGAGGAGCGGCTCCAAGGCTCAGAATTTGCCAAAGACAAGAATCGGTTTCTTCGGCTGCGGTGGCATAGGGTCATACCACGCAGAGAGGCTGAAACGGCTAGAAAACGTGGAGATAGCAGGAGGGACAGATACCGACTCGCAGAGGCTCAAGACGTTCGTCGACAGGTTCGGGGGAGTCCCATACCGTTCCTTGGACGAAATGCTGAGTGCAGGAAGGCCAGACGCCGTCTATGCGACAACACCGCCTTTCGCGAGGGGACCCGAGGTGGCGGCCATAGAGAAAGGCATACCTGTCTTCTTCGAGAAACCGGTCGCCCTCACCATGTCGAAAGCGGAAGAGCTGCTTCGCGCAGTGAGGTCGCATGGCGTGGTGAACAGCGTAGGGTACATGTCTAGGTACATGGACCTCGTCGACTTGGCCAAGGAGCAAATCTCCAAAGGAGGACCAATCTCGATGGTGCAAGGAGAATGGATCGGGTCGTTCCACTTCCCCAAGGGGCACTGGTGGGTGTACAAGGACAAGGGTGGTGGCCAGCTGATTGAGCAGACCACCCACGCGGTAGACCTAGCGCGCTACCTCGCGGGGGAGGCCAATGTCGTATCCGCTCAGATTGACAACTTGGTCGTGAATAAGTTCATTGACCCCGACGCCACCGCCGAAGACACTTCGATGGTGATGCTCAGGTTCAGGAGCGGGGCCATCGGTACGATCACGAGCTCGTGCGTCAGCCAGGACTCTTACGCGGGGTGGGGCGTCAAGGTCTTCGCCAAGGACGTGGTCCTTGACTACTCCGGGAGTGCGAAGACGCTCAAGGTCCACAGGGGAAACGAGGTGAGAGAAGTCAGGTCTAAGATGGATCCGTACTTCGAGGAGGACAGGGTGTTCGTTGAAGCGGTGAGGACGGGGAATACGGACGGGATAAGGTCTACGTTCGAAGATGCGGCCCGCACCCTGGAATTGACGGTGGCCGCTAACGGGATGTCTGAGAAAGGTCACATCGTGGCCCAGGGGACGGTGGAAAGATGAAACTCTCGGCCCAGGAGAACCTTGCGCCTGGAACGAGCCTGCGAGCAAAGGTCGAGGCCCTTCAGGAGGCCGGTTACGACGGTATAGAGCTCAACGGTAACGACTCCCTCGGAGGGAGGTTGAAAGAGGTGAAGGACGAGCTCTCCACATCAAGGATTCGTGTGAGTACGATATGCGGCGGTCTGCAGCACAACCTCCTGAGCCCAGACCCGAAAGAGAGGTCGAAGACCGTCGAAGAGTACCTGGAGAGGCTGAGGTGGAGCGCAGAACTCGGGGCAGTCGGGTTCATAATGGTCCCTGGTTTCGGGCCGCCGAGGCTCCCTGACCTGACTCCTATCTCGGCCACTGTGGCGGAGCTTGAAGAGAAGCTCGTGGTCGAAGAGCTCAAGTTGATAGCAAAGCGCGCGAAGGACTACGGCGCCTTCCTGCTGCTCGAGCCGCTCAACAGGTACGAGACTCACTTCCTTAAGACAGTCGGCTTCGCGAGGCGCCTCATAGAGGAGGCTTCGAGCGACAACATACGCATGATGGCTGACTTCTTCCACATGAACATAGAGGAGGCCGACGTGGCTGACTCCGTCCTGAAGAACCTCGAGTACATCAAGCACTTCCACGCCGCAGACAGCAACAGGCTGAATCCTGGGCGGGGCCACTCTGACTTCGGCGTCCTGAAGGAGGTCGAGGGGAGGGGGTTCAGCGGCTACGTGGCCCTGGAGTGCTCGTTCTCAGGGGACCGAAGGGAAGAGCTGGCCTTCACAGCGAAGTATCTCAGGAAGCAGGCGGAATAGAGGGGCCCCCCCGGGTAGGTTAGAAGCAGAGCCCACTCGAGCCTCAATATGACGCGGCCTGACTCGCCAGTCCCCTCTCGTTGGACTTGAAGACCACGTCTGAGGTCTCGACCATGAATCCGAGCAGCCGGGACCGCGGACGCTTCACCGTCGGGGAAAGCTTCGGGTCCCTTATCAGGTTCCTTGTCTCGTTCGGGTCGCGGTTCAAGTCGTAGAGTTCGTCCTCTTCCAGCAACCTATACACGTGCTTGAGGCGCTTTGTGCGGCACATGACCGCCCTGCCGTGGGCTACATCGTCCTCGTACTGCACGCTCAACCGGGGCCAGAGAGAAGCCAAGGGGTTTGCTTTCCCCTCAATGCTTTCCTTCTCCATGGCCTCCGTTTTTCTGGGGAGGCGACCACCTTCGGTGAAGACCGCGTCCCGGTGCTCGGCCCTCTTGTCAATCAGCAGCGGGACAAGCGACCTGCCGAAGTGACGGTAGCCGGGGACGATCCCAGCGAGTTCGAACACCGTTGCGGGGATGTCAACCAGCTCGACAAGCTGCCTTCTGACTCCCGCTTCCTTCGGGGCGCTCTTCGGAGACTTGATTATCAGTGGGACGCGAGTCAAGGAGTCATAGAGAAGGTTCTGCGCCTTCTCTGCCAGCCCGAAGTCACCGGAGAAGTCTCCATGGTCGGAAAAGAAGATAATTGCGGTCTTGTCGTATACGCCTGACTCCTTCAGGGCGTGCAAGAGGAGCCCGAATTGATAGTCCACGCGGGCGCACATCCCGCAGTAGATGGCCCGAAGTTCTCGCCAGTCGTCCCTCGAGAAGGCGGCGAGCCTTTGCCTTCCCCGTATCAGGCGAACCGCGCGCGGGACGAGGTCACCTCTGGAATGACGCTATGGGATCGGCAGAGGACCTTGGAGCGGCTGGCCCAGCTGAACTAGGGCTCTTCGACGGCGTACGGTGGATGCGGATAGACCAGCGCAAGGAAGATGGCGAAAGGTCTGTCTGCGGGGGTGTGACGGATTAAGTCGGATGCCCCCTCCACAGCGGCCCAGTCCGGGTCATGATACCTCTCCCCCTTATCCGCCTGGCCGATTCTCCCGCGCAGGAAAGAATAGTACCGGTTGCCCTCCCGCCACCCTTCTTCGGGTTCGGGCTGCCAAAAGGGCTCGACGGGCTCTTTGGGCACATATCTCACGTCGCAGTAGTCAGTGAACCCGCCTTCCGCGGGGACGAGGTCGTTCTTGCCGCCCCACCATACGAAATATCCGTGCTCCTTCAGAATCCGGAGCAGCATCGGCTCGTCGGGCTGGAGCATATAGTGCATGGTCCTGTGGCCTCTTACGTGAAAGTACCAACCCGTCATGAACGAGCACCTGCTCGGGGTAGATACGGGGTTCTGAGCAAACGCCCTCGCGAACGACACTCCGTCTCCTGCCACTAGGTCGTCGATGTTGAGGGTCACCGTGCCTCGATTCCCCAGGTGCTCCATGACGTCTCCCCGCCACTCGTCCGGGTTGAAGAGAACGAGGTTAGGGCGGGCTACCAAACCAGCGTGGCGTCAATCCTTGGCTCCGTAGATGAGCCTATACCTTTCCTTGTACACCAGACCATACTCCTTGGCCTTGGCGATGGCCTCGACCATGCTCGTTTCGTCCGCTATCCCCTTCCCCGCTATGTCGAACGCGGTCCCATGGTCAACCGACGTCCTCAGAAACGGGAGGCCGAGGTTCATGCTCACCGTCCTGGCGAAGCTGTGCATCTTGGCTGCAATGTGTCCCTGGTCGTGATAGAGGGCGACGACGATGTCGAACTCGCCTCTCGACCCCCTATAGAACACGGAGTCGGCAGGGTAAGGGCCCATGACATCCGCCTTCCCTTTGGCCCTCTCGATAGCAGGCTGGATTTCCTCCTTTTCCTCGTTTCCCAGTAGGCCGCCTTCGCCTCCGTGGGGGTTGAGGGCAGCCACCGCGACCTTCCTCCGCTTGCTTCCAAGCAGCTGGAGGCACCTGTCAGCGACCAGTATCGCTTCGTAGACCTTTTCTTCCTTCACCTCCTTGCAGGCCTCGACGAGGGAGACGTGCTTCGTCATGAAGTACACCCTGAGCTTCTTTGTCTCGAAGACGGTTGACACCTCTCTGGCTCCGGCAAGCGCGCCAAGCATCGTCGTGTGGTCGATATGTTTCGACCCTGCCAGGACTATCGCCTCCTTGTTGATGGGGGCAGTCACGAGGGCGTCGACTTCTCCCTTGAGCGCCATCTCAACCCCCTTCTTTATGCTCCTGAGGGCTATCACCCCCGCGCGCCTCTGAACGGCCCCGAAGCTCACGCGTGCGGGCCCGACGTCAACTACAGAGACGTTCCTCCCAAGTGAGTTCTTGAGGCTCGAGGCCTCCGACGCTCTGCTGAGACTGTCTTCTGCGCCTATCAGGACCAGGTGATCCTCCCGGAACCTGCCAAGGGATTTGGCCACTATCTCGGGGCCGACCCCCGCAGGGTCTCCTAGCGTTATCCCGATTCTCATGGGAAGACTAGCTTCACTCTCCTTCCTTCCCGGCCCAGTGCAGAGCGGACGCACTCCGCACCGCCCCTCGATGGCGGACCCCTGGGACCTCCCAAATACGGCCGTGCACTCTCCACCACACAGACTCTCCTCATGACATTGACGACGTTCCGCCCCAGCGCACTTACGAGGTGGATGTAGTCTCTGACTCTCAACGGAGCGCACACGACCTCTGGCGAAGGCAGATTAAAAGGGTAGGGCTCCTCTCCGCCGGGAGAGACGCCTCGATGGGCTCTAACGTGTCTGCGCCGCTGGGATGCACTACTCGGGAGGATTCGCGTCGGACAACGGCTTAGACTAGTCAAAGGGCGTTACGCGCGCAGGGAGGTTGCCGTCACAGCCCCCCGTTTTGAGTCTCACGTTCCGCACTCTGGGAGCGCACGTACTCCGGCTGGATATACGGGTGCTAGTCGGGCCAGAAGGAATTCGCCCAGGGCCTCACTTCGCTGGGATTTCTTCCAGGGGCTTCGCGTTCCCCCTTATCGGCTTCGGCGTCGGCTCAGGTGCAGACCACCTGACCGCGTTCTCGATGACTCTGAGGACGTCGGGGTTGAAGTAGATCGGGTACGTTTCATGGCCCGGGCTGAAGTAGAAGACCTTCCCGAGGCCGCGATAGAAGCAGCACCCGCTCCTGAACACTTCTCCCCCCTGATACCAGCTGACGAACACGAGTTCGTCGGGGGCGGGGATGTCGAATGGCTCGCCGTACATCTCTGACTTCCCTATGTCGAAGTGGTCCGTTATCCCCTGGGCTATCGGGTGAGCCGGGGAGACGACCCATACGCGCTCGCGCTCGCCGCTGTCCCGCCACTTCAGCTTGCAACCTGTCCCGGTGATACGCCTGAAAATCTTTGACATATGCCCGGAGTGCAGCACGATGAGCCCCATCCCGTCTTCGACTACCTTCCTCTGGACCCTATCCACGATTTGGTCGGAAACCTTCTCGTGCGCCTGGTGCCCCCACCAGGTGAGGACGTCGGTCTCATTGAGGATGCTTTCAGAAAGCCCGTGCTCTTCCTGTTCGAAGGTGGCTGTCCGGACCTCGAAGTCAGGTTTCATCTTGAGGCTCGCCGCAATGGCTTCGTGCATCCCCTTGGGGTAGACTGCCTTCACCCTGTCATCCTTCTTCTCTTCTAGAAACTCGTTCCAGACCGTGACCCTTATTCTCTTGCCCATCGCAGTTCCGTTTGACTGACAAGTTGTCTGGATATAACACTTCTCGTGGCGAGCTGCTCTGGGAGGCGGACGGCGGCGCGGCCACGCGCGAGGGACCGCGCCCCCTCTCTTGGTCCTCAGAACTGGCGAGTACTGAGGGTGAGCCAGGCGAAGCGCTTAAGCCACGGGGGGAATCCGCTTCGTCGTGCCTAAGGGAAGAGAGCGCGAGTCTTCAAGGGAGGCGGTCGTCCCCGTCGTCGTATCGGACTGGGAGCACGGTCGAGAAGCGGTGCGCCAAGGGATGCTCGTCTTGGGGGACAGGTCCAGGTCAGCCGTTGACGCGGTTGAGCGGGGGATCATGGCAGTGGAGGACGACCCTCTCGTGGACAGCGTCGGGACGGGCGGAATCCCCAACGCCGAGGGGGTTGGGGAGCTCGACGCGAGCATGATGATTGGCAACACCTATCGGTGCGGGGGTGTGTCCTGCCTCACTGAGACGAAGAACCCCATCGCCGTCGCGAGGAAGGTGATGGAGCTTTCGCCCCATAACATGCTCTGCGGCGAAGGTGCTAGGAAGTTCGCACGGGCCCTCGGGTTCCCCCCCTACGAGCCAGTTACACCGGAGGCGAAAAGACGGTGGGGGGTGCTGATGCAAAAGGCGGGGGGAGAGGAGAGCAAAGGAGCGGGGGAGAAGTGGGCTCAGGCCATCCTGATGCTTTCAAGAAGCGGGCAACTCGGGGCCCACGGGACGGTCGGGGTCCTCGCGCTCGACGCTTCGGGCCTCATAGTAGCAGGGACGTCGACAAGCGGCCCTCCCCTCCGCCTTCCCGGTCGCGTCTCCGATTCCTCAGTAATAGGCGCCGGAACCTACGCCACCCCTGCCGGTGCGAGCTCCGCGACGGGGGAGGGGGAGTACGCCATCAAGTACAACCTGACAAGGAGGGTGTGCGACTTGATGGGGGAGGGGCATTCACCGACCGAAGCGTGCGAGCGGGCCCTGAAGGAGATGCTGAAGATTGAACGGAAGTCCCCGTTCATGGCGCTCATTGCGCTGAACTCAGCTGGGACGCCGGGGGGGGCCACCACCGGGGGATCGTTCTCATACTATTATGAGCGGGGGTCGGAAAGAGTGGTCAGGGTGACCCCGGCCCCTTTATCGGCCTGAAGGACGTGTCGACTGCCGCGCTCTGGTCTGCCGCGGAGGATGCAACGTGGAGTCCCGGGGGTTGAACCCCCTCCGAGGGGGGACCGTCTGTGGTCAAGGAGCACCCCCTCCTGCTCGGGCTGACCTCAGCCTATATCAGGGGGCAGCCCTGCGGGTGCAAGGATGGCGTCGCAACCGACAGGCTCTCTCAATAGCGGTCTCATCCTGTCATGCTCCACTCTGACTTTCAGCAGGCTCTCTCTGGGCGAAGCCCTTTCTGAGGTCAAGAAAATCGGTTTCAGATATGTCGATCTGGGTATGGTCGAAGGATGGGCTCACGTGTCTCCTTCAAGGGTTCTCGGTGATACCGACTCGGTAGTCAGAGAGGTGGAGGGGGAGTTGGAACGGGCCGGCCTCTCCCCTGTGACGGCGAACGTAGGCTTCGGCCGCTGCACCCAGGAGGAGAGGGCCGAGAGGTTCGCCGCAGTGTGCGAGTTCGCTGCGAGGGTGGGGGTCCCCCTGTTGACCCTCGCGCCCACAGGGGGGACGGCAGAAGAGCAGGCGAAAGAGCTTAGGGTTCGTCTTCCTGTCGCCGCCCGGTATGGAATAGCCTTGACCGTCGAGACTCATAGGAAGTCTGTTACGGAGACCCCAGAACAGGCGATGGAGGTCTGCCGTCTTGCCCCCGGAGCAGGCCTGACGTGGGACCCGACGCATTTCCTCATCGCAACCGGGACGTGGAGGCCTCCAGCAGAGCTGCTACGATTCGTGAAGCACGTCCACATCAGAGACAGCGGCCGCTCAGATGCTGAGATACAGGTGGGTGTAGGAAGGGGGGCAATTCCGCATCACGACGTCATCGCGCTTCTCCTCGGGGCGGGGTACGTGGGCGCCATCTCGACGGAGGTGATTGACAGCATCGGTGACCTGGACTCTGCGGCAGAGACATCCGCCCTCGTAAGGGTGATGCGGGACGAGGGGGTGTCGCAGTGACCAGGGCGGCTGTGGTAGGGGCGGTCATCCCTTTCGCCAGCTGCCTCAATGACAGGTCTGTGTCGCAGTGACCAGGGCGGCTGTGGTAGGGGCGGGCGGAGCAGGGGCCATCCATGCGGACGCCTACTCAAGGCTCGAAGAACTCGGGGTGAAGCTGGTCGGCGTCTGCGACGTGGTCCCATCGAAGGCCAAGGACCTGGCTCTCAAGTATGGCGCGAAGTGGTATACCGATGTGAACGAGTTGTTGAAGGACTGCAGGCCAGACATCGTCACTGTCTCGACCCGGGAGCACCAGCACTTCGAACCTGTCATCGCGGCCCTGGAAGGGGGCGCGAACGTCCTCTGCGAGAAAATACTGGCGCACAAGGTCGACCTCGCTAGAATGATGGTCGAGACGGCCGAGAAGAGGAGGCTCACCCTCGCGGTGAACTACAACTACAGGCACCTTCCGACCGTGAGATGGTTGGCCCAGGAGCTGCGGTCAGGGCGGCTCGGGCGTGCTCGGCTGATTACATGCAACGCCCACGCTTTCGGCTGGCACCACTCCATCGACATCCTTCGTTACCTTACCGGGTCCGATCCTCTTAGCGTGTCCGCGCGACTGATAGAGAAGGAGGAGGAACGCGGATATCCCTGGGACTACGCAGGGGAGATGCTTTACATCCCCAGCCGCGCCGCTACCGCGGCATGGACGTTCCCGGATGACGTCCAGGCGGTGCTGTCATCGACGCGCGGGGATCTGAAAGACTTCGTGATCCATGACATTACGGTGGTAACTGACAGGGCTCGCGCCACAATCGCTGACATGACGACCTCGAACATCTCCGGGAGGCTGGAGGTCTTCGGGGTGGTCGTCCCCCCCGAGCACCCTCGATGCTCGCTCGCGGATGCCTTCCACCTCTCTATCAGAGCCGTCGTGGAGTCTTTGCAAAGCGGCGTTCCGCCCCCCACTTCAGGGTGGGACGGGCTAGCAGCTATGATGATGGAAGCCGCAGTCGTAGAATCAAACGCTTCCGGAGGGGCTGTGGCCGTGAGGCCCCGGATCCCTCCTTAGGGGTGCGTCTCCATCCTTAGCTCGAAATTGTAGGTCCCGGAGGCGACTTCGAACTTCACAGCATCGCCCTCCTCTGCCCCTCTCAGCACCCCCTCGACCCCGCCGACGAAGCCTGAGTCGGACCATACCTCCTTCCCCCCTTCTAAGACCCTGTACCGACATTCCCCCAGCCGCTGGAGGTAGACAGCCCCCTCCGCACCAACCGGGAGCCCCACGTCTAGGTAAAACGCACCGTCGCGCTTCTCCCAGGACGTCGAAACTGTCCCCAGAGTGGTCTTCACGGAGGCTTTGGCGAAAGTCAGACCCCCGAGCGGCTGTGGCATTATCTTGACCTTCCTGAACGCCTCTGTCCCATGCTCCATGCCGATCCCAGCGATAACCCTGTAGAACCAAGAGTCGACCGTCCCGAACATTATGTGGTTATGCGAGTTCATCCCGCTGTCCTCTAGCTTCTCCCATCTCTCCCAGATAGTAGTTGCACCTTCGCGAAGCATGTAGCCGTACCCCGGGTAGGACTCCTGAGTGGCGACCCGGTAGGCGAGGTCCCCCCTCCCGTAGTCTGTGAGGACATCGAAGAGGTGGCGCGTCCCTACGATTCCGGTGTTGAGGTGCGAGTCGTGGGACTGCTCCACGTCCTTGGCGAGCGACCGAAAGACAGCGTCGACGCTCTCCTTCGGGACTATCTGGAGGGAGAGCGGGAGGACGTTGCATGTCTGGGACCCGCCCTGGAGTTGCTTGGGGAAGTCCTTCCTCCTGGGGGACACGTACTTCCCTTCTTTCGGATCCAGGAACGTCATGTTGAAGGCCCCCTTCGCCTTCTCCGCTAGCGCCGCATACGCCCTCGCGTCCTCCTCCTTCCCAAGGACAGCGGCGGCCCTGGCTATGATTTCCAGGTCACGGCAGTAGACGAAAGAGGACGTCAACTCCAACGGCGTCTGCGTGGGATGGACCTGGCCCGGAGGGCACCAGTCCCCCTCCTTCCCCCACCAGATGACATCGGCTTCTGAAAGGGACCTCAAGTACTCCACCCATGCCTTCATCATGGAATAGTTCTCTTCCAGGATCTTCACGTCCCCATAGAAGAGGTACGCGGTCCAAGGAATCACCGTGCACGCGGTCCCCCAATTCGGATCGGAGGGGTAGATCTTCCAATAGGGCGGGGCGACTGCCGGGACGCAGCCGTCTTCCCTTTGCGAGTCCTTTATGTCGCGCGCGAACTTCTCGTAGAACGCGGGCATCCAGAAGTTGTAACAGGCTAGCTCCGCGGCCAGTTGCGCGTCCCCGAGCCAGCCCATCCTCTCGTCCCTCTGGGGGCAGTCGGTGGGGACGCTCATGAGGTTGCTGAGCAGGGTCCACACGACCGCCTTATGAATCCTGTTGATGAGGTCGTTTGAGCACGCGAAGGCCCCCGTCCGGTCGACGTCGGTGTGGAACACCCTAGCGCCGAGGCTCTCCTGGACAGGGACGCCAGGGAACCCAGTGACCTCCACGAACCTGAAGCCGTGGTAGGTGAACTTCGGCTCGAAAACCTCCTCCCCTGTCCCCTTCAGTATGTATGTGTCGGTAGCCTTGGCCCCCCTGAGATTGCGCATGTCCACCGACCCGTCGGGGCCAAGGACCTCGCTGTATCGCAGCCTTACCTCGGTCCCCTCCGGGCCGGACACCCTCAGCCGGGCCCATCCGGTGAAGTTCTGCCCGAAGTCGTAGACGAAGACCCCCTTCGCTGGGTTGGTCAGGCCTACCGCCCCGACCGTCTCGCTAAACCTCACCGGGGGGAACTCGCCAGAGGCCATGAGTCTCCCGGCGGGAGGGTCGGTAAGCTCGCATCTGCCCCACGAGGGGTCGTCGAAGTCTGGCCGGTCCCAGCCTTGTCTTTCAAGCCTCGCGTCGTACGCCACTCCGTCATAGATGTCGTCGGAGAGGAGCGGCCCTGTGGCTGTCTCCCAGCTCTCGTCCGTCACGACGCTGAGGCTGGACCCGTCGGCAAGCTCCACGTCCAGTTGAAAGAGGAGTCTGGGAGAGGAGTAGCCGTACTTCTCGATGTATCTGCCCTTCCCTAGCTCGGCGCCGACGACGTTCGTCCCTTCCCTCAATGCCCCGGTCAAGTCGTAGGTCGCGTACTGGACTCGTTTCTCATATACCGTCCAGGCTGGGTCCAAGACCCTGTCCCCAACGCGCCCCCCGTTCAACCGGAGTTCGTAGTATCCGAGCCCGGCCACGTTTGCCACAGCCCGCTTCACGGGCTTGTCTACGGTGAATGGCTTCCTGAAGTAACGCTGGCCCCTGATCCACTTCCCTTTCCAATCTTCGTCCCGGAGCACCCCCATCACGAACGTTCCTGGCCTGCTCCAGCCGCTCGCTTTGGAGTCTTTGTTCCACCACCTGACCTTCCAGAAGCATCTCTCCCCGCTTCGGAGGGGTCGCCCACCGTAGACGGCGCTGAAAGTCTCCCTGCTCGTCACCCTTCCGCTGTCCCAGACTTCCCCCTTCCCATCGACGAGACCTTTCTCGTCCCCCGCCACCAGGATCTGGTAAGCGCTCTGGCGGTCGCCTCGGAGGGCGCTCCTGACCAGCCAGGAGAACCTTGGGCGAGCGGCGTCGATCCCGACAGGGTCAACTGCATACTCGCACCGGAGGTCATAGGGTGCGTCGGGCGCCGTCTTTGCTGCTACTGCGCGAGTCTCCAACAGGACGCTCCAGGGATGACGGGGATGATATAAACAAAGAGATGGACCAAACGCCTCCTCCGCAGCTTTCGATACGTGATGTTCGGGGTGCGATGGGCCGGGCTAGCCTTCGGCCTCAGGGCGCTCTGTCGTACCCTCTGCGCTCCAGAGTATCCCGCCCCATAGGTGCGTCGTGAACCATTCTTCAGCCCACCTCTCCTTAAAGTGTCCGAAGGCGGTGTAGAAGACCCTCCCTTCGCCGTACCGGTGACACCAGCTCAGCGCGTAGTCGTTATCGTCGCGGTTCCCCTTCGCAAGGTCGACTGACCCCGTGTCGAGGCTGATGAGTACATGGGTTTTCCGTCTGCTCCAGTTCTTGAACGTGTAGACCTCCTCGCGCACTCTCAGGGTCGCCGGGAGGTGCCTTGTGGAGGGGTAGGCCCTGTCTTCGACCTTTATTCTGACCTCTTGGGTCCACGGGTGACCGTTGAAGTAGCCTCCGAGCATCGAGCCGTAATCACCGAAGGTGTAAAATGTGTCAGCGGCGTTGTGCACGCCCACGAAACCCCCTCCTTCGCGCACGAAGTCCAGCAGGGCGCCCCGCTGAGCCGGGGTCATCGGGAGCTCCCCTGTGGTGGCGAAGAGGACCACCGACGCTCGTTCTAGCCTTTCCGCGTTTATGACCGAGCAGTCTTCGGTGCAAGTTACTTCAAGCTCCCTCCTCGTTGCCGCCAGCCGCCTTACAGCTTCGACTGCCGCAGGGAGGTAGTCGTGCTTGAACCCGGCGGAGTGGGTCAGCATGATAAGACTGGAGCTTTCGCTTCGAACCAACTCGACTCAGCCTGACTCTTCTCCTCCTTAACGGTTCTTGAGTTGTCAGACTCCTCAACGACCGCCATGGGATCAGGCCGCCCGAGGAGGACCTGGGTGATAGGTGATCCGCGTCTGACCGAGTTGTCAGGAGCCGGCCGGCCAGAGGCCTCCCCTTCAGGACGGAGCCGCTCAGGCTCGACCCCAGCTCCCCGCACGGGGCCGCCGACTCGCATCGCATCTGCCGGTGAGCTGATACGAACTACGAGCGCTCGATGCGCGCGTGTCGCTTATTGAGGGCCGCTGCGGACCTGCCGTGGGCGCGGTGGTGCGGGAACCCACTGACCCCGGCCGTCCCTTACAGAGGTAGGCGCTCCCTACGGAACTTGTTGTGATGATCCCACTTGGGTCGCAACGTTCTCCTGGTCCGAACTCAGGCGGTCGTGTCCCTTGCGTGGGGCCTCCACCTTGCCTCACGGCCTGCGGGTGGGCCGCAATATTCACCCCGCTCCGAGCTCTCCGTCCACGCGCGACCTCGCAGTACCATTTGCGCACTCGCCGAAGCCCCCAGAGTTTGGCTTATCTAGTGGAGGCTTCCATGCGCCGGTCACAGAAGATTGCAGAGCGATCCCCTCCAGCTGTTGAAAGAGCTCTCGGAGTCCTTCGGGCCTTCAGGCTTCGAGCGGGAGACTGCCGCAATAGTGAAGCGCGAGGCCAAGCGATACGCCGACGAGGTCACTTTCGACAAACTGGGTTCAATTGTGGCGAAGAAGCGCGGCTCCTCTGACTCCCCGAAGGTTCTCCTCGCAGGCCACATAGACGAGGTGGGTTTCGTCGTCACAGGGATAGACGAACAGGCTGGGTTCCTCACCTTCAGTCCCCTAGGGGGATGGTTTGACCAAGTCCTCCTCGGGCACAGGGTGACTGTCAGGACAGCGCGTGGGCCGGTGCCAGGCGTCATAGCCGCGAAGCCTCCCCATCTCCTGTCCCCAGAAGAGAGGGACAAGGTGGTGAAGAAGGACAGCATGTTCATCGACGTTGGGGCCAACAGCAGGGAGACGACCGAGAAGGAGCTCGGGGTAAGTGTCGGAGACCCCGTGGCACCGTGGGCTCCGTTCACGACTGCGAGAGGAGGCAAAGTCGCCATAGGCAAGGCGTTCGACGACCGGGTCGGGACATTCGTCGGACTGGAGGTCCTGAGACGCCTGAAGGAGGAGAAGGTGACCCACCCGAACATGGTGTTTGTGGCTGGGACTGTACAGGAGGAGGTGGGGCTGAGGGGGGCTTCAACGGTGGGAAACATGGTCGAACCGGACCTGGCCATCGCGCTTGAGGTGGACATCTCAGGCGACGTGCCTGGGATAAAGAGGAACGAGGCGCCGGCGAAGATGGGCAAGGGGCCAAGCATCCTGGCGTTCGACGCCAGCATGATTCCCAACCAGGCGTTCAAGTCCCTAGTGGTCGAGACGGCCGAGCAAGAGAAGATACCGTACCAGATTTCCGTGATCCCTGGAGGCGGGACAGACGCGGGGAAGTTCCACGTCGTGAATGCTGGGGCGCCTTCGATCGTGATTGGGGTCCCCACGAGGCACATCCATTCCCATGCCGCGATACTAGACGTCTCGGATATCGGGAACGCAATCAACCTGGTTCTGGCGCTCCTCAGGCGGCTTGACGAGAAGACTGTGAAGAGCTTCGTGGAAGTCTAGGGGGCTGGTCCCTGGCGCCCCCTGGCAGAGGTCAAGGCCGTCTCGGTCTTTGTCAGGGCCGCCTTCTCGGGCGGGCGCCGCAGGCGGGGACGTATCTCGCGGAGGCGTCTGATGTCGGCGTCCGCTCAGGGCGGTGTGGTGCGTGGAAACACTGGGAAAGGCTCGGGCCGCGAGCGGCAGGGATTCCCTCCTCACCCGCATGTACTCCTTCTCCCTGTCGAAACAACAATTCACCATATGGTATCGCATTTGTTGACTTGCTCCGTGATTATGGGGTGCAGGCCTTGTAGCTGTGTAGTTGCCGTCTGTCTCCCCCCTGAGGGTTTTTGGCCTCCGCGGAGAAGAAAATCTAAAGCCGAAGATTGCCTCTACCATAAAGGAGATCGAATACCACCGCAAGGAGCTGGAGAACATCCGGGCCCGGGTCGAGCAGAGGCGGAAGGCGCTCTTTGACACGGCCCTGAGGGCCATGAAGACCAAGGACCAGTCCAAGGCGAGCGTCTACGCCAACGAGTGGGCAGAGCTCAGGAAGGTGGGGAAGGTGGTCTACGCGAGCGAGCTCGCCCTGACCCAGGTGGTCCTGAGGCTCGAAAGCATAGCGGAGGTCGGGGACGTGATGTCTCACATGAGCACGGCCTTCAAGGTCCTGCGCAAGGTCAACAAGACGGTCCAGGGGATCGCCCCGTCGCTTGACCACGCATCCGACGAGATAAACTCGGCGCTGAGCGAGACCATGGCAGGGATGGGGAAGGTCTCCCCCGACATCCAGCTGAACATCCAGACCGCCGACGGCGAGGAGCTCATCGAGCAGGCGAGGAGGCTCGCCGAAGAGAGGGCCGACGAGATGAAGCGGACGCTAATGGTCTCCCCGATCGTGATCAAGCGCGAGGCCCCTGAGCTGCAGGAGCGGACCCCGCTGCTAGCGGCAGGAGACGACGAGGAGGAGGAGTCCCAGATCCTCGGCGCCCTCTACTCCCCACGGCCCCGCCCCGACGAGGCCGAGGAGCGGGTGCTACAGTACGCGGCCATACACAACGGGAACGTCGACATCACAGACGCCTCCTCTGTCCTTAAGATGCCCTCCGACGAGGTGGAGCAGGCGATGCTGACGCTCATGGCCCAGGGGAAGGTCAAGCTAGGAGAGGGGGGGTCGGAGAGCTGAGCGTGGTCGCCGCCAAGGAGCTGGAGGACGACGCGAAGAAGTACGCTTCAGAGGCTATCCGGCTCGACTCGCAGGGCGCCCACGGCATGGCGATCCAGATGTACCAGAAGGCGATATCGACCCTGGTGAAGCTGGTGCACCTGTACCCGGACTATCGGCTCAACAGGCAGTACACCGAGCGCGCCATGGCCTACCAGGAGAGGGTCAGGGCCATCCAGGCGGCCCACGGCCTCATCCCTCAGGACCAGCCCACCGAGACCGAGTGGACCCCCACAGTGGGAACGGGGAAGCCGGGCCCTGCCCAGGGCCCTACGTCTTCGACCACGAACTCCGCAGCGGGGCCGCAGGTGGTGCAGCAGCTGAAGGCCTCGTTCAACGAGCTCGTCGTCACCGAGAAGCCCGACGTCAAGTGGGACGACGTCATCGGCCTCGAGGACTGCAAGCAGGCCATCCGCGAGTCGATCGTCTTCCCATTCCTCCGCCCCGACCTGTTCAAGCTGGGGTGGCCCAGGGGGATACTCCTCTATGGCCCGCCAGGTTGCTTTGACGAACAGACAGAGATCCTTACCAAACGGGGATGGAAGAAATACACCGAACTGGCCGACGACGAGGTCGTGGCCACGCTCAACCCCGCCACGAACGAACTCGAGTACCACCCGATCGTGCGAAAGATCCAATATCGCTACGAAGGGAAGATGTACCGCCTGGAATCCACCCAGATCAGCCTGAGGGTCACACCCGACCATCAGCTCTGGGTAGGGAAGAAGGCTCAGCAGGGCAAGGCGAAGTACGATTTTGCCCACCCAGACGACGTGTTTGGGAGGGGGGACGGGGGGACTTACCCATACTACAAGAAAGACGCCAAGTGGCGCGGTATCGACAGGGGATCCGTTCTCCTCCCCCAGCGCGAGTCAGGGAGAGAGGGAGATCATGAGGAGATCAGGATACCGATGTCCGAATGGGCCCCGTTCTTCGGGCTTTGGCTAGCCGAGGGTTACACCGCATATTGGGGAGACGATTACCGCGTCGGGATAAGGGACGTGGACCAGGACCTCCTCGACTTCGCATACGACAGCCTCAAGAGGTGGGGGCTCGACCCGCATTTCTCCTCAGACGGGCGCGTGACAGTCCTCAACAAGCAACTATACGAGCTCCTCCGGCCGATAGGCGACAAATACACCAAATACATTCCGGATGAAATCAAGGACCTGTCCCCCGCTCTCCTGCGGAGCGTCCTGGAGTATTACGCGAGAGGCGATGGGACGCACGAGGTAGACGAAGCCGAGGTTGGCGCCACCACGGTGCGTTGCCAGACTTCCTCGCCGCGCTTGCGGGACGACCTGATGGAGATTTCCCTCAAGGCGGGCCTGGCGTGCAACTATGTGGCCCACACGGAAGCCTGTTCCGCAGCCACCATCGTCGGGGCGGATGGGAAGGAGAGGACGATAGCTCGGACGACGGCCAACTACATGCTGAGTATCCTATATCGCGGAGGCGAAACGCGAGTCGACAAGCCCAGCATAGAGCAATGGGAGGACTACTCGGGCATGGTCTGGGACGTGACCGTCCAGAACCACGTCATCTACGTCAGGCGCAACGGCAAGGCCGTATGGAGCGGCAACTGCGGCAAGACAATGGTGGCGGCGGCCACGGCTGCTGAGATAGACGGCTACTTCATCTCCGTCGACGCGGCGTCTATCATGAGCAAGTGGCTCGGCGAGGGGGAGAAGAACGTGGCCAAGCTCTTCAACAACGCCAGGAAGATGCTGTCAGACAACAAGCCGGTGATAGTGTTCGTAGACGAGATAGACTCCCTGCTCGGCACCAGGGGCCAGGAGGTAGGGGGCGAAGTGAGGGTCAGGGACCAGTTCCTGAAGGAGACAGACGGCATCAACGACAAAGGGAAGAACCTCCACATGTATGTCATAGGAGCCACGAACAAGCCCTGGTCCCTCGACCCTCCCTTCCTCCGCCGCTTCGCCAAGAGGATACTCGTCCCACTCCCTGACAACGAGGCGCGCATGGCCCAGTTCAAGCTCTACACGGCGCCGCTCACCCTGGCCGAGGACGTGGACCCCGCGACCCTGGCCAGGCTGAGCGAAGGGTACTCGGGGAGCGACATCAAGGACATCTGCCAGGGGGTCCAGCTGAGGGTGGTCAGAGAGCTGTTCAAGTCAGGGAACGCCCTAGACAAGGATTCGACCACGCGGCCCATAGACCTAAGCGACTTCAAGGAGATAATGAGGACGAGGAAGCCTTCTGTGTCCCCTGAGATGCTCCGCGCCTACCAGCAGTGGACGAACAACTTCAGCGCGCTCTAGGCCGCCGCTGACCCCCTGGACCGGGGTTCCATATCGCTTAAAAGCAGACCCGAACAGGCGGGGCTGTAGAGCCTGTTGGAGTTCGAAAGGTTAGCCATCGAAGTCGGCGCCACCAAGGCGGGTCTGAAGCCCGTCGTCCCCCGCACCGTTCAGGGAGAGTCGGGGGTGGTCCACTCCTTCAGCCTCCTCTTCTCCGACGGAGGCCGCTTCCAGGCCTTCGACATCTATGATTCTGTCTCCGAGATCGAGGTCGTGAAATCCTACGCGAAGAAGCTTGACACAGGCTGTTCGGTCAACATCGTCTGTCCGGAGGGGAAGGTCACCGGGGGCGCGGGTCGGCTCGCAGCGAGCTACGGCATCAGGATCGTCCCCCCCGAGGCCGCCGCCGCCTTGCTCACCCCCGAGAAGGCCCACCTCCAGCACCGCTCCAACTAGGCCGTCGAATCTATTTCTACTGCTCCACCAGGAGCCCGTGCATTGCAAGAGCCGTTCTCACCGGCCGACCTCAAGGCAAGGATAGGCAGGCAGGTCCGCCTCGAAGGGTGGGTCCACGACGTCAGGGCCTTAGGGGGGATAAGCTTCGTCCTCCTCCGCAACTCCAGGGGTGTGGTCCAGGTGGCAGTCCCCAAGAAGGCGGTCCCTCCAGGGCTCTTCGCCCTGGTCTCCGGGCTCCACCAAGAGGACGTCATCAGCTGCGTCGGCGAGGTGAAGGAGAGCAAGGCAGCCAGGATGGGCTTCGAGTTGCTCCCGTCCTCCGTCGAGGTCCTGGCCCGGGCCGCCGCACCCCTCCCCCTCGACCCAAGGGGGGTCACCCCGGCCTCCCTGGACACGCGCCTCGAGTGGAGGTCCCTGGAGCTCCGCCGGCCGGAGACGGCGGCCGTGTTCGTCATCGAGAACGCCCTGGTCCAGGGGTTCGAAGAATACCTCCAGGGGTCAGGGTTCATCAGGGCGTTCACACCCAGCATCATAGGCGGGGTTTCGGAGGGGGGATCCGAAGTCTTCAAGATAGACTACTATGGGAAGGAGGCCTTCCTCAGGCAGGACCCTCAGCTCCACCGGCAGCTGACCATAGCCGGGGGGTTCGACAGGGTGTACGACCTGGGGACCAACTGGCGGGCCGAGCTCTCGCACACCCCCCGCCACCTGAGCGAGCACAGGACCATAGCCCCTGAGATGGGGTTCATCGCCGACGAAAAGGACGTGATGCGCCTGGAGGAGGAGATGGTGGTCCACGGAATAGAGAAGGCGAACAAGCGGTGCGCCGGGGAGCTCTCGCTGCTGAAGCGCGTGCTCCCTATGCCTAAGCTCCCCCTCCCTGAGATAGACTTCCCTGAAGTCTACGGGATCCTCGGGTCGAAGGGGAAGAGCCTCCCCAGGGGGGAGGACCTCGACGAAGAGTCGAAGGACGTCCTGGCGGCGTACGTCAAGGAAGAGCACGGATCCGACTTCTTCTTCGTCAACCGTTTCCCGTCGAAGCCGAAGCCCTTCTACATCATGAGGTACGACGACGACCAGGAGTTCGCCAGGTCCACCGACTTCTTCTTCGGCAGCCTCGAGCTCTCGTCTGGCGGGCAGCGCGAGCACCGCCATGAGAAGATAATGGCGCAGATCTGGGAGAAGGGGATGGACGCGAAGGCCCTCGAATGGTTCACCGAGCCCTTCCGCTACGGGGTCCCGCCCCACGGAGGGTTCTCCTTCGGCATAGAGCGGTTCGCCGCCAAGCTCCTCGGCATCGAGAACGTCAAGGAGGCGGTGCTCTTCCCGAGGGACCCGGAGCGGCTGCAGCCCTAGGGCTCGAGCCCGCCGCAGGCACCATGCATGCCTCGATGGCTCCGGGCGCGAATTCTCCCCGTCGCTGCCTTGTCCGTTACGCCCTGCCTCTGCTCCCCTACGAATGGAGGCTGGCCGCGACCTCGCGCTCTGTCTCCACCAGCAGGTCGATCCCCCTGGCGCGCTTGACCGTCTCCCTGAGCTTGTCGAAGTCCCCCAGCCTCCTCTCGCTCCTCTTGGCCGGGACAACCACCTTCGTCTTCTTCTCGCCGTCCGGGAGCCAGACGGTGTTCACTGTGAGCACCCTGGCCGGGTAGAATACCTCTTCGAGGAACTGCCTGTCGCTCACTCCGGCCCCAACCAGGTACGCCTTGCCCTTCAGCGCCGCTTCCAGCTCCTCGTGGAGCTGCGGGTTGGACCTCAGCGGGCCCATGTCAGACTGCTCGAACTCCAGCACGTAGGACCCGCGGGTCTCCGATGCGCGCTTCAGGGTAGTCTTCCCCAGCTCGGGGAACCTGTCAGCCAGGCTCGCGATGGCCTTCGACGCCTTCACGTCTGCCTCGGTTATCTCCCCCTTCGAAAGCCTCGCTTCGCAGTTCCCGCAGAGTATCCCCGTTTTCGCATCGAAGGCGCAGATGGGGAGCTTCGGCTGCATCTCTGTGAGCGCTCGCGACACGCGCATAAAAAATATTCGGAGGCCCTCGCCCCCGGGCGCGGCTGCGCGCCTTCTTGGCCTCACAGCCGACGCTGGACAAAGCGGTGAAGCGGGGCGTCCGTCGGACGTCTCCCGGGGTCCTTATTTCCCGAGTTTGATCTCTATGGAGGAGACGTTGCTCATGCCGCCGGTCACGGTGCTCTTGACCTGTTCCGTGTTGATGGCGATGTTCTGGACCCGCACATCTGTGGCGAACCTCTTAGTCAGCACCTGGGCCACGTCGACCGCCCGCGAGATGGCTCTTCCGCGAGCCTTCACGGTGACCGGGTTGGACCCGTTGTTGATCTGCGTCAGGACGGCGAGGACGTAGTTCATCGTCGGCTTCTTCCCGACGTAGATGGTGTTTGGTTCGCGTGGTTGCATTTCTCCGTGTTCTGGTTGGTTGGACATTGATACATCGCCCTGCCGCGGCCTATTTATCCGCTATGGACATTTCGTCCACCCACGCCGCTCCAGGGCCGGCCTCTCAGGAAGACTTATTCACGCGCTGGGGTCGGCTCCTTCTATGAGGCTCTATGAGTATCAGGCGAAGTCTCTGTTCAAGGAGTACGGCCTCAGCGTCCCGAAGTCGATACTCGTCCACGACCTGGAAGGGGTCCGGGGCGCGTTCGCTTCGCTCGCCCCTCCGGTCGCTGTGAAGTCGCAGGTCCTGGCCGGCGGAAGGGGGAAGGCGGGGGGGATAGCGCTGGTGGACGACCCGTCGAAGGCGGAGCACGAAGCCGCACGGATATTCGCCCTCCCAATCGGCGGGGAAAAGCCCGCGTCGCTCCTGCTCGAGGAGGGGTATCCCCACGAGCGCGAGATGTACCTGTCAGTCACCCTCGACAGGGGGGAGCGCTCCTATGTCGCCATCGCCGCGGCGGCGGGCGGGGTCGAGGTAGAGTCAATGAGGGGGAAGGTGATCAGGAAGGTCCCGGTCGAAGGCATCGACGCCGGCTTCGCAGCCGAGGTGGCGTCCGAGCTGAAGCTCCCGCCAGGGGAGTCCTCCCAGTTCGTGAAGGTACTGCTGTCCCTCGAGCGGCTCGCAAGGGAGAAAGAGTGCGAGCTGGCCGAGATCAACCCCCTGGCCGTGGGGAAGGACGGGACGCTGATGCCGCTGGACGCCAAGGTGATCGTCGACGACAACGCGCTCTTCCGCCACCCCGAGTTCGCCAAGCTCCACCCTGAGGACGAGTTCGAAGGCGAGGCATCCCGCCAGGGGTTCGCCTTCGTGAGGCTCGACGGGGGCATCGCCGTGGTCGGGAACGGCGCTGGGCTGGTCCTCTCTACGCTCGACCTGGTGGGGGACGCCGGCGGCGAGCCGGCTTGCTTCCTCGACCTCGGGGGCGGGGCGCAGCAGGACAGGGTGGAGGCGGCGATACGCCTGGTCAACAGGCTCCCCGGCGCCGACAGGATCCTGGTCAACATATACGGGGGGATTACCCGCAGCACCGACGTCGCCGCGGGGATCAGGGCGGTGATCTCCGGGGGCGGGCTCAAGCCGCTCTACGCGAGGGTGAGCGGCGCCGAAGAGGAGGAGGCCCGCCGGATGCTCGAAGGGACCGCGGTGAAGATGTACAAGACCGCCCCCGAAGCGGTGGCGGCGGTGGTGAAAGGGGCATGATGCTCCCGAGGGGAAGGGACCCGGTCATCGTGCAGAACATGACAGGGAGGTACGGCAGGCTGCACACGAAGCTCATGCTCGACTACGGGACCAACGTGGCGGCCGGGGCCGCCCCGGGAAAGGGGGGGGAGTCTGTGGAGGGGGTCCCCGTGTACGACACGGTGGCCGAAGCCGTGGCGAAGACGAAGGCGAGGGCCTCGGTCTGCTTCGTCCCCGCGGAGTTCACGCTCGCGGCGGGGGTGGAGGCCCTCGAAGCCGGGATCGAGCTCCTCGTCATAATCACCGAGCACGTCCCGATCAGGGACGAGCTCAAGCTGGTCCAGCTAGCCCAGTCAAAAGGGGCTACCATCATCGGCCCGAACTGCCCGGGGATAATCGTCCCGTCCGAGAAGGTGAAGCTGGGGATCATGCCCGCCCCGTCCTTCTCGCCAGGGAATGTCGCCCTCTACTCGAGGAGCGGGACCCTCACCTACGAGATAGCCGGGGAGCTGACGGCGAACGGCCATGGGCAGTCCGTGGCCGTGGGAATAGGCGGTGACCCGATAAACGGAAGCACGCCCATCCAGTGGATGGATTTCGTCCAGGGGATGGAGGAGACCGAGGCCGTGGTGGTGGTGGGGGAGATAGGCGGGGACGCCGAGGAGCGCCTTGCCAGGCACATCGAGAAGTCCGGGTACAGGAAGCCCATAGTCGGCTACATCGCCGGGAGGCACGCCCCAAAGGAGAAGAAGATGGGGCACGCCGGGGCGATAATCTACGGCGACTACGGCACCGCAGACTCGAAGATAAGGGCCCTGACCGCGGCCGGGGTGAAGGTGGCGAAGACCCCGATGGACGTCCCAAGGCTCGTCAGTGAAGCCCTGGGGTGAGCGAAAGCCCTCGGCAGGCCCCGCCTCCCGACGAAGACTTATAGTCGGGACTAAGAAGGCGAACGAAATCAGTCATGCCCATAGCTGACGCCACGAAGAAGCAGATCGCCCAGAAGCGGAGGCTCTTCCTCCAGGTCTGCCTGAGGTGCGGCGCCAGGAACCCGCTGAACGCTGAAAGGTGCAGGAAGTGCAAGTCCTCTGACCTGAGGCTCAAGAACAGGTCGGTGGGGCTGAAGAAGTAGCCGACGCGTCCGAGCCAGCACGCCCTTCCTTTCGTCTGCCTGGTAGTGTTGACGCAGCCGGCCTCCATCGCCGGGGCCCCTCTACCTCGGGCGGATGGACAGGCTGTTCTCGGGACGATCGCGTGCCTGTCATCTGTTTCCGTCACCGGTGCTGCCTCCTCCTCCGCTTCGTTCACGGAGGAGCTCGTCCTGGCTATCGCCGGTGGACCGGAGTACGCGGGGCACTGCGCAAGAAACCTGGTCGTGAGCAGAAATGCGGTCACCGTGACCGTCGGGGAGAGTCGGACCGCCAGAATAGAGCCCCTGGCTGAGGCAGGGGCTCCCCCTGGGGGAGGTTCAAGCGCTTAAATGCGGTCCCCTCTCGGCGGAACCTGCCTATGGCGGATGCCATACTGGTCTTCGCAGTGGTCGCGGCCATCGTCTTCCTCGGGTTCCTGGGGGAGCTCCTCTTCAGGCGGACGGGTGTCCCGTCGTTCCTTTTTCTGATACTCATGGGGATAGTCCTCGGGCCCGGGTTCCACGTCTTCTCCGGGACGGAGATTAGCCCTGTCCTGGGGCTCTTCGCGGAGCTCACCCTGATAATGATCCTGTTCTATAGCGGGCTCCAGCTCAAGCTCAGCCGCCTCACCCAGGGGGGGAGGGCTGTGGCCCTTGTGGCGATCTACTTCTCCCTGTCCATGGTAGGGATAACGGTCTTCGGCCGCTACGTCATGCACTGGGACCTCCTGGAGTCGATGATATTCGGCTCCATCATAGCGGGGCAGACCAGCACCCCCGTTGTGGTACCGCTCGCCAGGTCCCTGAAGTTCTCGGCTGACACCGTCTCCCTGGTGACAATAGAGTCTGTGCTGAACTCCATCGTGGGGATCATCACCTTCCTCGCCCTCGTCCAGATCTACTCATCCCCGGTGGTCAGCTTCGCCCTCTCGCTTACCAAGGTCGCCGCGACCTTCTCCATAGGGATCGTCCCTGCCGTCGCTTTCTCCTTCGTATGGCTCTTCATACTTGAGAGGGTCCAGGAGCAGAGGTACACCTACGTCCTGCTGCTGGGGATGGTACTCGTCACCTACGCGGGGACCGAGGCCCTGGGGGGGAGCGGGGAGCTCGCTGTGTTCATCTTCGGGCTGATATTCGGCAACTACAAGGTCCTGAACCTCCTCAGGACCAAGCAGGTGGACATCGACCCGCTGATGTCCAGGGTCTCCGGGATCCAGGAGGAGATCGCCTTCCTCCTCAACACCCTGTTCTTCGTCTTCCTCGGGCTCACCTTCGACCTCGGGCTCCGGAGCGTCTTCATGGGGGTGACCGTCGGTCTGCTCCTGACGGCGGGGCTCCTGGCGGCCAGGTCTGTCTCCGTGGTCGCAGCGACAGCCGGGGCCGGCCCGTCAAAGAACAGGAAGGAGCTGATCCTCCTATCGGCCCAGGGGGTGACCCAGGCGACCCTGGCCATCCTGGCGCTCAGCTACGCACTCCCCCTCGCGAGCACATTCCTGGGGCTGGTCTCCTACGTGATCATCTTCACCAACCTGGTCACGACAATAGGCGCTGCCTGGTTCAGGCACAGGGCTTCGTTCGGGTTCAGGGACTTCATGGCCTCCCTGCAGGCTGAGACCCCGGGGGTG
>JAFMAB010000003.1:0-89771 GCA_029785215.1 Nitrososphaerota archaeon
CGCGACGAGTCCTCCTATTATGGTCGCCACCGGTATGAGCAGATAATCCGGATGGACTGATATCGGAGCTGCTCCCTCTCCAGCGGGGTTGAGGGGGTAGAAGCCGGTTATTCCGCCGAGGAGGTAGTTGCTCACTGCTTGGATTGCCACATAGAATCCGATTGCGCCGGCCCCTGCGACGACTCCTATCATGAGGCCGACCACCACCCACTTCGCGAGATACCCTTGCTGGATGACACGGTTGACCCGTGCTATCAATGGCGAACCGCTCAAAATATTAGAAGCATGACTCTGTTGGAGACCTCAAAAAGGTTCGTGTGCCCGTCGACCTGTCCGCGGCGGAGCAAAGTCCGGCATCCTGGCGAGGCTATTCCCCTTGAAGAGGGACACCCAGGGCGTTCGACATTATCCTGCGCTCCGCGCTCCTCAGAATCTCGCTGAGCGTCGAAGGCTTCACGCCCACCACTTCGCTCAGACCGGTGAGACTGATTTTCCTCGGGAACTCGAAGTATCCCTTGGCCACTGCCGTAGACATGATCTCCTTCTGTCTTTCTGTGAGTGTGGCCTTCCTTTCGAGAGGGGAGATGTCTTCAATCTTCGCGTCCACCCCTTCCTCCTCGAGCTTCGACAGCACCTGTCTGAAGTCGCTGGTCTTTCTGACTATTAGCTTCCAGGAAGCGGGCTGGGACTCCGAGTTCAAAGGGCACTCAAGACAGACTATGGCGGCGTCGCTCGATGCCCTGCATATCGCTGGCCTGGACAGCACCACAAGGAGCGGGACGGAGTCCCCCTCAATCTCCCCTTCGACCGCCTGCCTGACCCCCTCCGCCCTGCGGATTTCCGTCACGGCGGAGCGGACGTTCTTGGGGTCCCCTTTCAGTTCGAGGAGGAGCGACATCCCAGTCTTGTTGAACGGTTTGCAATCCACGACGCTGAGTCTGACGCCGTTCGCTTTCGCTACCTCCTGGAGTATGCTCTCCGTCTTCACCTGGAGCGTAATCTGTCTCAGCATCGCTTAACAGGTTAGGGTGTCGAACGTATATTTAACCGGGAAAGACGATTTCCAGAATTGGAAATCACCCTATTGAATCGCTCCCCTAACGCATTAGGAACGAGCTCCTCGGGTTTAGGACTTTGTCCCGGTTCCAGGCTCATCGCGGCCGGGCGAGGGGGGCATCCCCCTGGTCAACCCTCTGACCGCCTGACCGCTTCGTATACGGACAGCACTTCGAAGAACAGCCTGCGCGAGGCGAGCAGCCGGAGCGTGAAGCCCGCTTCTTCGCACGCCGCCCTCAGCTCCTCCACGTCTGTTCCATCATTGACTAGGAAGACCACCTCCCCGCTCCTCTTCACCGCGCGGAACGCTTCCGACAGAAAGGCCTTCGGGGCTTCCAATGGTCTTCCTCCCTCGACCGCAACGTCCCCAGTCTCGTCCCCCTCCAGATAGGGAGGGTTGAAAGCGACCAAGTCGAAGCATGAGCTGCGAAGGCACGCCCCCCCGTCCGCCAGGACGAAGTTGGTGTCCTTCTTCCAGTCTGTCATGGAAGGTCTTACCAGGTCAGTCCCTACCACGGTCCTGAACCTCTTCGCCAGTTCGAGGAGGTTCCCACCATTCCCCGCACCGATCTCCAGGCAGCTATCGCCTGAGTAGGCGGTCAACGCTCCCCTGAGGAGCGCAGAGTCTTCTGAAGCGAGGTACGGCTCCCCGCTCATTCGGTCAGGTCGTCTTCCTTCAGGGACTTGTACTCTCCGGGGGTGAGCACCTGTGTTATGTTCTGGGTCGTATAGTAATACGCCGGGGTCCCGTCAGGCGAGGTGGCTAGGCTGTTATCAGGGTTCTGGAGCCTGTATACTTTCACCATAGCCGGCTTTATCCCGAGCACGGTCCCGTCATCGAGGGCGTAGTAGCTGAACCTCTCTTGCAGGGGCTTGAACCCGACGAGCTTCCCCTTTGGCTGAGGCGAAGGTATCATGGACTGCCTCCGTTCCGGGCTGTTAAAAGGGTGCCTTGGCTATCAGCTTCTGGATCCCAGAGCTGTACTGGGCCGCCTTCTTGGGCTCACGTGCTATCCATTCGGGGACGCCGAGCTCCACCGCAGCCCTCCTCAGTACAGCCTTCCTGACCCCGTCCGTCAGCTTGAGGGACGTCTGGATGGTCGCTGCATACCCAACGAGCTGTTCGAAGGGGAGCCTCGGCTCGACCCACCTGGAACAGGCTCTCATGTCCCTGACCATCCCCCTGCTGAAGTATCCCTCCAGGTCGGCGCCCATCATGGCGGTGGCGGCTTCCGCACCTCCTTTCGCCATAGCGGCAGAGTATTTCGCATAACCGCCGAACAGTTCGTCTGCAAGCTGGCCCAGGAGAATGACCCGCGCCCCTGCCTCACTCGCGCTCCGAGAGACGACGGAGTAGAGGCACCAGAGGCTCTGGTCCATCAACGTGGTCTCGAAGGGGAGGTCTACCCCGACGAGTTCTCGCTCCACCGTTTCAGAGGTGAGCCTGGTGGTCACCAGCTCCACCCCCAGGGCGTCGGCTGCCTTGCGGGCTCGTAGCGAGTCCCGTGAGCCGTCTGCGTGGGCAGTGCACGCGACAAGCCGGGTCTCTGCCGCAGCACACCTCGCCACGACAGAGCTGTCTACCCCTCCGGAAAATGCGACGGCAACCTTCTCCTCGCCGGCGACTGACCTTCTCACCGCAGCCTGGATGCGCTCGGCGAGCTCGCGGGCTGCTCCTTCAATGTAGTCGGGGCTCAGCGTCTCTTCACCTGTTCCTTGATCTTCCTCGCGACGGCTCCTCCCACTTTGTCAACCTTGGCAAGCTCTTCTGCTGGCGCCTCTTTCAGGTCCTCGAGTGTCCTGAATCCGGCTGAGTACAGGGCACGCGCCCTCACCCTCCCGACCCCGCCGACCGTCGTGAGCTCCACAAGCTCCCTCCCGACACCGCTCGCCACCCTCCTCCTCAGTGTTTCTGACTGCTTCACCATGTCAGGGAGTTTGAACAGCTTGCAGAGCTCTCCAAGAGCATGGAGCAGCCAGTCGGCGTTGTCGACCGCTCTGTGCATGTCACCCGGCTCCACGCCAAGTCTCGTCAAGAGCTCTTCCTCCCTCCATTCTTCTATCCATCCATGGAGCGCCATGACGCTCCTCATATCCTGGAGGGTCCTGTCATAATCGGAGAACTCCCTCGTAGTATGCCTAGCCAGCATCTCGGGTGCATGCTCTTCCATGAACGTCATGGCTTGTTCGTAGTCCTTGCTTCTCAGAGGGAACTTCGGTTCAAAGTCCGGCGCTGAGGCGACCAAGTGTAGCAGTCCAACGGTGTAGTCTCTCCCAGGCTCGGCGCGCCTCACTGCATCCCTGAATAGGACTGCGGTCGCCGGGTCTATGTAGAGGACAGAGACCCTGGTCCCGAAGTCCGTCGCATAGAAGAGCCCTCCGTGGGACTCGAGCAGCCTCTCGGCGAGAAGGTAGCCGAGGGCCTTCTCGGTCAGCCTCGATATCTCAGCCTGTCCGGTCTCCCTGGCTAGCAGGGTCTCCCTGAAGAGGCTGTCGAGGTCCCCTTTCGAGAGGCCCCTCCCCGTTGCTACCGTCGCCAGCGTGTGCGACCGCATCGACGCCTCGTCCGACAGCCTGGACTTTATCGGCTCAGGGGGCTCTTTCGTGTAATGTGCCAGGAAGTCCGCGGCATGCTGCGAGGGGGGCGGGACCATCACCGTCTCCCCATGGTCGTCGTACTGGGGCCTCCCTGCCCTGCCTGCCATCTGCCTGTATTCCAGCACCGAAATCTCCGAGTTCCCCCCCCTTTCCACGTCGTAGCGGGTCATGTCTGCTATCACAACCCTTCGTGCCGGGAGGTTCACGCCAGCCGAGTTATGCACTACAAAGGATCCAACGTAGCTAGAGTGCCCCTCAACCTCGAGGTTGTGAACCATCCCGGAGTACTGTTCGGGCTCGATTCTTCTGATAGGCATGTAGTAGAAGTCATCGTCGACATACCCTCTGCCGGATTCCCTGTTAAGATCGGCGGCGCGTCTGGGCTTGAGGAGGACTGTCTCAGCGAATCTATTGTATTGGCTCCCTGATATCGAAACAGTATAGAGGTCTTGTCGATCCGTTATCTTTAGCTTCCCGCTCGGCTTCTTCCTCGCCCTCCGGCTTACCTTGAGAGAAGGCATGTATCCCATCTTGACGAGTATTGCGAAGAGCTGCTTGGCCAAGGCTCTGGAAGTGGTGTCTAGTCTTACCGATTTGGGATCTTTTCTGGTCACGCTGCTATCTCCTTTCCAGACTCCCCGGACTAGACTTGAGAGCTTCTCAACTGGGAGGAGCAGAAACTCATGTGGGATTCTCTTCTCGGAAGCCTCGGTCCCGAACATTTTCCTGAACAGAGAGGCGATCTGCTTTGAGCAGACGTATACCTTCCGCCTATGTCTCGTTGCGTCTTCGACGGTGGGAACCAAGCCGAGGTTTTTGAACCATTTTACGGTCAGGGACGTGAGTTCATCCTCGTTTGTACGAAAAGTGAAATATACTTGCCCTTGTGGCTCACTAAATCCTTCAGCCAAGTACATCCCAAGTTGCTCGAGGTCCCTTGAAGTCAACCCTATGCTTTTCACTTTCAGACGCGGCCGATGGCTGCCGACCGCCCCTCGTTGGCTCCGGAGGGGACCAATCTGCGGTAAGGTCAGCCTCTCCATGTCTGATACTGTCTTGATTCTTGGAAACACTACCATATCGCCCGGCTTCAAGTTCTTCGCTTCGGTCCACTCCGGCCCAGAGTATGTCCACCAGTGCCTGTTCTCTAACTTGCTATGGATGGAATGGTGTACCTTTGTGACTCTCAGAGCCTTATGCTCTGGTGTCATCTTCATTGGAAGCTGGAACCAAGGAGTCACGCGCAACAGTGGCCCATCGTAGGGCCTCGAAGTCGGGCCGATGACTTTCTCGAAGGTGTTACCGTGCGTAAGGACACGGTCGTTGACGCCGAGTTCTTGGATCTGTACCGGGCCTAGATTCCCGAAAATCTCCTCGCCGGTTGGCAAACAAAGTGTCGGAGTAGCTGACAAAAGTTTGATCGCCCTGGCCTTGTAATACTCTTCCACGACCTTCCTGTGCTCACCCTCGAGTCCGGCATGGTGGAATGCAGAGCCCTTGGCCACTACCTCGGCCAGGAGCCTGCTCAGGCTTGTCTCTTCTCCAGATGCGAGGATCTTCCTGGACGCCTCGGAGGCAGCCTTCCTCTCTTCAGGGCTAAGATACCTCTGAGTGAGCTCTGCCGCTCTGGTCGCCAGGCTCACCGCCCTGCGCCTTGTGCTCGCGAATATCAGCGACTGGCCTCCCTCCTTCACCGTGTCCATGGCGACGTCTATGGGAGAGCCGTAGGTCGACCTGGGGATGGGCTTCTCGTCCCCGTCGGCGAAGACCACTCTGCCGTAGTCGTAGACCCCTTCCTTCAGGGGGACAGGACGCCAGTCCATCTCGACCGGAGTTGCATGCAGCCACTCTCCTATCGTCTTCGCGTTGCTGATGGTCGCCGAGAGTGCGAGCAGCTGCGCATCCAGGCCAAGGTGGACGACCTTCGTGAGGATCATCTCCAAGGTGGGCCCCCTCCTGTCGTTTCCTGCCAGGTGTACTTCGTCGGCGACGAACAGTCCCACGGAGTTGACCCATGACACCCCGTGCCTCATCACCGAGTCGAACCGCTCGTTGGTGAGAACTATGGCGTCAGCTTTCCCGAGGGTCTCGCCACTCGAGTCGTAGTCCCCGGTCGAGATGGCTGTGCGTATGCCGAGCCTGGCCAGTTCAGAGAATTCGGCGTACTTCTCAGAAGCAAGCGCCCTCAGAGGGGCAAGATACACCACTTTCTTTCTCTCCAGCTTCGCCCTGAAGTAGGCAGACATCAGGGCGAGCAACGTCTTTCCGGAGGCAGTAGGGGACGACACCACCAGGCTCTTCCCTTCGAAGAGCCCAGCGCGTATCGCCTGCTCCTGAGGAGGGTAGAGCTCGGTGATACCCTTCTCCTTTACGAACTGGATCAACTCCTCTGGGGCCTTTATCTCGTCTACCTTCACGGATGCCCACCTATCGTCTGGCTGCCATGAGAGTCAGGCTGATAGCTCTCTGCCCTTCCAACGCTCCCCTGCACCTCGCGATTCCATCCTAGGCGCCCAGCCTGCGGATGTAGCCCGGCTTCGACTCGTACACCATGCCTTCCCTGAACATGGTCCTTATCATCTTCTCCGCGTCTTCGTCAGCAAATTTCGCCTTCACAAGCTCCTCCTTGAACAGCTTGCGCTCGACAGGCTTCTTCTCGGGGCCTTCCAGGGTCTTCAGCACCTCCAGCGCGGACCTGAGATTCTTGGTCTCTCCAGCCGGCTTCCCGAGCTGGATTCCGAAATCGGTCTTCTTCGTCGCCGCGTCGGTGAGGATGTCTTCCACCATCCTGTTCATCAGGCCTATGGCTGCGAGAGCGTCCTCTTCGGTAACTTCATCCCTGAGTAGTACCTTCGCCCGAGCGGTCGCGATCCTAATCAGGGCCTCAAGCGTCCTCAGCGTGGGGGGGATCGAGTCTTCTGTCCCGCTCGACCTCCTCAGGTCGAGGTAGTACTCCCTTATCCTGTCCATGGCCCCCTTCGTGAGCGTCGGAGAAATCCTCTTGGCGAAGGCGAGGTACTTCTTCAGGAGGCTGAACTCGATCGGCGGAGGAGCTGTGTACGACCGGCGGGCGTGCACTGACAGGATGTGACTGGCCAGCTTCTCGTCGTCCGCGGGGGTAGGCTGGTCCCTGAAGACGAAGATGATGTCGAACCTCGTCAGCAGCGGAATAGGGAGGGTCCCTATATTTTCGATGAGGTTCTGGAACGGGTTGTACCGCCCCAACACAGGGTTGCAGGCCGCAAGGATGGCCGTCCTCGCGTTAAGCGTCGCGTAAATCCCGCCCTTCGCTATTGTCACCGTCTGCTGTTCCATCATTTCATGGAGCGCTGTCCTGTCCTCAGGTTTCATCTTCTCGAACTCGTCTATCGCTGCTATGCCGAGGTCGGCCAGGACGACCACCCCTGCTTCGAGCATCAGCACATTCTTCTCCCTGATCACGGCCGCGGAGAGGCCAGCGGCAGTGGTCCCCCTTCCTGAGGCGTAGAGGCCGCGCGGCGCGACCTGAGACGCGAACTTCAACAACTCTGACTTCCCGGTCCCAGGATCGCCGACGAACAACGCGTTGATGTCTCCCCTCAGCTTTGTCCCGTCGGGGAGCGACGTCGCGCTCCCGCCTACAAGCAGAAGAAGGATCGCTTCCTTCTCCTGTTGGTGACCCAGGATGACTGGGGCGATAGAGTTGACGAGATTCTCATAGGCATCCGGTGCGGCCGCTATGTTCCTGATCAGTTCCTCGTCCTCCTTCGTCACGAGCACCTGATCCGGCTCCTTCCCCTTCACTTCGACGTGGTTGCAGTCGACCTGCGACCTGAACAGCCTCGTTCTTACCTGGCCGAGGGTGTAGTCTGGGACTGCTCTTACTACGCCAGTGAGCATCACCCTATCCCCCGGCCTCGCCATGTTCACGATATCTCCTTCAACATTGACGTCGAAGAACTGCGGGAGCTGACCAGGGGGGAGCTCCTCGGGGAGCTCCTGAATCCTCAGCACCTGAAAGTCGACGAACTTGGAACGCTTCTTGTCGAGCTCAAAGTTCCTAACTTCGCCGCAGAGCTCGCACTTCGGGGGACGCTTGAGGACCATGTCGTCCTGCTCTTGGTAGGTGAGATGGCCGCTCGGGCAGACCCATGCCGCCTCCGTCATCATGGGCCTCAGCTCAGAAGTCCTTACCACCATCCCTGAAATCGCGAGCATACGGTCGATGTACGAAGTGTCAACTTTCCTTAGCGGCACCAGGTCAGGGAGGTTCCTCAGCCGGACTGTCAGCTCCCGCTTGACCCTGTCGGCATAGAGAGCGTTCTCGCTCCTCATGGTCTCGAAGGCGGCTACCTTGAAAGAACTGAGGGACGAGTCCGGCTCCATGAGTAGCCTGTTCGCCAGGTCGTTGTTGTATCGCAGGAGGTCGCCGAAGTCGACGACCAGGGACTTGCCCTCCGCCGCTATGAGCTGCGAAATCTTGCTCCTGTATACTGGGGTCCCGTCCCGGTCGAGGACCGACTTCAGGAAGTCCTCGAACTGCTCTGAGAGCTTTCCGCTGGTGAGCGTAGCCACTTAGCTCGAGCCCCCAAGCAGCCCTGTCTTCCACTCCTTGGAAAGCGACTGGGATATGGTGAAGAACTCTCTTTCCTCAGGGGTTAGCTTATCCGCCAGGGTCGAGGCTGGGGTCGACGAGCTGGAGAGCGAAAGGAGCTTGCTCAGCCTTATCCCGATAAGGTCGTAGCAGACGACCCGCAGTCTTTCCAGTTCCTCTCTCCTTGCCTTCCCCTCGGCCACGGCGGCCCTGAGCGCGCCCAGGCGCCTCCTCATCCTCAAATAGAAATCCTGTGCCAGCCCTGAAAGCTGCAGCGGTCCCATCATCTTCTCCTTGCTGAGGGCGTTGAAGACCTCGTTCTCGAAGGGGACCTCCGCCGGCTCAGCCATGCCTTGTGCAGCCAGCTCGTCCAATACCCATCTGGGGAGTTCGACCGCATCCCCCTCGGACAGCTTCTCGACCTGGAAGTCGCCGACATAGAGGTTCTCGAGGGATGACCGCATCTTCGCCCTGGCTGTCCCGAGCAGGTACTCCCTCTCCCTGCGTTCGAGCATCTGCCTTAGCGCGACCCGTTCATCGGACAAACCAGGCACCAAGTGGCTCGCCTCGATAATAAACATTGGGCGCTCAATCGACGTGAGACCTCGCTGCACTCCATCGCATATGCCGCTTCCAGACGCCGGCGCCCATGGCGCATCGGCGGACGCCTCGTATGGGAACAGAAACTTCTGGCCTACCGATGTCGCCCAGGGGAAGCTGGAATGCGTCGCTGTCCTCGACAGGGCCTCCTTTTCCTTGAACGGATAAATAAGAACCGGATGCCAGTCTTCTCGAAAATGCGGAACTTCTGGGCGACGCGAGGGATGGACTGAATGCCGCTTTCAGAGATGATGTGGGTGGAGAAGTACAGGCCGTCCACCATGGCGGAGCTCGTCGACCAGGAGTCGGTCAAGCAGAGGCTCGAGGCGCTCCTACGGAAGAAAGAGCAACTCCCACACCTGCTCTTCGCCGGCCCCCCTGGCTCGGGGAAGACCACCACCGCAATGATAATCGCTAGGCAGATACTCGGCGAACCATGGCGGGACTACACGCTCTCGCTCAACGCCAGCGACGAGCGAGGGATAGATGTGGTTAGGGAGAGGATCAAGACCTTCGCCCGGTTCGCAGACAGGAGGGAAGGTGTGCCATACAGACTGGTTATTCTCGACGAAAGCGACGAGATGACCTCCGACGGCCAGACCGCCCTCCGCCGCATCATGGAGGAGAACTCCGAGCACACCCGTTTCATACTCATCTGCAACTATTCGTCAGGTATAATCGAGCCTCTGCAGAGCCGGTGCGCGATCTTCAGGTTCCAGAGATACGGTGAGGGATCCGTGGTGGAGCACCTGAAGGCAATCGCGAGGAAGGAGAGGCTGAAACACTCGGGGGAGTCAGCGTTCGCCGCGATCTACGAAGCCACCCAGGGCGACCTGAGACAGGCGATCAATATGCTGCAGGCAGCGTCCGCCACAGGCGAAATCACCCTAGACTCGGTGAAATCCGTGACCGGCACCGCTGTGAAAGGGCGCGTGGCGGACGTCATGGAGGCGGCCCTCGGCGGCGACTTCGAAGCGGCCAGGTCGAAGATGGTAGAGCTTACGCGGGTCTACGGCGTCCCGGAGCGAGATTTCCTGAAGTACGCCAACGAGTCCCTGGGGGGCCTCAAGGCCCCAGAACTAGGCAAGGTCATATCCATCCTCGCCGAGTACGACTTCCGCCTCGTGCAGGGGTCGCAGCCTGAGCTCCAACTCACCGCAATGCTCGCCCAGATCTCCTCGCTGAAGGAGAAGGCAAGCTAGAGTTGGACCTCGCGCTCCCCAGGGGGGTAGACGACGTGGGGCCGGACAGGTACGCGCTTCACTCGAGGGTGAGGTCGGCCTTCGAGGAGGTGACGCGGCTCTACAACTTCCAGTTGATGGAGCCGGCTTCGCTTGAGCACCTCGGCGTCCTCAGAGCCAAGAGCGGCGAAGCGGTCGACAAGGAGATCTACGCCTTCAAGGACAAGGGAGGAAGGGACATCGGGCTCAGGTTCGACATGACCGTGGGTATGACCCGCTACGTCTGCTCTCGTAAAGGGCTGAGGCTCCCGGTCAAGCTAGCCGCTTCCGGGGGGATCTGGCGCTACGACGAGCCCCAGTACGGGAGGTACAGGTGGTCCCATCAGTGGGACCTGGAAGTGTTCGGACCTCCGTCAGTCGAAATCGACGCCGAGGTGTTGGACGCATGCTCGACCATGCTCAGCAGGCTTGGGCTGTCGGAAGCTACGATAAAGATAGGCGACAGGAGGGTGGTGGAGAGCTTCATCCGAGGGAAGGTCGGAATCACCGACGAGACCCAGTTAGTCGACCTGATGAGGGCCCTTGACAAGGTCGAGAAGAAGGCTGCTGACGAGCTGACCGGCGAATATGTGGGGAAAGGATTCGACCCTGAACAGGTGCGCGAGTTGCTAGGCTTCGGTAGCATACGCGGGCGTCCTGACGATGTCCTCTCGAAGGTCTCTGAGCTGGGCCAGGATGCGACCAAGGACCTCCGGGTCTTGGCTGACATCCTCGATTCCAGAGGGGTGCGGAACGTGGAGTACAACATGAGCATAGTGCGTGGTATTGACTACTACACCGGGATAGTCTTCGAAGCCGCGGACAACAGGAACCCGCGGCTCGGTTCGCTCTTCGGGGGCGGGAGGTACGACGCCCTTCCCAGGATGTTCGGACGGCCAGACCTCTCGGCCACCGGGGCGGCAGGGGGGATCGAGAGGATGGCGCTGTCCATCGCCGCCCAGACCAGGACCGCCGGGCTGCTGGTCTATGTCGCAGTTGCTGGTGGAGGCTCGGCCTACGCCGCGAAGGTCAGGAAGGCCCTGATGGACGCGGGGATCCCGTGCGAGGCCTCACTTCAGGATAGGCAACTGTCGAAGCAGCTAGAAGACGCCAGTCGGATCGGGGCCACATGGGCCGTGATTACAGGTGATAGGGAAGCCAAGGCCGGGTCTGTCACCCTACGGGACATGAAGGGGCGCACCGAGGAGACCATGCCGCTGGAGGACGCTGTCAAGCGGATATCGCGCGCCTGAGACCTGCCGTAATCTTTAATCGAAGGCCCCCGCTCGTCTGGTGAGGCATGGAACGGGCGATAGTACTGGTGAACCTGAGCCCAGGTTCAGAAGAGCAGAACATCACTACGCTGAAGGGGACTCCGGGCATAAAGTCTGTCTATCAGCTGTATGGGCTCTATGACCTGCTCGTCATGGTGGAGGGTGCGGACGACCAGGCTGTAAAGTCCATCATAGCGGAGAATCTCAGGTCGAAGCCAGGGGTGGTCTCCACTATAACGATGAAGATACTTCTCTGAGCCGCTAATGCTTAAACGCGTTACGCCTGCGCCTTCCTGAGTTGGCCCCCAAGGTCTTGGTCACAGGCTCGGCTGGCCAGATTGGCGCTGAGCTAGTCCCTCGTCTCCGTTCTCACTACGGCAAGGACAACGTGGTCGCGGCTGTCCACGCGTCCCAGGGGGACCCGTCTCTCAGTGATGGCCCCCTGGTCGTCCTCGACACCGGAGATCAAGCAGCCGTCGTCGCAGCCCTGAAGGAGTACAAGGTCGGCACCGTCTATCACCTCGCGGCGCTTCTGTCCGCGAAGGGGGAGAAGGACCCCCAGCTAGCTTGGACTGTGAACATGGACGGGCTAAGGAACGTCCTCGAAGCCTCCAGGACCAACGGCGTTTCGCATGTGTTCTGGCCGAGTTCCATAGGCGCTTTCGGTCCCGACGCGCCCAAGACCAACACCCCTCAGAATGCCCCCTTGAACCCCACGACTATGTATGGGGTGACGAAGGTCGCCGGAGAGCTTCTCTGCAACTATTACCACGCGAAGTATGGACTCGACGTCCGTTGCCTCCGATACCCTGGCCTGATCAGCAGCGTCGCTCTTCCCGGAGGTGGGACCACGGATTATGCCGTGGAGATCTTCTATGAAGCCATCAGGATGGGGTCGTACACCTGTTTCTTGCGTGAAGACACCGTCCTCCCTATGATGTACATGCCAGACGCCCTAAAGGCCGCTGTCCAATTGATGGAGGCACCCGCGCCCAAGGTCCCTCGACACCTAGGTTACAATGTTGCTGCGTTCAGTTTTTCTGCCGGAGAACTAGCGTCCGAGGTTGCGAAGCTAGTCCCAGGGTTCAAGGTGGCCTATTCCCCTGACTCCCGTCAGAATATAGCCGACTCCTGGCCCCAGTCCATCGACGATACAGAGGCGAGGCGAGACTGGGGGTGGGAGCCTGAGTACGACCTAGCCGGGATGGTGGCCGACATGCTGGCCAAGCTCAGGTCCAGGCTGAGGCGTGCGGGGAAAGGCGTTTAACCATAAGGAGGGGCGGTTGCCATCAATGAGGGATCCTACCGCTTTTCTCGCACAAGAGTTTGGTGATCTTGTCCGCCAGGAGCTCGACTGGAAGCTCCGTATCCTTGGAGGACCGAGCACTTCGTGGTGCACTGTCGACGGGAAGAGGGTCCTGATGTTCTGTTCCAACAACTACCTCGGGCTCAGCAACCACCCCAAGCTGAAGGAGGCGGCCATCGAAGCCATCAGGACCCACGGCGCAGGCTCGGGCTCGGTCAGACCCATCGCGGGGAACATGGACATCCACGTGGAACTCGAGAAGCGCCTTGCAAAGTTCAAGGGCGCCGAAGCCTCGCTCGTATACCAGACAGGCTTCGCGGCGAACTCCGGACTGATCCCACAGTTGGCAGGAAAGGGGGACCTGATCATAAGCGACGAGCTGAACCATGGAAGCATAATCGACGGGGTCAGGCTTTCAGCTGCCGATCGCAAGGTCTACAAACACGCTGACATGGACGACCTTGCCCGGGTGCTCGCGGAGGCTGAGAAGACGGCTCCAGCTTACAGGCGCATCTTGATAATCACAGACGGCGTCTTCTCGATGGACGGCGACGTGGCGCCCCTCGACAAGGTCGCAGCCCTCGGCGCCGAGCACGGAGCCATGGTGTATGTCGATGACGCCCATGGCGAAGGCGTCCTCGGCGATGGAGGAAGAGGGATTGTCTCTCACTTCGGCCTTAAGAGGGACAAGGTCCAGGTGGAGATGGGGACGTTCTCCAAGGCGTTCGGCGTCGTGGGCGGGCATGTATCGGGTTCGAAGGACCTCGTAAACTTCGCCTACAACAAGTCCCGCACCTGGCTTCTGAGCGGGTCCCACCCGCCGGCGGTCGCCGCAGCCTGTCTGGCAGCCGTAGACGTGCTGGAGCACGAACCGCAGCACGTCCAGAAGCTCTGGGACAACACCCGTTACTTCAAGAAGGCCATGAAAGACCTTGGCTTCGACATCGGCAACAGCGAGACCCCCATAACTCCGGTGATGGTCGGAGAGAGCGGGAAGGCAAAGAAGCTCAGCTCCAGGCTCTTTGAAATCGGAGTCTTCGCCCTCCCCATCGTGTACCCGATGGTCGCCCAAGGCAAGGCGAGGATCAGGACCATCATGAATGCAGCCCTGACGAAGGAGGACCTCGACTTCGCCATAGGCGCCTTCGAGACCGCTGGGAAGGAGCTCGGCGTGGTCATTGCTCAAGGCCATGCTTAGACTGCGTACAGGTTAAGAGCTAGGCCTGGTGACGCCAGAAGAAGCAGGTTGACCTTCCGCTATCTCCCTGATGTGGCACTCGCCGACGTTGCGTTCGAGGCTGAAGCCGGGTCACTCGGCGAGCTCTTCGAATCCTGCGCCCTCGCACTAACTGATATCATGGTGGACCCGGCGACGCTCAAGCCCGCGGTAGCGCGAGAAATATCCCTGGAATCAGACGACGCAGACAGGCTCCTGTACGACTTCCTCACTGAGCTCATAGTAGCCAAGGACGTGGACTCGCTCCTCTTCAGGGAGTACAGCGTAGAAACAGCACCCGACGGCCGCTCGCTCCGGGCGACGGCGCGGGGGGAGCTAATCGACAGGGAACGCCACTCACTAAGGAACGACGTGAAGGCCGTGACCATGCACATGTTCGGCATCAGGCACGAGGGGGGCAGGTGGATGGCGACGGTCGTCCTCGACATCTGAGACCTCCAAACCCTTAAAGGCTCAACTCGCAGGCAAGGAAAAGGGCAGGGGCTCTGGGTGGCACAGACAAGCTCTTTCAAGCAGCTTTCAGATTACTCGTGGGAGATTCCACAGTCCTACAAGCCGGGGATGAATGTCCCCGCGAAGATCTATGCCACGCGCAAGCTCCTCGAAGCGATGGACACCGGCGTGATCGAGCAGGTGACCAACGTCGCCTGCCTCCCGGGGATCGTCAGGCAGGCCTATGCCATGGCCGACGCTCATTGGGGGTATGGGTTCCCGATAGGAGGAGTGGCAGCGTTCGACATCGAGGACGGGATAATCTCGCCTGGAGGGATTGGTTTCGACATTAACTGTGGGATGCGTTTGATACGGACGAATCTTACGTACTCAGAAGTCAAACCAAAGATAAAGGAGCTAGTCGACCTCATCTTCAAACTCGTCCCCGCAGGAGTAGGCGTGAAGGGGTTCCTGAGGGTCAGCGAGCCTCAGTTCGACGAGATCATGAAGTACGGGGTGAAGTGGTGCGCCGAGAATGGCCAGGCGTGGGAGGACGACCCGGCCCACGTAGAAGAGGGGGGTTACATCAAGGGGGCTGACCCGTCCAAGGTCAGTCGCCAGGCCCGGACCAGAGGGATCGACCAGCTCGGGACGCTGGGTTCAGGCAACCATTACCTCGAAGTTCAGGTGGTCGACCCTGCCAGGTACTTCGACCAAGAACTTGCAAGGCACTTCGGAATCGTCCAGGATGACCAGGTCCTGGTCATGATACACTGTGGAAGCCGCGGGTTCGGCCACCAGATAGGGAGCGACTACCTCCGCGTCTTCGACGGTGCTATGAAGAGACATGGAATCCAGGTCAAGGACAGAGAGCTAGCTTGCGCCCCCTTCGCGTCGAAGGAGGGTAAGGACTACTACGGGGCAATGGTCTGCGCGGCCAACATGGCCTTCACAAACAGGCAGATCATAGTGCAGAGGGTCAGGGAGGCCTTCTCCAGGACATTCCACAGGGAAGCCGAGGCCCTCGACATGCACCTCATCTACGACGTATGCCACAACGTAGCGAAGGTGGAGAGGCATTCCTACGAAGGCAAGAGTGCTGATGTCCTCGTGCACAGGAAGGGGGCGACGCGCAGCTTCGGCCCGGGGCACCCGGACATCCCCGCTCCATACCGGGGAATAGGACAGCCCGTGATTATAGGAGGGTCCATGGAGACCGGGTCCTACCTGCTAGTCGGGTCCCAGAAGGCCATGGAGGAGACCTTCGGTTCAACTGCGCATGGGTCAGGGAGGACCATGTCCAGGACAGCCGCGAGGCGCGAAGTGCACGGTGCGGAGCTGCAGCGTAGAATGCTGGACCGAGGCATCTATGTGAAGGCTGCCACCATGGACGGCCTCGCAGAGGAGGCCGGGATGGCCTACAAAGACATCTCCGAGGTGGTGGAGACCATGGACAGGGCAGGGATTTCCAAGAAGGTCGTGGCGCTCCGGCCCATTGGCAACATCAAGGGGTGAGCTAGGATGCTCACGCTGCACCTACCCACCGGAGGCGTGATGCTGCTTGTCTCAGTCGGGCTGGCCGTTCTTTGGGCGGTGGTGTCAGTCCCGGTGAACTTCGCGGAAAAGTTGGTCAAGGGGAGACAGGGCCACCTTCGGCGGCGCGATGGGCGCTAACTTGGGTGGGGTTGTGGTCTACTACGTCGTGTACCTCGTGGTCGCTTTCGCTCTGGGCGCGGTCATGGACTCACCGGCGCTAGCGGTGGCTCTCGCCCTCGGCCTCCTGGGCTGGTTGGCTGTCTTCAGGCGGGCATTCCACACCTCCTTGCTCGGCGCCGTCGCAGTCGTAGTCCTGGCGTGGCTCATACTGATGGTCTTGGACGTGGCTCTGACAGGCGTCTTCGGGGTCAGCCTCCCCGCCTTCTAACTCTATCCGATGTAGCCTGGTCTCTGTTCGCGCGACGACTGTGGAGCTGCCTCACGAGACTGTTCCGCCATCGCCTGGAGCTGGCTGATCACCTTCTGCGTCTCTTCGGCCCTCTCGTTCAGCCTGGACGTGTCCATCGGGATGTCTAGCACCCTCGACAGCAGCTCGAGGACGGCCTTGGAGGCCGCAGCGTCGACGACATAGCCTGACGTCTCCCCGAGGAGGCACGCGCCTTCCAATCCCCTGAGCGCCCCCACCCCTATGAGCAGCCCGTTCATTCCGCTGATCCCGCCGTCCTTCATCAGCGTGACTCCGCTGGCAGACAGTACGTCTGCCATCTCCTTGCATGTTCCTGCACCGTACACCTTTGGAGACTTTGTGAAGGAGCCTGTTATGTAGGCCGCCAGCGTATAGACTCTCTTCACCCCGCACTTCTTCGCGAACTTTACCACCTTGTCCGAAAGCTCATACTCTCCTTCGGAGGTCGTCGGCTGGGTGTCGGCGGTGAATACCATGATGCTCCTCTTCCCCTTCATGGACGCGAAGAAGAGCTCGCCCTTGGGAGGCTCAGCTATCCCGTCTTCCTTCACACTCACCTGAGGCGGGAATGCGGCGCTGGTGTACTCAGCGATCTTTTTCAGCCTGAGCGAGGTCACCAGGTGGTCCGCCGCGAGCTTCCCCACGTAGCCGCTCCCGGGGAGCCCGCAGACAAGGACAGGCTGCCGGCCCCTTGGGACCGAGAGAACCCTCTCTTTGACGACCGTCGCGGCGCTCATTCCTCCCTCTTCCCGAGCTTCTCGCTCAGGTCAACAAGCTTCCCCTGGTCCATCACCTTGATCGATGTCTTCATCCGGAACCTCAGCCCGAGCTGCCGGAATATGGATAGCAGTTCGCCCCCTCCAATCGTTCCGTTCAGCCGGCCGGCACGAACCATCCCCGCGAGCTCTTTGACCAGCCTCTCCGTCTCGGCGGGATAGAACGAGTACGCCGTCTCAAGAACCTCGGCCCCTCTGTCGTAGAGTATCCCCTCTACCACTTCCCTGTCGGTCTTCTCCTTTTTGGGAGCATGCTCCGCTGCTTTCAGTCTCTTCCTAAGCTCCTCGAGCTTCCGCTGCTCTAGGAGCTTCAGGTCGGTGTCTTCAGCCATTGCGTTCAGGTCGCTGGCTTCTGTCGCAATAAAACACTTGCTGACCGGCGGCACCAGGCGTGGAGGCCCTACCGCATATCGTCAGGCTCTGTTCGAGGGTGACACCAACGCAATTGGTACCCAGAATGGGACGGAATCCGTGGCCCTCACCCCCTGTTCTGCGGGGATGGGCCGCCTACTACGCCGAGCAGGCACTATGGTTGGGTAATCTTGATACTCTGGGTTGGACAACTGGTTTCGCAGGCCATGCAGAAGATGCAGTCCATCTCTCTCACGGGGTCGCATTTGTCGCTCCTGTACTGGTTCCACTCGGGGGTCCCCTGTTCGACGACTTTGTCCTTCCCGGTGCCCGCCTGACCAGGGTTGAGCAACCATTCGAACACAAACACTGGACAGACATCCATGCAGACTCCGTCCGCGACGCACGACTCCCAGTCGATCGCCACCTGGGTGCCATGGACCCCATTGGTGGTCGGATACGGCTTTCCTTCACCGTCGTTCCTCGTGACTCCTGCTGCCCTTACCTTGTGCCCGTTGTGTTCCCCTGTTTCTGGGAACTGGTCGGGTTTCGACAGGAAGTTCGGGTCGATCGGTGCAGACTTGTAACCTACATCACGTGTCATGACTGTCAAACATCGCCACCGTCAGGTAGTTATAAGTGATACGGAGTCTAGACGTGACAGTCGCCTCTCCCTTCATCAGGCGCGCCCAAACGTCGCCTCTCGTCCCAGGACGACTTCGTTGAGACCTATCCAGAGTTAGACATGAGCTCGAAGCCTCCGTCGTCTCCGAGCCTGTAGACGGCGATTGGTTTTATCGTGAAGATCCCCACTTCGGCCACCCCGGGGATGGACTTCGCTCTCATTTCAAGGTCCCTCGGGTCGTCAATGGGATCGAACAGTGTGTCTAGGATCACGTTCCCGCTCTCAGTGAAGTACGGATACCCCTTGGGGAGGAGCCTCTCTTCTGGGGTGCCGCCGAGCGTCGAAAGCTTCAGCTTTGCGCTCTCCCTGGCCATCGGGACGACCTCGACTGGGACCCTCACGCCGTTTTCGCAGAGTTTCCTCGCGAACTTGGCTTCCCCCGCAACAATCACGGCGGACCTCGCGCCTCCCATGACGATCTTTTCTTTCAGCAGGGCCCCGCCTCCTCCCTTGACCAGGTTAAGTCCAGCGTCCACCTGGTCGGCGCCGTCTATTACGAGGTCGACCGAGCCCTTGAACGGTACGACCTCGACGCCGCACTTTGCCGCCGCCATCTCGATCTGGGTCGAGGTCGCTACACCCCTGATCGTCTTCGACCTCGCCATCACTAGGGGAGACAGTTCCTCGAGGAGCGCCGCCACGGTCGAACCGCTGCCAAGGCCGAGAGTCATGCCCGGGGAGATCCGCTCGGCAAGCTCCTTGGCCACTCCCTTCAGGGCGTCCCTTGACTTGTCCATCAGCCTTCCTGCTGCTTCTTTTCGATGTCTATCTGCTCTAGCTTAGTGAGGGCATCCATCACTTCGTCCCTGATCACCTTGACCCTCTTCTCTGACTCGCTCATCTCGGGTTTGGCCCTCCTCTCCACGACCCGCTCGAGGTCGGTGGCCTTCTCGACCTTGGGGGCGGCCTCCTTCTTAACAGGCTGAGGAGCTGCTGGTCCGAGCCTCTGCTTCGCCACGTCCAGCCTGGACTCGATGTTTCGTATCTTGCTCTCAAAGAGGGTCACCAGTTCGTTTCGGAGCCCTTCGAGTTCTCCCACTTCGACGACCAGCTCGACGTCCTTCAACTTAGCCTGGAGGTCTTTGATCTGGTCGCTGTACCGCTTGGATATCATCTCCCTCTCTTCGCGGGTTATCCTCCCTTCGCTCTCCGCTTCGTAGAGTTTCATCATAGCGGAGGAGAGGAGGTCTCTCTCGACCATAATCGTCCTCATCTCTCTCCGAGAGCGCTCCAGGTCAGCAGTGGTCACGGTGGACTCGACGGTCCTAGCTTCTGCGTCGACCCGCCTCAGGGACACCTTCGCCCGCTTCGGCCTCGTGTAGAACACAACGTACGATGCCAGTCCGCCTAGGCCGAGGCCGACAATACCGGCGACCACCACCGTCAGAGCATCGACCATGCGCGCCTATCCTTGCCCGCGCTTAGGCGCTTTGGTATAAAAGCAGATTCGCGCGTGCCACTGCACTCTCATCGGGACGTTGTGCTGTGTTGTTACTCTAGGTCGGCGGGGGGGATATCATGATTATGTTGTCCCCACGCACGATCAGTGTACCCAGTGAACTCGACTGTCCGTCGTCGGACACCTCTTCCGCTTTCTCGAGGGCCAGGTTCATGTGCTGGTCGAATCCTTGAAGACTCCCTCTGATGACTTTCCCTCCCTTCAGCTTGATCAAGACGACCTTCCCGAAGCTCTCGTCAAGGACCTTGACTGCCATGTCTACGGACAAGTTGTTCCCTTGAACCTGCCGTCTGGATTCATTTATTTAAAGCAGTCATGAACGCTCCCCCAGTTGAAAAAATGGGTCCTGTCACACCGAGACTCGGTAGGGATGATCGCGAAGCTGGAGGGGTCCATGGGCGTCTCCTTCAGCCTGCCAAAGTCTGCCCAGGCGGAGTGTGCGGAACCAGAAGAAGGAATCGTCTTCGTTAAGCTCGAAGATTACGAGCTGGTGCAGTCTGGAGAGGTGTTCTTCCCGTTCCTGGGGTCTCAGCCTGCCCTCGCCCTCTTCCCGTCCGTCGTGGTCGACGAGGGTGCCATCAGGTTCCTCATCAACGGGGCCGACGTGATGCGGCCTGGCATAAGGAAGATGGATGATTGGGGGGCGCCAGGGAAACTTGTTGTCGTCAGGGAGGAGAAGAAGGGGCGCGTCATAGTGGTCGGCCGCGCGACCGTCCCAGGCGCTGAAGCTCAGTCAATGTCCAAGGGCGAGTGCGTGAAGAACATGCACTATGTGGGAGACCGGTACTGGAACGCCCACAAATCCCTCTGATCGGTTTTACTTTCGCGCTCCCCTCTCCTTTTAAGCTGAGAAGGAAATCCCCGCCCAGAGAACTATTCTCTACAACGGTGTCTAACTAATTCAGGGCTGCGATAGAATTGCTGGCGCCGCCCTACCCTTAATAATGACCATGAGTCACGGAGAACCACTTCAAATGTCCGGTGTGATGCAGGAGAGGAAGCTCGAAGGGAAGAGCAAGGAGATTCTTCTGAAGGCGCTGGCGCTCAAGAGCATCGAGGAGCTGCCCAAGATTCAGGAAGACGTCTCCAACAAGACCATAGTGATACTCAAAGTGACCCCGCTGGCCCAGAAGAGCCTCGAAGAGCTAAAGTCCTCGGTCGAGCAGCTATACGAGTTCGCCACCTCGGTCGGTGGGGACATCGCCAGGCTTGGGGACGAAAGGGTCGTGATCACCCCTCCGGGCGTGAGGATCTGGCGCGGCCTCCAGTAGGCCCCTCGTATCATGAATACCTGAGCCGCTTTCATACAAGCACGTGCGGCTACGCGGCCCTCCGCCGTAAGCTCCAACAAAGGCGGGCAACGGCACGAACAGATTGCGAGCCACGTCCTCCGGGCCTCCCCGTCACGAATCTGAACCAGTCGCGGGGACGGACTTCAGACCCAGGGGCGTTGTCGGATCCGAGCCAGTGTCAGTAGACCCTGATTGCTTCCTGGACTGCGGGGTGAATCGCGGGGACCCGGTAAATCCTCTGTATGGCGTATGCGAGGTTCTCCGTCTTCCTCTTCTCTCCGTGGTTCACGAGCACCAGCTGCAGCTTCGGTCTCACCTTGCCTACGAAGCGGATTATCTGGTTGTAGTCGCTGTGGCCGCTGAAGCCGTCCACCTTCTGGACCGAAGCCCTGACGTCTACGATCTTTATCTTGCCGTCCTGACCCATCAGGCTCGCCTGGCTCCCCCCGTCGAGGATCCTCCTTCCTATGGTCCCCTGCACCTGGTATGAGACAAAGATGATCTTGTTCTTCTCTGAGGGGGCGAGGTGTTCGAAGTAGTCGAGGACAGGCCCTCCCTCTAGCATCCCCGATGTCGCCATGATGATGGCAGGCCCTTCTCTGTACGCCTCTTCTCTGTCGCTCGGGTGCTCTACTTCGGTAAAGTACTCAGACTTGAACGGATTCACCCCTTCTTCGAGTATCTTGGCTCTCAGCTCCCTGGAAAGATAGTCGGCATAGGAGACGTGAATCGCCGTGGCTTCCGAGATCATCCCTTCCGTGAAGACCGGCGCCTCCACGAGCACCTTGTTCTTCATGTACTGATCTATCACCAGAAGTATCTCCTGTGCCCTCCCCACGGCTGGGATTGGGATCAGCACCTTCCCTCCGTTTCTGAGGGTGCCGTTGATGGCGTTGACGAAGTTCATCTCCACCTCTTCACGTACCGGCATGATGTCCTCCTTTGCACCGTAGGTGCTCTCGGTGATTAGAGTCTCTACCCTGGGATAGTTCCAGGTAGCCGAGTCGAAGAGTTGGGTTCTCCCATACTTGTAGTCCCCGGTGTAGACTATGTTGTGCGCGCCTTCCCCGATGTGGAGGTGGACAGTCGCGGACCCTAAGATGTGCCCGGCGTTGTTGAACACGAGCTTGATGTCGGGCGATATGTCCGTCACCATGCCGTAGGGGAGGGTGATAGTGTGCTGAATCTCGTCTCTGATGTCCTTCTGGTCGTAAATCAGCCTACCTCCTTCGATCTGGGCGATTTTGACGAAGTCGTTCTGCAGCATGGTCATCAGAGGGAGGGTCGGCTCCGTGCAGTACACAGGTCCGTCGTAGCCATACTTGTACATGGCAGGGACGAAGCCCTGGTGGTCGAGATGCGCATGGCTCACCACTATGGCATCTATCTCTCCTGGCGATATGTCGGCCCAGTCGAGGCGCGGATAGGCGTCCCAAGGGTTCCTCGAGCCAGGATGTATGCCGCAGTCAAGTAGCACCTTGCTCTCCGCCGTCTCGACGAGCACGCACGACCTTCCCACCTGTTGAAACGCGCCGAGGGTCTTGATGGTGACGTGCTCCTCTGCGGCGATCCGTGGTCTGAATATCGCTTCGCCCAGCTCCCGGTAAAACTTCTCTCTTATCTCGGACCCTGCTTTCAGCGCGAAGTATACGTTCTGGATGGCGGTGGATTTTATGTGCGGGGCCTTGCGGACCTTGATCTTCCATCCCGTATTCTCCATGGCGCTGCCAAGGTCGAAACCAGCGTCCTGAGAGAGCAGCCTGGGATTCTCCGCTTCGATGGTTATCTCGCCCAGCGCGTCGTCGAAGAAGTAGTTGGACGCCCCCGCGTCCGGAGGGACGGTCCTCTCGAGGACCTGCCTCGCATCGCTCTCCTGTTTCCTTATTGACTTCTCAGTCCTGGTGACGACCCTCCTCTTCAGGGAGTTCACTATCTCTGAAATGACATAGCTGTTCTTGTGGAGGTAGGCTGGGTTCTTTGTATAGAGGGCTATCCTGGGGCCCTCATACTCTATCCTTGTGATCTGAGCCTCCGCTGGGATATTGTTCAGAATAGCGCTCATCAGGCTCACGCCGTTGGCTTTCTGTTCCAAGACTAACTTTTAGTTGTAAACTGGGCCAGGAGCTTGTCCTTCTCAGCTTCTGTCAGCTCGCGGAACCCTCCCTTGTCGATTATCCCTACGTCGAAGTGGTCCCCCGTCGCCACGTTTCTACTGGTGGCCGCGATTATCGCCTTGGCGGCCAGCGGGTAAGCTTTCACCACCGCCATCCCAGCCTTGAACTCCGCCTCCAGCACTCCGTAGGCGACAGGCGAACCGCTCCCCGTGGCTATCATGTTCTCCTGGTTGAGCGAACCGAATATGTCGACGTTGAAAAGGGAGCCACCGGTAGAGTCTACTCCCCCAACCAGCACGTCTGCTATCAGAGGATAAAGTCTCGATGAAAAGAGCATGTTCGACACCACCTGTGCCGCCGCCTTCACTGGCATCTGCCTCCCCTTCTCCATCCTGTACATGCTCGAGTAATACTTCGCTGTGTCGGTCACGTTCTGGGCATCCGCCACCCCGCCGGATATGGTCATCGCGATGTTGTCGTCGATTCTGATAAGTTTCTTGCCTCTCTTGTGCGCGATGAATCCGCCTGCTGTGACCCGTGTGTCTGTCGCCAGCACTACCCCATCGGGACAGACCAGTCCAACAGTGGTGGTGCCGTGATACGTGGCCGACCCTAGCATCTTACCCCCAGTCTGGTTGTATTCTCTAGACACTTTGTCCACAAACCCCTCAGAACGGACAGACGCCGCGCTCCCTGTTGCTTATTTAATCTTTCCAAGTTCCGCGGATTTCAATCCTTCAGCGATGGGGGAACGGAGCCGAGCGTCGGGAGTCGCCCTGCATGGGCATCCTGCACGCGCTGATACAGATTTTCGACGCACAAGGAGAAACGGAGGGACTCGGCGTAGCCGTCTGGTGTCGGACCCTCTCCGCGAACGTCCGACCAAGATTCTATCATCGATGCCGGCGCGTGGCCTCGACGCGAGCCTTCCGACATCACCTCCGACACGAGGGCGAACATTGTGCATGCCTGCGCTCTAGAACGTGAAGAGCTCGCGGGTCTGCTCCTCTTGCTTGGGGAGCAGGCCAGCGCCTTCCCCCCGGGCTGCCCTTCACTCACCTCTCCGCAGAAGAGGCGTTGGGGGGGCTTGTGGAACTCCCGGGAGGCTTCCCTGAGCGAGGGTCCGGAGCAGGCTCATGTGGGCTCCGAGCCGAGCGCTGCAGGTTTCTACAACGCATGCGGCTTCACGAGTGCCCCTGCTGCGCCTGACGACCAGTAGATGCCCCATGCTTCGACCAAGGGTCGGCGCCTGGACGAATCCGCTTTGGCAACTGCCAAGACCCCCGGCGAGTCGCCTCTGTGCGACGCCTGACCCACCGAAGTGGCCTTAAGGCACTACGCGAGGCGCCCCCCACATGGACCCCGGCTACCACCTCATGGAGCTCCCCACCAAGATACTGATTGGGGACGGGGTCATCGGGAAGCTGGGCGGGTTTGTGACAGACAAAGGCCCCCGGAAGACAGTGATATCGTCAGGTTCCCACGTCACCTCAAAGGTGAGGGCGACCGTGGACGGCACCCTGGATAAGAGACCTGTCTGGGTTGAAGTGACGGCGGCCGACACGCAGAACGTGGACAAGGTGACGCGCGCAGCTAAGGGGGCCGGGAGGATAATAGGGGTGGGGGGCGGCAAGAGCGTGGATGTTGGGAAGCTGGCCGCGTTCCAGCTCGGGGTCCCGTTCTACTCGGTCCCCACCAGCGCGTCCCACGACGGGATATCCAGCCCGTTCGCGTCGCTCAGGGGGCTCGACAGGCCTTACTCTGTGAAGGCCAAACCTCCCGTGGGAATTCTCGCCGACACAGAGGTGATCGGCTCCGCGCCAAAGCGGCTGCTTGCGTCGGGGTGCGGGGACCTCGTGTCGAAGCTGACGGCGGTCAAGGACTGGCAGCTGGCGCACAAGGCTACCGGGGAGTACTATGGAGGATACTCAGCGAGCTTGGCGCTCATGAGCGCCGATGTGGTCCTGAACGGGTCCAAGGCCATGGGGAGATTTGGGAAAGCGAGTGTCCGTGACCTTGTGGAAGCGCTGATCAGCACCGGTGTGGCCGCTGGCATAGCCGGGAGCTCCAGACCATGCTCCGGTTCAGAGCACCTCTTCAGCCACTACCTTGACGTCTTGGAACCAGGGGTCGGGCTACATGGAGAGAAGTGCGGGATCGGGACGATAATGATGGCACGGCTCCACGGGCTTGACTGGAGGCGCGTGAGGGAGGCTCTCCTGAACGTAGGCGCCCCGGTGGAGGCCTCGGCAATAGGCATCGGTGATTCGCCTGTGGTCCAGTCGTTGGCCAAGGCGAGCACAATCAGGCCCGACAGGTACACGATCCTCTCTGAGAGGAGGCTCGACGAAAGGAGCGCGAAGGCGCTGGCCAGGGCTACCGGCGTTATCTAGGCAGTCTCAGCGTTCGTGCCGGTCTTCACCGGCGCCTTTTCATCATCCGGCTGGGCCTTACCAGCCCCGGCCCCTTCGCTCTTCTCCTCCTTCGGAAGGGCCTTCTCATTCTTGAATGTCTCCACGAAGGCGAGCGAAGAGATCGCTGGAACGAACTTGAACACGTCGTTGGCAATCCCTCTCTTGATTATCTGGAGCCCTTCGACCAAGAACAGGTCTTGCGGGACCGTCACAGTCAGGTTGCCGCCGTTCAGCTCGAACGTTGCTCTGCTCCCCTCTCCTGCCAGCCTCCTGTCGATTAGAGCCCTCACCTTGTCGTCGTCTGCTTCGACTTTCTTGAGGACTTCAAAGTCGTAGACAATCGACTTCCCAGCGAGCCTGTGGTTGAAGTCAACCTGCGCCCTTCCAGACCCGATGAACCTCACAATGCCAACTCTGTTGTCAACGTCCACGCTATCGCCCACGGCTAGCTCGTGCTCCCTATCCCCGAATTTCCGGAGCGGGATCATGCGGAGCTGGGTAGGATCCCTGTTGCCGAACGCCTTCTCCGGGGAGAGTTCGATCTCCTTCTTGTCCCCCACTGAGAGCTTAGCCACCTCGGCGTCCAGGCCGGTGATGAGCCACCCCTCGCCCACGGCCACGAGTCTTGGCTCGTATCTCCTCGCCTCCTCGTATATCTTGAGCTGCTTGGCCTCGGACTCCACAGTGGACTCGATGCCTTCGCCGGTATCCTTCACCCACGCGGTGTAGTTTGCGAATATCAGGCTGCCCTTCTCAAACGCCATGGATTTCGACCAGCCTCCAGGTTGGGTTTAAAGAGTTTCAGCTCCCGAAGGCGGCAAGGGTCTCTCCTATGGCCCGCAGCGTGGTCTCTACGTAGGCCTCGTTGATCTGGCCCATGCATCCTACCCTGAACACTTTGCCCGCGAACGGGCCGAATCCGCCTGCTATCACGACCCCCTTGCGCTGGGCTAGCTCCTCCCTGAACCTCGAGTCGTCAACCCCTTGGGGGTAGTACGAAGCGACGACCGTCTTGGACCTCACGGACTTCTCCGCTACCGCCTTGAGGCCCAGTTTCGCCAGGCCGTCGTATATGCCCACAGACATGCGGTCGTGCCTTTCGACCCTCTTCTCCAGCCCCTCTTCGAGAAGTTCCTCCAAAGCCTCGTCCAGCGCGTAGTAAAGTGGGAGGGCCGGTGTGAAAGGCGTCTGCCCCTTGGCGCCATACTCCAGGTACCTGTGGAGGTCGAAGTATCTGGTCTTTGGTGGAGATCCCTTCAGGTAATCTGCCACCCTATCGCTCACCGAGAGCAGCGCCAGTCCAGGGGGGGCTGCGACGCACTTTTGGCTCCCGGTGATGCAAACGTCCACCCCCCACCTGTCGACAGGGATGGCGTACCCCCCAAGACTGGAGATGGCGTCTATCACTGCGAAGGCCCCACTGTCCCTGGCGAGCCTTGTGGCCTCCTCGACGTAGGGGACCGCCACCCCCGTGCTGGTCTCGTTGTGCACCAAGAACATCGCCTTGACTTTCTCATGCTGCTCCATGGCAGATTTCAGCTGTTCAAGGGTCGGAACCTTCCCGAAGTCAGACGAGACCCGAATCGCCACTCCACCGGCTAGCTCCACGGTCTCCGCGAGCCTCATGCTGAATTCGCCGAAGACAGGTACCACGGCTACGTCCCCTGGCCGTATGAGGTTCCAGACCGCAGCCTCTACCCCCCCTGTGCCTGACGAGGAAAGTACCACCGCTTCTCCCTGCGTCTGGAAGAGGCGCTTCGTCTTGTCGAGGACCCCTTTGTAGAGCTCAGTGAACTCATTGCCTCTGTGGTTGATGACAGGGTTGAGCATCGCCCGCATGACCCTCTCTGAAACGTTGGTGGGTCCAGGAAGCATGATCAGCTTCTGTTTATCCATGCCTGCCACCCTTCAGGTCCTTGCGGATAAGCGCTCTCACGCGCTCCACTCCGCCGAACTTCTCAACCAGCCTGGCCACCTGGGCCGGCACCAGTGCTTTCCAGTCCTTGCGTTCAAGAATCCTGTCCCTGACGTTGGTGGCCGAGTACTTCTCCCTGTCTAGGTATGGCACCGCCTTCACCTGGATGCCTTCTTCTCTGAAGAGCAGGAACGTCAGCGCGTCGTTCGTGAATACCCTGTCGAACTTAGGGACCATGGACACCACGGTGGACACCCACAGAGAGTGCGAATCGGCGTCCGCGATGGGTATCGCCATCCACCTTGAAGGGTCCACTCCGTTACCGTCCAGCGCCGCCTTGATCATCGCAATCCTTTCCCCTGCCGTGAAAGGGTTGTCCCTTTCATGGCTTCTCTGGGCTGACCCTACCACCACGTAGAGGTAGTCCACCTCACGCAGGGCGTACTTCACAGCTCCAAGATGACCAAGATGGAACGGTTGGAACCGGCCGACCAGAAGACCGACCCGCATCCGACTTCGTTCGGCCCGCCCCTGCGGGCTCTATTTAAGAAGACCAGCGCCATAGCTTAACAGGTCGTGGTCTGACGAGGCTCGCCATGGGCTACGTCGAAGTGGACGGCTCGCAGGGCGAGGGAGGAGGGCAGATCCTCCGTTCGGCGCTGGCGTTTTCTGCGACTGGGCGTGTCCCCGTCCGCGTAGTCAATATCAGGGCAGGGAGAGAGGTCCCGGGGCTCAAGAGGCAGCACCTCTCGGCGCTGAGGGTCCTAGCTGATGTTTTCGGCGGGGAGTTAAGCGGGGCGACCGAAGGATCCCAAGAGGTCAAGTTCGCCCCAGGGTACCCGCGGCGCGAGGCCGTATCGGCCGACATGGGGACCGCTGCGAGCGTAACCTTGGTCCTCCAGGCCGTGGTCCCCGCGGTCGCGCTGAGCGGCTCGCACCTCCGGCTCCAACTGGTGGGAGGGACAGACGTCCCCTGGAGCCCGACCTTCGACTACTTCCGCGAAGTCGTGAGAGCGGGATACGGGAAACTCGGTATGCGTCTCGAGGTCGAAGCATCCAGCCGCGGCTACTACCCGCGGGGCGGTGGCGTCATCACTGCCTCCATAGAGCCCTGCGGGGGCGTCTCCGCCCTGGACATGACCTCCAGGCCCCCGGTGAAGTCTGTCCGACTCTTGAGTCGTTGTGGCAGCCTCCCGAAGGCAGTCGCCCAGCGCCAGGCTGATTCGGCGGTCGAGCTCTTGCGAAAGGCAGACATCGACGCGCAGTCCGAGGTAGTCGCCGCGGAGTCTGCCTCCCCAGGCACCTCGGTGCTGGTCGCGCGCGTGAGCAGCGAGGCTCTTCTCGGCTCAGACGCCATAGGGGCGAAAGGGAAGCCCGCAGAGGGGGTGGGTAGGGAAGCAGCGGCGGCGTTCCTTGCAGCCGAGCGGTCTGGAGGGTGCTTGGATGCGAACTTGGCGGACATGCTGCTCCCGCTCCTCTCCATGGCGAAGCGAGAGTCGCGGGTGAAGATCCCATCGATGACATCGCACCTTGAGTCGGGGCTCAGGCTGGCGGGGCTCTTTACCGGGTGCCGTTGGAAGGTAGAGCCTTCAGGTGACGGGGTCATGGTCACGGTGACCCCAGTGGGGGGATGGCGTCGCGCCGAACGGCACAATGTCTAAAAGGGCGGGCACAGGCGCCTCATCAGATTTCCGATGTCCTACGAACAGTTCATGCCAGGGGCGACTGCCGTCGGCATCGCCTACAAGGACGGAGTCGTCATGGGCGCGGAGCGCCGGATAACCCTAGGGAACTTCGTGAGGAGCAAGTCTGGTAAGAAGGTCTTCAAGGTCACCGACAACGTCGGTGCGGTCTGCGCCGGAATGATTGCTGACATGCAGAACCTGGTGAAGGAGGTCTCCGTCTACTCTAAGCTGAAGGAGCTCGAATCAAGGAAGTCGATGAAGCCTAACTCTGTCGCGAAGCTAATGTCGACTCTCATGTTCCAGAACAGGTACGCCCCTCTGCTGACGCAGGTCATTCTGGGGGGCATCGGCGACAAGCCGGTGGTCTTCGTCCTCGACCCGCTGGGCAGCGTGATCTCAGACCAATACGCCACCGTTGGCACTGGCGAGGAGACCGCCATCGGGGTGATCGAAGCGGGGTACGACCCCAATATGGCCCAGAAAGAGGCACGAGACCTCGCGATATCTGCCATCAAGGCGGCGGTGGCCAGGGACGCCATGAGCGGCAACGGGATTGATATCTTGACCGTCGACAAGACGGGCATCAAGGAAGAAGGCATAGACCTGTAGGGGCGGTTCTTCATGTGGACATACGAAGGCATCAGGGTACGCTGGCTAGGGCACGACGGCTTTGTCCTGTCTGGGTCAAGGACTGTGATAATCGACCCATTCAAGGCGAAAGGGGACTACAAGGCCGACGTGCTGCTGATCACCCACGAACACTTCGACCACCTGAGCGACGAAGACATCAGAAAGTTCGTCACCCCGTCGACGACCATCGTCGCGCCCAAGATATGCGAGGAGCCCCTGAAGCCCTACGGGCAAGAGAAGCTTTTCGTGAAGCCTGGGTCGAGCATCGAAGCGAAGGGTGTGAAGATAGAGGCTGTCCCAGCTTACAACCTCAACAAGTTCAGGGAACCTGGCAAGGTATTCCACCCAAGGGAGGACGGCCGGGTCGGGTACATTGTCACCGTCGATGGGGTGAGGTTCTATCAGGCCGGGGACAGTGACGCCACGCCGGAGTTGAAGTCTGTGGACGTCGACGTCGCGTTCCTGCCTGTCTCTGGGACGTACGTCATGACCGCGGAAGAGGCGGCCGAGGCGGCAAAGGGGATGAAGGCAAAGGTCGTCGTCCCGATGCACTTCCAATCCATCGTGGGGACGAAGGCAGATGCCGAGAGGTTCAAGAAGCTCCTCGGCGCTTCGAAGACCGTGAAGATACTCGAACAGGAGTAGGCTACTCGGGGACGCTCACGCAGCTCATCTTCCCGTTCTCGAGCTTCACGAAGAGGTACCTGTTGTCAGCGAAGACTAGGGTCAGCTCGTTCTCCTTCTCCTCCACAGTCAGCAGGGCCTTCCCCACTATGCCGTCGAACTTTGCCATTGATGGGTCGGGAGGCTCAGCGGGTTCGTATTTCTGTGTTGCCGGACCGTCACTCCGAATACTTCGCCAGGTCTTCCGCCCCCTGAGGGGGTTCCCCCACCGAGGTGCCAGTCGACTGCCTGATCATCTCTCGTATCACCTGGTCGACGCTTGCGCTCCTCCGCTTAGCCTTCAGCTGCATCAGCGTCCGGTGGGTGTCGTCATGGACCTTGACGCTCCTGCCCATCTGACTCATCATCCGCATTGGCGCTATTAATGTTGGGACGGGTCCTTTCCTTGCTTCTCGGCAACGAGGTAGAAGCGCGAGGTGGTGACATCGAAGGATCCCATAGTCCGTATCTTCGAGTCAGCCTCCCTCAGGGGCCTCTCAAGTTCGGCGAGACTGGCCGCGTCGAACTCCAGAGGACCTACGGCCTTCAGATAATACGCCAGAGCTCCGATGTCAAGGAAGCTGGAGCGGACCTTCTCTTCGCCGCTCTCGGTCACGTGCAGTCCAGCACCCCTGACCTGCCTCACGGCCTCGGCGAGGTCCCAACGCCCCCTCTCGTCTTCACGTTCGCCCAGAAGCAGGGCCAGCTCCTCGTCGTTGCCAGGGCCAACCTGTTGCGTGACGAACGTCCCGCCTGGGCGGAGCACTCTCGCCGTCTCCTTGGCCACGAAGGCTTCGTGCCGACTGCTGACCAGGTCGATTGTCGCGTCCCTGAAGGGGAGCGCCCCCCGCTGCATCCCTGTGGCAGCGTTGTCGTCGCTAAAGGAGAAAACGACGTCCACGCCTCGGCGGTTCAACCTCTTGAGCGCCACCTGAAGATTGGGCCGATACCCTTCGGTCGCCACCGTTCGACGAGGTAGCGAAGCCATTGAGGACAAGAGCTCGCCGCCCCCTGTCCCAAGATCAAGGTACGTTCCTGCCCCTGCCAGCCTCAACCCCAGCAGCCGCACGTAGTTCCACGATGTCCTCCCTTCGACGTATCTTCCGTTGAGGAACTCGAAGTCCCACCCCTGGAACTGGCGGGTCCAGGCTTCAGCAACCAGCCGCTCGAATGTGTCCAAAAACGCTCGGTCCTCGTTTGTTTTTGACTCAGTATCGTCGCGAGTTCATCATCTGTCCGGGAGCTTACTCCGGACTATGACTGGGACGGCGTTCACCTCATCGTCAGGAAATTCGGGCCAGGGCCGGGATTTAGCCTTTATCTGCTCAGCGAGGAACGGGAGAACATTGGGTTTCCTGGATGGGGTGAGGGTGGTTGACGCCACGCGGCTCCTCCCCGGAGGGTTCTGCACAATGCTCCTCTCCGACATGGGGGCCGAGGTGATCAAGGTGGAGCAGCCTGGGCTGGGGGACTACATGCGGGCAACCCCTCCTACCAGCCGCGGGAGGAGCCCTGTGCACGCGACTGTCAACAGGAACAAGAAGAGCATCGGGATAGACCTGAAATCCGCCGAAGGGAAGGCCGTGATGCGGCGTCTCCTCCGAACTGCCGACGTGTTCGTAGAAGGTTTTCGCCCCGGGGCAATGTCCAGGCTCGGGTTGTCATTCACCCAGGTGAAGAAGGTCAATGCGAAGATTGTCTACTGCTCGATATCGGCCTACGGCCAGGAGAGCTCGCTTAGTTCCATGCCTGGACACGACATCAACTTCCAATCAATGGCTGGGACGCTCGCTTACTCCACAGAGTCGGGGGTCCCGTTCCTCCAGTTGGGCGACATAGCCTCTGGGATGTACGCAGCCCTGGGGATTCTGGGGGCGCTCTCTGGCCGTAAGAGGCCGGCATTCATAGATGTTCCAATAGTCGGCTCCCTGATGTCCTGGATGGTGCTCCCCGCTTCTGTCTACCTGGCGACGGGGCGGGCGCCCAGCGAAGGGGACAGCCTCATCTTCGGTTCCACGCCTTACTACAACGTCTACAGGACCGCCGACGGAGGATACATGGCGGTCGCTGCCATCGAGCCGGTCTTCTGGCGGAACCTGCTGGCCGCCCTGGGCGTCCCCGAGCTCGAGCCCCTGAGGTCCGGGACTGCCGAGGAGAGGGCCCTCGTCACCTCAGAGCTGGAGCGCGTCTTCGCGACAAGGACGAGGGATGAGTGGGCCAAGGCGCTCATGGGCAGGGACACCTGCGTGACGCCGGTACTGACCATAAAGGAGGCGCTTGACAGCGACTGGGCCAGGAGCCTAGGGATGCTAGCAAGAGTCGGACGCGAAGAGGTCCTCAACGGCCCGCTCAGGGCAATCCCTCCTATGAGGAAGAGGCCCTGCACCGCGGCCCCCGGTCTGGGAGACGACACCGCCTCCATCATGAAGTCCTTGGGCTACTCCATTGAGGCTACGCAGAGGATGAAGTCCAGAGGCGCAGTCCAGTAGCTGTTACGCCCTCTGCATCAGGATGGCGAACCCCTGCCCGCCCCCTACACAGAGCGTGGCCATGCCGTACTCCTTGCCGCTCCGGACGAGCTCCCTCGCCAGCGTCCCCACAAGCCTGGCGCCGGACGCCCCTAGCGGGTGCCCGATGGCTATCGCCCCTCCGTGGATATTCACCTTCTCCGGGTCGAGCCGCAGCTCCCGCATGGCATAGAGAACGACGACGGCGAACGCCTCGTTGATCTCCCATACGTCGACCTGGTCCACACTGAGCCCAGCCTTCGCGAGCGCCTTCTTGGACGCAGGGACCGGACCCTTCCCCATGACGCTCGGTTCGACCCCTGCCCAGCCCATGGACACTATTTTGGCCAGGGGCTTGACTCCGCGCTCCTCCAGCTTCTCCTTCGAGGCGAGGACGACCATGGACGCCCCAGCGTTGAGAGGAGAGGAGTTCCCTGCGGTGATGAATCCGCCTGACTTGAACGAAGGCTGGAGGGCTGCGACCTGCTCCATTGTAGTCCCTTTCCTTATGCTCTGGTCAGTTTCGATGACCCGCTCTTCCCCTTCGAACTCTACTCTCATCGGCAGCAGCTCGCCCCTGAACCATCCCTCGTCTACCCCCGTCGATGCCTTCGCGTGTGAACCCACGGAGAACCTGTCCATCTCATCCCTGGTGAACCCTTCCATCTCTGCGAGTCTCTCCGCGGTGAGCCCCATCGAATATCCCGTGCTCATCTGGTACTTCATGTACTCCGGCCTCGTGAGTAGCCGCGTGTTAGGTGTCAGGGCGGGGTTGTTCGACATCGGGACGTGAGTGAGATGCTCCATCCCTCCGGCGAGGACGACCTCTGAGTTCCCTGTCATGATCTCCATGGCGCCTTCTGCCGCGGCGTTCATGGACGAGGCACATGCCCTGTCCATCGCCATGGCTGGGACCGACACCGGGAGGCCGGCAAGCAGGACCGGATGCCTCCCGCCGTAGAGCCAGTTCTCCCCGGTCTGGAATGCACAGCCGGTGACCACGTCTCCGATCTCGTCAGGCTTGAAGCCCGTCCTGTCCAAGACTTTGCGTATGAGGAGGCTCAGGGCCTGGTCCATCCTGACCGAGTTGTACACATCCTTCTCTGGCTGGGATGGCTTCGACCTCGAGAAAGGGACCCTAAGGTAGTCAGCCACGTATGCGTCTTTGAGCTCGACCACGTCCCTTCACTTCCCCTTGAACTCAGGCTTCCTCTTGCCCAGGAACGCGGATATCCCTTCCTTCAGGTCCTCCGTCCCGAAGAGGACGCCCGCAGCCATCTCCTCCATCTCGAGCCCCACATCCATCGGGACCTCCGCCCCCTTGTTGAGCAGTTTCTTCGCCAGCATGACGGCCACCGGCGCCTCCGAAGACGCGAGCTCCTTCGCGTATCTCACCGCCTGCTCGTCAGGGTCTCCTCCTTGGAGGAGCCGGTTTACCAACCCCATCTCGTGCGCCCGACTCCCCGTGACGCTTTCGCAGGCCAGTATCATGGCCGATGCCCGTGACAGCCCGACCAGTCGGCCGAGCCTCTGAGTCCCTGACCATGCGGGCACCAGGCCGCGCGTGAGCTCAGGGAACCTCAGTTCCACGTCCTCGGTGGCGAGTCTGAGGTCGCAGGACAGGGCAAGCTCGAGGCCCCCTCCGAGGGCATATCCCTTCAGTACGGCTATCGTGAGCTTGGGTATCTCGCTCAGGCGCCTCATGGTCCGTTCTCCTTTCCTGGCGAACTCCATCATCCCAGCCGCGCTCGAGACAAACTTCGTCATCTCGAAGCCGGCAGAGAACACCGTCCCCTCCCCCGTCACTACGATCGCCCTGATCTCCCGGTCGTTCCACAGGTCGGTCAACATCCCATCCAGCCCGTCAAGGACATCGCCGTTGATCAGGTTCAGCCTTGGTCTGTCTATCACGATCTTGGCGACCCCACCCTCGAGCCTTTCCAGGCGGATCGCCCCACGTGCCGCGGTGGGTGTCGCCGCGTTCGCCTCGGCCAAGGGCGCGTCCCGACCGGGTGCCGAGTGGATCCTCCCCTCGATGGCGTCGCGGAGCCTCCCTTCTGCTATAGAGCGAGCCGGGGCGAATACGCCGCACTCATACTTGGTCGAGAGCTCTTCGAGCTTCGCCTTGACCTCCGCGCTGCTCAGGTCCCTGGCGACTGATATGGGACCGAACGGCCTGTTCATCCCCAGGACGACCCCCTTCTCTATGTCGTCTGGCGTAGCCACTCCCTCCTCAATCAGCTTCACTGACTCGTTGATTTCGAGGGCGAAGATGTCCATGATTGATACCTTGTCGGTGGGGTCTGCTTTCGGTATCTCAGCCTTCCCTTTCGACCAGTCGTAGAACCCGCGGCCGGTCTTCTTCCCCAGGCGGCCGTCCTTCACCATCTTCGCGAAGGTGGTCCCCTTGCCGTACTCCGGTGAGAGAACCGAAGCGAAATATGCGAGCGAGTCCGCCCCTACGTCCACTCCGACGAAGTCGAGCAGCTCGTATGGACCCATGGGGAGCCCTTGCCCTCTGGCGAACGTGTCAACCTCCGAGGGGCTCGCGACCTCTCGGTCGAGGAGCAGGCAGAAGAAGAGGGTGTCGGCTGCGTTAATCCTGTTGACTATGAATCCGGGGGAGTCCTTCAGCACCCTCACAGGCGTACGCCCGAGTTTCCCGCAGAGGTCGAAGACCTCCTGGGCGACGGCGGGGTCTGTCTTTGTCCCAGGAATCACCTCGACCAGTTTCATCAGCATTGGGGGATTGAAGAAGTGCATCCCGACCATCCTCTGCGGCCTGTCGGTGGCTTCGGCCAGGTCAGAGATCTTGATGTTCGAAGTGTTCGACACAAAGATCGCCCCTGGCGGGGCCGACGCCGAGGCCTCTCTGAGGACCCCTTTCTTCAGGTCGACCGACTCTGGAACGGCCTCCACCACGAGGTCCGCTGCCGACACCGCGCTGCCCAGGTCTCCGGAGTACGCCAGCTTCGACTTCGCGTCCTCGGACTGCTCCTTGGTGACCCTCCCCTTCTCCACCAGCTTGTCCAGGCTCGACGATATCCTCCCCTGTGCCTTCTCCAGCGCCTGCGGGAACTTGTCGACCAGCGTCACATGGAACCCATTGACCGCGAAGAGCTCTGCGATGCCGTGGCCCATGTCCCCGGCGCCGATTACCGTCACCCTCTCGATGGCCATGGTATGGGACGCAGGGGCGGCCGGCTTAAGGCTCTTTCCACTGGAAAGCGAGGTTACGAAAAGTAATCGCGTATATATGGCCGAGGGACAACCAATCCAATGAGCACTTTAACGCCGAGCTCGTCCGACTACGTGATCTCAGTTTCAGAGGAGCATGAGGCTTTCCGCCAGGCCGTCAGGGAGTTCGCGGAGAAGGAACTCGCGCCGGTGACCCAGAGGATAGACAGGGAGAACCAGATGGACATGGGCCTCGTGAAGAAGGCCGCCGCGTTGGGCCTCTTCGGCGTCCCCTTCCCAGAGGAGTACGGCGGAGGGGGGGGAGACGACCTCTCCCTCGTCATCGCCACGGAAGAGATCGCCCGGTTCTCCGCGGCGTTCTCAGCGGTAGTCGGCGCCACTTATCTGGTCTCCACCCCGATCTTCTTGTTCGGGACCGAGGAACAGAAGAGGAAGTACCTCGTCCCCATCGCGAAGGGGGAGAAGATAGCCGCCCACGCCATGACCGAGCCGGGTACCGGCTCCGACGTGGCCGCCATCTCGACCAGCGCCAAGAAGGAGGGTGACAAGTATGTCATCAACGGGAAGAAGATGTTCATCACCAATGGGGACAAGGCTGAGACTTTCCTGATCTTCGCCAGAACCAGCCCCATGGAGGGAGGGAAGAGGCACCAGGGGATTACTGCGTTCATAGCCGAGAAAGGGATGAAAGGACTCAATGTCGGGCAGCGGACCGACGTCATCGGGCTCAGGGGGGACCAGCCGGTCGAGCTGATGTTCGATGGTCTCGAGGTCCCGGAGGAGAACGTGGTGGGGGAAGTTGGGAGAGGGGTGAGGATCGCCCTGACCTGCTACGACCATGGGAGAGTCGGTGTCGCGGCCCAAGGCACGGGCCTAGCCCAGGGGGCACTCGAAGCGGCGCTGCGGTATTCGACTCAGAGGCAGACCTTCGACAACTACCTCTTGAGCTACCAGCAGGTCCAGTTCAAGATAGCAGAGATGACTGCCGCGGTCCACACGGCCAGGCTCCTCACCTACTGGGCGGCCACCCTGACGAAGAAGGGGAAGGACTTCATCAAGGCGTCGTCGATAGCGAAGATTACTGCCACTGAGGCCGCAGAGAAGAACGCCCATATGGCCATGCTCATCATGGGCGCCTACGGCGTCTCCACAGATAGCCAGGTGGAGAGGATGCTCCGGGACTCGCAGATCATCAAGACATATGAAGGGACCAACGACATCCAGAGGCTCACCATCATGAAGGAAGTAGCGAAAGAGATGGGCGTCCTGGGCTGAGCCCGCCTCCATGGAGACAGAAGCTATGTCGACCTCCGGGGTGTCCTCACGGTGACCAGGGTCGCCGTGGTCGGCATCGGCCACAGCAGGTTCGGAAGGCGGACTGACGTCAACATAGGAGAACTCGCCTTCGAGTCTATCAAGCAGGCTATTGATGACGCCGGCGTCGAGCGTAGGGACATAGGCAATGTCGTGGTGGGGAGCGCCGGGGGCTGGTACGAGGAGTCTCTCCCCGCCGTCGTGGTCGGAGAATACGCAGGGCTCAGCGGCGCGGGGACCATGAGGGTCGAAGCTGCCTGTGCAAGCGGGAGCGCGGCGGTCAAGGCAGCCTACAACAGCATCCTTAGCGGCGAGACCGAGGTGGCCATGGCGGTTGGGGTGGAAAAGATGACCGAGGTGGACTCGCCTACTTCGGTCGAGCTCATCGGGAGGGCCGGCTCCTATACATGGGAATTCGAGAACTACGGGATGACCTTCCCGGCCTACTACGCGCTCTACGCAGTAGCGCACATGAACCAGTTTGGCACCACCCAGGAGGACCTCGCGAGGGTGTCTGTGAAGGCGCACAGGTACGGCGCCAGCAACCCGCTTGCACACTTCCAGAAGGAGATCACGCTGGAGAAGGCAATGGGCTCACAGATGGTGGCCTGGCCGCTGAAACTCTATGACGCATGTCCTTTGTCGGACGGATCGGCCACGGTGGTCTTGGCCTCAGAAGAGGCAGCCAAGAAACTTACCGACACCCCTGTCTGGATCCGAGGGGTGGGCTATTCATCCGACACAGCGAACCTCAGCAGGAGAGGTAACTACGTCGGGCTCCGGGCGGCCGTCGAAGCCGCTGCGAGAGCCTACGCCATGGCCAAGGTTTCGCCCGGGGACATCGACGTCGCCACGGCACACGACTGCTTCACCATAGCTGAGTTGATGGCCTACGAAGACCTAGGGTTCTGTAAGAAAGGGGAGGGAGCGAAGATGGTCCGCGAAGGCGAGACCGAACTCGGCGGGAGGATCCCTGTCAACCTGGACGGCGGGCTGAAGGCCAAGGGGCATCCCATAGGGGCCACAGGGGTCTCCATGGCTGTCGAGATTACAAAGCAGCTGAGGGGGGAAGCCGGGAGGCGCCAGGCTCAGATCAAGAAGGGACTGGGGTTGACTCACAACATCGGGGGGACGGGCCACTACGCCTACGTGACCGTCTATTCGAGGGACTGAGGCATGTCAGAAGCGCCTGCGTTGCACTCGAGGCGGCCGCTCACTCTCAGGTTCGACATCCCCATATCAAGGACCCACGAGTTTTGGGACTCCTTGCGGACCGGTAGGTTCGTCACCACCAAGTGCTCGAAGTGCGGGAACGTCTCCTTCCCGCCGCAGTCAGACTGTTCCAGGTGCATGGGGAGCGAGTTTCACTGGGTCGACCTGGGTCAGGGCGCCACCCTTGTCACGTACACCCAGGTTATGACGGTCCCTGCGAGCTTCTCGGCTGAAGGCTCATACACGGTCGCCATAGCGGAGTTTCGAGGGGGGGTCAAGGTCCTCGCCTGGCTCGAGGGGGTCAGAGCGGAAGACGCAACCCCTGGCATGAAGCTTAAGGTGGAGGCGAGAACAAGGTCGGACGGAAGCCCCTACTACGTCTTCGTCCCTGCCTAGAATTCTTTCGGGACGTCCCTCATGACTTCGGCGACCCTGACGAGCCTGTCCCTGTACATAATGATCCTGGGGAGGGAGCCCTTGAACTTGAGCTGGCCTTTCAAGACAGCAGACTGGATGTCTACCTCGCCCTTGGCTACCTTGCACCACGAATCGTAGGTTCCATCGAAAGAGAACTCGGCGTTCGCGCCTGGCTCAGCCTTCTTGATCGCCGTCGTCCCATTCTCCACGGTCATCAGGTAGCTCTGGCCGGAGTCGGCGACGTTGAAGGCTATGCTCGTCTTGAACCCCTTGGTGGTCTCGGCCCACTTGGGGTCGGCCGCGAGCGTGGACTGCACCTGGGCGACGTACTCATCGCTCATGAACTTGGTCATGGGGTCGCTGCCCCTCTCGCTCGCCTTTTGAGGTTACCTACTGCACCAGACGTAAGGATAGGTGTCATCTTCCTCCCCCCGACCGCACCCGTCGCGCAAGCTTCCCTCAGCCGTCGGGCTGACTCTACCGTCCCCTTGACTATGACCGCCCGGGGGTTCCCGTCCACCCCAAATACCTTCACGCCGCCGAACTCGCTCCCAAGCACCTTCGCCAGCGCCTTCATCTCTTCCTCAAGGACCGCTCCTTCGGCCATCAGGAGGAGGTATCTTTTGGGCAATCTAGGTCCCCTCCAACTCCTTCGAGTAGAACTCCAGAGCTCCTCTTTGCATGGCATAGAGCCTCGGCTTGACCTTCACTCTGATGGAGTCAGTTGTCCCGATTTCGGGGGCCCCAGAGATCAGCTTCTGCTTGTCCAGACGCAGGTACAGCGCCGAGTGCTCGTCGACGAGGGCTGCAAGCTCATCGGAGATGGCATCCCGTACCTGCGGCGGGAGCCCCGCGACGATATGCCTGAACGCCGAGGCCGCCACGTCGCCTGTCAGGTGGATCCTTATCCTGACGATCTGGTTCCCGAAGTGACCTTCGAGGACCTCCCTCTGTAGTACGGGACTACCGCCCAGAAGCCTCGCCACAGCGTCCCCGACCTTCTTCTCGTCCTCCGTGGCGTGTATCAGATATGAAACCTCGACTGACGCTATGGGGGGCTTCAACACCTTTCCTCAGGGGATCTGTGTGTATAAGTTCGTGGACGAAAGGACCCCCTTCGGGCCGGCCTGCCGGGGTCAACATTAACTATGCGTCGGTAGCCGCTCCCGGTGTGCCGCGCAAGCTGACCGTGGAAGACGTGCTGTCGGACGAGCTGAAGAGGGAGATGAACCTCGACACCGACACATTCGCGGTCCTAGACGACTGGGACTCGGTAATGAACAGCGTCTATCAGATGCCGATTGAATACGCTGGTTACACGAGGAAGGTGAGCGAGATGAAGCTGCTCAAGGAGATGATAGACACCCTGGCGGCGGCTGACTTCGACCAGGTGAAGCGGAGCGAGAGCAGGAAGAAGCAGTTGGCCCAGTTCACCAAGACCCTAAGCATGTATTACAACGTCGTGTTCACTAAAGGGGAAAAGAAGACAGGCTACGGGGCCCTGATCCACTTTCCTAGGCTAAAGTCCGACCCGGACAGGAGCGGAGGGATCGTGCTTGCGGCCAAGATCGTATTCGAGGGGGGGAAGCACGCGGTCACCTTCGAGAGGGCCAAGTTCGAGGACTTCCTGGTCGAGGTCAAACCCTACGTCAACCTTCTAGGCGACCTCTACCGCCAGACGCGAAGGATGTAACCAGGGATGAAGAGCATAGTCATCGGCGTGGAGAGCACAGCACACACGTTCTCAGCGTCCGTGGTCTCTTCCGACGGCGAGATACTCTCGAACCCGAAGTCGGTCTATAAGGCGCCTCCGGGGGGTGGGATTCATCCATTCGAGGCCTCCCAGAACCACCTTGCCGCGGCGCCTTCGGTCCTATCTGAGGCGCTCCGTTCCTCAGGGGCGGGGCTTAGCGACCTCTCCGCGGTCGCCTACGCCATGGGCCCCGGACTCGGCCCCTGCCTGCGCGTCGGAGCCGTCGCCGCCAGGACCTTGGCCGCTTCCATTGGAGTCCCTCTCGTCCCTGTCAACCACGCCGTCGGGCACATAGAGCTCGGGTGCCTTCTGACAGGGGCCAAGGACCCGGTGGTCCTCCTCGTCTCCGGGGGGCATACAATGATCATCGCCTACTCTGGACTGAGATGGCGGATCCTTGGGGAGTCGCTGGATCTAACTCTCGGGCAGCTCCTCGACCAGTTCGGGAGGCACCACGGCCTGGCATCCCCCTGCGGGCGTGCCATCGAAGAATCGGCGTCCAGGTCCAACAACTATCTCAGGCTCCCGTACTCGGTGAAGGGGAACGACGTCTCATTCTCAGGGCTCCTGACCACGTCGAAGTCCCTCCTCGACGCTGGGGCCTCATTCGAGGACGTGGCGTACTCTCTTCAAGAGACCTCGTTTTCGATGGTGGCCGAGGTCACCGAGAGGGCACTTGCGTTCACGGGGAAGAAAGAGGTCATGATAGTGGGGGGCGTGGCTGCGAACAAGCGCCTGTCGCAGATGATGTCTGCCATGGCTGAGAGGCACGCGGCGAAGGTCCTGGCGGTCCCTCTAGAATACAGCGGTGACTGCGGCGCTCAGATAGCTTGGACCGGGGTCCTCGCCCATGGGAGCGGTATCGAGGTCCCGGTGGCCGAGTCGACGGTCAGGCAGTCGTGGAGGCTCGATGTAGTTGACATCCCCTGGCGAGGCTGAAGGGGTCCCAGGCCGTCTCCTCTACAGGGGGGCCGAGGCGGATGTGGTGCTTGGCGACTGGCAGGGCCTCCCGGCCGTGTTCAAAGTCAGAAAGCCGCTGGCCTACAGGCTGGCATCCCTCGACCAGGAGATCCGGCGTCAGAGGACGGTTCACGAGGCTGAGATGATATGCCATGCGAAGCGGGCCGGGGTCACGACCCCCTTCCTCTACCACCTCGACCTCCAGGCGTCCACCATGGTCATGGAGTACATCGGCGGGGAGATGCTCAGGGACCTGGCGAGTCACATGGCGGAGAAGGAAGTGGAGGGTCCGTTCTTCAAGTTCGGGGAAGGGGTCGCCCGCCTCCACGCGGCGGGGATGATGCACGGGGACCTCACCACGGCCAACGTTGTTTCCAGGGAGGAGTCCCTCGTCTTCCTGGATTTCGGCCTGGCCCATCGCACCAGCAGGCTGGAGGACTACGCCGTGGATCTCCGTCTGATCAAAGAGACGCTCGTAGGTGCCCATCCAGGGATATCCAGGGCAGCCCTGGACGCATTCTTCAGAGGTTACGAGGCCAAGGCCGGAACTCCAAGGTTCCGGAGGGTCCACAGCCAGCTCCGGAACATCGAGCGGAGGGGGAGGTACGCCCGAGTCGCATGAGACGAGGACATGGCGGGCAACGTTTATCAGTCAAACCCGGAGGACTCACTTGAACTTCTGAATCATGGCCCGAATCCATTCTCACAGGCACGGCAAGTCCCACCAGACCAGGCCCCCTAGCAGGAGCAATCCGAGCTGGGTGACCAGCACCCCTGACGAGGCAAAGAACGTTGTCCTCAAGCTCGCCAAGGAAGGGCTCACCCCGAGCAAGATAGGACAGACGCTCAGGGACGACTACGGTGTCCCGCTGTTCAAGCCCCTGGCGGGGAAGTCGATCGGGAGGGTCTTGGCAGAAGGCAAACTCGCGCCGAAGATGCCCCAGGACCTGCAGGACTTGATTGAAAGGGCCCAACGGGTTCAGAAGCATCTTGACGTGCACGGCAGCGACAGGAAGAACGTGCATTCTCTTGAGCTCATCGAGGCAAAGATATACCGGCTTTCAAAATACTACAAAGACAAAGGTGCCATTTCGAAGGACTTCAAGTACGCCGCCGTCGTCGCACAGCTGGCCTAAAACAGGGGCGGGCCCGTGGCCGACATCGAAGGGCTCACCACGCGATACAGGGCCCTGGCTCCGAACATCCTGAAGATGGCCACCGACGGGAAGAGGATCCTCGTGGTGACGCACATAGACGCGGACGGCTTATGCAGTGGGTCGGCCGTGTTCGCGTCGCTCAAGCGTAAGGGCGCCAACGTCGCCCTACGCACCGTCCCCGACCTCGACGCCAAGACCATCGGGTCACTGAAGGGACTGGGATACGAGTTCCACATTTTCACCGACCTGGGGTCAACCCTGGTCACGGAGCTCGAGGGGACTTTCGGGAAAGACTTCCTAGTCATGGACCACCATCAGATCTCAGAGGCTGACATAAGAAGCCCAAACGTTGTCAACGCCTGGGCTTACGGCTTCGACGGGGGGAAGGACGCGTGCTCCTCGGCTATTGCTTACCTCTTCGCTGTAACCCTCGACTGGGCCAACGCGGACCTCTCGCCTCTAGCCGTGGTGGGGGCCGTAGCAGACCGCCAAGATGCGGGACCTGGGAGGTCGCTGACGGGGCTCAACAGGGTAGCGCTTGCGGATGCTCAGTCGCGCGGGCTGATGTCCGTGACCACCGACTTGATGTTCACCGGGCGAGAGACTAGGCCGATCCACGAGGCGGTGGCCCTGACTTCCACGCCTCTCCTGAAGGGGCTGACAGGGAGCAAGGACGCGGTCCTCGCTTTGCTGCACCAGTCCGGGCTCCCTCTGAAGGATGGCGGGTCTTGGCGCACCGTCTCATCCCTCTCCAAGGGAGAGAAGGAGAGCCTCGTCGAAACCCTCGCGGCAGCCCTGGGCTCCCAGGAAGGCGCAAGCGACGCGCTGGCGGGTATCTTTGGGGAGGTGTACACGCTGCGGTTCGAGGACGCCTTCACGCCGCTGAGGGATGCGAGGGAGTTCGGGACGCTCCTGAACTCCTGCGGGAGGATGGGCGTTCCGGGGATAGGAATCGCGATCTGCCTAGGAGACAGGTCCCACGCCCTGAGCGCCGCCATGAAGTCCTTGTCAGAGTACCGGGGAGGGATAAACAAGGCACTGAGCGGCCTCGCCTCGGAACCGTCGAGGATGGAGCGGCACGGCAGCGTCGTCTTCGTGAACGGGGAAGGGCTGGTAGACGAAAAGCTGTTGGGCCCAGTGATCTCCATACTCACCTCCACCCCCGAGTTCAGAGACAAAGTGGTGGTGGGGAGGGCGACGGGGCGGGACGCGGAGGTCAAGATATCCTCGAGGGTAGGGGACGCCTTCGCGGGGGAAGTGAACCTGGGCCTGGTGATGAAGGAAGCGGCGGAAGCCGTGGAGGGGGTCGGGGGAGGGCATGAGATGGCCGCGGGCGCCAAGATACCTTCATCAAGGACGGAGACCTTCTCTAGGGCTGTGCTGGCGAGAGTTGCTGGTTGAGGACCCGAGTAGAGCTGCGGATCGGCTGCAGGGACGGCTCGACAGTAAAGTGCTTGGCGTCGGTCCTCGCGCCTGACAACGAGGGCGCGCCGAGGGGGATGAAGCTGGCTTCGGCGGTGGAGGCGGACCACCTGACGTTCACGGTCGAATCCGACTCCGCCTCCAGCTCTCTATCGACCGCCCTGGCAGTCCTGAGAGACGCGACGCTCTTCCAGGAGATATGGCTTTTATCGCGACCGAGGCGGGGTTGAGGCAACCCGATGCTAGACGTAAAGCTACTGAGGGAGGATCCAGAAGTGATCAGAGCAGATCTCAGGAAGAGAGGGATGCTCGACAAGCTGCACCTCGTGGACCACGCCATCAAGGCGGACTCCGCGTGGAGGACGGCCAAGACCCGGGCGGAAGTCCTGCGCCACGAGCTAAATGAGGCCAACAGGGTCATCGCCGACCTGGCCCGGAAGAAGCAGCCCATAGAGGCTGAGCAGTCGAAGGTCGCTGAACTCTCAAAGCGCCTCGACGGTCTCGCGAAGGCCCAGGACGAAGAGCAGCGGACCCTGGAGAGCACCCTGATGTCATTCCCGAACATCCTTCACGAGAGCGTGCCGGTAGGGAAGGACGACACAGAGAACGTGACCGTCCGGACCTGGGGGACGGAGCAGAAGTTTGAGTTCGAACCGAAGGACCACGTCGAAGTCCTCGCCAACCTGGGGATGGTCGACATGGAGCGCGCTGCCAAGATCTCTGGTTCCCGGTTCTTCTTCCTCAAGGGGGAGGCGGTGAAGCTCGAGCATGCCATCATGAGGTATGCCATCGACGCCGTCTCAGCAAAGGGGTTCATCCCGGTGGAGCCTCCGTTCATGATGAGGCGGCAGCCCTACGGCGGGGTGACGGACATGAACGACTTCGGGCCGGTCATCTACAAGGTGGAGGAGGAGGATCTGTACATGATTGCGACTTCGGAGCACCCTCTGGTGGCCATGCACTCAGACGAGATACTGTCCGGGAGGGAGCTCCCGCTGAAGTACTGCGGCTTCTCGCCCTGTTTCAGGGTCGAGGCCGGCGCCCACGGAAAGGACACCAAAGGGATCTTCAGGACCCACCAGTTCTACAAGGTCGAGCAGGTCGCCTTTGCCCGCCCGGAGGACAGCTGGGTCCTCCATGAGCAGCTGATAGCGAACGCCGAGGGGATATTCAGGGGCCTGGGGCTCCGCTATAGGGTGGTCAACGTCTGCACCGGGGACATGGGGACGGTGGCCGCGAAGAAGTACGACCTCGAAGCTTGGATGCCCGTCCAGGGTAGGTTCAGGGAGATGGTGTCGTGCAGCAACTGCACCGACTACCAGTCTAGGCGGCTGAAGATAAGGTTCCGGGACAAGCAGAACGACACGACCAGGTTGGTCCACACCCTGAACTCCACCGCCGTCACCACCAGGGCCCTGGTAGCCATCGTCGAGAACTTCCAGCAGAAGGATGGCACTGTGACAATCCCGGAGCCCGTTGTCCCCTACATGGGAGGGGTCGACCGCCTCCAGCGACGCTGACATTATAAGCGAGATTCGAAAGGGGCGCTTTGGTTTGCCTAAGAAGGTGGCGAAGGTCAGGGACAAATGGAAGCTGAAGTCCTGGGTCACTGTAACAGCGTCCCCCTCATTCGGGAACGCCCCGATAGCACGCGTCCCTCTCACAGACGTCGAGAAGCCCGCCGGCAGGGTCATAGAGACTACCCTCTACGACATACTGAAGCAGGACCCTCAGCACTACGCTTTCAAGCTCTTCTTCCAGATCGACAGAGTCGAAGGCGAGACCGCCTACACAGTGTTCAAGGGGCACGAATATTCGAGGGAGTTCCTCAGGAGCCTGATACGAAGAGGCTCATCCATGTCTGACTTCATCAAGGACTACGCCACCAAGGACGGATATGTCGTCAGGGTCTACTGCACGGCGCTCTCCCAGGGCAAGATGAACACCTCGAAGAAGCGCGACCTAAGGCTGATCATGGACAAAGTGATAGGCGAGAAGGCCGCAGGCATGAACTACGAAGGGTTCGTCCAGGAGCTGGTGCTCCAGAAAGTAGCGTCGGACGTCTACAACGAGGCCAAGAAGATCACCCACCTGAGGCATGTAGGGGTTAGGAAGAGCAAACTTATCGCGAAGCCGGAGCCGCGGAAGGTCGAGCAGCTAGCCCCTCTTGCCGCTTGACACAATCTTCAAGATGTCCCTGTTCTGCAGCAGGTAGTCTCCAGCCAGCCTCTTCCCTGTCCTAGCGTCGACCGCATATAGGAAGCCGTCCGCCAGGTCGCTGTGAACCGTCCGAGCCAGGTCCAGCGCTGTGGACCCGCCTCTCATCACGAAGGCGTCAGGGAGCACTCTCCCGTCTTTGTCGGTGAGCTTAGTCTCGTCCTCCACCGGGAAGACTACTATGGCCTTCAGGAGCCCGAAGAAGGCCTCGTTGACCGCCTCCTGGACTCCCGTCCCACCGTAGACTTTCATCACCTTCTCTTCCACCATCTTCAGGGCTGCTGCCTGGGCCCCAGACAGCTTTACCGGGTCCGTGACCGTGAACCCCTTGTCCCCCGGGGTGTATGCGACAAGGCCCCGCTCGGCGGCCCTGCGCAGCATGAGCTCCGCCTCGGAAGCGCAGGGGACGACCTGCCTCCCACCCCCTCTGAGTCTCTCGATGTTCCGGTACGACGTCTGAAGGTCCGCCTTGTTGGCTGCGATCAGGGATGGCTTGGTCAGCTTCCTCGTCTCCACGACGAACTGCATCAGCTGGTCGTCCGTCCAGCCGCTCGGTTTCTCCGTGCGGAGACGTAGACGGAGAACGACGGCCTCGACGTCTGCAAGGGTCACAGACAGGCCGGAAAGCCGCTCAGCCAGGTGGTTCGTCACTTTCCCCCCGGTCTGTTCCAGGGACCGGGCAGCTTTCTCCCAGTCCCTCTTCAGGATGCCATACATCCACAGGTCGAATTCGTGTTCGACCATCTCGACGTCCTCGACGGGGTCATGGACCCCTGGGGGGACCTTCCTCCCTTCGAGGTCGGTGGAACCTGACGCGTCGACCACCTGGATCAGAGCGTCCGCCTGCCTCAGGTCGTCGAGGAACTGGTTCCCCAGCCCCTTCCCAGCGGATGCGCCCTCCACGAGGCCCGCGACGTCGATCACCCTCACGGGGACCAGCCTCCACCCCCTTATGCAGCTCGATCCCTTGGGGTTGTCTACTACTCCCATCTCCTTGCACACGCACTCCGTGACGATGCTTGCCACGCCTACGTTGGGCTTTACCGTGGTGAATGGATAGTCCGCTATCTGTACGTCCTTCAGGGTGGCAGCTGCGAAGAAGGTCGATTTGCCGACATTAGGTTTGCCGACGACCCCCACTAACATGCCCCCTCCGCCGGGTCCGCCGGTTATAACATCTCAGGGGACGGTCAGCCTACATGTCCAGGGTCCTGGTAGTGGGGGGCGGCACCGCAGGGGCGGCGGCCGCCGAGGAGTGCGCCACGCAAGGGATCGACGCTACGGTGATCGACCGCCTGGACGAACCAGAACCGCCATGGACGTCATGGCCAGACCTGATGGGTCTCGAGGGCCAGAGCCGGACAGTCTCCAGTCCTCTCCATCAGGCGCGTCCCTCTGCCTCGATTTTTGGGACCGAAGTAGTAGCGGTCCGCAAGGGGGAGGTGGTCACGTCCAACGGGTCGCGTTTCCGCGCCGACTCCGTGGTCATCGCGGCTGGCTCCTCCTTCGAGCCGCCCACAGCCCAAGGGATCCGCAAGCATGGTTCCTTCGTGTTGGACTCCGCTGCTCGGTACGAAGAATTCGGTTCGGCCAGCGCCTCAGCTGACCGGATACTCATCTGTGGCGAGGGCGCCAGAGGGCTGCAAGTTGCCGAACGGCTCTCTGCCAGAGGGGCGAGGCCTTCCCTGATGGTGTCGTGTTGGCAGCGGGGGGGTCCAAGCTCGCCGGTGCTGGGTGTCGTCTCTGACGCGGCACATGCGAGGGGGATATGTCTCGGTCCTGGGACGGTCAGCAGGGTTGTCGGCTTCGCCCGCACGGAGGCCGTGATAGCAAGAGGGGACGTGGTCCCTTGCGATGTCCTCGCGTTCATCCCCCGGCGGGTCCCTGTCGCCATCCGCCTTGCCGCGCCGCCCGGCCGTAGCGGTGGGGTCCTGGTCGACAGATACCTGAGGGCGAGGGCGCCTGGGGTCTTCGCGGCTGGTGGATGCGCTGAGCTGGACGGGTCGCTCCCGCCTAGGGCTACGTTGGTCGATGAGCCCAGGCTGTCCGGGAGGACTGCCGGCGCAAACTCCGCGGGCGGGAACATCAGCATCGGCTCGGTCCGTTCCTGGTCTCTGTCGGTCCTTGGGCTGAGGTGGTCCAGGACTGGCCCAGACGCGCCGACGTGCGAGTCATTGGGGATGGACGTCCGGGAGGTAGGGCGGCGGTGGAGCGGCTGTTCAGCTTGTAGCCTGGTCTATGAGCGCGGTACCGGGAGGGTGATCGGCGCGGAGGTGATCGAACCAGCAGACTCCCCAACGGGCGGCCTCGGCTCATCAGCCTCAGGCTCAGCTACGCTGAGGTCCTTGGCTTACGCGCACCCTGGTTCAAGCGATATATCTGTGGTGTCAGACACCGCTAGGCTGGGGCTTGCGTCATGGTCAGGGTGCTAGTCTGCGATCAGATAGATATCAAGCGGCTCTCGCTTGGGCCGTCCTTCGAGGTGGATTACAGGCCGACCCTGAGCAGGGAGGAGCTGCTCTCGGTCGCGGGCAACTACGAGGTGCTTGTCGTGAGGAGCAGGACGAAGGTCGACCGCGAGGTCCTAGAGAAGGCGAACCGGCTCAAACTCGTCGCCCGCCCTGGGACTGGCCTGGACAACGTTGACGTGGGGTTCGCCAAGGAGAGAGGCGTGGCCGTGGCGAACAGCCCCGAATCCTTGGTGGAGGCAGTCGCCGAACAGGTGGTCTTGGTGATGCTCGCCCTAAGCAGGAAGTTGGTACAGGCGGACACGGGGACTAGGTCCGGCAAGTGGGAGAAGAACGCCCTGGTCGGCAGGGAACTGAGGGGGAAGGTCCTAGGGGTGGTGGGGTTTGGCAGGATCGGGCGGCGCATAGCCGAGATAGGTAAGACTCTGGGGATGACCATACTGGCCTACGACGTCGTCGCCGTCCCTCCGGACGTCGCGCGCCCTCTGGGCGCAAGGATGGTGCCGCTCGACGAGCTCTTCGCGTCCTCTGACTACATAACTCTCCACGTCCCCATGGCCCCAGACACCGCGCACATGGTTGACGCCCCGCGCATCGCCACGATGAAGGAGACGTCCGTGCTGGTCAACATGTCGAGAGGGGGGGTGGTGGACGAAGACGCTCTGGCTTCGGCCCTGAGGGCGAGGAGCATCGGCGGAGCAGCCTTGGACGTCTTCGAGAAGGAGCCTCCGTCGGGGGCCATCCTCTCTGCTCCGAACGTCATCCTCACCCCCCACATCGGCGGGCAGACCGAGGAGGCTCAGGCGAACGCCATCGAAGTAGTCGGGGAGAAGGTCAGGGCTTTCTTCAAAGCTCCCTGAGGCGCCCCGGGAACGTTTATTTGCCGACCGGGAACGAGGCGTTCAAATGCCCATGTACAGCCAGATCTCCAAGACCTGGCAGCAGATTTTCCACGAAAAGGGAGGGGACATGAAGACCAGGGCCGTCGAGCTCAGGAAGCAGCCTGCTGCTGTCAGGGTGGACCGCCCCTGGCGGCTGGACAGGGCCAGGGCCCTCGGCTACAAGGCGAAGGAGGGGGTCATAGTGGTCAGGATGCGCGTTTCACGCGGCGGGATGCGGAAGCAGCGGCCTACTTCTGGGAGGAGGCCGAAGCACATGGGGGTTGTCAAGATAAAGTCTGCCGTGTCCTCTAAACAGGTCGCTGAGAGGAGGGTTCAGGAGAGGCATCCCAACATGAAGGTCCTCGGGTCCTATCCTGTCTGGGAGGATGGAATGCACGCCTGGTATGAGTGCATCCTCGTGGATCCGCTGAATCCTGCGATCAGACGGGACTACGACTACAGACGGGCGCTCGGGATAACGGTCTGAGCTTACCTTTTCATCTCGCTGCTGTGACCGGGGAACACCTTAGACCCTGGATCGACATAGGCTTTGGCGACGTTCACCGCCACGGCTGCCTGCGCGTAACCCGTCGCAATCAGGTTCAGTTTTATCCCGTCCTGGGGGCCGGCGACGTCTCCAGCCACATAGACCCCGGGGATGTTGGTCTCCATCTTCCCGTTAGTCCTAATCTCCCTGCCGTCGATCTGTAGCCCCCAGTCCTTTATCGGACCGAGGTCAGCCCTGAACCCTATGTTGACGAGTATGGCGTCGATGTCCAGCACCGTCTCGGCCTTCGACCTGTTATCGAACACGACCGCCTGGGTCACATTCGACCCGTCCCCTTTCACCTGACTGACCTCATAGAACAGTTTGAGGTCTACGTCCGACTTCATCAGCTCTGCGACGCTCCCCTCGTGCGCCCTGAAGACGTCCCTCCTGTGCACCAGCGTGATCTTCTTCGCCGTGTCCTTCATGTTCAGCGCCCAGTCAACAGCCGAGTCCCCCCCACCCACGATGAGCAGTCTCTTGTCTCGGAAGGCGCTCTTGTCCTTGACGAAGTAGTACACCCCCTTCCCTTCATAGTCCGCCGCACCGCGAGCTTCCAGCCTGTTCGGTGAGAAGGCCCCAACCCCTGCGGCTATGAGAACAGCTTTCGAGTAGTGCTTGGTCCCCTTGTTGGTCTCGAGCTCGAAGACGCCGCCGTCCCTGTGGAGTGATGTCACCCTCTCACCGAGGGCCACAGTAGCCCCATATTGGAACGCCTGTTCGACCAGGCACTTGACCAGGTCCTTCGCCAGTATCTTGGAGTATCCGGGGACGTCGAAGATGTACTTCTCAGGATAGAGCACCGCGACCTGCCCTCCGGGCTCTTCCAAGGCGTCGATTACTTTCGTCTTCATCTGTCTGAGCCCAGCGTAGAACGTCGCGAACAGGCCGCTCGGCCCGGCGCCTACAATCGTGATGTCATAGACGTCGCCGGACATGGAACTCGGCCCTGACCTCCGGGCTCCATGTATAAGCATTCGTGGGTCAGGCCAATCCTGATGCTATGGGGTCGTCGGGTTTCAGGACTTCACGGAGCAAAATGGTGGCGTACTGCCCTCTGGCAAGAGTGAAAAGGAGAATTGCAGTGTCCCCCTGGACGACGAATGTTCCGTCTTTCATGGCCAGATGGGGGCGTCTGAACCCGCCCTCTGATGACACTTCTTGCATCTCTTTGACATAGAACGAACGGGGCTCGACACCCTCTGACGCGAGTGTATCGCGGACACAAAAATCGAACCTGGAGCCATAGTCCCTGTAGGCGTAGCCCACCAGCTGGACCAAAGGGACCGCCCCCTCTGTCGGCGCCTCCTTCACCCCCCTCACGCCGTAGACCGTCAGCCCGTCGGGGCCACGTTCCCCCCAGTTGTCCCCCGCGGCGTACTTCGAGATATCCTCTCCTCTTTCAAGCGCTGAGCTGAGAGTCTTGTTGAATATGAACGACTGATACGCTTGGACGTAGAGGCGCCTAAGCCTGACCGGTACCGCCCGCAGCGCCCCGACCCACTCTCCGGGCCTCGTCGCGAGCGCCTTGGCTACTCTCCTCTCCACGTCATTCCCCTGGGGGAGAAGGTCCGACAGCTCCCTGTATCTCCCCGCCGCGGCCGCTTCCCTGGCTTCGGGGCTCACAGCCAGCAGGATGCCTACCGCCTGCTCGAACTTGCCCTTGACCAGGGCCCTCCCCACTTCGTGGGTCCCACGGCCTGACGCCCCGAACCTCTGGAGCCCGAAGTAGTTTGGGACCTTTCCAGCCGCAGCGAGCTCGAAGGCTTCTGAAGTCCTGGCTCCGACCTCAGGGCAGCACCCCCTGACAGTGACCTCGAACTTGTTCGCCAGAACCGAAGAGCGCGAAAGGGGCCGGGGGAGGAACCCGATGCGGGTCGCCGTGAACCTGCCTCCGTTCACCAGCGCCGGGCGCTCAGACCTCATGCTGGTGGGGGTGGCGTACTGGACCGCGACGGCTCTGCTGTCTTTCATCCCGGCGTAGCTCACCCTGCTCTTCAGGGCGGCGGCGAGCTCTGAGGCCATGTGCATGGTGTCGATGGACTCCTTCTGTACCCTGTACAGGGGATACCTCCCATCCGCCCACTCGGCCGTCATCCTGGACGTGTCGATCACCTCCTCGACGTGGAAGTCATCCGGGGCGCTCTTGACCCTCCCCGCACAACTGGGACCCGCAGTCGCATAGCACAGGATCCCTGCCTCCCTTTCGGCTTCTGTGGGTTGCATCAAAGGAGTATGTGGGCGGGAGAACGAGCAGATATTGGTTTAAGTCACCATGGCTCTGTTAAGTTATCGGTAGCTGGCTCGGAATCGTCTCGGTGTTAAGCGTCGGTTGCTGGGCCACGGCATGAGAAGTCAAACCACCTTCCCAGCAAATATAATCGCGAGAATTGTAATCAAGAGAAGAAGAATCGTCACCAAGAACAACCTTTGGGTTAGTCTTTCAAGACGCTTGCTCGACTTGTAGAGGAGGACAATAGAACGTTTTTGCACGGCCTCCAAGAGTGCATCTGTATTCGCTTCGAAGAGCCTCTTTTCAGGGTCTTCTTCTTCATCTCTCTTCTTGTCCATTTCTTCCCAAGTGCCGCGCATCATCCACTCTTGATAGTCTTCCGCCTCAGAGATGAGCTTGATTTGCTTGTCAACGTAGGCCTCCAAGTAGTCCTTGGACGGGCTTATCCTACGCTTTAACCTGTGCCACCAAGTGTAGATGCGTTCTTTAGTGGTCTTCTCCTCATCGCTCATCTTGACGTGCTGACTCTGCCTTCCTTGCATTCTGTATTAGAGTTACCCACTTGTTCTCCCCCTCGACCCTGATTCCCGCCATCTCTGAAGGGGTTCTCCCTCCAAGTCCCTCGTGCGGCCTGATGTAGTTGTGGAATAGCTGGTGGCCCTTCAGTATCGGAGTATCCTCCCGCTTCAGCCCCCGCATAGTCTTTTCTCTGTCCCTGACCTCTCCGTTCATGCGCTCCATCTTGTTGTTGTGGACTTCGCCGCCGAGCCTGATGTCTCGGACGTGGACGACGTTCCGCTCCCTTCGGAGCGAGAACCACTCCTTGCGGGTGGCCGTCTCGAAGTTGTGGGCCCCGTCGCTGATGAGGATTTTCGGCCTCTTCCCTGCCTTCTGCTCGGCGTCCCTGAACATCGGCCTCACGTCCGAATACCACTTCTTTTCGGTAATCTGCTGGGCAATCCAGAAGCGGGTCCCGTCGGGCCCGAACCCGTTCCTGTACTTCTATGCCTGGACGGGAGCGCGTCTCAGCCTGCCCGCCCAGGTGTGAACATCAGTCAAGTTTATCCGACAGGTTCTCCGATGTCTGCCACTTCTCGCAAGTTTTGACACCTGATTACTCAAAGGGGTCAGAAGTCTGCTTTATCTAGCGGTATTAGAGGAGTTTGAGCTTCCCGGTGATCGCGTCGACCTCGGCCTCGGGGGCGGGGCCTACCGCCAGGCAGGTGGTCGTCCCAGGCTCCACCTGGGTGAGCCCCCTGTCTTCCACCAGTGCGGCGGGGAGTCCCGCGCTCTTCGCCTTGCGGAAGAGTTCTCGCAGGGCCTCTTCAGAGTCTACCTTCAAGACGATCTTGGCCTGACCCCCGTCCTTCCACCCTCCGTACCATCCGGGCCTCTTCTGCTGCGCCGCTTCGGCGGCGGAGAGCGACGCGTGTGCGGCCTGGGCGGCGACCTTCCCTTTGCCCATCCCGAGATCAGTTCGGACGACGATGGCCTGTTTCATGCCCGGTGGTTTGCCAACGGTTATTACAAGTCCGATTAAGCCTTTACAGAGTCCTGGCCCTTGTCCCGAACCTGCGACGTCGTTGTGGCCGGCGGGAGCATCGCGGGCCTGACCTTTGCTTCAGAGGCTGCGAAGCTGGGGCTCAGCGTCCTGGTGGCCGAGGAGCACCCCGAAGTGGGCGAGCCCGAGAAGTGCGACGGCCTCGTGAGCCTGAGGGGCCTCAGGAGGTACGGGTACCCTCCTGGAGCGGGGGTGGTCCAAGACCGGATCGACTCTGCGGTCTTGCACTCTCCATCGGGGAAGCGCTTCACAGTCAACGCCGATGGGCTGGACGTCGTCGTGCTCGACAGGAGCGCCTACGACAAGCAGATCGCGGCCGCCGCAGAGGCTGCGGGGGCGTCAATCATGACCGGGCGTAGGGTGGGAGAAGTAACTGAGACAGGCGACTCCGTCACTGTGAAGGCGGGGGACGAAGAAGTCCAGGCGAAGTTCCTCGTCGACGCCACAGGGCCAGCTTCTAGCCCGAAGCATGGCATCCTGCCAGCGGCGAAATACGAGGTCGAGGGGGAGTGGATAAGGGAGCACGTGGTCGAGGTCTTCCTGGACGTGAGGAAGTATCCAGGGTTCTTCGCATGGGTCATCCCTTTCGGGGAGCACAAGGCCAAGGTCGGCGCAGCTGGGCGGGGCGTGAGCCCCTTCAGGGCGCTGGACGGGTTCCTCGAGGGTCGCAGCACGACGGTGCTCAGGAAGGTGGCTGCGCCGATATACATCGGCGGACCGGCTCAGAAATTCGTCAGAGGGAGGCGGATATACGTAGGTGAGTCCGCCGGGCAGGTCAAGCCCACCACCGCAGGTGGGATAATGACATCCATCGCCGGGGCTGCGGCAGCTGCCAAGTGGGTCTCCTCCAGCATACACAAGGGTCGGACGTCCTTGCCAGCCGGCTACCAGATGGAGTGGGAAGGAGACTTCATGAAGGAGATGAAGGCCATGCTGAGGCTGAGGGGGGTATTCGAGAAATTGTCGAACCAGGATCTCGAGGGCGTCTTCTCGGTCCTAGCCGCCTCCAAGCTGGCCCAGAAGCTCTCTAAGATGGACTTCGACTTCCACGCAACAGCCCTCCTGGGCGCTCTGGGGGTACCTGGGCTCCTGAGGATTGCAGGGTTGGTGGCTTCCGCAGAGGTGCGTTCTCTTCTGTTAGAGCGGTGAAGCCGGTCCACGCGCAGCAACCTATATCTGTCGGGCCAGAAAGGGCTCCCGAGAAATGTCGCAGGGTGTCGTGACTCTCCCTCTATGCAACTCGTGTAACAGGCCCATAAAGCCTGCCGAGAGGGCAGTCCACTTCAGCTGCCCGAACTGCCATGAGACTGTGATATGGAGGTCTGAGAAATGCAGGAAGTTCTCAAGGAGGTACAAGTGCCTCAACTGCGGCTTCGAAGGGCCATAGGGAAGACGCTTTGGGCTCTTACGTTATCAGGCTCAAACTCCTCCCTCCTGATACAACGACAGACCATCAGAAACTGGTTGACTCGGTGGCCGGGCTGCTCCCGGCGGCAGCGCAGATCAGGGCGCACAAAGTAGAGCCGATCGCTTTCGGCCTCTCAGCCGTGATCCTCGATCTGGTCGTCCCCGAGGAGGAAGGCGCGGTCGATAGAATCGAGGAGGCCGTGTCCAAATCCCCGCTTGTCAGCCAGTGCGAAGTCACCGGGGTAAGCAGGATGTCCAGCAAGCTCCCGCCGCAGTAGCAGCCACAGAGCTGCGTCGTCTGATACCTTTTATACCTCGGGGTCCCCCCTGCGTCAGCCGTTCTCCCGCACGGTGATGGACTGATGAGATTCCCTCTTAGATACACAGCATACGAATGGATAAAGGAGAAGAAGAGCACTACGGACGAAGACATCCTGGATGCTCTGAACAAGAACGGTAGCAGGTGCTCCCCAGACGAGCTTGACAAGACGCTGATGCAACTCGAAATCCTGGGCCTGATCAGCATAAGGTGGGTCTCCAAGGACAAACGGCGGGTGGAGTTTCAGGACAAGCCCGCCGAAGACCTGCGCATGCCACGGATAAGAGAGTAACCGAACCGATAAATCGGGCGGGTGTGGGTTCATCCACTAATGGGCGTAGACTTCGGCGACGCCGTACCGAGAGAGAAGATCCAGCTCGAGGACATCGCCGGGTGGAAGCTCGCCGTCGACGGGTACAACACCCTCTACCAGTTCCTTGCCATCATCCGCGGGATGGACGGCGGCCACCTCAAGGACAAGCAGGGACGGGTCACTTCCCACATCTCTGGGCTCTTCTACAGGAACGTCAACCTGCTGGAACTTGGCATGAGGCTTGTCTATGTGTTCGACGGCCGCCCCCCCGAACTCAAGATGGAGGAGATCAGGAGGCGTTCTGAGCAGCGGAGGGAAGCCAAGGACCAGTACCTCCGCGCCCTCCAAGCGGGTGAGATGACTGAGGCGAGGAAATATGCGGAGGCCTCCACGGTCCTCAGGAGGGAGATGGTCGCCGACGCGAAGGAGCTCCTGGACGCGATGGGGATACCATGGGTGGATGCCCCATCCGAAGGCGAGGCCCAAGCGTCGGTCATGGCGATCGAGGGGACAGTGAACGCCGTGGCATCCCAGGACCACGACTCCATCGTATTCGGGGCGCCCGTCCTTGTGCGCAACGTCACAGTATCGGGCAAGCGAAGGCTCCCGAGCAAGGGAATCGTGATCAACGTGGTCCCGGAGCGGATAACCCTCAAGGATGCGCTGACCGCCACAGGGCTGTCCAGAGAGCAACTGGTCGACTTCGCGATCCTGCTCGGGACCGACTTCAATCCTGACGGGTTCGCGGGGGTAGGGCCGGCCACGGCTCTCAGGTACCTTGGGAAGTATGGCAGGCTGGAGGAAATCAAGGAGCTCGCAGGCCCCCTGCAGGAGGTCAACTACCAGGAGATTCGGAAGCTTTACCTCGACCCTCCCTCAATCAAGGGGGTGCGCCCCGAGTGGAAGCCTCTCGACAAGGAAAGGGTTGTGTCCTTTCTGGTCGGGGAGCACTCCTTCTCCCGAGACAGGGTCGACGCCGCCATAGCGCGGGTGCAGTCTTCGAGTGTCGACTCCTCCAAGACGGAGACCCTAGAGAAGTGGTTCGGCTGAGCCGCTCTGAGCCGGACTTCCTGCCTCTACGTTTATCAACTTCAGCCGGAGTTCGTCCTTAGTTGGCGAAGTCGAAGGCCAAGGGGCCCGCGGAGTCCGAAATGACCACCGCCAGACTCATGATGCCGACCGACGCCAACGTGCTGGGGAACGTCTTCGGGGGGGCAATCATGAGATACATGGACGAGATAGCGGCTATCGTCGCCTGGCGCCATGCAGGCAAGAACGTGGTCACAGCTTCCATCGACAGAATGAACTTCTACGCCCCCGTCTTTGTCGGCGACCTCCTGATACTCAAAGCGGCAGTGAACTATGTCGGTACCACTTCGATGGAGATCGGAGTGAGGCTCGAGGCCGTGGACCCGTCCACCCGCAAGGGGACGCACACCGGGTCCTGCTACCTGACCTACGTGGCGCTGGACGAGAAGGGCAAGCCGACCCGCATACCGCCACTCAACCCGGTGACCAGCATTGAGAAGAAGCGGTTCAACGAAGGCCTCGCAAGGCGGAGGCTCCGAGAGGCTACCCAGGCTGTAATGGACAGCAACTGAGATGCACCCCTCTTTTGATTCCAGGCTCAACAAAACTAGAGCATCCTGCACATAGGGGCGACTGCCCCACGTGCGGCTGTTGCGCGACATCTCTGAGGGCTTCGGGGCAGGCAAGATGAGAAGCGGAAACGCGGCGGTCTATCAGCTGAAGGAGCAGTTCGAGAAGTTCCCCTCCTCCCCGCACAAAGTCGAGGCCTGCGAGTCCATCGCGGTCTGCTTCCTCCAGCTCGAACAGTACGCCGACGCGGGCGGCTGGTACGCGACGGCGGGGCGGCTGATACTCTCGGAGCCGAGCGCATCGCCGGCGGTCAGGGCGCTCGGCGCTCTGTTCGAGTACGAGAAGGCCCTGTACTGCTACCGGGAGAGCGACGACGAAGAACGAATCGCCGAGTGTTCCGTCCTGGTCCACGAGCTCAGGCGGGAATGCGCTTCAGCCTGAGTCCCGTCGCTCGTCTTCCTCTGCCTTCGCCTGCATCCTATTGGCCGTCTTCACGTAACACTCTTCGCAGACAGGCTCGTCCCTCGGTCCGACTTTGAATGTGTGCAACGCCACTTCGAGCTCGGTGTCGCAGAAGTAGCACTTCGGCTTCAGGACACCCCTCCCCTGGCCGCATACACCCTCCTCCTGACTAGCTCCCCTCTCCCCTTATAATGCCACACCTCAGCGTCTCCGTTCGCGTTCTTCCCCCACTCCGCAAGCACCCCGAGCTCCTCCTTGGTCGCCCTTGCCCTCCCGCTCTTGACCTGAACCAGCAGGACCTTGCCATCCTTGGCTGCGAAGACGTCGACGGCCCCGTGGGAAGCGGCGCTCCTGGATACCATCCAGCCCTCCTTCTTCAGCTTCGACATTGCCTGGTACTCTCGAGACCTGCCCTTCACATAGTTGCTATTCAGGTGGAGCCAGCTCCGACAAGTGCATGGGTTCTGCTTTCGAACCACTGGCTGGAGTTGACTGGTATTTGGGGAAATCGGGCTGAACATGTGGACGCTGCAGGCTGTCTTGGCCATGGATGCCATGCCTGTGCTCCGTGGCCGTCAATGTGTACACTCTCGATTCACGCTGATTGAACTCGCCGGCTGTCGCAGGCGAAGCACAGACCGAGAGGCAGATAAAAGCCAACCCTGACGGCCCCCCGCGAGCCGACCGGAGGACGCTAAAACTGCGCGCACCCGAGGCTGGCCACCTGGCAGACTTAAGACGCGACGGTTTCCACCCCAGTTGAGCTTGGAAGCGGTAATACGTTCCCTAAAGGCGACGGAGGTGAGATTCTCTGAGCAGCTTGAGCGTCGTGACAGGGTCATCAAGGGGAGCAGGGATGTCATCTCGGCGTCCTCACGGGCGATTATATCTGTCCATCTGGGAAAGATCAAGGACGGTGAAAGAGAGCTTTCGAGGGCGAAGTCGCTGCTGAAAGAGCTCAAACAGGGCACAGACGGCTCCTTGTCGAGGTACATCATCTCCCCTGAAACCGAGGTGGTGGAGGCCTCCGTCGTAATCTCGCTCGTGAAGGGGAAACCAATCCCTCCGATGGAGAGCATCGACTCCTCCCCAGAGGCCTATCTGCTCGGACTTCTTGACTCGGTGGGGGAACTGAAGAGGCTGGTGCTAGACTCGATCCTGGGGAGAGACCTCAAGGGCGCAAAGAAGTACTTCAAGGTCATGGAGGACCTCTACGCTGCGTGCTCCCCCCTCGCCGTCTATGACCATGTCGTGAACGGGGTCCGGAGGAAAATCGACGTGGCACGGATGCTCGTCGAGGACACCAGGGGCCTGCTCGCCGAGGAGATTGGCCGGAACTCTGTCAGCAGCTCCATGGCGCGGCTGGAGAAGAAGCTCGGGCGTCCGACTTAGAAGTCCTTCAGCAGTCTGCTCGTCTTGATGTCTGGGTAGGGGGAGTCGAGGCGCACTACCTTGAGCTTCATTCCTCTCTGGGCCGCCTCCCTCGCGATTTCCTCCTCCATGTGATACTGGTCGTAACCTAGGGCGACCACGTCGGGACCCGTCCTCTCGAGTGTGAGGTAGATGTCCCCCTCGACTCCTAGTACGGCGGCGTCGACGTACCTGAGGGCCGAGAGAAGCCTCGCCCTGTCCCCCTCCCCAACGAGGGGTTCCCGGTTCTTCCTCTTCCTGATCGTACTGTCCCGGGCGACGGAGACCACGAGCGCGTCTCCCAGACCCCGGGCCTTCTTTATGGTGTACAGATGCCCGTAGTGAATCACCTCGAAGCCGCCTCCTATGAAAACGACCTTGATCGCCCTCCTCCCGCGGGGAGTCAGCTCGGCTCCCTTACCCCCGAGTCTCACCAGCCCGAGCCTCGACAGCTTCTCGAGTTCGCCTCTTGCTTCCTTCGGCCCAAGACCGAGCCTCGCAGCGAGCCCCCTTACCCCCGCGTTCCTCCCGGTGACCCGCAACGAATACACGGCGGCGAGGACCCTCTTACTGTTCATCTGTCACCAGTCTATCTTTGCCACGCCTGCGAACGCCAGGGAGTCCAAAAGCCCTTCGGCGTACCCGATGCTCAGCATGGCCATCTCATCCTCTCCATTGGCCAAGAAGCTCTCGGCGTCTTTCACGTAGAGCTCCGCGTTCTCCACAACGTGCTCGTACTGCGCGCTCAGCTTCGGTTTCAACGTCCCCAGTGCCTTCCTCGTTTTGGCCACGTATCTCGGGACCAGCACCTGAGCGGTTTTGAGCACACCATCCGAGTTGCTCCTGACATCCCTATCCGAGAGGGCGAATATGGCCGCGACAGCTTCGACCTCGGAGAAGTGCAGCCGTCCCGGGATTATGACGCTGTGGGGAGGCTCTCCATACTCAATCTTGGAAAGTTCACCAATGCTCCCGGCGGCTGGCTTGTATCCTTCGCGGCCGAGCCTCGAAAGAACGATGGCGAACGTCTTCTCAGACACCACCCCGCGCTTGAAGTTCGCCTCGGCCAGTAGCAGCCCTGCCATGGCGGCCCCTGGGGCCACCCCGTCTCCGCTCTGGGCATCGTATTCGAGTAGGAGAAGGGTATGTGCACCCTCCAGCAGGTTTGAGTGGATGATGTGGTAGGCTTGGGTCAACTTCCCCACTGACTCCCTTGTCACAGTGACAGTCCTGGAGAACTTGTACGAATGCAGCCCGCTTTCACTGGCGGCCGCGGAGGCTATGGTCGCCGAGTGCACGACGCGGCTCTCGATTCCCTTTTTGATGGCCCTCGCCCTGAGCTCGTTGTGGGTGGTTGCTATCATCGGGTCTCCCAGCGTCGCTAGCGCGACGCTCTTGTTCGCCGCCTCATCCAGTATTCTGCTCCCACTCTCAACGAATTCCCTATCCACGACTGTCAGTTCCTTCCCTGTGGCCTTCGCAATCTCCCTTAGAAGGGCGGGCTCATGGGGCGTAGTGTAGTATTCGAGGTATACGACATCGGCAGCCTTCAGCTCATCGATTGCTTCTAGTGATGCTCCCCTAGGCCCGAGGCCCAGTCCGACAAACGCGAGACGGCCCATGGGTCTGCCCGACGCGGCCCATTATATCAATCCAGATTGGCTTCGTGGGGCGCACGTCTCCTGCTATGATGCGTCGACCGCCTATCAGGTGTCACTTGGCTGGTCGATGGCATTGGGAACCCTTTTAATTCTGGCCAATCGGCCGCACCTTCGGTGGGCCCTTGGCTCAGCCAGGTTAGAGCGGCTGGCTCTTAGCTAGCTGTGGGAGTCACCAGCATGCCGTGGGAGGCGCTAAAGTCGCCCGCGAATTCGAATCCCACAGGGCCCGCCACCACACCTTACACAAGTCCACAATTCTGCAGGTGGTCCCACATCTTCCAAACCTGAGAATCGTCACGTTGCCTTATTAGCCCAACTCCGTGGCGCAGACTTCGACAATTGTCGCTCAAGACAGGGAGGACGGCGAAGTTCCCGTTCCCAAAACTGGACGCCGAGGCTAGGACGGGGAATTTCGAAGTCCAGCTTCCCTACACCATGGAAGAGGCCATGGAGGAGGCCAGCCGGTAAGTCACCTGCGGGAATCCGGTATGCATGGACGTGTGTCCGCTCCAGACGGACATCAGGGGCATGTGCGAAGCCGTGTCTAGGGGGGACCGGGCGACCGCCTACCGCAGGATACGCGAGACCAATCCTCTTCTGGGGACCACGGCCCGCTGCTGTCCTCAGCTGGATAGTCTCTGTGAGACCGCCTGCGTCATCGAGACCAGAGGAGAACCTGTGGCCTCGAGGATGATACAGCGCTTCGTTGCCGACTGGGAGAGGGCCGTGTCCAGGCAGCCTGACCCCGTCTCGAGGCCTCCTTCCGGCAGGAGAGTCGCGGTGATCGGAGGGGGCCCTGCAGGGCTGGCCGCGGCGGAGCTGCTCACGAGGTTCGGCCATTCAGCGACCATTTACGACGAGCTCTCCAACCTGGGAGGGACCGCTTGGTACGGGATTCCGGACTATCACCTCCCCAAGGACGTCCTCCGCTACGAAGCGGCCAGGATAGTGGGCATGGGTGTAGATGCGATTACAATGATGAAGGTCGGCAGGGATGTCATGTTCGACGACCTCCGGGCAGACTACGACGCCGTGCTCATCGCCACGGGGGCCAAGGATGTGCCGAAGCCCGACACCCCCGGGTCTGACCTGAAAGGCGTCTACGACTGGTACAAGTTCCTCGAGGACGTCTTCATTGACGGGGTCGACAGGTACCTAAACGACCCGAAATATGAACTCGGCAAGCGCGTCCTTGTCATAGGGGGAGGGGACAGCGCATTGGACTGCGCCCGGACCGCCCTGAGGCTGACGGGGGGCGAGGTCACTATGGTCTATCGTAGGACGGAGGCGGAGATGCCGGTCGACAAGATACTGATCGAAGAAGGGAAGGAGGAGGGGCTCCGGCTTAGGTTCCTGCTCTCCCCGAAGGAGTATTCAGGAGAGGGGGGAGGGTGACCAAGGCGGCCATGTCGATGATGAAGCTAGGCGAGGTCGACGCCTCCGGGAGGAGGAGCCCTGTACCAACCAGCGAGACGATAGACCTCGAGTGCGACTCGGTCATCGTCGCCGTAGGCCGCGGCCCGAACTCGTTCATCGGAAAGCTGGCCGGGCTCAAGTCTGGTCGTAAGAGTGGGATTGCTGTCGACGACAGTTCCATGACCTCGCTCCCGGGCGTGTTCGCGGCGGGGGACGTGGTGACGGGGGAGACCTTGGTCGTGGAAGCTATGGCCAAGGGGAGGGACGCTGGCCAGAGGATTCACGAGTATCTGCTTGGGCTCGAGACCAGGCACGTCTCTCTCTATGATTGCTACTTCACAAGACGGACCACCGGGTGGTACTACCGCAAGATGATGGACGGCAAGGACGAGGCCCCACCCCCCGACTAGCCCGTCCTCCCCCGGCGACCCCTCCGCCCATGAAGTGCCGTCTGGGGGTCCTGATTCGACAGTTGTCAAACTTCCCCCCCATGCAACTCGGCGTTCGCTAAATCTTATATCAGCTCCTTGTACGGAGCCCTTGCGCGTGAAGTCGAAAGATGCCGTGGCTGGCATACTGATCGCGATTCCGTTCCTTGTGTACTTCGCCATCCCAACATACAATGTGGTGAACCCGTTGTGGGGGGGAGTTCCTTTCTTCTGGTGGTATCAGACCGTCTGGCTTGCCATCAGCGCCGTATTCTTCTTCATCGCGGCTTTGTTACTAGGGAGGAAGGGCTGACATGATGGCTATAGACGGAGTGATCGCATTTCTCTCGCTGTTCGTCGTCTTCGTCGCCCTCGGGTTCTTCGGGTCACGCTGGAGGCGGGGCGACATGAACAACCTCAGCGAGTGGGCGCTCGCGGGGAGGAGGATGGGGACGTACCTGGTCTGGTTCCTCGTAGGCGCGGACCTCTATACAGCGTACACCTTCATCGCGATTCCGTCAGGGGTCTATGCGAAGGGCGCCATATACAATTTCGCAGTCCCCTACGTCGCTCTGACGTTCGGGATAGCCATCCTGTTCATGCCGAAATTCTGGCGCATCACACGCGAGAAGGGGTACATCACCGGAGCCGACTTCGCGAAAGGGACGTTCAACAGCACGACTCTGGCCATACTGATCGCCATAGTTGGGATAGTCGCCGAGCTCCCCTACATCGCGTTGCAGATAGTCGGGATGCAGGCCATCCTGACCACGATGCTGGCTGGGGTGTCAAACGTGACGACCGACTCAGAGATATCGCTCATCATCGCGTTCATCGTCCTCGCCGCATTCACCTACACGAGCGGGCTCAGGGGAGCCACCCTCACGGCGGTCCTGAAGGACATCCTGATATTCGGAGGGGTCATAGCAGTGATAGCGGCGGTGGCAATCGGCGGGGGCTTCTCCGCTGGCTTCACCGCCAAGCCTGTTTACTCGACATTGGCTCCGGCGCTGGAGAACGCGTACTGGAGCATATTCATCGTTAGCGCGCTGGCGCTTTACCTGTACCCACACGCGATGAACGGGGTCCTCAGCGCACAGGACGCAGAAAAGGTGAGGAAGAGTTCCGCGCTCCTTCCGATCTATGGCGTAGGGCTCGGGCTGCTCGCGCTGTACGGGGTCGTCATCTATGGAAACTCCGCTGCCCTTCACTTCGTGAAGGCGAACGGTGGGAGCGGCCTCCTTGTCGTCCCATCCATAATACAGAGCGTCTTACCGCCTTGGGCCGCAGGTATAGCCTTCCTGGGGATTTTCATCGGGGGCCTCGTCCCGGCCGCTATCATGGCCATCTCCCAGGCGAACCTGCTCACGAGGAACATCGTCAAGGTCTTCAGGCCCAACCTGTCTCCGGCCGGGGAGACGCAGATAGCGAAGTGGGCGTCCGTCGCCTTCAAGTTCATCGCCCTGGCTTTCGTCTTCGTAGTCAATTCGACATACGCGGTCCAACTGCAGCTCTTCGGGACGATACTCGTGGTCCAGACTCTCCCTTCAATCTTCGGAGGCCTGATTACGAACAGGCTGAACAAGTACGGGCTCATCGTCGGCCTGGTGGCGAGCGAGCTTCTCGGAATCTACCTGATGGCGGATGCGAACAAGTTCGGCACGTGGTCGACCTCGTTCTTCAACACCCCGCCCTTCGGGGCCTTCTATGTAGGCGCGACAGCGCTGGCCCTCAACCTGGCCATAGTCTTGGTCGCGACCCTGGTATCAAGGCCTAAAGCCGTCGTGACGCAGGGCGCTTAGTGTAAGTAGCCGTCCTTCCAGGCGGTCGAAGAATGAAAGCCGCGCAGTTCGAAACGCCTGGAGGGCCGGAGGTCCTCTCCTACAGAGAGGTCCGAGACCCCGAACCTGGTGGTTCAGAGGTCGTCCTGCGCGTGTCCTTCTGTGGCGTCAACAGAATCGATGTATGGGCACGGAGCGGGAAATACAAGACGTCTCTGCCGCACATCCCGGGGACAGACATCTCCGGCGAGGTAGTAGCATCAGGGCCGGGGGTCAAGGGTGCCCTGCCTGGGGACAGGGTCTTGGTCTATCCTGTACTCTCCGACGGGTCGTGCGTCTATTGCCGCCAGGGCAGACAGAACCTCTGCCTATCCAGGGGGTTCGTCGGGATCGCGACAGACGGAGGCTACGCAGAGCTCGTCAAGGTCCCTGCTGACAATCTCATCCCTCTGGGTGGCCTGGACCCCAAGACCGCTGCGTGCCTCCCTGTAAACTTCGGGACGGCCTGGAACGGCCTCGCGGGGAAGGCTGGCGTCGGAGGAGGGGACACGGTCCTGGTCTGGGGGGCCGCCGGCGGGCTGGGCCATGCAGCGGTCCAGGTCGCCAAACACCTCGGAGCGACCGTCATCGCCGTGGTGGGCGATGAAAAGAAGAGCGGGTTCGTGAAGTCTCTGGGAGCAGACTCCGTGGTCGTCTCGAAGTCTGGCGACCTCGTAGAGAAGGTCCGCGCCCTCACCGACGGACTCGGCGCTTCGGTGGTCTTCGACCACGTAGGAGGGGACACGTGGCCCATCAGCCTCGACTGCCTCGCGAAGGGAGGGCGGATGGTGACGCTCGGTCTCACTTCGGGGGCCAAGGCAGAGTTGGACGTCCGCAGAGTGTATCAGGATGAGCTGAAGCTGATGGGGGTCTACGGACAATCCAGGGAAGACCTGAGCGCGGTCATGACGCTTGCTGCCTCAGGAAAACTGAAGCCCGCTGTATACAGGAATCTCCCGCTCAGCTCGGCGAGGGAGGCCCATGAGATTGTCGAGTCCCGCGAGGTGCAGGGGAAGGTCCTCCTGAGACCCTGAGCACAGCAGGGTTTCGCTTCGTTTATAGGCCGAGCCGGGTCGACTTCCGCACGTTGTACACCAGCACGGTAGTAGATGACGAGGCCCGCGCCATGACGGTCATGAAAGGGATGGAAGAAGCGTGGGCGCGCAAGGACGAATCGTACTTCATTGAAGTCCTCAGGAACGAGCCGAGCCTAGTCCTCCGTGTCCACGCCGTCTGCATCCTGGCGGAGGTCGGAGGGGAGGAGTCTGTCCCAGCCCTGGCGGACGTCTTGCTTCATGATCCCGATCCCTTGGTCCGCCATGAAGCGGCTTTCTCTCTTGGTCAGATCGGGCTCTCGGAGGGGAACAAGGCGCTGGCCAATGCGGTAATCGAAGACAAAGACCCAATCGTCAGGCACGAATCAGCAGCCGCCCTTGGTTCGGTCGGGAGCCCCGAGTCGGAGGCCGTCCTCATGGAGGCGGAGTCTGACCCCGACGAGATGGTCAGGAACTCGGCGAAGGCGTCCCTCTTCAACATAAGGTTCCTGAAGCAGTACTCCTCCTCAGGGGAGACAGCCAGGGACAGGGCCCCCAGACCCTAGCCTCCAACCCTTAAGTCATGGGAGCCGGCCCGTCGGACCGCTTGAGGCTGGAGGGGAAGAGGGCCCTTGTCACCGGTTCCTCTCAGGGGATAGGCGCGGGGGTGGCAAAGCTCTTTGCGAAAGAAGGGGCGACGGTAGCAATCAACCACCGTCGGCGCTCGCCTCACGGGGAACCAGTCCTCCGGTCCATCAAGAGCGCTGGTGGGAAGGCCTTCGTTGTCCACGCCGACGTCTCGGACAGCTCAAGCGTCGATGCGATGTTCGATGAAGTCAGTGGGAAGCTGGGGGGCCTGGACATCCTGGTCAACACAGCGGGCTTGGCAGACCCGAAGCTGTGGAGCCTCAGCCTGGAAGACACCACCCTCGAAATGTGGAAGCGGGTCTTCGCCGTCGACGCCTTCGGCACCTTCCTCTGCGTAAAAGGCGCAGCCAGGCTGATGGAACGCGGTTCTTCCATAATCAACGTCGCATCGATACCGGCCCTCGTGGGCGACACCGACGGTCTAATCTATGCCTCGGCCAAAGGGGCGGTCGTCTCCATGACCAGGATGCTGGCGAAGATGCTCGCCCCGAAGATCAGGGTGAACTGCATGGCGTTCGGGTCGATCGAGACTTCCTGGGTGAGCTGGCTGGGCGAAGAACAGAAGCGCTCCTACCTCGGCGCCATCCCCCTGGGGAGGTTCGGAAGGCCGTCGGAGGCTGCCAGCCTCGCGCTCTTCCTGGCCAGCGACGAGTCCAGCTACATCACCGGGCAGGTGGTGTCCCTCGACGGGGGAGAGGCACCCCGCTAGGCCCCCGCTGCGCGATAGAGCCCCCCTTTCTTCTCAAGCTTCGCCAGCGCGGCTTCCACGCTGTCGGCCTCGCTGACTACCCCGTTTTCGATCGCCTTCTCCCATAGGCCTATGAACGTCTCCAGCCCCTCTCTCACCTGTTCGTCCTTCCCTGACTTGGTCCTTTCCAGCTGCCGTAGGTAGTCGCGTACACTGACGGTCTCGCTCACAGGATCCTCGCCTCTCCACCGACCCCGGAAAGGTACGCCCTGTAACCGAGTTTCTCCATGGCATTCAGAACCTTGTCTTGGTCCTTCTCGTCTGTGTTGATGAAGACCGACGGCCCGGTCTGCATGGAGTAGTACGCCTTTATCCCGTCCTCCCGCATGTCTCTCACCTTCCTGATTATCCTGATGGAGTCCTCTGTCATTATGACCAGACCGCTGTCCCCGGTCATGGTCAGGCTGTGGAGTTCGAGGGTGTCCCTTTCTGCCAGCCTGCCGATGGCGTCGAGGTCGTTCCCCCGGATGGCCTTCTCCATCTCGTCGCACCGCTTCTGGGCTGACTCCACCCTCGCCTGGAAGAAGGGAGAGGTGAGCACCTCTCTGTGCGCGTCTTCTGTCCGTACCCTCGACGGGAGGGGGACGACCACCATGCGCAGGTCCATCACCTTGGCGTCGGCGAACCTCTCGGCGTAGGTGCTTTCGTCATCCTTCCCCGCATACAGCCTCGAAAAGCCGCCGACCAGAGACCGCGAGGCGGACGCTGCGAACAGCCGAGCCTTCCTGGAGAGTCGGGGTAGGTCGGGGGTGGTCCCGGTCAGGAGCCTATGGGCGAGGAGGGTCAGCGCCGCGCCAGCCGATGATGAGTAACCTATCCCTTTCGCCTTCCCTGTTGGGACGTTCCGGCTGTCTATCCTGAGGTCGACGACCCTCTTCGAGGGGTCCATACTAGACACGACCCCCTGGAGCCGGACGTTGGCGGAGTCGTTCTGCCTTCCTTCTATGAAGACACCCCCCCTCTCTGTGTCTGTGATAGACGCCTCCGTCTTCATGCAAGTCGTGTTGACTGAGATGCTGTCGTGGTACGGGAGCCTCAGCTTCCAGTCCTTGAGGCCGTGATACTTCACCAGCGCTTGCATGGTGTACGCCTCTGCCCTGAACCTCGCCAACGTCACTCCACCTCTATCTCGAGTGTCCCCGTGGTCGCAGGACTCCTCAGCAGCCTGACCATGTCCCTGGGGATGTCCTTCGCGGCTGCGCTCGCCCCCACCGCTAGCGTCCTGTCGCTGACGAACCCGCTCTTCCTGATCACGATATCATGCGGATGGGAAAGCTCGAGCCTGGAGTCCCCCTGAGCCGCGGCCTGGAAGGTGCGCCCTCCGACTCTAATCCTGATGGTGACCTTGGCCCCTGTCCTCCGCAACCCTTCCCTCACAGCCTGGCTGATCCCGGCGCACCCTTTGTCAGCCCCGACGCCTATTATGCAGTCACCCTTCTCCGTCAGATGTCCGTCGGTGGTGACCTCCATGGTGGTAGCATGGGTGGACCTCACCATCGGGTGACCTCGGAAGCTCACTTCGTCCCTGACTGGTCCGCCTTCCCTCACCGATGAAACCTCCCTGGGGGTGGCTAACATCGTAGCTCCAGCCCACTGACAACGTCTTTATAGTTTCGAGGCTCCGCCGTCCCCAAGTCCCCTTGACCACGGAGTATGAACAGTTGCTCTCAAGGATGCTGGAAGAGAAGAGGGCCAAGCTGGCCGAGTTGACTGGGAAGAAGGGGACCGACAAGGACTCGGCGTCAGTGGCGTCAGACATCAAGTTTCTGGAGGTAGAGCTCCAGCGATATCAGCAGGGGATGGCACTGTTCCGGACGAAGAACCCCCCCCGGGTAGGCCGCTGGGGGACGCCCGAGGCGGAGGAACGCAGAGAAGAAGCGCAGCGGGCTTGACGCTAATCCTGTCAGAGGCGGACGTCGAGGGCCTCCTCGACATGGACGAAGTGGTGAGTGTCGTTGAAGAGGCCTTCCGGAGGAAGGGGCAGGGCGAAGCGGAGAACTTCATGCGAACTAGGACTAGAGGGGCATCGTCCACGCTGAGCGTGATGCACGCCAGCATGCCATATCTCGGGCGCGCCGGGTTGAAAGCCTACCTCTCCTCTAAGTCCGGCACGAACTTCGTGGTCGTCCTCTTCGACGCAGCCGACTCCAAGCCGCTCGCAGTGATGGGGGCGGACATGCTCGGCAGGTTCAGGACTGGGGCCGCTTCTGCCGTGGCTACGAAACATCTCTACAGGAACGCCTCTGGGTCGGTCGCAATCTTAGGCTCAGGGAAGCAGGCGCTGACCCAGATTCTCGCCCTCCGATCCATCATGTCGGTGGAGGAGGTGCGGATTTGGAGCCCCAACGAAAGGAGCCGAGGCGCCTTCGCCAGGGCGCTGGAAGAGAAAGGCTTCGCCGCAAAGGCGTTCGGCTCTCCTGAGCAGGCCGTCAGGGGTGCCCAGATTGCCACCACCATCACTTCGTCCACCTTGCCCTTCCTGGATGGTGCCATGCTCAGGGGTGTATCTCACGCCAACATCTGCGGCGCCAACGTCCCGACCCACGCCGAGATCTCGACCGACGCGGTCGCGTCATTCCAGACGGTGGCAGTCGACGACCTCGCCCAGGCCAAGCTCGAGTACGGGGAGCTAATAAGGGCGGCAGAAGCGGGGCAATTCTCATGGGACTCAGCTGTGGAGCTGGGCGAGGTGGTCGCAGGGAGGCGGCAGCCCGAGGGACGTACCCTGTTCAAGTCAGGGGGGGCGGCCATCGAAGACGTCGCCGTGGCCAGCGCGCTGTACGAATTGGCGAGGGCTGGCGGGACCTTCCTTGATGTGAAGCTAGTCTGAGCCTCTACCCTACATGGGCGGCATGCCGCCCATCCCTCCGCCTCCTGGCGGGGTAGGGGGGGCCTTCATCTTGCTCGCCGCTATCACGTCGTCGATCCTGAGGATCATCGACGCCGCCTCGGTCGCCGCGCGGAGTATCTGGAGCTTCACCGCGAGGGGCTCCCACACCGACTTCGAGTACATGTCGGTAACCTTCCCGTTGAGAGCATCGACTCCATACCACTTCCCCTCTTTGCCGTGCTTCGCCCTCAGGTCGACCTGCGTGTCAATCGGGTCCATCCCCGCATTCTCTGCGAGCGTCAAGGGGATGCTCTCCATGGCGTCGGCGAACTTCAGGGCAGCGAGCTGCTCCCTCCCAGAGAGCTTCTGCGCCCAGTTGCGTAGCTGTATCGAGACCTCCTCTTCGGGAGCACCGCCGCCGGCTACGACCGCAGGAAGCTCGACGACGTCCTTCGTCACCATCAGCGCGTCGTGGAGCGCCCTCTCGGCTTCGTCCACCACCCGTTGGGTCCCTCCCCTCACGAGGATGCTCACTGCCTTCGGGTTCTTAGCCCCCTCTAAGAACACCCACTTGTCTTCTTCGAGCTTCCTCTCTTCCACCAGCTTCGCATACCCAAGGTCCTTCGAGGTGAGGTCATCGAGGTTGGTGACGATCCTGGCGCCGGTCGCCTTCGCCAGTTTGGTCATGTCGCTCTCCTTGACGCGCCTCACCGTCAGAATCCCTGACTTCGCGAGGAAGTGCTGCGCGAGGTCGTCGATCCCCTTCTGGCAGATCAGAACGGTCGCCCCGGCCGCCCGGACCTTCTCCACCATCCCCTTCAGGATGTTCGTCTCCTCGTCCATGAACTGCTGCATCTGCTGGGGGTCGTTGATCCTTATCTCAGCTGAGAACTCAGTCTTCTCGATCTCCAGGGCCGAGTTGACCAGAGCGATTTTCGCCTCGGCTACACGCTTGGGCATCCCTGAGTGGACGACTTCCTTGTCCAGCACCAGCCCCTTGATCATCTGCGTGTCCGTGAGGGCTCCGCCCGGCTTCTTCTCGACCTTAACGTTGTCTATGTCCACCTTGAACCCGTCCCCGCGCTTCTCCGCTACCTGAAGCACTGCGTCGACCACTATCCCGGCCAGGTGTGGAGAGTCTTCGTTCACCAGCTTCGTCATCATGCTGGTGTTCGCTACCTTCAGCAGGTCTGCCCTGCTCTCGGGGTTGACCTTCTCCGCTATCGCCTCGAGGATTTCCTGGGCCTTCTCTGCGGCTCGGCCGTACCCGTCCACCACCACCACGGGGTGGACGTCCTTGTTGATCAGCTCCTCTGCCTTCTCGAGCAGCGCCCCTGCCACCACCACCGCTGACGTCGTCCCGTCGCCGACTTCGTTGTCCGTGGCCTTGCTTATCTCAACCATCATCTTCGCCGCCGGATGCTGGACGTCGAGCTCCTTCAGCATCGTCGCGCCGTCGTTGGTTATGGTGACGTCTCCCATGGAGTCGACGAGCATCTTGTCCATACCACGCGGCCCCAGTGAAGTCCTGACAACTTCGGCGATGAGCTTCGCTGCGGCGACGTTGTTCCTCTGAGCCTCCCTCCCTCTAGACTCACCGGAACCCTCTTTCAGAATTATGACAGGCTGTCCAGTCGCTGACATAAAGTCCGGTATACAACCGATGGTTTATAAGAGTTGTTCCGGGTCGAGGAAGCACATCCGTACGGAGAGAGGGAATTCTTAAGTGCGGCCAGTTAAGGACGCCGCCGAACGTTTTGTCCGCCACCCCGACCCTTTCGAAGAAGCTCGCGGCTGAGGCTGTGGGGACCTTCGTCTTCGTCCTCGTCGGCGCTGGGTCTGCCGTCGGCACCGCAAGCCTGGTCGGTCCTAATTCGGCCGCTGCGATACTCATCGCTGCCCTCGCGAACGGGCTCGGGCTCGGGGTGGCGATCTCGGCCACCATGGCCGTCTCCGGCGGGGCTCTGAACCCGGCGGTCACCCTGGGTCTTTGGGCGGGGAGGAAGCTGAAGTCCAGAGACGTAGTGCCGTACATAATCGCGGAACTGGTTGGGGCGACAGCCGCCGGACTGGCGCTGGAGGCCTCCTTCCCATCGGCCCTCGGGGACAGCGTTAAGTGGGGTTCGCCGACCCTCAGCAGCGCCCTGACAGCCGCTCAAGGGATGGCAATCGAAGGGCTACTGACGTTCGTGCTCGTCTTCGCCGTCTACGGGACGGCGGTCGACCCTAGGGCCCCACGGATAGGCGGACTGGGCGTAGGGCTTGCAGTGGTGGCTGACGTCCTGGTTGCTGGGAACCTCACCGGCGCAGCAATGAATCCGGCGAGGGCGTTTGGCCCTATGATCGCGTCCGGGTTCTACCCTGGCTACTGGTACATCTATCTCGTCGGCCCTGTGCTTGGTGGAATCGCCGCCGGGCTGGTCTACAGGTACCTGATAGAGAGCAGAGCCTGAAAAGGGTCGCTAACAGATAAATCAGGAGAATAGTGAGGAGTTTGAAGTCCACGATGGGAAGACTCAGCAGGGAGCAGGCAAAGGAAATCCTCGTCGGCCTTGACTCCGCGCTGGGGAATTCCAATGGGAGGGCCGCGAGGGACGCCGTCGCGAAGTTCCTGAACGCCTCTGTCTCCACCTACTCGTGGGTAGGGATCTATGCCGTCGAAGGGAACGACCTGGTCCTAGAGTCCTGGGCTGGGCCTTCACCTACGGAACACACCCGCATCCCGATAGGGAAGGGCGTGTGCGGCTTCGCCGCCAAGGCTGGGAGGACAGAGATAGTCTCTGACGTAGGGAAGGACCCGAGGTATCTCCAATGCTTTCTTTCGACGAAGGCGGAAATCGTGGTCCCGATCTTGCACGACGGACGGGTCGTGGGGGAGATCGACATAGACAGCGATCAACTGGACGCGTTCTCGTCGGTCGACAAGGAGTTCCTTGAAGCTATGGCAAAGAAGGTCAGTGCCGTCTGGTAGCCAGAATTCAATAACATACGTTATAATCCTTAAATACGAACCGGGGTTCGGCGATTCAGGTTATGAAGCTAGAGATAAAGGAGCTCCATGCTTCAGTCGAAGGCAAGGAGATACTCAAGGGAGTCAACCTCTCCGTCGGCCAGGGGGAGACCCACGCGCTGATGGGCCCCAACGGCTCCGGTAAGAGCACCCTCGCCTACACCGTCATGGGGCACCCCAAGTACCAGGTGACCTCGGGTGAGATATTGATAGACGGGGAGAGTGTGGTGGGCCTCCCCCCAGACAAGAGGGTGAAGAAGGGTCTCTTCCTCGCGTTCCAATACCCGGTGAGCGTCCAGGGAGTGAGCATGTTCTCCTTCCTTCGAGCCGCTTACAACAACTCCCGTCCGGCAGGCTCGGAGTCCCCGACCATATTCGAGTTCAAAGAAGTCGTAGCTGAGAAGTTGAAGCTCCTGAACATGGACGAATCCTTCTTGAACCGCTATCTGAATGAAGGCTTCTCTGGCGGGGAGAAGAAAAAGGCTGAAATCCTTCAGATGGCGCTCATGCAGCCGAAGTTCGCGGTTCTGGACGAGACCGATTCAGGACTGGACATCGACGCTCTCAGGGTCGTGGCCGAAGGGATCAACAAGGTGTCCGGCCCTCAGATGGGTTCTCTCCTCATAACCCACTATCAGAGGATACTGAAGTACGTGAGACCACAGTTCGTCCACGTGATGTTCGAAGGTCGGATAATCGAGTCCGGCGGCGAGGAGCTGTCGAGGCTCCTTGAGGAGAAGGGGTACACATGGATCAGGGGCTACAGGGAAGAGGAGCAGGCGCCCCCGCAGGTTGGGCAAACCTTATAGGGGGAAAATAACGTATGTTATACAGGGGTTCTCGATTTGGCTTCTAAGACAGACGTAGTCACCGACGATTACAAGCAGAAGTACGGGTTCAGCGACCCCGTAGACGAATACGTAGTAAGGGGGACCAAGGGTCTGAGCGAGCGGGTAGTGCAGGAGATCGTCAGGCTGCACGACGAGCCCGCCTGGATGGAGCAGATCAGGATGAATGCCCTGAAGCACTTCTTGGAACGGGAACCTCCTTCATGGGCACCGGAGCTGAAGGAGATTGACTACCAGGACTTCTATTACTACGCGAACCCCACGAAGAAGGCCGCCCAATCCTGGGACCAGCTCCCTGAGTATATCAAGCGGACCTACGACAAGCTCGGGATCACCGACGCAGAGAAGAAGTTCCTCTCCGGGGTGGGCGCAATCTACGAAAGTGAGTCGGTCTACCACAGCATCCAGGGGGAGCTGGCGAAGCAGGGGGTCGTCTTCACGGACACTGTGACGGCCCTGAAGGAGTACCCGGACATCATGAGAAAGTACTTCGGGACCGTGGTCCCATACCAAGATAACTACATCGCTGCCCTCCAGACTGCCGTCTGGAGCGCAGGTTCTTTCGTCTACGTCCCCGAAGGGGTGAAGGTGAACATGCCGCTGCAGGCATACTTCAGGATAAACGAAAGGAACATGGGCCAGTTCGAAAGGACGCTCATTGTCGCCGAGCCCCACAGCGAGGTGGGCTACATCGAAGGTTGCTCAGCCCCTGTGTACTCTTCGCAGTCACTGCACTCGGCCATCGTCGAGATAATCGCCAGGAAGGGGTCGCTGGTGAAGTACACCACGCTGCAGAACTGGTCCAGGGACGTCCTTAACCTCGTCACGAAGAGGGCTCACGCTCACGAAGACGCTACGGTCTCTTGGGTGGACTTCAACGGGGGCGCCAAGCTCACCAGGAAGTACCCCTCTGTCTACCTGCTCGGGCCGAGGGCGAAGGCGGACATCATCTCGGTAGCCTACGCAGGACCGGGACAAGTCCAAGACACCGGTGCCAAGGCCATCCACCTGGCGAGAGACACCACGTCCAAGATCATCTCCCGCTCGGTCTCCAAAGGGGGTGGCCATACCGCTTACAGGGGGCTCCTGCACATAGCCAAGGGGGCCAAGAACGTGAAGTCGACGGTCCGTTGTGACGCCCTCCTCTTGGACCCGATCAGCACCACAGCCACCTATCCCTACATGGAGATCCAGGAGGACGACGCCACGGTGACGCACGAGGCGAGCGTGGGGAAGGTGGGGGAAGAGCAGCTGTTCTATCTGATGGCCCGGGGGATATCAGAAGGCGACGCCCTGAGCATGGTCGTCAACGGGTTCATGGAGCCTTTTGCGAAGGAGCTCCCAATGACCTACGCGGTGGAGTTCAACCGCCTCATGTCGCTCGAAATGACGAACGCAGTCGGCTAGGCCCGGCCGGAGTCGCGTGGAATGCCTCAGGCGTCACTAACCTCATTCGACGAGGGCCTCGTAGGGTCGATCTCGGCTTCGTTAGGCGAACCGTCATGGCTTACCGATGCCAGGCTAGAGGCTTTCAGACAGTTCGTAGCCCTCCCTTCGGAGAAGAGTCCGCTCTACACGAAATACGCCAAGACGTTCGACATCGGCCTGGACAGGTTCAAGGCGGCCCCGGGTGGCAGCGAAATCGACTTCCGGAGCTTCTTCACAGGATACCTTACTGGGAACGAATCGGACATCCTGCTCCAGGGGAACGAGACCCAGGTCCACGCAGAGCTCAGCAGAAACGTGTCGTCCAAGGGGGTGGAGCTGATGTCTTTCCACGATGCCCTCGGCCGGGACGAGGGCGCAGTCAGGAAGTTGGTCGAGGGGAGGCTGGTGAAGTCGGAGACCGACAAATATGCTGCCTTCGTCAACGCGTTCTTCAACTGCGGGACCTTCGTCAGAGTGCCAAAGGGGGTCGTCCTCGACAAACCGCTCCGCAAGATGCTGCTGCTCGACTCGCCGCGCACGCCGGTGATAGAGCAGACCTTCGTCGTCGCTGAGGAGGAGGCGAGGCTCGTGTACCTAGAAGAGCAGTACTCCAAAGGCGTCCCGTCCCCTGCCTTCGTAGCGTCGACGGCCGAGATCCTCGCCGGACCGAACTCGCACATCGACTTCTCGTCTATCCAACTCCTCGACGACCAGACCACCCACCTGTCGAACAGGGGGGTCGGAGTGTCCAACGACGCCAGGGCGACCATGAGCTCCCTGTCCCTCGGGGCGTCTGTCTCGCGGTCGAGGACCAACTTCTACCTGAACGGCCGGGGCTCCTTCGCTGAAGGGTTCGAGATCTTCTTCACAGACGGGGAACAGCGTTACGACTACGAGACCAACCTCGTCCACAACTCCCCTGACTCCACTGGCTCGACCCAGGCCAGGGGCGTCCTGAAGGGGAAGTCGCAGTCTATCTTCAAGGGGATGATCAAGATAGTGAAGGAGGCCAAGAACGCCAGGTCCTACCTGGCCCACCACGTCATGATACTCGAGAGGACTGCTAAGTCAGACGGAATCCCAAGCCTAGAGATAGACAACAACGAGGTCAAGGCGACCCACTCAGCCTCCGTGGCCCAAGTCGACGAAGAGCAGCTCTTCTACCTGACGGCGCGCGGCCTCCCTCCAGACGAAGCGAAGAGAATGGTGGTGCTAGGCTTCTTCGAACCTGTCCTCTCCAGGGTCCCTATTGAACAGACCAGAGAAGGGGCCAGGTTCATGATCGAGGGGAAGTGGGAAGGAGAGAAGCGCCGCCTCGTAGACAGGGAGACGCTCCTCGCGGCCACGGGGGAGCTCACCCCAGAGGTCAAGGAGTCTGAAGACATCTTCGAGCGCCACTACAAGTACAGGTAGGTCGCTTGGGGAGTTTCCGGCCTGCCATGAAGGCTGCTGACCTCGCCGAAGGTTCAATCTCTGCGGTGGACATCGACGGGGAGCACGTGCTTCTATCCAAGATAGGGGGGGACATCTTCGCGGTGTCCGGGGCGTGCACTCATGAGGACGCGGACCTCGGCCAGGGTTTCGTCCTCGACGGGAGAGTGGTGTGCCCACTGCACCTGTCACAGTTTGACCTCAAGACCGGGGAGGCTGTGACCCCTCCTGCGACGGCCCCCCTGAAGCGCTACAGGACCAGGGTCGACGGGGGGACTGTCTACGTCGAAGTTTAGGGAGTTCTTTTAAGCATGAGAGAGCGCTTCGACCTGCTGGAGTCCACATAGGGATGCTCGAGTCAGAGGCCATCAACGCGGAAAGGATGAGGGCGGACTTCCCCATTCTCAGCAGGAAGGTCCATGGGAAGAGGCTGGTCTACCTGGACAACGCCGCCACCACCCAGAAGCCGCAGGCGGTGATCGACGCCCTCGTAAGATTCTACAGCACCTACAACTCGAACGTCCACCGGTCGGTGCACACCCTGGGCGAAGAGGCCACGGAGGCCTATGAGGGCTCCAGGAAGAAGACCGCCGAGTTCGTCGGGGCCAAGCCTCGAGACCTAGTGTTCGTCAGAGGGACGACCGAGGCGATCAACCTCGTAGGGTCGGCCTGGGGGGAGAAGAACGTGAAGAAGGGGGACGTGATAGTCGCCACAAAGATGGAGCATCACAGCAACATAGTCCCCTGGCAGCAGCTCGCGAAGCGCAACGGCGCGTCACTGAAGTACGTCGGGCTAGACACCGACGGAACGCTCGACCTGGCGGGCTTCGAGGACCTGCTCCGCGAGGCCCCCCGGCTTGTCGCCCTCACCCACTGCTCCAACGTCCTGGGGACCGTGAACGATGTGACAAAGCTCTGTTCCATGGCGAAGATGGCAGGCGCCACCACGCTGGTCGACGGGGCCCAGTCTGTCCCGCACATGCCTGTTGACGTGGAAGAGATAGGGTCCGACTTCTACGCCTTCTCAGGGCACAAGATGCTAGGCCCCACCGGGATAGGGGCGCTGGTCGCCAGGAAGGGGCTCCTCGAAGAGATGGACCCGTTCCAGACAGGGGGCGAGATGATCAGGGAGGTGTTCGACGACCACTCGACATGGAACGACGTGCCGTACAAGTTCGAAGCCGGGACCGTGAACATCGCCGACGCAATAGGCCTTGGCGCTGCCGTCGACTACCTCGACGCCATCGGGATGGAGAGGGTCAGAGACCACGAACTCAGGCTCCTCGACTACGCCTTCAAAGAGCTCGCTTCGGTCAAGGGGCTCAAGATCTACGGGCCATCCGACACCCGCTCCAGGGCGGGGGTGATCTCCTTCAACTACGCCGACGTCCACCCGCATGACCTTGCTACCATCCTCGACGAGGAGGGGATAGCCATAAGGTCCGGACACCACTGCGCCCAACCCCTGATGCGCTGGCTCGACGTCCCAGCTACCAGCCGGGCGAGCTTCTACATCTACAACGCCCATGACGACGTAGACGCACTGAAGGCGGGGATTGTAAAGGCTGGAGGCCTGTTCAAGGTATGAGCAGCGCTGACATCTACCGAGAGATCATCCTGGACTACTACAGGCACCCGAGGAACTTCGGCAAGTTGGAGCGGTTCGACATCGCGTCTCGGGACACAAACCCGCTCTGCGGGGACGAGATCGAGATGCAGGTCAAGGTAGGGGAGGGGATGAAGATAGAGGATGTCAAGTTCACAGGGAAGGGGTGCGCCATCAGCCAGGCGGCGGCCTCGATGCTGACAGAGCTGGCCAAGGGGAAGCCGCTCGAATGGGTCCGCTTGCTGGCCAAGGAGGATGTCTTCAAGATGCTCGGGAACCCTGACCTCGGCCCATCACGGGTGAAGTGCGCGCTCCTGGGGATGAAGGTGCTGAAGACGGGTGCGTACGGGTATCTCGGGGCGCACAACGACGACCCTGAAGAGTCTGACCTGCCATAGCCAGGGGCCTCGGTGTGGCCGGGGGCACGCCAGGTGCCGAGGACCGTTCGGGGAAGCACTTTTACGCACTCAAACTTGACCTGGGTGCTGGAGACTGCCGTTGGCGGTAAATTGGAAGACGCTCTTTCCATACGAGATTTTCGAGCCCAACTGGAGATTCTGGTCGTTCGTAGGCCTCTTGGTGGTGGGCTTCTGGGCGCTCGTCTCTTTCCCCGTGGCTGAGTACGCCGGGTACATCGACCCGTTCTACAGCCCGACCATCCTGATTGTGCCGCTCCCTGGGCTCTTCAGGCTCACATGCTACGCGTACAGGAAGGACTACCACCGTCACCTCTTCAAGCATCCGTTGGGCTGCTCCAACGCTGACCGAGGGGATTCCGGCAAGAGGCATTACACCGGAGAGAAGAACGGCCTGTTCCAGCTCGAAAATCTCCACAGGTATTTCCTCTACGCAGGCATCGCCATTCTACCGTTCTTCTACTACGACTTCTACCACTCGCTTGTATTCAGCGGCAGCTTCGAGCTGAGGGTGGGGAGCCTGGTCCTCCTCGCGAACGCGCTCCTGCTGACGGCGTGGACAGGCTCATGCCACGCGTTCAGGCACCTCACGGGGGGGAACATCGACTGCTACAGCTGCGTCACCGCAGGTGGGGCGAGGAAGGCCTTCTACGAAAGGCAGAGCTGGCTCAACAGATACCACGAGGCGCTCGCGTGGGTGAGCTTGCTCACGATTTTCTTCGCCGATCTCTACATCCGCGGCTTGGCAGCGGGTCTTCCGCTCGACTTCACCCTGGTGAAGCTGTAGAGATGGCTCCCCGTATGCCCAAGAGAGCTCGGTACCCCGTCTTCGTTGTCGGGCTTGCGGTGACACTCTTCGGCGGCCTTGCGGCCCACCTAGGAAGCACCGGCGCTCCGGCGACTGGAGCGGTGGTTGGCGTCGGTTTCCTCCTGATGGTGCTCTCAGTGGCCATCCGCTGAGTCGCCGACGCCTCCTGGGGAGCCCGGGACGGGTAGGGCCGCTAGCCCGTGCCGGAAGCCAGACGGATATCAGGCTCTGGTGTCCAGATCGATGCGGTGGCAGCTAAGGGAGTGAACTTATTATCGTCAAGGGAACGGCCCAAGGGCACCCGGCGTACTCGATTTGTGGGCTCCTGGACAAGAGAAAGACAGCGTTGACATCAGTGACCGGAGATACGACGAAAAGGCCTGCGACGTCCTCATAATCGGAGCCGGAGGGGCCGGACTCAGGGCGGCCATAGAGTCCTACGACAGGGGCGCGAAGACCCTCGTCGTCTGCAAGTCACTCCTCGGTAAGGCTCACACGGTCATGGCTGAAGGAGGGATAGCCGCGGCACTGGGCAACGTCGACCCCAAGGATTCTTGGGAGGTCCACTTCTCCGACACCATCGTCGAAGGGCAGCACCTCTCCAACTGGAGGATGGCAGAGATATTCGCCAAAGAAGCGATCGAAAGGGTCTACGAACTCGAGAAGTACGGGGCGGTCTTCGACCGGACCCCAGAGGGGAAGATAAGCCAGCGAGCGTTCGGCGCCCACACCTACAGACGCCTCTGCAACATAGGGGACCGGACGGGGCTCGAATTAATCCGCACGCTCCAGGATCAAGTCATAGCCAGGGGGGTGCCTTTCATAGACGAGGTCATGACCACCTGCATATTCAGGGACTCCAAGACGGGGACGGCGGCAGGGGCATTCGGGATTGACATAAAGACGGGGAGGCTCCTCCTCTTCAGGGCAAAGGCGGTCATACTTGCGACGGGGGGGTCAGGGAGGGTCTATCAGGTGACGTCCAACTCCTATGAGAGCACAGGCGACGGGATAGGGATGGCTTACAGGGCAGGGGCGGAGCTGATGGACATGGAGATGATTCAGTTCCACCCTACGGGGATGATTTATCCGCCTGGTGTGCGGGGGATGCTCGTCACCGAGGCTGTCAGGGGGGAGGGAGGGATTCTGACCAACTCTGAAGGGGAGAGGTTCATGTCCAAATACGACCCAAAGAGGATGGAGCTCTCCGCAAGGGACGTCGTGGCCAGGTCGATATACACAGAGATCATGGCGGGGAGGGGGAGCAAGGGCGGGGGGGTCTATCTCGACATCTCACACCGGGGGGCTGACTACATCAAGAAGAAGCTCCCCAGCATGTATGACCAGTTCCTGGCGTTCGCTGACATAGACATCACAAAGGACAAGATGGAGGTGGCACCGACCGTCCACTACCAGATGGGAGGCGTCAGGGTCAACCCTGAGACCGCTGAGACCAGCGTAAAGATGCTCTATGCCGCGGGCGAGGTGGCTAGCGGACTCCACGGTGCAAACAGGCTGGGTGGGAACTCCCTCTCGGACATACTTGTCTTCGGGAAGAGGGCTGGGGCGGCAGCCGCGGGGAGCGCAGCCGCGATCGACCTCCCATCGGTCGACAGGGGAGACGTCGAGAAGGAGATATCCAGGGTATTGTCGCCCTTTTCGTCAGCCGGGGGTGCTAACCCGTTCCATATCAAGGAGGAAATCGCGTCCAACATGTGGAAGCACGTAGGCATAGTCAGGAAGGCGGAGGACCTCGAGGCAGGTCTAGCCGAACTGGAGAAGCTCCAGGAGGAGGCGAAAGGCTTGAAGGCGGTGGGGGGGCGCGCATACAATCAGTCTTGGACAGATTCACTCCAGGTCTTGGACATGCTGACAGTCTGCGAGGCGATAATTCGGTCCGCTCTGGAGAGGAAGGAGAGCCGCGGCGCGCATACGAGGTCCGATTTCCCTGCCAAGGACCCGAAGTGGCTGGTGAACATAATCACCGTCCAGGAGAATGGGAAGATGGTCCGCCGGACAGTGCCGGTTTCCAACCCTCCCCCGGAGCTCCAGAGCCTGATCAAGGAGGATGACTGAAACGTTGGGAGTGACAGGCGGGGGGCCGAAGGAGAAGAGGGTCGTCAGGTTGAGGATCCAGAGGGGGGGTAGTCGCGGGACCGCTCCCCCGCACTACGACACCTTCGAGGTCCCCCGCGAGGATGGGATGGTGGTCCTGAACGCGGTCCACTACATACAGTCCCATCTGGACCCTTCTCTTGCGGTCAGGTGGAACTGCAAGGCAGGGCGGTGCGGCTCCTGCTCGGCCGAGATAAACGGCAGGCCACAGCTGATGTGCAAGACTAGGGTGGACTCCATAGACGGCGACATCACAATCGAACCCATGCAGGCATTCCCACACTTGAGGGACCTGGTCACAGACGTCACCGCCAACTGGAAAGTCGCCGCAATGATACCCCCGTTCACCCCCAAGGCCGACGCGGGGGACACCTTCACGTTCTACCAGGCGGACGTGGACAGGTCGAGGGAGTTCAGGAGGTGCATCGAGTGCTTCCTGTGCATGGATGTCTGCCACGTAGTGAGGGAGCACGAAGCGGACTACATAGGCCCCAGATGGGTCGTGAAGGCTGCTTCCCTGGACATGCACCCCATGGACGGCTTGAACAGGTCGAAGTTCATGAAGGACGCAGGGGGGCTCGGCTTTTGCAACATAACGAAGTGCTGCCAAGAGATCTGCCCCGAGCACATCGTGATCACCGACGACGCGATAATACCTGAGAAGGAGAGAGTTGTTGACAGGCACTACGACCCTATACTCTGGGTCTACAGGCACCTCAGGGGCGAGGCCAAAGCCGACGAAACGAAGTAACGAAGGGCCTGCGGGCTCCCGGTCGCGGCACGGTCAAACGGACGAGCCTGGGCTCGAAGGCCCATAAGCGCAGTTGGCGCCTCCTCCGTAATGTTCCCGCCCCATCTCATGGGAGGGCAAGGCGACAGAGACACTGCAAACGGAGACGGCAGGAGAGCAAACGCCTGTTTTCGGTCTGAAGAGCGTTTCATCATGGACATCTTTATAACCGCATCAACAATCGGCCGGGTCTACGAGAGGGGTAAAGTGCCTCACCATGGTTACAGTTTCCAGGGTTTCGACCCAGCGGTACATGTCCGGGCTAGCGGGAGAGAAGTCAACATCTCGCCCAAGGCTGCCCGTGAAGTCGCCGTGACCATCAAAGGGATGCCGCTGACGAAGGCCATCGACCTGCTCGAACAAGTCGAGAGCAAGGAAATGCCCGTGGCCTTCAGGCGCCACAAGCTGAAGGTCGGCCACAGGAGCGAGCTCCAAGGCTTCCCGACCGGGTCTTACCCGGTCAGAACCGCCAAGGCGTATCTCAACGTCCTCCACAACCTGCAGGGGAACACCGAGTTCAAAGGCTTAGACCCCGAGAGGGTGAAGATAATCCACGCCGCCGGCTACGCAGGCAGGACCGTGAAGGACTACTACCCGCGGGCCTTCGGCAGGAGCTCCCCCAATTTCCATCAACTCGTGCACATCGAAGTCGTGGGCAAGGAAGTATAGCGATGTCCGTCCAGCAGCGTACAACGGTCAAGTCGATCCTGACGTCGAGCATGTCGTACGCTGACCTGGACGAGTTCTTCGAGAAGGAGCTTCGTGATGCGGGGTATGGAGGTTTGGAAGTGCAGAAGTCTCCCATGGGGACGACGCTCAAGGTCTACGTGGCCAGGCCGGGCCTCGCCATCGGCAGGAGGGGGACAGGGATCAAGGACCTGACAGACAAAGTGACCGCTCGCTTCGCCCTTCCCAACGCCCAGATCGCCGTGACCGAGGTGGAGAGCCCGGAGCTCAACGCCAGGATCATGGCCGCCAGGATCGCCCAGATCGTGTCCCGTGGGACAGCGTTCCGCAGGGCTGCCCAGTGGACCGTCAACAACATAATGAGCGCCGGCGCCGCCGGCGTCGAGATTTCAGTCGCGGGGAAGCTCCGCAGCGACAGGTCGCACGGAGAGAAGTACAGGGCGGGGGTGGTCCCCAAGAGCGGCGACACGGCCGACAGATCGGTGGACCAGGCCACCACCGACGTCCTGATGAAGCTCGGCCTCTACGGGATCAAGGTGAAGATAGCGCTTCGGGACGCGCTTCCTCCTGACTTCCAGTTAAAGGAAGACATCAAAGAAGAGAACAACGAAGGGAACAAAGAAGATGCCACAACTCAAGCCGAAGGAACTCCGGAACCAGGGAACTGACAAGCTTCGGCAGACGCTCTTCGACCTCAGGTCGGAGCTCTCCAAGCTGTCAGGCGAGGCCCAGCGTGGAATAGTGAAGAAGGACGTAGGCAACATCAGGCGGATCAAAAAGGACATAGCAAGGGTGATCACGGTGATGCACGAGAAGGGGGTAACCGAGTGAACCTGATAGGAGGCATGTTGACCGTGCTCGACTCACCGGACCCCACCAAGGTCGGGATTGCCGGGAGAGTGCTCCTAGAGACCGCCAACACGCTGATAATCGACTCCGGCGGGCGCCCCGTCACCGTCGAGAAGGAAGGGGCGGCTTTCATCACGGGGTCAGGCAAGAGGGTGACCGGCGCTGAGATCGCCGGGAGGCTACAGGACAGGCTAGGGAGAGCGCGACGATGAGCTCAGCGGGTCTCGACGTGACGGTCCCTAGGAAGAAGTGCCAGGACGACCGCTGTCCTTTCCACGGGCACGCCAAGGTTCGGGGGAGGATTCTCTCGGGGAAGGCCGTCTCCACCGCTGGGAAGAGCTTCGTGGTGGTCGAAATGGAGTATCTCCACATGGTCCCGAAGTTCAACCGGGGCGAGAGGCGGAGGAGCCGCGTCAGCGCCCACGTCCCCCCGTGCATCGAAGTCAGGGACGGTGACGCGGTGACCCTCGGCGAATGCAGGCCGCTGTCCAAGACCATCTCGTTCGTCGTGGTAGAATCGAGGAGAAGCGCCTAATGTCAACGAAGTCTCGTGCAGTCTCGGCGAAAGGGGTCGAGGAGTTCAAGAACTACATCACGAGGTCGATACCGCTGTACGCTGTCATCACCTGCGCTGACAACACCGGCGCCAAGACGCTGCGCGTGGTCCAGGTCACGAAGGCGAAGGGGAGGCTGAGCAGGGTCCCAGCCGCCTCTGTAGGGGACTCGGTGGTCTGCGTGGTTAAGAAGGGCCCTCCGGAGCTGAAGAAGACCGTGTTTGGCGCGGTGATAGTGAGGCAGAAGTACCCGGTGAGGAGGGTGAGCGGGCAGAGGGTGGTCTTCGAGGACAACGCTGCAGTGATCATCACACCTGAAGGGGACCTGAAGGGGACAGACATCAAGGGACCCGTAGCCAGCGAGGCCGCAGAAAAGTGGCCGAGAATCGCGAACCTCGCATCGATAATCGTATAGGTGGAATGGATGAGGTTCGGGTCTAGGCTGTCGGCGGAGCTCAGAGGGAAGCACGGCAAGCGCAGCGTAAGGCCGAGGGTGGGCGACTCGGTGAGGATCGTCAGGGGGGAGTTCAAGGGGATCGAAGGGAAGATCACCAAGGTCGATTCTTTCACCGGGGTGGTGAACGTGGAGGGGGTCACCCACGAGAAACTCAAGGGGGGGACTGCCCCTGTCCCCATACGCTCCTCAAACGTAGTCGTCACGGCCCTCGTCCTCGAGGACAAGTTGAGGAAGCGGAGACTGGAGGTGCCGGCGTAGTGGGGAAGAAGGGAGGAAGGAACAAGATGAAGCGCCTGGCGGCCCCGCGCACATGGGACATTTCGCGCAAGTCAGACAGGTTCGTCTTCAAGCCTGTCCCCGGGCCGCACTCGATCTCGTCGTCCTACCCGCTCGGCGTCGTCATACGCGACCTTGCTTCCCTGGCGGGCCTGTCCCGCGAGCTGAGGTACATGGTCAAGACCGGGAAGGTGTTGGTCGACGGGATTGAGAGGCACACCCCGCGCTTCCCTGTCGGGCTCTTCAACGTGGTCAGCGTCCCCGCCGAGGGTGCGGACTACCGGCTCGTCCCAGGTCGCAAGGGCTTGAGGCTGGCCAAGGTCACTTCCAGCGAGGCATCGAAGAAGCTATGCAGCATCAACACGAAGACGAAGATCAGGGGCGGGCACATCCAGTATGGCCTGCACGACGGGAGGTCGGTCCTGGACGACGCCCTGAACCTCGCACCGGGGGACGCCGTGCTGCTCGAGGTTCCCTCCCAGAAGGTGCTGGGTAACGTCAAGCTGGCCAAGGGGTCGCTGGGCCTCGTCCTCGGCGGGGACAGGGCCGGGCAGCTTGGGATGATAGCCGAGGTGAAGGAGGGGACCGTCTCGCGCGAGAAAATGGTGAGGATCGCTCTCCCGAGCGGCGAAGCGGAGGTGCCCTCCCGCCTTGTATTCCCGGTAGGGACCTCTTCTCCGATGATCACGGTAGGGGTAGGCGCTTCATGAGTCAATCAACCGTCCAGGCGCACCCCATGAGGGAGATCAGGGTGGGCAAGGTCGTGGTGAACATAGGCCTGGGGAAGTCGGGGGAAGCCATAGAGAGGGGGAAGAAGGTCCTGGAACAGGTGACCGGCCAGAACCCGGCGCAGACCCGCGCCAAGAAGTCGGTGAGGGACTTCGGTATCCACAAGGGGGAGCCCATCGGGGTGGTGGTCACGGTGAGGGGGGGCGGCACGGCCGCGCTCATCGAGAAGCTGCTCACCGCCAGAGAGAAGAAGCTGGCAGGGTCGTCCTTCGACCCTCAAGGTTCGATCTCCTTCGGGATCCGCGAGCACATCGAAATCCCTGGCATCAGATACGATCCCGCAATCGGCATACTCGGGATGAACGTCTCCATCCTCCTCGAGAGGCCGGGGTATGGGGTCTCGCGGCGTAACCGCAGGACGTCCAGGGTGGGAAGATCCCACCGCGTCACCAGAGACGAGGCGATGCAGTACTTCAAGGACAAATTCGGGGTGACCGTCCAATGAAGGAGAGACATCCTAAGGTGAGGAAGTACGGCAAGTCGACTCACTACTGCAAGAGGTGCGGCCAGTACGGCGCCGTCATCAGGTCATACGACCTAGTCCTGTGCAGGCAGTGCTTCAGGGAGGTCGCGGAGAAGCTAGGCTTCAGGAAGTACGACTAGGTGAGATAGATGCCAGCGACCAACATCCTAGCAAACCTGTTCGCCAGCCTGCAGAACGCGGAGATGAGGAACAAGAAGGAATGCATGGTGATCCCAGCCTCGGGCTTGGCCAGCGAAGTCCTCCGTGTCCTGCAGAAGCGCAGATACGTCGGGGAGTTCGAGTTCATCGACGACGGCGTGGGGGGGAAGCTGAGGGTGCAACTACTCGGGCGGATCAACAGGTGCGGCGTCATATCCCCACGATTCCCAGTCAGGTCGCTGAAGCTCGTGGACTGGGAGCACCGATATCTCCCGGCGGTCGGTGTGGGGACCCTCATCGTCTCTACCTCGCAGGGAGTGATGTCCCACGTCGAAGCCCAGGAGAAGAAGATAGGCGGGAGGCTGGTAGGGTTTGTCTACTGAGGCGGTCCAGGAGACCGCAGTCGTCATCCCCGATGAGGTGACGGTAAGGCTCGACGGGAGGACTCTCTCTGTCAAAGGGAAGCTCGGCGAGGCCAAGAAGCGCTTCGACAAGGTCAACATCAACCTCGCCGTCCAGGGGAACAGGGTGCTCCTATCCCCTTTCTCCGCGAAGAAGAAGGACAACGTGATAGTCAACACAGTGGTGAGCATAGTGAACAACATGGTCGCCGGCGTCACCAAGGGCTTCACCTACAGGCTGAAGGTGGTCTACGCCCACTTCCCCATCTCCGTGAAGGTGAAAGGGGACCAGGTCCTGGTCGAGAACTTCATGGGGGAACGGTCTCCCAGGGTATCTCAGATTGTAGGAAGCTCTAAGGTCTCCGCCGAGGGGGACGACGTGATAGTGAAGGGGGTCTCCCTCGAGGATGTCGGCCAGACAGCGGCCAACATAGAACTCGCCACCAAGGTCAGGAGGAAGGACCAGAGGGTCTTCCTCGACGGCGTATACATATACCATAAGGAGGAGGGGCCGTAAAACCCATGTCGAAGGGGAAGCAGGCTGAGGAGAACAGGCTGAAGAGCCTGGTGGCCAAGCGGAAGGAGGTGGCCGACTCGAGGCCTGCCTTCGTGAGACAGGAGAGCTGGCGCTATGTCCGGATACACCCTGAGTGGCGTAAGCCCAAGGGCGTAGACAGCAAGATGAGGCGCCAGGACAAGGGGTGGCCGCCGCTCGTCAGGGTCGGCTACCGGGGGCCTGCCGCCGCCAGAGGCCTGCACCCGAGCGGCCACTTCGAGGTAATCGTCCACAGGCCGGGGGACCTGGCGCCGTTGGTGCCAGGGCGGGATGTGGCGCGGATCGGTGGCACGGTAGGGGCGAAGAAGAGGGCCGCGATCATAGAGAGAGCCACCGAGCTAGGGATAAGGGTCGTGAATCCGACCGGGTTGAGGATAATTGAATCTAAAGAGTAAGCGGAGACTGGCGGCATCTGTCCTGGGTGTCGGGGTGGACCGAATCGTGTTCGACGACGACTACAACGACCTGATACAAGACGCTATCACCCGGAGCACCATCCGCGGCTTGGTGGGCTTCGGGGCCATCAAGGTCACTCCGGAGAAAGGGGTCTCCAGGGGGAGGTTCAGGACAAGGTCGAAGAAGCTCAAGCGCGGAAGGGGGGCCGGGTCTACAGAGGGGCGTGCCACAGCCAGAAACCCGAGGAAAGACCAGTGGGTCTCCAAGGTCAGAGCACTGAGGTGGCGCCTCAAGGTGGCCAAGGAGAGGAAGGAGATCAGCCACGACGCCTACAAGCGGCTCTACAAGCAGGTGAAGGGGGGCCAGGTGAGGGGGGTGAAGCACCTCCTCGAACTGATGAAGGAGGTAAAGAAGTGAAGCAAGGTCACGTGCAGCTCCTAAGAAGGAGGCGCCAGGGGGTCACAGACTACAGGGCGAGGAAGCGGGCCATCACTTCGCAGAAGCCCCTACTTGTCGTGAGGATATCGAACAAGAACGTCACCGCTCAGTTCGTGAAGCCCACGTTCAAGGGGGACGTTGTCCTGTCGTCTTCCCACTCCAGGGAACTGTTGAAACTGGGATGGCACGGTTCAGCGAAGTCGACCCCCGCCTGCTACCTGCTGGGGAGGCTCGCCGGGAAGAAGGCGGTTGCGGCGGGGGTGAAGGAGGCCGTAGTCTACAACGGGCTGGCGCCGTTCATCAGGGGGTCGAGGGTCGCCGCGCTCCTCAAAGGGGTGGTCGACTCCGGCCTGGCGGTCCCGGTGGGAGAAAAGGCCTATCCTGACGAGGACAGGCTCTCCGGGAGGCCCATCGCCGAGTATGCGGCGAAGCTCGCCGCCGAGGACAAGGACGCCTACGCCCGGGCGTTCTCCGCGCTACTGAAGGCGGGCTTCAAGCCTGAAGACTACGCGGAGGAGTTCGAAAAGGTCAAGGCTACGATAGCCGGGGGGCGCAAGTAATGCCGTACCAGAGGCGCGACCGCCAGGAAGAGGAGCAGGTCTGGGTGCCGCGGACGAAGCTCGGCACGCTGGTAAACGAGGGGAAGGTCACCTCCCTGGACGAGATTTTCAAGAGCGGCCAGAGGGTCCGCGAAGCAGAGATTGTGAAGAAGCTCCTCCCTGACCTCAGGAACGAGGTAGTGGGGGTCAGCGTGGTGCAGAAGCAGACCGACGCCGGGGAGCTCACACGCTTCCTGGCCGTGGTCGCCGTCGGGAACGGCGCCGGCTGGTTCGGGGTGGGCAAGGGGAAGGCGATGCAGACCAGGGAAGCCATCGAGAAGGCCACCACCGCTGCTCTGCTGAACATCATCCCGGTCAAGCTCGGCTGCGGCTCCTGGGAGTGCCGGGACGGGAGGCCGCACTCGGTCCCCTACAGGATCAGGGGGAAGGCAGGGAGCGTCACCGTGGAGATAATGCCTGCCCCGAGGGCCCTGGGGCTGGTGGCTGGGCCTGCGCTGAAGAACCTCCTACAACTCGCAGGAGTCAAGGACGCCTGGGTCAGGACCTTCG
>JAFMAB010000004.1:0-9848 GCA_029785215.1 Nitrososphaerota archaeon
GAAGAGGAGGTGGCAAAGGCAGGCAAGGCCCGCAAGGCGGCCGAGCGGGCGGAGAAGTAAGCGAGATGAAAGAACTGGCCTGCCGCAAGTGCAGGATGCTGACGACCGAGAAGGCTTGCCCCAACGACGGGTCCACCGAGCTGAGCAACGAGTGGTCGGGGCTGATCGTGATAATCAACGCCGAGAAGTCCCAGGTCGCGAAGACACTGGGGATAACGAAGCCAGGGCGCTACGCCCTGAAGGTAAGCTAGGCCCTTGGCGAGGGCGTTCAAGCTCCCTGAGAACCTGCGAGCGAAACTGTCGGAGCCCCTCGGGCACGTGTTCGGCCCCCAGGAGACGGCCGGTGAGGAGTTCGCCAGGCTGGCCAAGGACGCGTCGATGGTTGTCACGGTCGGGGACAAGGTCACAGAGACGCTGCACCACATAGGGGCGACCCCGGCTGTCCACGTGGTCGACGGAGTGGAGCGGAGGTCAAAGAGGGAGCTCCCTGACGTCCCCTACGCGAGGGTGGTGAAGGTGAGCAACCCCGCGGGGACCCTGACTCAGGACGCCATCGAAGGGATGAGGGGGGCGTTCGCTGGGAAGAAGCCTGTCCGGGTGCTTGTCGACGGCGAGGAGGACCTCATTGCGATGCTTGCCATAGCGATGGCCCCGGTCTCAGCCACGGTCTTCTATGGCCAGCCGGGGGCGGGGGTGGTGGCAGTCAAGGTCGACGCCGTGTCGAAGGCCAGGAACAGGAGGGTGCTGTCGGCGATGGGCATCGAGAGGCTCTAGGGCCTCAACTTAATATCCCCGCCAGATTCGGGTGCCCCGGTTTGCAGGTAGAAAAGAAGTCCCAGTCGAAGGTCCTCGACAGGTCCTACGTGGAGCTGACGCTGGAGGACATGGCGGGGAAGGTCTCGAGGAAGGAGGCCATCGCTGCCGTGGCCCAGGGGATGGGTGTCCCCGTGGAGAACGTGGCTTTGATCAGGATGGAGGGCCAGTCGGGGACGACCAGGGTCCAGGGGAGGTTCTACGTCTACGGCTCCGCCGAGTCCAAGAAGCGGATCCACCTCCGCCATCTCGACGAGCGCGCTCTCTCGAAGGAGGAGCGCGAGAAGCTGAAACAGGAGAGGAAGAAGAAGGCTGCAGCGCCGGCGGCTGCTGGGGCCAAGTAGGCATGTCCAAGCAACCCGCCCCCGCTCCAGCGCCAGCTCCTGCGCCCGCCGGGGCATCGGCGCCTGCGGAGGAGAAGAAGCCAGAGAAGAAGGAGAAGCCGAAGGCCCCGAAGCGGAGGATACAGGTCCACAAGCTCTACAAGCTGGGCGAGGGCTCGCTCACCAGGCTGAGGAAGGAGTGCCCAAGGTGCGGCAAGGGATACTTCATGGCCCAGCACGGCGACAGGCTTACCTGTGGCCACTGCGGGTATACGACGTACACCCAGAAGGGATAGAGCAGGTTCTTTTTGCGACCCCTCGAAACCGCCGGGGGGCCCCGACACTAGGCCCAGGTCCCGACCAGCGCCGTATGCAGAGGCATGAAGGACCAGGGCCGCGGTCTCGCTTGTCATGGGACCGCCATCGGTCCACTCTGGCGACCGGGCGATGTGCGTCCGTGCTCTACCAAGAGGGTGGAGATACACAGCGTGCTTCGGATTTGGGCCCAGCTCTGCCGGAATCGTTAGGCCGCCCCTGGATGCAGATTGGCCCGCTCAGCAATTGTAGAAGCGGACCACAGTACCATCCGCGAAGGCGATGGCAGTATATGTGGGACGGGTCGTCGTGGCGTTCGGCGCCCCCTCATCCGGGATGAGGTAGGCACAGCCGTAACGAACGGGCCCCGAAGTCGTGTTCGCTTCGGCCCGGAGGGTGCCAAGGCCGCCGTCAACGGTGATGGTGTACGCCGTGTGCCCGAATGCCTGCCCCGTCGAGGCGTTGGTTTCTGTAGCGGGGACGACGGCTGTCGTCGTGAAGTAGAAGGCAGGGGCGCCGACCCCAAGGAAGGCGTATGACCCAGTACCGTAGCCGCGTACCGTCACTGTGGTAAGGTTGACCCCGCAGTTGAGGTCGGCGGGGGTCTTGCGGTTGGGCGACCTGCCGACGAACAGGCCCCTTTGAGCAGTCACCGGGACCGCCGCCAGAATGAAGAACAGAACGAGAATCACCGTGAGAGCAACGGCGACATAGCGTCTCCGCATCGTGCCAGACTGCGACGCTTGCCCCTGGATCTCGCTCCCTGTCCAGGTCGTGCATCATCAAGAGAGCAAGAGGGATAAGTCATTTGCTGATTTGGGTCATATCCAGAACCCCAAAATAGCTGGTTCAAATCCGGTCGACCCCAGTCATCTTTTTAGCTCGCTTCATGCACAAACCAACCACCTCTGACCGCCCTGGCGAGCGACAAAAAGGCGGGTTCGGCCATTCGGGGTCGGAGTTCAAGAGCCCCATGGTTATCCTTAAATCGATGTAAATATTCTTCTATTTACAGTGAACCAATGAAATCAAATTGGGGGCTGGCTTCACCTTTGAGCGAAAAGCAGAAGACGGTCTGGTCTTTGCTCGGAGCAGGACTGTCGGCAGCGACGGTCGCCTCGAAGCTGGGTTCGACGCGCCAGTTCGTCAATCAGACCAAGTTGGCTGCAGAAGCAAAGCTCTCAGCGTCACTTCTCGACGCGGCCCAAGCGAACCATCTCCAGACGAGGATGCTCGATCCAAAGAAGGGGATTCTTCTTGGATACCACCCCGGAGTCAAATGCAAGGCGGTGGTCACATACAGCACGAAGTTCGGGATCAAGGTCTGGTACTGGTATGATAACCCTGAGGCAGTCACAGACAAGGAGTTCCTGGGGCAGACAAGGAGGTATCTGCTCGAGATGGCAAAGGAGAGGCGCATCAAAGTAATTGGCATGAAGTCTATCCACCCAGGAAAGTTGGCGCAACTCGTATTCTCGGAGCTTGTACCGGGGTTGAAAGAATGAGGCACGACGAGCAAACTGGTCCTATAGGGACCAAGGTTCAAGGATGGCTGCCGGCGGAACAGAGCGTGTATCCGCTTGCCGAACCCCACTTTGGAATGTGGGCGAAGAGGATTCGCGTCGGGGCTGCTTTGTCTGCGTTAGGATTCTTGGTATTCTTCTTCGTCCCAACAGTGTACAATCCGACGTTGTTCCAATGCGTCAATTACGGGCTCTCTGCATGCCCATCACCCCCTTCGGGACTGATGTCTTTGAGCTACGCCATGTTCCATTGGGGCTCGACCTACTCCCTGGCTTCTTGGCTTTCCTTCGGGGCGTACGGCATCTTGCCTGTGGGTTTCTTCGCGTTGCCAAACGGCGGCGAGCTCACCACGGTTGGGTCGCTGTTCTTGGTGGCGCTTCCAGTAGCAATAGTCGGCTTGGGTCTACTTGGTCCCGAAATCGCCAGGAAGACGAGACTAGGAAGGGCAGGGTTCACTCTTCTCGGAGCAGGTGCTGTGTTGCTACCTGCGGCGATGTTCGCTTCAATGGCAATGGAAGAGGGTACTGATGGCTTGCCTCCTCCGCCGGACGTGGCCCTTGGAGCATTCGTGGGGTTCGGAGGTCTTGTCATCGCCTTGTATGGAATCAGATTCTTCGACAACGTTCCTGAAGAACACACGAGAGCACGAAACAACCGTAGGTAGTCGCCCAGCATTGGCTAATCGTAAGCATAAGAGCCTACGGCGACGGAATAGGCACCCCATTGCCTTGGCTATTGTCGCGATTGCGGCACTATTAGTCGTAGGCGTATACTTTCTCGCGTCACCATATCTGGTGGGTCCCCCTTTTCCCTACTCGACAGGCGAGAACTGGATTCACGTCCACCCATATCTCGCGATTGACATCGATGGAACCAACATAACGATACCTGCGGGGGTCGGAATTTTCTCATCAGGGCTCGAGCCAATACACACCCACGATTCGTCTGGGCTTCTACATGTCGAACTGGCTCAGGCCGACGCCAGGTCGCACAACTACACGTTGGGAGACTTCTTCGCCATTTGGAACTACACTGTCAGGACTATTGGAGCATCCGAGGCACCAACGTTGAACGGACGGACGCTTCCAGTCGAGTTCTCTTCAACCGACATCCTCGGTTTTCACTCGAACTCAACTTATCAGATCATCCTCTTGGTTGATGGGCACCCTTCGACTCAGTGGGGTTCCCTTAACATCGAACGGCTTGACTATTGCAGCACAGCCAACACGGGGCCTCCGTGCTGTCCTACTGACTGCGCCGCAGCAGGAGGCCCGGCTTCCAACCCCTACTGGAATGGCTCAACAGACTATCCTTACGGGTATGGACATACAATCGTAATAGAATATACGAAGGTTGCCTGACGGAACGAAAATCCAAGCGACGCAAGATTGTCAATAAACCCGCCTTCTACTACGGGGTCATATCCGGCCGACCCCAGTCATCTCCTCAGCACAGCTCGTGCATCGAACAACCACCTTGCGGCAGCCAGGTCACCAGGTAGAAGGTGGGTTCAGTCAATTTTAGCCCCAAGAAGTCTCCTCGCTTCCATGCGCGGTTCGATGCGCTGTGTTCGCTGGCGAGTCACTCTTGAACCGAAGTCGGCAGCATGACACTTGTGACCAAGGTCCCAACGGGGCTGAAACACGTCATTCAGACCGGCGCCTTCACCGCCTTGTACGCCTCGAATAGAGAGACCGCGAGGGCGACCCCAATCACCACGACGGCGAAGACAAAGGTCGCAGAGAGCAGGACCGGCCGGAACATCGTGACCAGGAGCGCGAGAGCCGACAGCAAGAACACTGCATAGGCGATCTGAAGAGGAATGGCCGTCCTGCTGACCCTGATCATGTTCTCGAAGACGACCTTGTCGACGACATACCCGTCCCCTTCTTCCTTCAGGAGCCCGGCCTTCAGGAGCTTTCCTATATGGTAGTGCGCGACCGAAGGCGAGCTCAGACCGAGCCCCCGCTGCACATCGTGAATTCCGACAGGGCTCTGCTGGCGGTACACGAACCTGAAGACCCGCCGCGTGGTCCCTTCGAGGATGTCATCGGGGTTGTTCTGTTTCAAGCTAGACCAAGCGCTTCGTGTATGGGTCTTTGCCAATCTCTAATAGTTCTAACATTAGAACGAGGTCATCCTAAAGCGTAGAACTATCTCCCCTGCCCAGTAAGGGACTTGGCATGGAACTGAGCTTAGGAAAGAAGACCGCGCTCACTTCGGCTTTCGCAATTCTGTTGGTGGTCAGCTTAGCCATATCGGTTGCCTACGCGCTCCCTCCTTCGGGGTCAAACCCGAGCAACGTCATAGGGGGGGGCACCGCGGCATCCAACTGCCTGTCTTCGGTCCCACATGCTCTTGTCCTTCCAGACTACAACACCGGCAAGCCAAACGTCACCGTGACGGCAACTGGACCTGGATTCAATGGTACCGTCACCAAACTAGGAACGCTACCCTTCAGCAACGTCACCTTGGCGGCCAACGGGACTACCACAATCAACGGTAAGGCGTACTGGTACGTCACCTTCATCCCAGAGTTCACGTCGTACATGGATGAGGCCTACATCAACTTCCACGGGGTGACCTTCTTCCTTTCCTCGGTGGTGCAATACGAGTATTCCGGAAGAATGCAGGGGATGGCGGGCGTGGCCAACAGCACGAGTAGCGTCATGCTGCCCGTAGATTACAAGATAAGTTTGAGCGACGCAACAATGCTGGTCGCCAAGACGAGTTCAGGCGCTCCTTGCTCCTACTTCCTGCCGCAGGTGACAGTGCAGTGGAACTTCCCGGTATCAGAACATATCCCGTCACAGAGTTACAACCAAGCGTCAATAACCTTCACTCAGATTGGCGCGAACAAAACGAACTTCATAGACTCCGAAGTTGTCTCGTTCCCGCCCAGCCTGCCAAACCCATGGTTCACCCAGGGAGTTGACCCTCAGGCGGGGGTCAGCTATCAGACGAACGGCGGGGGGATAACGCTCTACGTGAGCACTTCGTAGGTCCAGGGACAGAGACGAAGCGTTGCACACATCAGTGAGAAGGCATAGGACAAGGGAGGGGATTGTGGCCGACCTACTAGCTGCTGCCACGCACTCCGACGACGAGGAGGAAGGGGCAGGCATCGCAACAATCCTCAGGAAAGGGAATGTGTCCTACCCGAGGGCCCTCCAGACGCTCCGTGGTCTAGTCCAGGCTGGATTGATTGTTGAATTGAACCGAGGTGGGAGGACCAGGTACGCCGTGACGGAGAACGGCTTCCGCTATCTCGCGACCTACAGGAACTTCGAGGACTTCGCCAAGTCGTTTGGGCTCAGGCTATAGAACGAGAGCAGAAAACACATCCGGCACTTGTCCCATGCATCGTCTTGCTCGCAGTGGCTAACGGATTGCGAATCAACAAGCCCGCCTTCGACTATGGGGTGATAGCCGGACGACTCCCGCCCCGGTAGAGGGCGATACGCCCCCGCGTCGTACCTAGCGTCCACGGATGCGCCACCCCTACGCCCAGAGGGGGCTAGGCGTAGCGTGACATCAGGTCTCTGAGCATCTTTGCCATCCCAGGGGTCAGGAAAGGCCTGAAGGGGCCGAAGTACTTCGACCCCCTGGCCTTCGCCACCACCGATGCGTCCCCCTCCTTGACGTAGGAGTCTAGGAAGGCCGCGGCCACCCTCTTCATCGCGTCTTCTCTGTTGGAGAGCTTGGCGGTGTAGTACACGAACTCTGCCACGTCCCACGCCTGGTCCCCGCCGCTGCACGCCTGTTCCAGGTCTGTGAGGTAGAGCCCCTCCCCGGAGACGATGACGTTGCTCGGTTTGGCGTCCCCGAGCGCCATCCCCCAGCCGTGGACCCGGGCCATCAGGTCCCCGTAGGGCCCCACCTGCGGGAGAGGGGCGCCGTCTCCCTTCAGGAAGGCGTTGATCTCCGAGGCCAGCGTCGGGCCCCTGACGAAGTCTTTCACAAGGATCCGCTCTGCAGGAGCGACGGCGATGAGAGCCGGGACAAGGACCCCTCTCGCCCTCAGGGAGAGGGTCGCCCCGTATTCGCGGTCCATCCGCGTGATGGGGCCCGCGCTGAACTTGTTCGCGGTGGACGCCCAGATCCCCAGGAAGGCCCACTTGAGGGACCTCACGTCCGTGTAGTTCTTGACCACGACTGACCTCTCCACCTCGCCGGCCCTGAAGGTGAGGACCCTCGTGGTGGAGTACGGCTCCCCGATGTCCTTCTCCGTGGTGGAGTAGGTGTCCAGCCCCAGGAGGGTGGCCAGCTCCTTCACCAGGAACGACGCGTCAGGTATTATCGCCCCCTCGTCCAGCCTGAGCAGCGAGCGGGGGAGCTCCAGGGGGACGAACCTCGGAGGCGCCTCCCTCATCCGTCTCAGCTTCGACAGCGCCTCCCTGCTGAACACAGACGGCCCTACCCTCCCGGCGTAGCCGTGGACCGCGTACTGGGCCACCCCCCTAGCGGTGACGGAGAAGAGCGACTGCACCCTGGTGAACGCGTCCCCCCTCACCTTCTCTGGGACGAGCCTCACGCCGTCTTGCCCTGCGACCAGGAAGCCCCTCGGCTGTAGGGCCTCGGCGGCGGCCCTGAACCCGGCCACGGACTCCGCCCGGTTCGCCTCCCCAAGCCCTGAGGTATACGTGTGGACGTAGCTGTAGAGCGCCGGGGGGTAGATGGCCGCGCGGCTGTGGAGCTTGTCGAAGAGGAAGTAGTCGTAGGGGACCAACAGGCGGCTCCCGAACTCCCCGTAGTCCGAGGACAGGTCGAGCAGGGCCTCGACGATGACACGCTTCTTGTACTCGTGCTCGGCCTTCCGGAACAGCTCGGGGTTAGAAAGCGGCTCGTAGGCGTTGAGGAGCCGCCCGACGACGAACTCCCCGAGGTAGGACGACCGCGCGTCCTGGAGAAGCATGTCTTCGTCTACTATCAGGGCCGAGGCCTCGACGGGGTCGCTGACATACCTGTATCGGACCCCCTCCCTGAAGCGCTTCGCCACTATGATGACGTCGTAGTCAGAGTCAGGCCTGGCGTACCCTGCGACCTTCGAGCCGTAGGCCGCGACCCCGGAAGTCTTCGACGGGTCCACGAGCGCGGCCGCGAGCTTCTCTAAGGTGGCGCGCTCCTCTTCTTTCAGCCTCAAGGGCGGGCCTTCTTCCCTAGTTCTGCGACCTTCGCCAGGACTGCGGGGTCGAACTTCGTTGCCGCCACCGCCTCCATCGAAAGGCTGACCCTGTTCTCCTCCGGCCCTACCAGCCGGACGGGGAGGTCCTTCGCTATCCACGAAGCCCCCACCTTCTTGTTGAGGGCCTCGTCAGACAGCTCGTTCTTGAACTTCCGGCTGACCAGCGAGACGAGAGCCTTGTCGGCGAAGAGGAGCTTGGGGGGGACGACCCGCTCCGCGTCGGCGAACGCCGCCTCGTACAGGGTGGTGGCGGTCTCGTCGCTCATGACGTTGGTCGTGCTCAGCTTTCGGACGAGGTCGACATAGTGGGTGAACTCGTGGGCGGCTACGGCGTCAATGGTCCCCTTGGTCCCGAAGGCGACGAGAGCGGCGGTGAACTGCACCAAGATCAGTACGACGCCGTTGACCGCGGTCGGGATCACCCTGGCGAAGAGCACCCCCATCTGTCCGTACTCGCTCCCTGACTTCGAGACGGGGAGGGTCGGCTCGACGTAGTAGGGCGGGTAGCGGAGGCCGCTCGCCTTCTCCACCCGTTCCACCGCCGCCTGGAGGTACTTCATCCTCAGCCTCACCTTCTTGGCCAGCGCCCTGGGGACCTTCTCTTGCGCCACGGCCTGGTCGAGCAGGATCAACGGGTCCAACTGGGCGCTACCTCGGCCCGGTGCATATGAACCTTGGGCGTCACTCGGTGAGCTTGAAGCTGACCGGAGGGTAGCGCCTGGAGACCTCCATGAACACCTCGGTGTGCATCACCCCCGGTATCTTCCCTATCAGGTCGTAGACCGTCCTGTGCAGCTCGTCCAGAGACCTCCCTCTGAGGTTTATGATGACGTCGAACCTTCCTGTCACCTCCCTGACGAGCCTGACGCCCCCGACCTTCTCGATCTCGCCCAGGACGCTCTCCCTCAGCTTCGGGTCGATGTTGAGACCTGCCAGCGCCCCGGCGTGCATGCCGAGCATGTCCTCGTTGACCTGCACCGTGAACCGCTCTATCACCCCCCGCTTCTGCAGGCGCTTTATCCTGCTGTACATCACCGAGAGGTTGACCCCGAGCTCCTTGCTGAGCTTGGGGACGGACACCGACGCGTCGGCATGGAGGGAGGAGAGTATCTTCATGTCTAGGTCGTCCAGCCTGGCCAAGCGAGGTCCCTGTGGTCCCGGCTCGACCCCAGATATTTCTGCTTTTCAGTCAGGGAGTTCACGAGTTTTGCCATAAAACGACGCCGGACGCGTCTAGCTTGCTTTCTGTGGCTCGTCTACGAGCTTGGCGTTCACCTGGAACGTCTCCTCGGTTATCGTCCCCCCTCTCACCAGCTTCCGCTTCTTGGACCCTTCTTCCTTCGTCCTGTACCCTACCCCCCTGGTCATGAGGATGTAGTTCTTCCCTCCCCCCAGCGCGTCCCCGCGCATGGGGAACCCCGCCTTGTCGCTCCCGCCGGTGATCTTTATCTTCCCGGCCAGCCCTATGGTGGCTCCGTCCAAGACGTCCCCTATCTTCCTCCCGATCAGTAGTTGAGCCGGGGAGTCCTTGAGTTCCTTGGCCTCGGACTTTCCTGTCTTGGGGTCAGAGAGGACCAGCTTGAAGCTCGCCATCTAAACCGGCTCCGACCACACCGGGTAATTAAATCTAAAACCCGTACATCGGGTCTGCCGCGGATTTTATCGCGACTATCGCGTCGAGCACCCGC
>JAFMAB010000004.1:9883-19897 GCA_029785215.1 Nitrososphaerota archaeon
CCGGAGGAGCTTCGCTTCGTGGCTCCGGGGGGTGGCGTAGAGGGTGTCGTTCTCTTTCACCTGCCTCCCGAGGGTCGGGCCCTGGACCGAGATGGCCACCTCTTCCCCCTCCTTCGCCTCGACGACAGCTTTGCCGTTGTCCTGCACCTGCTCGACCGTCCCTACCTCCGTCCCCTCCGACGACATCAGCTTCACCTTGGGGCGGAGCCTCCCGGCGACCACCACGACACCGAAGACGGCGGGGTCGTTGCGCCTGAAGAACGTCCCCGGGAGGACCTTGAGCTTGCACGGCCTCGTCAGGCTCGAGAGGGCCGCCCTTTCGTCCGCGTCCCTCTTCGACGCCGCCCAGCTGACGTAGTCGTCGATGACCTCGTAGATCACCGAGGAGTAGAAGATCGGGCTCGAGCCAACGTACTCCTTCGCCTCTGGGAGGACCTTCGAGTCGAAGCCGAGGATCGCTCCGAGGTAAGGGTCGTGCTCCCCCACCACCTGGGCGGCCACGATGTCGTTCTTCGAGATGTCCCCTATGTCCGCCTCCCTCACGGGGACCCCCCTCTCCTCCAGCATCCTAAGCAGGGCCTCGAGGCCGCCTATGCTCCCCGCCTTCACTATCACCCCCATGTTGTCGGTCTTGACCACGATGTTGGAGAGCTCCTTCTCCATCTCTGCCTTCAGGTCCTGGAACTGCTGCTCGGTGGAGAAGGACGCGATTGAGGTCCCCGCCACCACCCCCCCGAGGTCCGGGGTGACCAGCTTCACCCCTGCTGCGGCGTAGACGGAGCTCACGGGCGTAAACTTGTCCCTGGGGTCGCGCATCTCGTCCAGCGGCTTCGGCATGAACAGCGCCTTCACCTTCGACTTTGACGTCCCGTCCCTGCGGACCAACGAGATTGAGTCTCCGACGCTCAGGGTCCCTTCGGTCAGGATCACGTTGGCGGTCTGGCCTATCCCCACCTCCTCCTGGAGCTCGAGTATGATCCCCCGCGCCGAGCGTGCATCCCCCACCTTCAGCCTCCCCTTCAGGAACTGCTGCGCGAGGCCGATCAGCATGGCGAGCATTTCAGGCATCCCCACCGGGGCCCGCGCCGAGACTGGGACGATGGACACCTGCTTCCGGAAGTCCTTCACCCTGTAGTAGGCGTCTGACTGGAAGCCGAGGCGGTTGAGCCCCCCTACCACGTTGTACAGCCGCTCCTCAAGCTCGTCCCCCCAGGTCGGGACCTGGTCCTTCATGACCTGCAGGAGCGGCCCCTTGCTCCCCTTCCTCCAGCCGTTGATCATGTCTATCTTGTTCAGTGCGACAAGGAAAGGCACCTGCCTCTGCTTCAGGATGTCGATGCTCTCAAGTGTCTGGTTCTCCAGCCCCTTCAGGACGTCGACGACCAGGATGGCTATGTCGGCCGCCGACCCTCCCCTTAGCCTCAGGTTAGAGAAGACAGCATGGCCGGGGGTGTCTATCATGAGGAGCCCTGGGATGTGCAGCTCCCCCCCAGCGCGGTCCAGGAGGGGCCCGCAGATCTCCTTCAGCGTCTCCATGGGGAAGAAGCTTGCGCCTATCTCCTGGGTTATCCCGCCCACCTCGCGGGCCTGGACCCCGGTCCCCCTCAGGCAGTCAGCGATCGACGTCTTCCCGGAGTCTACGTGCCCCAGGATGACTACCACAGGCTGCCGCATGCGGCTTTGCTCTGACATGTCTCATCCAGTTCCTTAAGATGGCCTCACCCTGGCGTCTTGCCGAAGAAGACCGCGCTCTCCTTTGTAAAGCTCTCGGTTGAGTCGGAGGCGTGGATGCAGTTGTCTGTGAGCCCGAGCCCGAAGTCACCTCTTATCGTCCCCGCCGCTGCCTCCCAGCTCTTCGTCGCCCCGACCATCCGCCTGACAGTCGCGACCGCGTCCCTCCCCGAGAGGACGGCCCCGACGACGGGACCCGAGGTGATGAAGGAGACCAGCTCCCCGAAGAACGGCTTTTGGCTGTGGACGCTGTAGAACTCCTCCGCCTGGGGCCTCGACATGGTGAGCATCTGGACCCTCTTCAGGGCGAACCCCTTCCTCTCGAACCTGCCGATTATCTCCCCTACCAGACCCCGCCTCACCCCGTCAGGCTTCACGACTATCAGGGTGTCTTCGACCACGCTCATCTCTTAGCAGGCACCCTTGCCCACTTCAGCTTGCGCGGGTCGCGACCCAACTTCAGATCGTTGGTCTTGCACTTGGAGGAACAGTATGATTTAGTGGAACCGTCGTTCTTCACGTAGAGGATGCCCGAACCGAGCCTGACCTCTTTACCGCAGAAGACGCATTTCTTTGGGACGTACATCTCAGGCTACCGCACCTCGACCTTTCGATGGCCTTTGAGACTCTGGATATAAAGACGGCGCCGGCCCCTGGGGGGCCCGGGGCTTGCAGCCCCTGGGCTTCAGGTCGGGACGGTCCCTCCGAGATGCCTGAGCCAGTACTGGGCCTCTATGATGAGCCGCTGGCCGAAGTCTTTCGGGTGGGGGACGAAGCCCTCGAGGGCCTTGGCCAGGGTCTCCGGGCCGAGGTTTGCCAGGTCCTCCAGGTTTACCGCCCGCAAGCCGGTGGCGCTCCTCAGCCGGGCCCCTATCTCCAGCTCGTTGGCCTGGATGGCCCTGAGCTCCTGCTCTTCTGTGAAGGCGCTCGACAAGAACGGGACGTCCCCTGCCAATATGATCTCCTTGACCGACCTCCCCTTGGCCTTCATTGCTGCATAGAGGTGCATTGGGGGGGCCACCTCCTCTAGGGACAGGGCGCCGAACAGCGTCCTCGCCATGGGCATCTTCCTGATCCCTCTCCTCTCCGAGACCATCCTCTTCAGGTCCACCGAGGCGATGAACGGGAAGACGTAGGCGACGCTCTTCGGCACCTTCTTCGCCAGGTTCTGCCTGAACCAGAGCCGTATGGCGTCCTGTGAATCGAGCCCTGGGGGGGTCCTGGTCGGCGGGAGCACCCAGACCCCGGGCTGGACCGCCTTGAACCCCTTTTCGACCAGCCTTTCCTTGAAGGCGGTAGACTCTTTCTTCTTCTTCGTCTTCTCGTAGGACTTGAAGAGGAGGAGTGACCGGGCCTCGTAGGGGTAGGACCTGAGGAGCTCCTCGGGGGTCAGGCCCGAGTTCTTGAGCTGCCAGTCGAGGCGACGCATCAGCCTGCGGTACATCTCGTCGCTATCTTCAGGGGCTGGCGGGAGTGAAGTGTCCTCCCCGGGGACCTCGATCCTGCCTATTACCGCCAGTATCAGGTCCTCGTCCTTCGCGGAACCAGGTCCGGATATCTTGGCGAGAGGTGCTTTCACCCTGTCGAAGAAGCCCGCGATCCGCTTTACCGCTGACAAGCCCCCGGACACCTGACCGTATCGGATAGTGGGAGGAGCATCCCCACCCTTCGTCTAGGAGAGCTTCCGCTTGACCGCCTTCCTCAGGTCCTCGAAGGCGCCTACGAGCTTCTTCTTGGCGAAATATTCGTCTGACTCGGCGACAACCACCCTGTCATCGGAGATCGTCACGTCCCCCAGCCTGAGCGGGGCGGGGATCCCTAGCATCGCCGAGAGCTCTTCGACCGACTTCGGGAAGGTCGCACCGGACCTGAACCTGAAGGTGAAGGAGCCCTCCCCGGCGATGGGGGCCGGGTCCAGAGGGACGACCAGGCTCCCCGAGCTGAGCCCACCGAGCATCTGCTCGTGCACTTCGCGGATGGAGTTCAGGACGTCTTCGCGCTCCTTCCTCAAGGCCGCCGCCCTGTCCTGGTGCCCCGGGTCGGACCAGTCGAGGCCTATCAGGGCGTAGAACGCCTGGTCCTTCTCGTTCCTCTTCGGGTCCTGCTTGATTTCCTGCGAGAGCACCTCGAGCTCGCTCTCGATGGTCTTCAGCCTCTTCTGCTCTTCAAGCAGCCTCCCGGCTGCAACCTCCAGTTCTGTGAGGTTCATCTCTTACCTAGCCAAGGTGGCTCGAGACTTCGATGACAGCCTTCTTGAACTCCTCGTGGGTCAGGTCCCGGTTCTGGTATTCGTCCTTGTACGAGTCCCAGGCGTCCTCCGCCTCTGTGACGATGGGGAGGAGCTTCTTCCCTACCCCCTTGATGTTGAGGAGGACGAGCGCTGACGCCGGCTCGTTGGGCATCGTGGGTATCTTGATGAATATCACCCTCTTCTCCTGGATGGCGTACTTCTCGCCCAGTATCTTCTTGAAGAATTCCCTCTCCTCCGCCCCTATGCTCCCGACGCACTTGATTAGGACGCAGGCGGAGTCCGTCTTCCCCTTCTCCATCTCCCCCTCCTGTTCGAGGTCGAAGAGCAGCCCGTCGTTCCCTTCATCGACCGCCTCCTCTATCGACTTTATGTCGGGGCTCCCCTTCGGGACGAGAGGTATGAGCCACGGGACCACGAACTTCGGCTTGCTCGCTGCCAGCCAGGTCCTGTAGTTGGACATGTCCCACTCTGTCTCCCGGATGAACGAATCCATGAACTCTGCGATGACGTGGGCTGCAAGCAGGTTCTTGTTCCTGTAGTCGTGCCAGCCGACGCGGATCTGCTTGGGGAGCTCGTCAACGATGGAAGACCGCGCGTCGAGCTGGTCCTTCAGCCTGTCTGCCTGGAACCTGAGCTCCTTGTTGTCCATCAATATCGGGGCGTCGGAGTACCTGATCTGGTAGGCCAGGTTGAGCACTATGCTGATGTGGGCCGGGCCGTAGATGACGGGGTCCCAGCCGAACTCAGGGAGTATCCCGAACGTCGCTATGGTGGCGTGCCCGAGGGCGTCGCTCCCCTTCACGTACGACATGAACTCGGACGAGAAAGAGCCGCCGGTCCCACCGCCCATGCTGAACGGGACCACGAACCCTCTCACCGGCTCGGGGGAGATCGCCTGTATCCTGGATGCGATGTCCTGCTTCTTCACGATCTCGTTCCTGAACCTGCTCCTCCCCTCGGCCCAGTTCCTGGCGGCCCCTCCCAGGCCATAGACAGCGTGCTTGTCCTTCATGGCGAAGAGCTGCGGGTACGACTGCAGGATGAGGTTCGCGGAGCGGGGGTCGAGGTCAACGAGCAGCGCCCTAGGGACGAGGGGTGTCTCCCCCTTGCGGAGGGACGCGCCGAACCTGAGAATAGTGCTTCCGTACCTACGGAGGACCTCCAGCTGCTGCTTCTCGCCCTTCAGCGTCGGCGCAGTGGGGTCGGCCCCCACGTCGATGAGGACCCAGCGATAGGCCTCGGCCCCGATGCCTACCCCCGCGTGGCCCATACAAGCCATGATGACTGGGTTAGGAGCTAACGGCGCCTGGTTTGCTGTCCTGAACGCCAACGTTTCACCTCTTTTGCTATCTTTTTTATACGTTTGTCAACTTCTGGGTGACAAGCTTGAGCTATGACGAGTCAAAGGCGAAGGACCTGCTCTTCGTCATCGACGGCTCGAGGAGCATGGGAGGGAAGCTCCACTCCTCAGGCATGACCAAGATGCAGATGGTCAAGACGGGGCTCTTCAACTTCGTCATGGAGCACTGGCCCGTCTCCTACTTCCCTTGGCCGACAAGGCTGGGGGTGTCGTTCTACAGGCTGCTGGGGACCCCGGGCTCGACGCAGATAGACGTGGTGGTCCCCCTGAACCCCGCCCCAGCTTCGCTCGAGCTGTACAGGCTGGAGGAGCTGCAGTGCAAAGGGGGGAGCCCGCTGGTCGACGCGGTCAGATACGGCATCGACAACATTTCAGACTCCATCAGGAAGGAGAAGGTGATGAAACTGATCAGCGACGGGGGGAACGACGGGGAGCCAGTCAAGACGATAGTCGACGAGCTGAAGGGTTCCGCAATCGAGATAGACGTGATAGAGCTCTCCAACGAGGCGTCGAAGGAGCTCAGAGACATAGCCACACTCACTCGTGGGACTTACACCAGGCCCCACAACCTGGCGGACTTCGAGAAGACCATCCGCAGCTAGGGCCCGTAGGGGACGCCCGACAGTCGGGGCGCGCTCTATGTATGGGATGAAGGGGGCAGACAGGGGTCGGAGAGCCTCATTTGAGCTTCCTCGCCTCCCGCTCCGTCTCTCTGAGCACGAGGATGTCGGCCATCCGAATCGGCCCCTTCACGTTCCTGGTGAGTATGCGCCCCTTCTCCTTCCCCTCGAGTATCTTCACCCTCACCTGAGTTATCTCCCCTGCGACCCCCGTCCTACCTACTATCTGGACGACCTCGGCCGGGGTGAGTGTCTCTATTTCCCTCTTGCTGCTCATGCGGCCTTCTTCAGCCTCGAAAGCTCTTGGGTGACCTGCTCCAGTATCTGGGAGCCTTCGCCGGCCTCGAGGACAGCCGCCGCCGCCGTCGACACGTCGATGCCGATGGCGGGCCCTATCTGGTCCTTGGAGGGGACGAAAACGTAAGGTATCTTCCTCTCGTCGCAGAGGATGGGCAGGTGGGCGACCACCTCGGGGGGGTTCACGTCCTCGGCTATCACCACCAGCTTGGCCAGCCCTCTCTCGATGGCCTTCGTAGACTCGTTGGTCCCCTTGCGGACCTTGCCTGTCCGGGACGCCTGCCTGAGGACCTCGTAGGCTGCCTCGGAGACTTCCTTCGGGGTGTCGAACTTGATGTAGTAAGGCCTCTTGTCTGGGGTCATCTCACAATCTCCCAGGCGGGCCAGTTTCGGCCAGCATATAAACGGTTGGCCGGCGAGTCCGTTTTAACGGCTCATCCCGCGAGTATGAACCGCGCAGGGGCGTCGAGCCTGCAGAACCCGAACCGTGGGAACTGGACGATGTCGCCCGGAGAGAGCCCGGACGCCGCCTCTTCGACGTATCCTGCCACCTCTTTCAGGCTGTCCTTGTTGTAGACCCCTCCTTCCGAGAAGAGCTCGCCGGGGACTGTGACCACCGCCTCCGAGTGTGCCCGGGTGACCCACTGGACCTTCTTCGAGTCGGGGACGAGTCCGTCCCCGGCGTACTCCCCCCGGGGGGAAGGCCCTTCCGCCGTCAGCCTCACGTTGTAAAGGTCCATGAGACGGAACACTGTCCCTTTCTTCATCGCCCCAAGGTCTGCCGATGGGACGAAGAACTCGCCCTCGGTGTCGATCGTCCTGCTCCCCAGGTCCTTCTGGGGGTGGAAGGCGAGGGTCGCCTTCTTGATCGGCGCCCCCTCCACCTCCAGCCTCGCGGGCTCAGGGACGAAGAACATACGCTTCGAGAGGGGGTCGAGGAGCTTCCTGTTCACCGACAGGAGGATGCTCCAGTCGTATTCGTGTTCGGTCTTCGTGTAGCCCACATGTAGGGTGAACTCCCTTATCGCCTGCGGTATGATGCCGCGCCTCCTGAGGCCGTCGACAGTCGGCATCCTCGGGTCGTCCCAGCCCGACACCACCTTCTTCTCGACGAGCGGACGGAGCAGCCTCTTAGAGACAGGCGTCCCTTTGAAGTTGAACCTCGAGAACTGGATGACCTCTATCCGCCTGAACCTCAACGCGTCGCGAAGCTGCGCCTGGAGCTCGTTGCGGAACTCGGAGCTCCTTAGGACGTGGGTTATCCCGCATATCTCGTCCTCTACGGCGTTGGCCAGGTCGTAGGTAGGCCAGAGTGAGTACCTCTCCCCCGTGAGCGGGTGCGGGTGGGAGATGATCCTGAAGAGGTTGGTGTCCCTGAGGGAGTAGTTGGGGCTCTTCATGTCCCCCTTGAACCTGACGACGTAGGCGCCCTCCTTGTGCTTCTTCGCGAGGAGGTCGTCCCACACCCTAAGGTTCGCTTCGACAGAACCCCCCCTGTGCTCGCAGGGGGTCCCTTCGAACCGCAGCGCCTTCACCTTCGCCTCGTCGCAAGAGCATGCGTAGGCCCTCCCCTGCTCCAGGAGCTCCCTCCCTGCCTCATAGATGACCTCCATGTCGTCCGACACGTTCTTCTCGTGGTCGTACCTTATCGAGAGCCAGCCTATCCCCCGGCGGAAGCTGTCGTAGTACTGCGGGAGGACCTTCCTCGGGTTGGTGTCCTCGAAGCGGAGCCAGAGCTCCCCGTCGTACTGCTCTTTGTAGAGGTAGTTGATGGTGAATGCCATGGCGTGCCCCACCGTCATGTAGCCTGACGGTTCCGGAGGGAGACGGAAGGCAGTCTCCCCCTTCACGGCGTTGGGGAGGTCTGGGAGCCCTACCCGCCCCTTCTTCTCCACCGGCGCCGCCGCGTCCGGGTACCTCTCTGAGATGAGCCGCTCCTGTTCCCCTACGTCTAGGGCGTTCACCCTTTTGGCCGCGGCCGCCGCTTCCTTCGACACCAGACCCGCCCTGGCCCTCAGCTCAGGGAACTCGGCAAGGACCCTGCCTACGATCGCGCCCACCTCCGCCTTCCCGCCGTGCCTCGCCGCGTTCAACAGGGCCGCCTTCTCCACTGCGGCGAGCGCCTCCTCCCCCAGAGATCCGGCTACCATTCCCGTTCTACTGCGAACCTAGCGAATGAAGCCAGGAGGGACACGGCTTCCTCGTCCCCCTTCCAATCTATGCTCTGGAGCGTCGTCAGGGACCGCTTGAGGAGCTCTGACGCCCTCTTCCTGGCGAACCCCACGGCGTCATACCTCTCCATCGCAGAGAGTACGAACTTCACTTCGTCGTCAGTCTTCTGCGCTCGTCCCTTGTTCATTATCGCGATCACCTTGTCCCTCTCGCTCTGGGACGCCACAGAGAGGAGGTGGAGGAGCATCATGGTCCTCTTCCCCTCCAGTATGTCGTCAGACTTCGCCTTGCCGTACTTCTTCTGGTCCCCCACCAGGTTCAGCGCGTCGTCCTGTATCTGGAAGGCGACCCCCAGGGTGGTCCCGAAGTCCTTCAGCCCCGTCAGCACGTCCGCTCCGGCCCCGGCCACGAGCGCGCCCATCCTGCACGGGCTGGCGACGGTGTACCACGAAGTCTTCCGGGTGCACATCTCGAAGTAGTCTTTCTCCCCCAGGTCCCATCGCTTGGCAGCGACCCACCCCAGCTCCATGTGCTGCCCTTCGGTCGTCTCGTCGACCATCTTTGAGAACTCCTCCATGACAGCGAACGTCCTATCAGGACCGATCCGCTCCCTGTTCTTCAGGAGCGCCTCCCACGTGCGGGCGTGGAGGGCGTCCCCGGCGTTGAGGGCCAGGGCCTCCCCGTACTTCTTGTGCAGGGCTGGCTCCCCGCGCCTCAGCTCTGACCCGTCCTCTATGTCGTCGTGGACGAGTATCCAGTGCTGGAAGAGCTCTATGCACGCCGCGGTGAGGATAGCGTCGCCTTCGGAGCCGCCTGCCGCCCTGCAGGCGGTGACGCAGAGGAAGGGCCTCATACCCTTGGCCGGGCGGGACGGGTAGTCCCGCATCATCCTATAGAGGAGGTCGACTTCCTCTATCGGGCTGGACTTCGGAAGGATCTGGTCGAGTATTAGGCTGTCTACCCGCGCCTTCACGCGCCTCATCTCGTCCTGGATGGTGGGCATGCCTGTCCGGTCCCTACCTCCGACCTAGGCGCGGACCAAGGTGCCGTAAAAGTCCAGCCCCCGGAGGGCCTTGGAGAACTCGTTCCGCCTGTACCCGGAGACGAAGCAGACGCTGGTCCCTCCCGCTGCTATCTTGGCAGCCACTTCCAGCTTGAGCCTCATCCCTCCGGTGGTATCGTCCCCTTCCTTAGCCTTCATCCGCTTCACCTTGGCTGGGGTCAGCTCGGGGATGATGACCCTGGTGTTCTCCTCGTAGACCCCGTCCACGTCGAGGGCGAACACGGACCGCTCAGGCTCCAGCATCTTCGACAGCTCCTGCATGATCACGTCCCCCGATATCACCTTGAACCCCGACGGGGTCAGCCCGACGTCCCCGAAGGTGACAGGCGTCAGCCCTTCCTTGAGGAGGCCCTTCAGCCATGAAGACACAGAAGCCCCCCCGGCCCTGCTTATGGCGTCGAAGGGGGAGAACGGGTACGGGCTTAGCTTGAACTCCAGCATCGTCTTGCAGACCATCCTGTTCAACTCGTACATCGCCCCTCTCGTCTGCGCGACCCCCACCGCAGGCGCCTCGCCGGCG
>JAFMAB010000004.1:19924-66223 GCA_029785215.1 Nitrososphaerota archaeon
ATGACGTGGCCGAAGGACCCTCCGCCGTGCACCACGACGACCTTCTGGTCAGAGGAGGCTATCTCTTCCGAGAGCGCCGAGACCACGTCCGGGCGATACGAGAAGGGCTTCGACTTGTCCGTGATCACGGAGCCCCCGAGCTTCGCGACTAGCGCTCTAGCCAGCTTTTCACTCCCTCGACGGGCACTTTGGCGATGAAAGTCTCGAATCCTCGCGCCGACAGCCCTGAAACAAGGCTTTTTTCCTTTGCCTTTGGGGCGACCGCGACCACGCTCCCCCCTCCGCCTGCCCCGGTGAGCTTCGCCCCGTAGGCGCCCGCAGATATCAGCTGGTCGACCATCCCGTCCAGGGTGGGGTTGGACACACCCAGCATCCCCAAGAGGGCGTGATTCATCGTCAGCAGCCCTCCCAGCCCCTCACCGTCCCCCTTGGCGAGGAGCTCTGCGGCGTCAAGGCTCAGGTCGCCCACAGACCTGGCCAGCCGGGCGAAGTAGCCCGGGTACCTGTCTTTGGTCTCTGATACCCTCCCTATCTGCCCCCTGGTGTCCCTGCTGATCCCAGAGTATGACACCACCAGCGAGCGGCTCTCCTCTAAGGGGACCTTCTTCGGCCTGGTCCCCGGCCTGAACATGATCGCCCCTCCCAGGGCGCAGACGGCAGGGTCGATCCCTGAAGGGCGGCCATGGACCTCCTTCTCCCCGACCATCGATAGACGGATCACGTCCTCGAGGCCCAGGTCTAGAGAGTGGAACTCTGACAGGGCGGCGGCGAGCGCCACCATGGTGGCGGCGGACGACCCCAGGCCCGCCCCCCGGGGGACAGACGAAGACACCGAGACAGCCACATCCTGGCGCGCCGAGTATTCCTCGGCGACGGCCCTGACAACCTTCCTTACAGGCGCAGCCCCGGCAGGCCCCTCTTCTGACCCCTGGGATGTCACACTGAAGGAGCTCGCTGCCTTCACCTCTACCCTGACCCTCCTCGGCAGCGCAGCGGCCAGGGCCCATGCGCCGTGGACCACGAAGTGCTCCCCCGTGACTATCGCCTTCGAAGGAGCCTCTGCTACGGCCCTCAAGAGCTTACGAATCTGAGGGCCCCGTAGCCCACGACTTGAACGTTGTCTCCGCTGGTGTCGCCGCTCGTGGCGTACGCTAGGAGCTCTGGCCTGGTGAGCCCAAGCGACCTGGCGGCTAGCATCACGGTGGCGATGGCGCCGTAGCCACAGGCGGTGACGCCTAGCCTCTCGAGGACGGAGTAGAAAGCCGGGAGGTCCATCTTCAACACCTCGCCGAGGAGGGCCATGTCCTTCTCCTTCGCAACGGCGGGGGGCTCGTAGTGGGTCAGGTCTGAGGAGGCGACCAGGACTGCCCTCCTCCCTCTCAGGATTCTGGCGAGTGCCGAAGCGACAGCCTCGGCTGTGTCCTGGTCCTGGAAGAGGAGCGAGACCGGCAGGAACGGGACGGAGTCGCCGTAGAGCTTCTGCAAGAACGGGAGCTGCACCTCGATGGAGTGCTCCAGCCTGTGGGCCTCCGGGTCCACGGTGGCCCCGGCGAGTTCGACGAGCTCTGCGGCCGCCCCCCCGTCGACGCGCATGCGCCCCAGGGGTGTCACCCACTCCCCTTCGTAGGTGGAGACCCCGCCCCCGATGCCGTAGTGGTTGGGCCCCACCAAGACAGCCAGGTCAGGGCTGCGGAGCGAAGAGACGTGGTAGTAGGAATGGGCTGCCACGGGGCCTGAGTAGACGTAGCCAGCGTGCGGCGACACCACTGCTACGATGCCCGCGTCCGATGCGGGGGCGGGGGGGAGAATCCCCGGCCCGAGCCTGTGGGTGTAGCACTCGTCGATGAGGGCAGAGAGCGCTGCGGGGGCTGACGGATAGAACTGGCCTGAAACTGCGGGTTTTCGGACTGGCAATACCTGGGCCTATTCGCGCCTTTCGGACTCCCTCTCTTCGGAGAGCTCGGGGCGCGGCTCTTCCTCCACCTTTGTCTCGAAGTCTTCGATGCCGTACTTCATGGGCTGGTCCTCGGCGAGCGCCTTCGAGTGGACGAGGGTCGCCCTTGCCAGGAGCCAGAATATGGCGGCTATCGACTTACGCCCCCTGTTGTTCCCAGGGATGACCAGATCCACGTCGTCTGTGATGTTGTCCGTGTCGCAGACTGCGATCACGGGGACCCCGAGCTTCGCTGCCTCCACCATCGCCTGCGTGTCTGACATCGGGTCCGCCACGACCACCAGTTCGGCGTCCAGGTGGCCTGGATAGAGAGGGTTGGTGAATGTGCCTGGCATGAACCTGCCTATCCTGGGCATCGCCCCGGTGAGCTCGCAGAACTTCTCCACCGCGACGGCGCCGTGCTCCCGGCTGGTGTACACGACGGTGTTCTTCGCCCCGGTGGCCGCTATGAACTTGCCAGCGATGTCGATGCGCTGCAGTGTCTTGGGGTAGTCTATCATGTGGAGGCCGTCCGGCCTTGGCCGCGCCGTGAAAGGCTCCATGGTCTTCGTCCTGACGGGGGTCCCGATCCTGATGCCGGTGGCGAGGAGGGCCTTCTCTGAAAAGCCCGGGGCCACCATCTTGTCGGCTGAGCCCGCGTCGTCGTCGAAGTCAGACATTGCCAAGCGCCAGACCTACAGCTCTGACTTCCTGCTATAGAACGGGAGGACCTGGTCGATGACATCCACCGAGGAGATTAGCATGCGCCTGCAGCAGTACCTCTTCAGGCCGAGGTCGTCCAGCACCTTGCCGGGGTCTTCGCCCCCCTTCACTCTGGCCTGGAACGGGGCGAACTTGTCCCCGATGAGGTTACCGCAGGTGAAGCAACGTATAGGTATCATCACGGCAAATCACCTGTAAGACTTCTGTCTCTTCCTGCGCGCCCCCGGGCCTCCGAATTTCTTTGGTTCAGCTTGTCTTGGGTCGCCCGAAAGCAGGTATTTATTGTATGCATTCAGCCTCTCCCTGATTTCGCTCCCCCTGACCTGGTCGACGTAAGCCCGTGCGATGGCCATGGCGGCGGCGTCCGCCTGCCCCATGAACCCCCCTCCGGCGACGCTGACGTCGAGGTCGAACTTTTCCCTCAGCTCCCCTACCACGTAGACCGGCTCCAGCAGGTGGAGCCTCGCCGGCTCGGGCTCCCATAGCTCGACCGGGGTCCCGTTGACCCTGATGCGACCCGCTCCCGGAGAGATGGCGGCGGTTGCCCTTGCCGTCTTCCTCGCTCCCGAGTAGAGCTTCGGCGGCTTCTTCACCTGTGCCTTAGAAGGGGCAGGCATCTCTACTCGTTCCACCCCAGGCTCTTTGAGAGATCCCCCATGGTCACGTACACAGGGATAGGCCGCGTAGCGGCGGTCTCATCGAACTTCTTCAGCTTCGCTTCGTCGACCCCCTCCGGGACCCCGATGTACACCCTGAGGCGCTTCATCGCCATCGCCCCCTTGGGCTTCTTTCGTGGGACCATCCCCCTGACCATCCTGCGGAGGATGTTGTCAGGCCGCCTGGGGTGAATAGGCCCGTAGATCGGGTTGACCCTGCTCGCCAGCTCGAGCCTCTCCTTCCACTGGTTCACGACCGAGGTCCTCGACCCGGAGACGAGAGACTTCTCAGCGTTCACCACAGTCACCCTCTTCCCCGACAGGAGGAGCTTCGCGACCTTGGAAGAGAGACGCCCAGCTATCTGGTTCGTCGCGTCGATGTACACGGACTCCTCACCGGACAAGCTTGACTCCGCTCCCTTTCGGATACTTCTTCAGGAAATCCTCCACTGATAGCGCCGCGCCGCCGGTCGCTTCTATCTTTGACCTGGCGGAGGCTGAAAACGAAAAGGCGCCAACGACCAGCTTCTTGCCCGCTGCCCCGGTCCCCAGCACCTTTCCCGGGACGAACACGGCTTCGGCGTCCCCTGCGACCTTGGATATCCGCCCGAGGTTCACCTCCACCCTGGTCCCCGCGGGGGCAGAGAGCAATGTGGAGGCGTCGCTCCAGATGCGCGCCTTCTGCTTCCTCCCTGTCTTCTCCAGCATCACCGCGGTCCGCCTGAGGACAGGATTGGACGCAGTCACTTCGCCCCGCCCACCGCGACCTGGACGTCGTTCAGCTTCTTCTCGAGGAGCTGGATGGCCTTCAGCACTATCTGCTTCGCAGGGAGCCCCCCCGCGGACTCCACGGTGAGTATGAAGGTCCCCTCACTCTTGCCGTCCGTCAGCGTGGCAACGGTGCAGGGCTGCCACTTCGCGTGCTCCTTTCCGCGACCGAGCCTGGCGTAGGCTTCGAGCTTCACCGACTGGCCCGCCGCCAGTTTGACGATAGGGATGGATTCGCTGACCGGCCTCACGTCTCTGTCTTCCGAGACGAGGTCCCCCGAGGTCACGGTCGAGACCTTGTCCTTCCCCTTCGCGTCCAAGACGAAGAGCACCCTGCATTTATGGCACCCGAGGGGGTTGCCGCAGTCGCACTCTTCAGGGAGGTTGTACTTCTCGAGGTCGGTCCTTATCGGGACCATGCCGAGCCTGTGTGCGAGTATCTCGTCGTAGAGTACAGAAGAGTTCTCAAGGAACACGACGTCATCTATTGCCATCGATGGCACTTCAGAGATGCAGAACCGCCGTATCGCGTTGGCATAGGACCGGTCTATCCCTCCGAGCTGAATTGAGACAGTGTTCTCTCTGTCTTCAAGCGCCTTTACCTCAACCAACCGCTCCACCTGCTGGCTCGAAACTGTTTCTCATGAGACGTCGCGTTTCGAGGTCGGGAATTTGTTCCGGTTAAAAAGTTAGCGGGGACGTCGCGGTCCCCCTGCGGGGCCTGAGAGGGAGGCGGCCGCATGCGGCCCTGGGACTGGGACGCCCTCAGGCGGTCTAGGAGGGGCCGCCGGTGCGCGCAGGCGAGGCGCCGCAGGACGCAGATGGGAGAGCTGGCGCTCTGCAGTCGAAACCTTATATCGGAACGGCGAAGGGCAAGGTCGGAAAAATGTCCGAGGCCTATGAGTTCAGGCACCTGGTCAGGATCTCCGGACGGGACCTGGCGGGACAGAAGAAGCTGATAGTCGCGCTGGCCGACCTGAGAGGGGTCGGGTACAACTTCGCCAATGTGATCACCAAGAAACTCAGCCTGGACCCGAGGGTCCGCCTGGGGACGCTCACCGAAGAGCAGGTCGCCCTGATCGAGCAGGTGATACAGAGCACGACGAAGTCTGCTCTGCCCGAATGGTACTACAACCGAAGGAACGACCCCGAGACAGGGGAAGCAAAGCAGCTCCTCGGTTCAGACCTCGACTTCATACAGAAGAGCGACATCGAGGACGAGAAGAACATCCGGAGTTGGAAGGGGGTGAGGCACAGCCTCGGGCTGAAGGTGAGGGGCCAAAGGACCAGGACGACGGGGAGGAAGGGGAGGACCGTAGGCGTGAGGAAGGCGACCCTGGTGGCGGCGGCGAAGGAAGCCTCAGCGAAGAAGGAGGAGTAGAGCTTGGGAGACCCTAAGAAGTCCAGGAAGCAGTACAACAGGCCGAGGAGCCCCTGGAGGACCGACCAGCTGGCGCAGGAGTTGTACCTCCTAGGGACGTTCGGGCTGAGGAACAAGCGCGAACTCTGGAAGGCACAGACGCAGCTCAGCGGCGTCAGGAAGCAGGCGAGGACGCTGCTGGCGGCCACTCAGGTGGTGAGGGAACGTGAGGAGAAGAAGCTGCTGGACAGCCTGAGGAGGAGGGGTCTCGTCGGGGAGGCTGCCACCCTTGACGACACGCTCAGCCTTACGGTGGAGGACGTGCTCTCCAGGAGGCTTCAGACCATGGTCTTCAAGAAGGGGATGGCTCTCTCCCCGCTGCATTCGAGGCAGCTGATCGTCCATGGCCATGTCACGGTTGGCGGAAGGGTGATCACGATCCCTGGGTACGAGGTACCTGCGTCCGAGCAGGAGACTGTGGTGCTGGCCGGGGGGACAGGCAAGGCTGAGGCGGCGGGAGCGGAGCGGGCGGAGGCGCCCGCAGGGCAGCCGGCTCAGGCGCAGTGAGAGAAATGTCGGAAGAAGAAGTCCTTGCCGACCGCTGGGGCGTCTGCCACATCTATTCATCGTATAACAACACCATCGTCCACATCACTGACCTGACCGGCGCTGAGACCATCGCCTTCTCATCCGGAGGGAGGCACGTGAAGGCTGACAGGTTCGAATCTTCGCCTTATGCCGCCATGAGGAGCGCGTCGGCGGCCTCCGAGGTCGCCAAAGGCAAGGGGATAACCGCGGTCCACATCAAGGTCAGGGCCGTGGGCGGGACGGGACCCAGGACGCCAGGGCCGGGAGCGCAGGCGGCCATCAGGGCCATCGCCAGGGCCGGCTTCAGGATAGGCCGGATCGAGGACGCCACGCCCATCCCTCACGACACTACGAGGAAGAAGGGCGGACGCAGAGGGAGAAGGGCCTAGGCCTCAGAGCAGTTTCAGCACTTCGACGGAGTCGACCTTCCCGTCCCCGTCCTTGTCTGTCCCGCGTAGTAGTGCTGCCAAGGGGCCTGACCTGTACTTCGCGAAGAGGGCCTCGGCTTGATTGCAGACACCGATTACGCCTGCCTTCGTCCCTCCCCCAGTCAGCCCTGCTATGACCACGCACGTCTTCGAGCGGTCCCACGGGTTCTGTATCTTCTCGACGAGGCAGTCCAGCTCTGAGCCGTGCAGGTCCCCCACGTCATCCACTATAGCGCTCCAGAAGCCCCCCTGGCTGAACTTGAGCGGGAGGTGAGGGTTGAGCGCCTCTGCTATGACGTTGTTCCTCGGCCCCCCGACGACTATGAGGTTCGAAGCGGTCAGCTTCTCCGCCCTGAGGTCTGTGTCGAGCTTCACAGGGAACCTCTCTGGGAGGTCTACGAACTGCCCGAGGGCGAACCCCAGCTGAACGGCGTAATGACCGTCCCGGGCCTGGGTGCCTGCAGACCCATGCTGGAGCGGAGACCCTACCACTATCCAGCCGTCGAACTCCCCGTCGCGGAGGAACTCGTCGAAGAACCTGCCGAGGGCGGCGGAGCGGCCCGAAGACCGCAGCGTGGGGAGCGGCTCGCCCTTCACTGGGAACTCGACCGCGTAGCCGTCTGACGCGAGGGCGTAGAGCTTCGCCTGGCCCCCCCTGATCTGTTCGCTCCTGACCGGTGCGACCAGGCCTGCCGTTTCCAGGCGGGCGATGTGGTAGTAGATGGTCTGATGGTGCGCACGCAGGGACCTGGCCATCTCGGCGGGGTACATAGGACCGGAGGCGAGCAGCGCCAGGAGCTGCTGACCGACCTTGCCCGAGGCCGGCTTGAACCTGTCCGGCTTGTCAGAGACGAGGACCCTCTTGGCGAGGCGGGTGTCCCCCTTGGGGTCGTAGAGTATCTTCTCCTGCGGCATGGCTGTGAGGGGCGGCGCACCCTACATAAACAGTTTTGCATGGTGACAGAAACTCCGCTGCTGACCAGAGAGGGACCATGCATCGCAGATTTTGGATGCCGCAGTGAAATGTTTTGCGGGGTTTAAAGCCGCGCCGGCGCACCTCTTCACGTTGTGCGGCATCATTGGGTGCGTCGCTGAAGAGCCTGTGGCGGGGCTCCTCTTGGAGGGGCTCAGGCGCGTCGAATACCGCGGCTACGACTCCGCCGGCATGGCCACCATCAACGAAGGCGGACTGGAGGTCAGAAAGGGGGTAGGGAAGGTGGCAGAGCTCGCCGAAAGACTCAGGTTCGCTGAGATGCCCGGGCGCACTGGCATGGCTCATTGCCTCCATCCGGACACCTGTGTGCAACTCGCTGACGGGCGGCTCAAGAGGATAGCTGACATGGACAGCGAAGAGGAGGTCGTCTCACTCGACACGGCGACGCTCAGAGTCGTTGCTAGGAAGGCGACCAAGTCTTCTCACCCCGCGCCCCCCCGTCTCTTGAGAGTGACCACAGGCTCCTCCGAGCTGATCTGCACCGAGACCCACAGGATGATTGTCATGAGAGACGGGCTCGTCCTCCAGACACCCGCTTCAGAACTGCTAGAAGGAGACCTTCTGATTCTCCCAAGGAGGATTATGATCCAAGGGAAGTCACGGACGTTGACCGGCACGCAGACGAAGAGATACTTCAGGCCGAGCAGGGGGTGGACGGCCGCGCTCAGGGCTTCGATCAAGGCCACTGGGATGAGCACCGCCGAGGCGGCCAGTAGATGTGGGACCAGCACGTCTTACATGGCCCACCTGGTCAGAGGGGACAGGGCCATAAGAGAAGACGTAGCCCGCAGATTGACCCGCCGTTGGAAGATACGTGCGGTCCCGGGGCTCGCCCCCGTCTCTCGCACCCGCTCGGACCACGTCCGGTTCCCTACCAGGACGTCTCCCCCTCTGATGCAACTGGTGGGCTACCTGTTCGGCGAGGGCCATGTTCACCCCAAGGGGATCAGGATACGCGAGAGGGACGGGGACCTGCTGCGGAGCTACCAACGCCTCTCCACCAGACTGTTTTCGCTCAAGGGACGGATCGTGAAGCTGGGAGATGCGGACGCCTACGAACTGACGGTCGACAGCGTACCGCTGAGCAGATGGCTGCGCGCGGTGTTCGATTTTTCGTCTGCTAGGTTCCTGACCGAGTTAGGGCGGCTCCCCGACGAAGAGGTTGCAGGCTTCATCCGGGGGCTCTTTGACGCCGGAGGGTCGGCTGACGCCCTGGAGAGGCAGGTAGCGATGCGGATGAAGAACAGCTCGGCTTCAGCCGTCCTCCGTGGCCTGCTCCTCCGCTTTGGGATTCATTCTTCCATCTCCGGAGTACGGAGTGGGAGGGACAAACGGGACGACACTCAGGTCATCACGATCAGCGGGGACGAAGACGTGTCGGGGTTCCTCCGCATGTTATCGTCCTCGCCCGGCCCAAAGCCGAGGAGGACCCCAGTCATGGAAATGGAGACCAAGACCGGGGGGTCGGCGGGGGAGAAGCCGGTCGCATTCGCCGAGAAGGCGCTCCTCACCATTTCAGAGGCGAAGGGAGTACGCCATTACCTCCAGCCTGAAGAGCATCCGACCCAGGAGACCGTCAGCGGCCTGACAGCGTTCGTCACGGCCGGCGGAGAGGATGGGGCCCTAGAAACCTCGCCACGCGGCTATGGAGGCCGCGACGTGTGTTTCGAGGGGGTACGGTCCGTGACGACCGTCGAGTCTGGCACAGACACGGTGTACGACCTTCAGGTGGAAGGGACGGAGAACTTCCTGGCGAATGGTATCTTCACCCACAACAGCCGCTGGGCGACCCACGGAGGCGTGACCGACTGGAACGCTCACCCCCACGCTTCGTGCAGGGAGCTGGTGGCGGTCGTCCATAACGGGATAATCGAGAACTACCTCCCGCTGAAGGACAGGCTCGTCGCGAAGGGGCACAAGTTCAGGAGCGAGACGGACACCGAGGTGATATCGCATCTGCTCGAGGACGAGTACAAGAGGACCAGGGACCCCCTGAAGGCGACCTCCGCCGCGGTCAAGAAGCTGAAGGGCCAGTACGCCATAGTCGCCATGTTCCAGGACAGGCCGGACGTCATGACGGGGGCGCGCAAGGACGCCCCCCTGATCGTCGGGGTGGGCGACAGGATGATGTTCCTGGCCAGCGACGTCCTCGCGACCATCGGCCGGACGGACCGCACCATATTCCTGGACAACCACGAGGTGGTCGAGATCACGAAGGACGACGTCAAGATAGTCGGGCGAGACGGGCGGAGGGTCAGGAGGGACCCTGACAAGGTCGCCTGGGAGCTTTCTGACGTCACGAAGAGCGACTACGCACACTTCACCCTGAAAGAGATCTACGAGCAGCCGAGGGCGGTCCTCTCCGCATCGGCTCAGCGCCAGGATAAGTTGGAGACGTTCGCCAGGGCGATAAGGAGCGCGAAGTCGCTGTACATCGCCGCGTCGGGGACGTCGTACCACGCCGGACTCCTGATGAAGTATCGGCTGAACAAGGAGGCGAAGGTCAGGGCGGACGCCGTCGTGGCAGGGGAGCTGAAGGAGCACGAAGAGTTTCTTGGGAAGGGGTCGGTGCTTGTCGTGTTCTCGCAGAGCGGAGAGACTGCCGACGTGTTGGAGGCGGTGAGAGAGGCAAAGAGGCTCGGGGCACAGGTGTACTCGGTCGTCAACGCCGCAGGCTCGTCCCTCGCCAGGGAGAGCGACGAGGTCCTCCTCCTGAACTGCGGCCCTGAGGTGGGGGTGGCTGCCACGAAGAGCTTTACGGCGCAGGTCGTAGTAGCAAATCTGGTGGTCGACGCTGTCCTCGGCAAGGGCCACCCGGCCGGGCTCGAGTGGCTCTCCAGGGCGATAGAGGAGACCCTGAAGTGCGACGGGCAGGTCAGGGAGCTGGCGCGGCGATACGCGGATAGGCCCGACTTCTACTTCGTAGCCAGGGGATACGTGAGCCCCATGGCCCTTGAGGGGGCGTTGAAGCTGAAGGAGCTATCATACATTCACGCTGAAGGCATGCCCGCAAGCGAGCTCAAGCATGGGACGCTCGCCCTCATCGAGAAGGGGACCCCCGTGGTGGTGATCAACCCGAGCGGCCCAAGCCATGCGGAGTCCCTGTCCAACGCGGAAGAGCTCAGGGCGAGAGGGGCGGACGTAATCGGGATTTCGGACAAGACGGACGAGGTGTACAAGCACTTCATACGCGTACCGAGGGTGCAGCCGGAGTTCGCGCCTGTGATAGAGGCGATCCCGCTCCAGCTGCTCGCGTATCACATGGCGGTTGCGAGGCGCAACGACCCGGACTACCCGCGGAATCTCGCGAAGTCGGTCACCGTGAAGTGACGCCCGGCCCTGCTCCGTTCACAAAACAATTAAGTGGATGGCTCAGACGCTCCGCCGTGGTATCAAAGAAGGAAGTCCTTTCGAAACCGCTGAGCACTATCGAGGTCGGGAAGAAGAGCATCTCGGAGCTGTTGGACGAGATGTCTCAGACTGGCTTCCAGGGTAAGAAGCTCGGTGAGGTCGCGAAAATCTGGACGGAGATGGCAAAGCAGAAGGATCTAACCATCTTCATAGGGCTGACCGGCTCCCTCAGCACCACCGGCCAGTGGAAGATCATAAGATGGCTGGTCGAGCACAGGTACGTCGACGTCGTGGTGAGCACCGGGGCGAACGTCTCCGAGGATCTGCTGGAGGCGCTCGGGTACCACTACTACCAGGGGACCTGGCTTGCCAACGACGAGGAGCTGCTCAAGCTGAAGATCGACAGGTACTATGACGTCTATGCCGACGAGATGCAGTACAGGAAGCTGGAGAGGACCATCTACGAATTCGCGGATACCCTCGACGAGAAGAAGGTATACTCGACCAGGGAGTTCCTCTACCAGTTCGGGGAGTTCCTGAACAAGAAGGGCGTAGACAGCATAGTGGCGGCGGCGCAGAGAGCCAAAGTCCCGGTGTACTCGCCCGGTCTGATAGACAGCGGCTACGGGGTGGCGCTGAGCCTTCTTAGACGCGAAAGGGGCAAGATGATCAGGCTGGACCAGACGAAGGACATGGAGGAGCTGGCCCAGATAGCCGAGAGGGCCAAGAAGACGGGGGTGGTGTACCTGGGTGGAGGCGTCCCCAAGGACACGATCCAGCTCTCGACCATAATCAAGTCTCTGTCGAAGGGAGGTGAGGAGGAGACTCCCCACGAATATGCGATACAGATAACGGCCGACAGTCCACAGTGGGGGGGGCTGTCTGGGTGCACCCTCGAAGAGGCGATCAGTTGGGGGAAGATAAAATCAGACGGGAGGAAGGCGACCCTGTACGCTGACATCACGCTGGCGCTCCCCATCGTGGCACATGCCATCAACGAGAAGACGTCCGGAAGGAGCTATCCACCGGACCTGTCCTGGGTCTTCAAGAACTAGCCGAAGAGGAGGCGCCGCGCCGCTTCCGGCGGCCCCCCAGGCCGAGGAGCCCGTCGACTGTCCCCCTGCAGCGTCTGGCCAGGCTCACGGAGTCCCCCAGATATGAGGCGGGGTCCGAGCCAGGGGAGAAGCTACCGCGACCGACCGAGGCCCTTACATTTTCGTAGCCTTCGACGTCTCCGGCCAGCCTCCTCATTATCTGCGCCCTCTCGGCGAGAATCTCAGGGTGGGCCCTTAGGTCGTCGAGCATCGCCGCGCGCTCCACCTCCATTGAAGAGAGCGCACGCCCCAGCCTCTTTCTCGCCACAAAGGAGTGAGCCAACCCCTGACCGACCATCCGCCTGACGACTGAGTCGGACAGGTCTCGCTGGAGCCTGGTGTGCTGGAGCCTGTACGCCGCCATGATTAGGAGCGAGGTGGACGTGTCGGCCTGCCCCTCCGCGTTCTCTAAGTCAACCGGGTTCTCCTTCTGGGGCATGGTCGAAGAGCTCACCTTCCCTGGGCGGACGAAGCGGACGTAGCCGAGCGCCTGGTAGAGCCATAGGTCCCGCGCCAGGGAGGCGACCAGCTGGTTGATGTTAATCACGGTGTGGAGGATGTCGGATAGCCTCTCCCCGGGGACGACCTGGGTGGAGTATGGGGCAGCGTCCACACCGAACCCTTCGACGAACCTCGCGAGCTCCGCGGGCCAGTCGAGGTCGGCGAGCAAGGCGAAGGACGCGTAGGTCCCCACGGCGCCGGAGAACTTCGCCATTGGTCTCAGCTCCCTGAGACGGCTGACGCGCTCCGCGAGCCTGTATCCGAAGACCGCCATCTCCTTCCCGAAGGTCGTAGGGACGGCCGGCATCCCGTGGGTCCTCGCGACCATGGCCGACGACGCCTCCTTCACAGCTAGGTCGGCGACGGAGCTCGCCAGGGAGGAGTAGGCAGGGATGAGCACCTCGTCGATGGCGGCCTTCTGGAGCATCGCGTAGGAGAGGCTGTTGGTGTCCTCGCTCGTCATGCCGAGATGGACGAAGGGGGCGAGTTTCCTGGAGGCGGACTGCAACAGGCGCCGCCTGACGTATAACTCCACGGCCTTGACGTCGTGGCCCAACTCCTCTTCGAGCCTCTCCAACGCTACCATGTCTGCACCGATCCGGGGGACCTTCGTACTCGGCGCGACCCCCCGTCTGACGAGCAGGCTGAGGTACCTTAGCTCGACTGCGACCCTTGCTTCCATCAGGGCCCGGTCTGAGAAGTAACGGCCGAGGGGGGCGGCCTCTCGGCTGTACCTGCCGTCAATGGGGGAGATGGCATCATAGCTCAATGGTCTTCGACCTTTCCTCCCCGTGGGAGACCAGCCGCACCCTGACTCCCAGCTCCTCTTCGATGAAACTGACGAACCGCTTCCCCTCAGCAGGGAGGCCGTGCTCGAAGTCGGCTCCGCGCAGGGAGAATGGAGAACTAAGCACCGGCTCGACCTGACCCAAGGCGCCCATGGCGCTCTGGAAGTCTGTGGTCTCGCTCCCTCGCAGCTTGTATGCGGCGCAGACCTTGGCGTCGTCCACCCTTGAGAGCACATCCAGCTTCGTGACCGCGACCTCCTCGACGCCGTTGAGCCGTATTGCGTATTTCAGGGCCACCAGGTCGAGCCAGCCGACCCTCCTGGGCCTCCCCGTCGTGGCGCCATATTCGTTCCCCAGCGTGCGCAGCCTTTCGGAATCCCCCCCTCCGATCTCCGAGGGGAACGGGCCGCTCCCTACCCTCGTGGTGTAGCACTTCATCACCCCGAGGGGCTTCCCAGCCAGCTCCGGGGGTATCCCCAGGGCCGCTGGGATGTAGCTCGCGATGGTGTGTGTGGAAGTGACGTAGGGGTAGGTGCCATGCAGCAGGTCCAGGAGCGTCCCCTGTGACCCTTCGTACAACACGCTCCCCCCTGCGCCTGTGATTCTCTCGACCTTTGCTGCCACGTCCCCGGTCAACCCCCGCAGGAGCTCGCGCGACGAGGCTGCCCAGGCGTCCAGTCGCGTCCTGTCCAGTGAGAGGGCGCTGTAGAACGAAACGAGCGGAGCGAAGTCGAACCCGACAGCCAGGTCCCCTGCTCGCGGGCTCAGGCGCAGGGCACGCAGGGCGTAGGACGGCCCGATCCCCCGCTTCGTCGTCCCGAGCGCGGCGGCCCCCCGTCCCCTTTCCAACATGGCGTCGAGGTCCCTGTCCACTGGAGTGACCAGGGTGCACTTGGAGTCGACCAGCAGCCTCCCCCTCGTATCGCCCGGGAGGAGGGCGAGCTCCTGGGCCAGCACCTCCGGGTCGGCCGCCACCCCGGCCCCTATGAGGAGCTGCTTCCCCTTCAGCGCCCCCGACGGGATGAGGTGGAACGTGGACTTCCTGTCCCCGATGACCACCGTGTGCCCTGCGTTGCTGCCTCCGTTGAACCTCGCCACGGCGTCATATCCCGACGCGAGGTAGTCGACTATCTTCCCCTTCCCCTCGTCCCCCCACTGCAGCCCCACGACGGAGAGGTTCGCCGTATCAGACCACCCTCTGTATATCGTGGGGGAGGCTCTCTTTGTATCCGGCGGACGTGATCCTCATGAACTCGGCCTTCCGCCTCAGCTCCTCGAGGTCATGGGCGCCTGAGTAGCTCATCCCTGACCGGAGCCCCCCTACGAGCTGCCTCACCACCTCGTCCACCTTCCCCTTGTAGGGGATCAGCCCTTCCACCCCCTCTGGGACGCTCTCCTCGATCACCTCCCCCACCAGCTCGTCCTCCTTCGGGCCAGACCCCTTCCCCCCGCGCACCCTCCGGTCGACCGACGCCGCGAGGGACGCCATCCCCCTGGTGAGCTTGTACCTGACCCCCTCTCTGAGGATGGTCGCGCCAGGGCTCTCTTCGGTCCCCGCGAACAGGCTCCCTATCATCACCGACGTTGCCCCTGCAGCCAGCGCCTTCGTCAGGTCCCCCGGGTTCCTTATCCCTCCGTCACCGATGATTGGGACGCCGCTGTCTGCCGCCCCGGCGGCGCTGTCCATGATGGCTGTGAGCTGCGGCACCCCTGAGCCTGTGACCACGCGCGTGACGCAGATGCTCCCCGAGCCGACCCCCACCTTGACCGAGTCGGCCCCCGCCCTGATCAGGTCCAGAGCCCCCTTCGCCGTCGCAACGTTCCCCGCGACCACCTCCACGTCTCCCAGCTCCTTCTTCAGGGCCTTCAGCGTGTCTATCGCATAGGCAGAGTGGCCGTGGGCTATGTCCACCACCAGGGCGTCAGCCCCCGCGTCGAGCAGCTTCCGCGACCGCTCCATGTGGTCCCCCTTCACACCGACGGCTGCCGCCACCCTCAGGCGCCCCTTGGCGTCCTTGGTCGCGTATGGGAACTGTTTGCGCTTCGTTATGTCCTTCGAGGTTATCAGCCCGGCGAGCCTCCCCTTCCTGTCGAGCAGGGGGAGCTTCTCTATCTTGTGGTCGTGAAGGATATTCTTCGCTTCTTCCATGCTCACCCCCTTGCGAGCGGTGATGAGCTTCTGCCTCGGGGTCATGACCTCCTTCACCGCCCTCTCCAGGTCGTCTTCGAGGGTTATGTCGCGCCTTGTAAGGAGCCCGAGGACGTTCCTCGACCCGTCGACTATCACTATCCCTCCTATGTCCCTGTCCCTGATGATCTCCTGGGCCTCGCTGACGCTCCTGTCGGGCCCTAGGGTTATCGGGTCCTCTATGACCACCCCCTCAGACCTCTTCACCTTCAGGACCTCGGATACCTGTTCCTCGACCGTGAGGAACCTGTGTATCACCCCGATCCCTCCCAGCCTGGCGAGCGCTATTGCCATGGACGACTCGGTCACGGTGTCCATGTTGGCGCTGATTATGGGGATGCTGAGCGGGATCCTCCTTGAGAAGCGGGTCCTGGTGTCTGCGTCCCTGCGGGACCTTACGTCGGAGAACTTCGGGACGAGCAGGACGTCGTCGAAAGTGAGGCCGACGCGCATGTCGGAGCCAGGACCCTTCACTTGACTTCGGGTTGATTCCACCGTTTATAGTGTTTTGGGATTGAGCGCCGGGACTGGGACTTCCCTCCTCTCCTAGGAGAGGAATTTGAACCCAGAACCCGCTTTCGCGAGACAGGCTCGCCGGCCAGACGCAATTCCAGGCTTGCGCGAAGCGACCACTGCGCCCTACCAGATTAGGCGATCCCGGCAAGGGGCGCCCTACCTCCGTCCCGTTAAAAGAATTACAACTTCCTGGTAGTATGCCCAAGCAGCAGGTGGCCTACTCCGAAAACGGGGACCTTTCCCGGAGAGGGCGCTGGTACGAGAGGGAGCTCAAGGTCAAGGGGTGGGAGAGCGAAGACCGCACCGTCCAAAGGCTCCTGGATCACCTGGCGAGGAAGACAGGGTCGGAGTCCAGCAGGAGGAGCTACCTCGACACCCTGGCGCGCCTCTGCAGGAGGGAGGGGAAGACCCCTTCGGAGCTTGTCCGGCTGAGGAAGTCCGAGGCGGAGGACGCGGTGCAGAGCTACCTCGACACCATGCTGAAGGCTGGGGTGTCGAAGGCGTGGATAAAGTCGTCCATGGCGCACCTGGTGGCGTTCTTCAGGGCGAACGGGTTCAAGAAGGCGAGGGAGCTGGACGTGGAGGGGTACCACGTCCCCTCCAGGTACAGGAAGAGGGCGGAGTACGTCCCCCTCCCCTCGGAGATAGCGAAGATGGTGGTGGCGGGGAGGGGCCCCTACGAGAAGGCGGCGGTCCTGTTCGTCTACGAAAGCGGGCTGAGGAACTCCACCGCCAGGGCGGTCAGGTACGGGGACGTCAGGGGGGAGATGGACGCGGGGCTCGAGGTGGTGCAGGTCCCGGTCAGGGTGGGGATGAAGGAGGTGGACCCGGACGCGGCAAAAGGTTCCGTCGAGTATACGGCCTTCGTGGGTAGGGAGGGGGTGAAGGCTCTGAAGGAGCACGTGAAGGCGCTCGCGGGGAGGATCGGGGCGTTCCCCGAGGCGTGGCCCCTCTTCCCGGGGAGGAGCATGGACGGCTCCCCCATGAAGAAGACGACCCTCCAGCACCTCGTGAAGCGCCTCGCGAAGCGTGCGGGGGTGGAGAGATGGAGGGACGTGTACCCCCACTGCCTCAGGAAGGCTTTCGAGAACGCGGTGAGGAACTCCGGGATGGACTGGAAGGACCAGGAGATACTCATGGGGCACATACTCCCCGGGTCCATGGACACCTACGCCGACAAGACCAGGGTGGAGGAGTTCAGAGGGAAGCACGCGAAGGTGAGGTTCTTCCCCGAGGGGACGGTGACGAGGAACGAGATGCTCCACGCCATGAGGGGAGAGATACTCGCGCTGGCGGGGTACTCTGAAGGGGAGCTGAAGGGGCTGGGGGAACTCTCGAGGTTCACCAAGGATGAGATGGACGGGCTCATACAGAGGAAGTGGAGGGAGAGGAGGCCCGAGCAGAAGGTGGTCTCCAGTGCCGAGGTGAGGGGGCACCTCGAGGAGGGGTGGGAGTTCGTGACCTGGCTCGATCAGGGAAGGGGGGAGGCGGTGGTGAGGCGCCCGCGCTAGGTGTGAAGCTCTTCGGAGAGGAGCCGGGAGAGGGTCCTGGCCAGGGGGACCCCTTCGGCCTCGGGGAGGGCGTCGGGCTGCGAGAGGACCAGGGCGCGGCAGGGGCTCCCCTCGGGGAGGACCTCCCTCGCGCGGGACTTCAGGGGCCTCAGGTCGCGCTCGGTCATGCCGGGAAGGTGGCTCTGAGGATTTAACGGTGCGCGGCCGGGTGTTGTCATGGAGGTCAGGATTCATGTCCGCTTGGAAGGACTGACAGGCTTCGACCCAGTACTGCCCCGTGGGATTTGCCTAAGTTTCGTCTAGGAGACTTTGAAGTTGGTCCACTGGAACGTCCGCAAATGCCCCGGTCGGCCCGAACCAGTGCTTTGTACGTCGCGAGCACAGAACTTGACCTCGGCGAGGCCGAAGCGGTCAACCCTCCGCCAGTATACGAGGCAGTAGACGCCCTGATTACTTGCCTTAGGTCCTGCCTTAGGTCCTTCAAGGCGGGTTATGTTGGGACAAATCCGGCCCATCCCGATTCGGTCCAGATCCCCTGGTCCTCCTTTGCGACCCTACGGCTGCTATTCAGGTGCCATAGACGTCTATTTCGGGCAGGTCCGGGAATGGCAGGTTGTACTTCCCCAGCTTCCTCTTGACATCCATGATGGTGGACCGCCAGGCCTGCCTCTTTTCATCCAGGGTGAGGACCCCGAGTCCGGCATCTCTGGCCATCCCCTCCAGTTTCCTGTGCGCGTCCATGAAACCTTCGGGGAGCTCCCAGAACTCGTTAGGCGGTTCGAAGAGGACCATCGACAGATAGACGAACCCATGCCGCAGTCGCTTCGGGATTAGAGCTTTCTCCTCCTCCGTCAGCTCTTCGTCTTCCCATCTCCAATTCTGTTCGGTGATGAGCATGTGGTGGATCATCCTTGCAAGCTTCTTCATCGTGAGCACGCGGGCGTAACCTGCCCTCCCCTTCCTCTTCTTGGCGCCGTCGTAGTACTGCTTGATGGCTGGGTTACGCATCTTCACCGTGTCGACCATTATCCCCAGGGTCCACCTCGCTGTCGAGGGCCCGTCCTTTGACATCCTTCCTCTCCTCCTGACGTTGGCGCTGTCCTTGCTGACCGGGATGATGCCGAGGAAGCTCGCCACGTGGTCGAACGACGGGAAGCGGTGAGGGTCTCCGATGTAGGAGGCGTAGAGCGAAGCGAGATAGTAATCCACGCCTGGGATCGACATGATTATCCTCACGTACTTGTTCTCCCTCGCGTTGCTCCTTATCCTCTCCTCGAGTGGCTCGCACTGCCCCTCCATGAACCCGAGCCTATCGACCATGGTCCTGAGCACGACGTCTCTATCATCGTCGAACTTCAGCGATCGGATCGCAAGCCTTCTTGCAGCGGAGAAGTTGTCGCTCGTCTCCGGGAGCGATTGGATGACCCCTTCCCTCGTGAGGTAGCTCAGGACGCCGCTCTTCATCCTGCCTATCTCCAATCCGAGCTTCACCCTCTGTATGAGTAGGTCCCTTTCTATCTGCTCCTCTCTGCCGATAATAGAAAGGGCCAGCCGATTAGAACGCCTTACGTATCAGTCAAGGAGCATACCCTCTGAAGGAGGAAGAGTACCATCTGTTCCAACATGCTGTATACCGGGAAGATAGGGCGGGTGGGCGGCTTGGAATCACCTGATGTCTTGCCTACCCATTCGACCGTGTAAGCAAACTGTCGAATAACTGGCACCAAGCTCGTCGTTCAAGGTAATCTCTGGCCACACACGTCGCTCGAGGTCTGTCTGGGGGGCACCGTGATGTCATTTCAAATCCATTTGAGCAACCCTTCTGCGCCGGCTTATCGCTGTCGTGAGGGCAACTCCCAAGAGCCCGACAGCCAGCACAATGGCGCCCGCAAGGGTCGCGTCTGAGGGCTTCCCGCCTATGGTAAGCAGGTAGGTGACGGCTGCCGGGGTCCCGTTGCTGCCCAAGAACTCGACCGAATAGTAACCTCTTGCGGGTACTCCGAATGTTATGACATCCTTCTGGACCACGGACACGTTCACGATCGGGGGGGCATTTGCAAGATTTCCGTCTATCTGGGAGACGACCAACGAAGCCGTCCCCTTCAAGGCAGAGACGCTTATCGAGGCGGTCGTCGGGACCAGAAAGTAGATGTCCGGATGCAGGACCCCCGCGGGCCTCGTCGTAGTCGAAGTCCCGCCCGGGGTTATCTGGGCCCCGATGACCAACCCCAGCCCTATCACCGCAAGGGCCAGCATCGACCTTGTCCCGGCCTTCAATCCAAATCAGCCCTCGCAAGCAGGGCCAGTCCTGCAAAGAACAGGACTACGGCGCCGGCGACCCGGTAGGAGAGGGCGAGGTAGTCGGCTACGGCAGGAGCGTTGGAAAGGGCGACCGTGTCCGGCCGGTAGAGCAGGTCGAAGGCGTATGTCGAGAAGCTGTTGACTATCAGATAGTCGCCGTAGCCGAGGCGCAGATAATTGGGGATAATCACGGACCCGAACGAGAAGTACCCGGCCATGAAGAGGGTGAACACGAGGAACACCAGCAGCGAGACCGTGGTCCTCCTGATGCCGAAGGAGACGGCCATCACGAGAGAGTTCAGGAAAGCCAGGAACACAGCCTGCTCCCCAATCATAATGAGAAATGTCAGACCAGGGGCTATCCCCCACGCCGAGTAGGACCCGAAGTTGGGGAAGTATCCCAGATAGAGGAAGAAGGCGACGAAGTCCAGAAGCAGGGCGAAAACGAGGAAGATGAGGAAGAGCGAGGCCCACTTCAGCGCCACGAACCTCGCCCTCGATACGCGGAGCGAAAGAAACTGCTGGGCGATCTCCCCCCTTTCAAGCGCCAGAGAATAGCTCATGGCGCCGGCGATGGCCACGAACATCAGGACCAGGAGGTCGATGTTCCATGTCAGGCTTGCGAACTGCTCAGAGGCCCCCACTCCCAGAAAGTTGCGGGAGCCCACCTCGACCACCCCGAGCAGGAGAGCCAGCTCCAGGAGGGGCACGACGAAGTCGTTCTTGAAAGTCCATCTCAGGACTTTGAGGAAGCTACCCAGCCCTCACCACACCCTAGACTCCCTGCCACCGCCCATCATCGTGCAATGGCCTCCGCGTACAGCTCGCTGACCGACCTCGGCTTCGCCTCCAGGGTCCTCACCTCAGCGTGAATGCTCGCCGCCATCTTCTTCACGGCTTCGACGTCAGCGACCCCCCTCGTCTCCAGCTCCACACTGCCGTCTCGGGCCTCCGCCTTGTCGGCCAGGCCGGTACGGAGCGCCTCGGCGGCAAGGAGGGAGGGCTTCTCCGACTCGATTACCAACCTGACCGAACCTGATGAGAGGTCCTTGACCAACCCCGACGTTACCACCCGTCCCAATCTCATGACGCACATCCAGTCTGCGACGCCCTCGAAGTCTGCAGGGGTGTGGGAGGCGACGATGAACGTCGTGCCCTTCCCCGCCAGCTCTCCGATCAGGCTGGACACGGACCTGCGGGTCGGGGCGTCAAGGTTCGCGGTGGGCTCGTCCCAAAGGACCAGATCAGGTCTGGAGACTATCGAGGTGCCAAGACCTATCTTCTGGGTCATCCCGCTCGAATAGCCGCCGATCGCCCTGTGGATGAAAGGGGTCATCTCCAGTCGTCGGGCAATCTGCTCGGTCCACTTTGGGTCTCTCCTGGAAGACGCCCAGTCGAGCAATTCGGCGCCATCCAGGTAAGATGGGTAGCCTGGCTTGTCGAGCACGAAGCCCATCTTTGTCCTCGCGCCTTCGATCCCTTTTCGCCATCTCCTCTTGTCACCAGAATGTAGCTCTTCGGCCCCGAGGGTCAGAGAACCCTCCTGCGGATAGGTGACGCCGGCGATGACGTTGAGTAGGGTGCTCTTCCCGGAGCCGTTGGTGCCCAGGACCAGATTAACCCGCCCGCGGAAGTCGAGTGACACGTCGTCCAGAGCAAGGGTCGAGCCGAACCTCTTCGTGATCCCCGATAAGGCGATGTTCAAAGCGCTTCGTCGAGTCCTTTCAGGCCCGCTTCATCGCTTCCGTTGCCGGTAGACGACTACCAAGCTCGCGGCTATCACCACGGTGACCGCGGCCAACGCCGTGTCGAACAAGGAGACTGGCGAAGTCGAGCCAGTCGGACCTCCTGTGCTCTTCGGGTCCATCGGTATGTTCGTCGAGGTTAGAGAGAGCCCTCCCTGTGATCCCCTGAAGTAAGAACCTAGGGTCGTACCGTACGTGGTGTAGCTACAGTTGACCGCCTGGCCGCTTTCGACGCCGCACACTATCTGCGGTATGGGATACTCCGGCTGGGAGAAGCTGAAAGCCAGACCGCTATAGTAGTCATAGATGCCTCTCGGCACGGCTTTGGGTAGGAAGGATATGCCCTGCGGGCCGTAAGTCTTGATCCAGCCAAAGGTCTGGTTGCGCCCCGTCCCGAAGGTGTCTTGTTGGAGGGAATAAAACATGAACGGACCATGAGTTACGGTTCCGGACTCGTTGACAGCGGTGGGACCTCCCAACACCTTGGATGAAGAGTAGACAGGCGAGGACTCTGCCGATAGATTATAGGAGACGCCGTTGACGAAGGCAGTGCCGAAAGCCGTGGTCTGGTTGATGATCAAAGGTGGGCCCCAGAAATTCAGGATGCCCACCGGTCGACCTCCGATGTACGCCTCCCGATTTGTCACGTTCACCTTCATTGTCAAGGACGTGCTGAAGTCGAACCTTGTGCACTTGGGTCCTGTGTAGCTGCTGTTGTCATAGTTCATAGCCTGCGTCTCAGACATATCGCAACCTGAGGTGTGATACTTCACTCGCATCCACGCAAGGTCTCTGGTCCTGTTCAATATTGACCAGTCAAGACTGGTGTTTGCCGTCCGTGACGGGGCCAATTGGCCGGAGTTAAACAGGTTAAGCAGGAGAGTCCCGTTTGGCAATACATAATCTGCCGTGCCACCTAGGTAGTCAGCGTAGGACCCCTTCACGAGCCACGAGTACGCACTCTGGTTGACCACGGTAACGCCAACCGTCCCTGCCTCGACGGAGGGTGACACGAGTAGGAACAGGAGTGCAGCCCAGCAGAGGACGCGGAGACTGACAGCCAAGCTAACGACTCCCTTCTAGCCCCCTTCGCATAAATGGGAATGATTCCGATATTAAAAGGCGGCGGACTTCACGGATCGTGTGCAATCGCTACGGCCGTACACGCCGCTCCTTGGGACGTTCCCAGATAGGCGGGTGGCGGTGGCAGGGCACCACAAGCATCACTCCAAGTCCAAGCAGTCAAGTTCACTCCAGAAGTTTCCGTAGGGAAACTATGGGTGTAAAGCGTGTTAGGCTGCATGTACTTCAACGAAATATCAGCAGTTGAACTGTCCCACGTGCAATGTGCATTGCTACCATAGTAGTATTGGCTCACGTACAGGTTGAACACAACTATACCGCTGGCGGTCAGCGGTGTTAGTTGGCCACACAGATAGTAGGCAGGGGATTGCCAACCATTTACGCTGTTTCCAACGTAGACTTCGTATTCGGCCTGACCACTATAGCCTGGGCTACACGAGTAAGTGTTTGAGCGCGCGCGCGCGCTGAGGAGTACGGGGACGACGTCACAGCCTGGAGGAGGCTGAAGGAGTGGGAAGGGAAGGGGGTCTGGAAGAGGGTGATGGACGCCATGGTGGCGAAGGGGTACTCGCCCGCGCTGTGGTTGACCGATTCGTGGCTGAACACCCCATCCAGAATCCCGTAGGGACGGTAGTCATCGTGGTAGACCGACGCGCCCGGGTCGACGTTCTTCACCACCCTCCGCAGAACATCCTCGCCTGTGACGTTCGTCGAGGGCGCGATGAAGACCTCGCCCGTCTCCCTCGACACCATCCCGATGATGGGAGGCTTGTCCTTCTGATAGGTGCCCCTCCCTCTCTCTTTTAGAGCGGTCCTGCGCCCGTGACGCCTGTCCTTTCTTTTTTCCCTTTGAGCCCTGCGGTGACGTAGAGCTCGTCAATCTCGACTGTTCCTTTGAGCTTCCTCGCCATGCGCCTGGCGTAGACGCTCCCCCTGATCTTCCTGGCCATGTAGTAGGCGTGCCTGTACGAGACCTTGATGGTCTTCGATATCTCGAGGACAGAGACCTTGAACTGCATCATGAACGCCATCATGAACCACTTGCGGAGGGGGACCTTTGTGTCCTGGAAGATCGTCCCGCTCCTGTCGTTGAACCCGAAGTGCGTCGGCGGCGGCAGCCGCGGAAAGAAGGGCAGCAAGAAGAAGAAGGAAAGGGGCGCGAACGGCATCTTCTGGGCGATTGTGTCCTTCAGGGAGGAGGACGCGAAGGACGGCCAGGAGAGGGCGAGGAGGGTCACGCTGACCCAGCGGTACAATTCGGAGACAGCGGCTACCGCCATCCTGTCTGCCCTCAAGGGCAGGGCCATGACCGGCGCCATGAGGTTCGACTCGAAAAGGGGGTGCCACGTCGTCCTGGACGAGAGGGAGAGGCTGCTCGAGTTCGACGAGCGGTACAAGCTCAAGGAAGCCGAAGGTCAGGAAGGACCAAACGGCGGCGGCAGCGAGAAAAAGTGAGCAGCCGAACCGTGACGAGCGCTTCGCAGAAACAGGCAGGGACGTCTGAGAGGCGGGCGGTTCTCAAGGCAGCGGTCGAAGCGATGCTCATCTACGGGGCCAACCTGGAGGTCTTCAACCTCACGGACCTGAAGAGGCTCGGGTACACGGAGATCACTTCATGGAGGGCCATCCGGGCGCTCCTGGAATGGGGAGCGGTGAGGCAGGCGGCGCCCCACGCTTACATGGTCAGCCAGGAAGTCAAGGCCAGGTTCCTGAAGGAGGTCGCGGTGAGCGAGGCGAGGGCGAGGGTGGTACTCTTCGAGGCGTTCGGGATGGACGGCTGGGACGAGGAGAGGATGGACGCCTTCTTGCATGAATTCAAGGAGCACTGGAAAAGGACGAGACGTGGAACAGAGGGGATGGCTACCCAGCAGCATCCGGTTGCCTCAGCTACCACTTTCACATGCTGAAAGCTGAATTCTTGCTTTCATATGCTGAAAGCTCGTTCGAAGGGCCCCTCTCTCCTTCTCCTTTCCAATCAACCCGACTCGCTCGTCCGCGTCAGAGGCTTTTATCGCCGGGACCCCACTCCTGCCATGTCCTTCGGGCCAACCGCGAGGTGCTTCTTCTGCGGGAGTCTCTATTACGTCGAGAAGCTGGCTTCGCACGAAATCATCTGCTCGATGAGGCCCAAGCGGCTCACCGTGAAGAGGGCAGTTGCGACGGCACTCGAGTCCCATCCTGGGGCTTCGAGGGACAGGGCGATGCTCGTCAGGCTGGTCTGGCAGGTCAGGGATGCCTACAGGACCGAGCAGCCCTTCGTCCACCTGACGGACCCAAGGCTGAGGGATGGAATGGACGCCCCCTGCGGTGGGGCATTCCTCAGGCTCAGCCCCCTGTCCATCATGATTCCGACCGCCATTTTTTCCCCTCCCCTCTCAGGACCTCCTTCATGGACTCGTTCGCGATCGTCAGCTCCCCGATCAGCTTCTCGAGCCGATTGACCTCGGCCTCCTTCTCCTTCGCCGGGTCCCTGGGCTGTCCGGAGAGGGCGAGCTTGCCTCCCTCCATGAACTTCTCCTTCCAGTGGTAGAAGACTCCCGGGCTCAGGTTGTACTTGCGGCAGAGCTCAGCGAGCGAGATGCTGGTGTTCATCGACTCCAGCACGATGCGGATCTTCTCGTCGGCGGTCCAAAGTCTGCCTGGCATGCTAGGCGTTCCCCTCCCAGCGCATTATTCTCTTGCCGGCTGTGTCTAAGAGGGTGTGTTAGAAGTTACTTGGTTTGTCGAAATCACCTGTCCTCATAGCAGACGTACCGATGGCTGAAGTGGTAACAGCGTTGAACGATGGCTGGACGCAAGCCTTACCCGTCAGACCTGACGGATGACCAGTGGCGCATAATCGAGCCCCTGATTCCTCCTGAGAAGCACGGCGGGCGTCACCGTACCGTCGGCATGCGCGAGGTCATCAACGCAATCCTCCACATGATATGGACTGGATGCCCTGGCGCCAGCTCCCGCACGACCTTCCGCCCTGGGGGACGGTGTGGGACTACTTCAGGGCGTGGCGCATCGATGGGACGTGGATGCGAATCCACGACAAGCTTCGGGAGATGGTTCGTGTCAGGGCGGGGAGGGAAGCCCAGCCGAGTGCCTCCATCATCGACAGCCAGTCCGTCAGGACTACAGAGCAAGGAGGTCCCCGAGGCTACGATGGCGGGAAGAAGGTGAACGGGAGGAAGAGCCACGTACTCGTCGATACGCTCGGCCTCCTCTTGAGCGTCGTGGTGCACCCCGCCGACATCCAGGACAGGGATGGCGCCAGGCTCCTCCTCGCCACGATCGTGGGGCACTTCTCCAGGCTACTCGTGATATGGGGGGGCGGCGGGTACGCGGGCCAGCTCATCGAGTGGGTGGCGCAGACCTTCGGCCCTGCCCCGAGGCTGGAGATAGTGCCGAAGCTCGAAGGGCAGCACGAGTTCACGGTCCTCCGGTGGCGCTGGATAGCCGAGCGGACCTTCGGCTGGCTCGGACGCTACAGGCGCCTATCGAAGGACTACGAGAGATTGCCAGAAACTGGCGAGAACTGGATCAGGGTGGCGATGACGAGCGTGATGCTCCGTCGTCTCACTCATCTGTAGTCTTCCATTCAATCCGCTCTACAGGCGAATGCCGAGAGACTTGCACCCCGCCCGCCGTTGTGATGGTGGGACCAGTAGGCAGGGGGTACAATCTGTTTTAATGCCCGGCGAAATGACAGGGTTTGCACGTGTCAGCTTCGCCTTCACGACAGGCTGGGGTGCGTTTCTCTTGGGCGTTGGCTTCGCTCGAACTTCTAAGGTTGATTGACGAGGCGAAGAGATGCGAATGTGCAGGACTTGACGGAGTCTGGTTCTCAGACTTTCAGGAGCCATTCAACAGATGGCCAGAGCTGTACGTGGTACTATCGACAATCGCGCCTCATCTGAAGCGAGCTTTCGTAGGCTCGCTTATCACCGACGTGTTGAGAAGGCATCCGGTGGTTGTGGCTCATGCCTTCGCAACGCTCAGCCACGTCACGGGAGAAGGCCGCTTGATACTTGGCCTCGGGGCCGGGGGAAGCAACAGTCTGGAGCCTTACGGCATCTCTACGAAAGATTCTGTTTCAAAGCTCGCCGAAGGCATCGACATGATTAGAGGGCTCTGGAATGCGATGCCGACAAGTCCCCTCATGTATTCTGGAAAACATTTCACTGCGAAGAAAGCTGGCTCTCCGCTGCAGCCACGGTCTCGCATCCCCATCTACATAGCCTCCTACGGCCCGAGGATGCTTCGGCTGACAGCGCGCGTCGGAGACGGATGGGTTCCAGAATCGCACACCCCGTCGACCTACAAGGCGACGCTGGAAGAGATAAGAAAGGAGATGAAAGAATCGGGGAGAGACGTCGATGCTCTCGAGCCATGCGCGTCTGTGATATTCTATCCGTTTGAACCCGCGCCAGAGCAGTACCGTCGTTTGCTAGACGCAGCAAAGAATTACCTGATAAGCTACCCTTTCATCCTGAAGAGAATCGCGTCTGTTCCTGAGGAACTCATATGTACTACAACAAATTTGAAATTCGATGAAGAAGAGAAGTATGCGGAGTTGAGAGAACAGATTCCAGACGATCTAGCAGACGAGTTGTTGGTCTATGGCAAGGACGAGGCGTGTGTTCGAAGACTCGGCAGATTCCTTGAGTCAGGCTGCAAGCACTTTATCCTTGAGCCATACTGGATAGAGCGGTCCAGGTTAGCCGATTCGATTGTAGCGGCCGGTCGGATGTTTCACGAGCTTCGCTAGCCGAGGATGCCGCTGATTCCATGTTTTGCGAGCCTATGAGTTCCAAAAACTGGGACAGCGCCTTCGAAGACTGCTTCCTGGCAATCGTTCGACAACATCTAACACACCCCCTAAGGAGCGGGGGTCCGCACCAATATCTATCGCTATGAGCGTGTCAACGCCCTTCTGCTTAAGCGACCCGTCGCCGGTCTTCTTCAGCCGCCCGACCTTCACGTCGAAATAGTCGAGGCCCCCCAAGTCCTGCAGGTACGACTCCTGCTCGGGATACCTCTCGTCACTGCGTTCAGGGAGCGCGTCGTAGTAGTAGGCCCGGATTAGCTGAGGGTACAAGGCACCATGCTGGGTCTCCCGGCGAAGATAATCCGCGAGTTCGGGATACAGCGATGTGCCCTTCTCGAATGCGCTCGGCAAGCTCTTCCTGAGATATTGGCCGTCAATAGACCGTAGTCATAATTATTGAAGGCGCATGCCCCTCGGCCGCAGTCTTGCGATGCTCGTCTGGCTCGTCCGTTCAGATGCTTCCAATTCCCAGTATTCTGAGGTTGACCAGCCCTGACACGACCTTCGTCATCACGTCGTAGCGCTTCAACCTGTTCCTGAACTCCTCCCCCATGATGCGGAACTTCTTCATCCTCGATATCGTATGCTCCACGATGACCCTAGCCTTCGCTAGCTGCTTGTTGAACCGCTTCTGTGACGGTGTGAGAGCCCTGCCCTTCCTTCCCCTCCCGGCTCTTCTCTTGAAGGGAATCATGGCGTTCAACTCCGGGAAATCCTCTTTGATTCCATCGTAACCAAGGTCGACCCCTAGCCTTACTCTCTTGGGAAGCTTCGGTCGGTTGCCCTTGAAGATGCCGTAGTCGTGCCTCCTCCCTCTCGCGTGGTTGGTCCTGTGCATGATCACGCCTTTCCCATTCACCATGAGCTGGGTCTTCACGGTGTGTCTCTTCCTCTTCCCTGAGTAGTGAGTCTTCCTCTTCAGAGAGTTCTTCGGCCTCGGAATCTCCTGCTCCGTTGCATCTGTGAATGCCATGAAGCCGGGGAAGAATTGTTCGACCTCCTCAGGGGTGCGGGCCCTCTTAGCCCTCTCGTAGAGCTTCTCTGGGAGAGGGGTGCACTCCTTCATCAGAGGCTCTAGCTTCCGTATGTCCTCGAGCACGTTGGTCTGGCCCAGGTCGAAGAGGAAGCTGAGCAGATTTGATGTCACATACAGCCTGTAGTAGACGAGGAGCATCAGCAGCCTGTCCCTCAGCCCCAGCTTGAACGGCCTGCCGCCACCCAACTCGTTCTTCCTGACCCTTCTGAAGAGCCTCTTCCTCTCGTACTCGTCGTACTTCGACTCGACCTTGGTGCAGAGGGAATCGAACTCAGGCATCTCAAGACCCGTGAAGGACCTGAGTATTGACGGACTCTTTGACAGTCTCGAATAGGTAAGCATGAGGAAGGAATCGCTTCGAGAGAGGAAATCGTGCCCTGTCTAGAAGGGCAGACAGTCAGCTGAAGATGGAACAGTCAGCTGAAAAGCGAGTTGATTTATTGATCAGGAAAGAGTTTGACGCCTTCTTGTTCTACGGCTAACATGGTTTCGGTCTGCACAACATCAGATATCTCGATTAGTTTCTCGACCAGGAATTTTTCATCCATCGTCTCGGGCGTCTCGACGACGAAGACGGCGTCATATCTCCCCAGCGTGTAATATGCGCCGTGAACCTTCAGTCCTTTGGCGAGGAGGTCGGCCATGTAGTGCCCTGCACGCTCTACACTCTGAGGAGTGGGCCTAGTTCTGTACCTCTGCATGATGATAAAGAACATGCCGTTCAAGCACAATTCGGACCTTAAAAACCCGCGCTCATGAACAATGAAACTCTTTCCTAACCTCTTTCACTGACTGAATTATGACTAAGGTCTAATGAATATCATGGAACGCGTGACCCCGGCAAACCCCGGCCCGGCGTAGCTGATCGAAGCCATCAGGAAAACGCACGAGGCCCATCCAGTAATAAGGCTTCAGACAGCGATTGGTCTGGAGGGCTTTGGGGCCAAAGCACTGGTATAGAGGATCCCAGAGGTGCAAAAAAGAGAGAAGGCGGGGGTGTAATAATCAAGCCGTAGCTCTCTGCCGTTTCAGAGGCTGACCCTGCTGTACTCGCAATGAGGGCAGAAGGCCCCGGCGGGAACCAGCCTCATCCCTCGGGCGGCTTTCTCCTGCTTCTGAGCGTAGAGCGAAATCAGGGTCCTTCTCGACTCGACCGGGCAGATGCCTAGGTGCCTCGACTCGGCCAAACTGGCTCGCAGGGTTTCGAGGGCCCCATTGGTGCGGTCCTTCTCCACCTCCGCCACCATGCCGCGGGCCCTGAGCAGTTGAATCGCCAGCCTTAGGTCGGCGGCGAGGACGTGGCGCTCCCTGGCCGTTCGCTCCCGTCTCAGGCTCGCAATCAGCTCGTTGAGGTCCTGCGGCCCCTTATCAAGCGCGTCGACGATAGCCGTCGCCAGCGCCGACATAATGAAACCGGCCCTCGCCAATGTGTATCTCGGGAGAACTACATGGTTCAGCGAGCCGCATTTGGTGCATGCCCAGAAGAGCTGGAGCCACTTCCGCTTTCCGTTCTCAGTCGTCCTGACGTAGAGGGTCCGGTGGGGCGTGACCTCGGTGCACTTCAAGCAGAGTCTGGTCCGGAGCCCGCGATTGTTGCCCACGAGATTGTGCCCTGTTAGCGAATTTAACGAGGCAATTCGTTGGTGCTCTTCGCGCCCTGCTCTCCGCGGCTAGTTCTCGCCGGCCGGATAGATCAGGTCGAGGACCTGCTTCACCCGGTCGAGGACGCGGAGGCATAGACGCCCTACCTGTTGGGGATTGTTCGACTGCGCCTGGGAAGAGATGTAGGTCCATGAGAAAGCGTCGTCTGGCTTCCCGTAGAGCCGGGCGAGGGTGGCGGCGACGAGTTGGGCTATGGTCTCCGCTTCTGGTTCTTGGCCGTGCCCTGTCTTGGGCTCAAAGCTGCGATGTAGGGCATGAGCTAGCTCGTGGAAAAAGGTGGGCCAATCCTCGGTCGCCAGGGAGATGACCTTTCTCTCGTAGTCAGTCATCCCTAACACGCCGGCGGAGAGGCGCAGGTAGTTGACCCTCATTCCGAACCTCCCGGCCACCTCGAGCAGCGGGGGCGGGTCCCTTGGTGTGTACGTTGGCAGCTTTTCGCCTTCGGTGTCCTCGATTCTGAAGACGGGTATTGGCTTGAAGCCAACGAGGATGTCGGCCTCCTCGTCGTCTTCTGGGTTTCCGCTGGCGCTCTCGACCAGCTTCCTGACGTAGACAGGCCCCAGGATGTAGAGCGCCTTCGAGCCCTTCTGGACGTGCCTCCCGACTCCCTGCCACTGCCGATATCCGCGGGCGTCCGCGGTCCCCGCCAGGAGCATCAGGATCTGGTTTCCAAGAGACCACCTGGACGAAGGCTTCTCGGGGGCCGCGACGAGAGCTTTGACGCAGAGGTCGGGGAGCTGGCGCGAAGAGAACAGTCCGACTATTCTCTCGAGCTCGGAGTTGGCCCGCTCCCTCCACGCTGGTTTCTGGCCGACAGCTTGCGCTGGGTCTTCCGCTGTTTGCACGAGAACGCACCGCCCCTATGCGTTCACGGGGTAGCGCTTCAGGAACTTGCCGCGCAGGCGGTACTTGTAGCCCCCGACGACGAGGTCTTCCCCGCTCCCCAGCCTCTCCAGGAACTCCTTCGCTGGTTCCAGCTCAGCTACGGGCGACCCGTCCTGGTTGACGACGAAGGTCCACTCCCCCTCGCCGCTGGCGTAGGACTTCCAGGGCCGGCCTTCGAGGATAGAAGGGTCGACGTGGGGCGTGTCGTCCATGATGTTGACTGGCTCGCTGGTGGTAGACGGCGTCGATGCTGCGTGCCCGTTTCCGTTGCCGTTGTGGTCCTTCAGCTTGCCGAGGATGTAGACGATGCTGCTCGCCTGTCTGCCGAGCGCGTCGGTGTCCCTCTTCTCCACCGCCTTGATCAGGACGAAGCCGCTGCCGAGGCACTCATTGGCTTCGTCGCTTGTCTGGGCCTCACGAATCTCCGTGATGCGGGCGTACGGAGTCTCCATGCTTCGATTTCGCCTCCGCTTCCCTGTCCCCATGCCCTCCTAGGGCTCGCCTGCACTTAACGGGCGGGACACCTTCTGGGTGACGCTGGCCACGAACTCGCGGATTGTATACTCCGCAATCCCGACGGTCTCGGCGACGTCCTTCTGAGTGAGGGGCCTGGAGTCTCCCTCTCTCGAGGCGATGTAGACGCAGCCCGCGGCTATGGTACGGGGATTGCGCCCCTCTTCCATTGGGCGAACCGCACTGACGATGGCCTGCGAGGCCTGTAGGAGCCGTCGGAAGAATGGGCCCGGTTCGATGGAGCCCCTTGCCAGCCTCTTGCCGACCCTGGCGTTCGACTCCAGGCCGCCCATCACGGTCCTCAGGAGGGCTGCAGGGTCGGCCGGCCGGAGAGGGACTTCGGAATCCAGTCCCATGCGGAGCAGGGCAGATCTGCTCACATTGTGTCCCATGTCTGCGTAGGCCCGGAGGATGTCCTTCGAGCCCACGCGGTCCATGCGCGCGCCCCTGCTGGCGGAGAGGAGGGCGTAGGCGGATATGGCCGCGAGGGACGTTCTGCGCCTCCTGGGTCGGCCGTCCCTGCTGGCTGCCAGCATCTTCTCGGACAGAGCCATGGCGTCGTCCCTGATGGAGGCCGGGATGGACAGCCTGTCGCTCACCCTTCTGATCATGGACTTGCACTTCCAGGCAGCCTGGTCGACCCCCATGTTGTCGCTGAGGAGTTTTGCGAAGCCGACCGTGCATATCCCGTTGAAGTCGGCGCTCGAGTCCTTATCGGATTTGTCTCCTATGAAGGAGCCGAGCCCGTTTGAGTGCTGGCTGGGGGCGCGGATGTGGATTTCCACGTGGAATTTTTCTTCCTCCACCTTCCTGGCCACGACGCCGCAGGACATGCAGACGAATTCCTCACCTGCCTGCACCACGTGGCCCCTACATTCTCGACACCTCTCGATGTCGGTTCCGAGTAGTTGTCTCTCCATTCACATCGACCTCCTTTTGGTTGTACCCTCGGTCCGTCCGGAGAATGTAGGACTGAACCGGTCTCCTCGGTCATGCCGGAACGAGTTGGAGGGAGCGCAGGCGCGTCATTCACCGCCCGACCTGAACGGTCGATGCTCGCCGCTGATTTCGCGGAAGATCACGAGCACAGACAGTTCGGTTGGTTCCCCAGCTTTTGCTCGATTCCTGATTGGTTAGGTTTCGAGAGACTTGGGAGCCGGGCGGAGCGACCACCGCCTGCGTTGTTCCCGCCGTCGTCCGGTCGACGCGGAGGAGTGGTTTTACGTCCCCAGTACGGGCACGAAAAGGAGACGGCTAAACGGCTACAAACCCAGGACTGACGATGTCTGTCGTGACAAAGTGAGGAGAAGTGTGGGTTGGTGTTCTCTGAGCTGGATGTTCATGAGCGCCGCTAATGGCGCTTTCACGGCGAGTTCCCTACCGGAACAGGCCTCTGGTTTTGTTAGGGGGGTTGTTTGGGTTTGCTACGAATAGCAGCCTCCAAGTGGCCGACAGTATTTAACGCGGCGAAGGAAAAATCGAAGATCTGGCGCTGATACCATTGCTCAGTTAGGCACGACGAGAGTTCTGCTGCCAGGGCAGCCCATTGACAATGGCAAGGTGGACAGAGGTGGACATCCGTTGTGTCTAGGCTGGACGTCCCGCGCCCGGAAGAATGTCCACCCTTGTCTAGCCTGACGTTTCAGGCACGCTTGTCGTGTCCACCCTGAGGTCGCCCAGCCGGTCGGGCAGTTCCAAGGATGTCCACCCCGCCTTCGCAACCAGCCTCCTGCCACCATCGGTTGCATCGTAATCGTTGCCGGACCTCTTTAGCAATCCTCGAGTTTCGAGAGAGTCGAGCAACCTAGTCACCTGTCTGGTGCTGACGCCGACACCTTTTGCCAGGGCGGACCTGCCGGGATATCCCGATTTGCATACCCTTGCCAGAATCCACAGCTCGCTCTTGCGGAGGGGAGTCAGCCCGCCGGTGTCCGCCGCGGCTTGGTCCTGGCCCTGCGCAGCGTCGCCTGACTTGGCTGGCTTGGCCTCGACGGTCTTGGTCTCCTGGCCTTGGGGTTCGGCCGCATCTTTCAACAGGGCGGAAGCGTCCTCTGAGACCTGCTCCTCTATCTCGTCCTGGGGAATCACATCCGGTATCACATAGGTCTCGAAGGTGTTCGGGTCCTTGTCCTCCAATATTCTCGTCACTTCCTCCACCTGGGACTCCGAGAGGACGGCGAACCTCACCCTCCCCCACCACGACACGTCCTTGTCGTAGTTTTCCCTCAGTTGCTTGAGGTTCCTCGAGGGGTCTGTCTCGACCTCGACGGCGATTCTGTTCTTCCTATCCCACTCCTTTGTGCTCATGATGGGTATCTGCTTCCCCTCCTTCCCCTTCGCCTGGGAAGTCATTGGAGGCAGGACCAGGATGTCCGGGAACTGGCTGCCCCTGTCCCCCTTGTCCCAGGTGCACCAGCAACCTTCCTGCCAATAATTCTCAAGGAGATTCTTCATCGCGGCGATGTGCTCCGGGCCCCCGGCCCGCCCCGGGTTCTTCAGGTCAAACTCGAAGAAGTCCCTCCTTGCGGTGGGGGTGAGCGAATAGCAAGCCTGCCTGGCGTTCACCTTCGCGGCGTGGCTTTCGGGCTCCTTCCAGACTAGCTTCCGGGTCTTTGGGTCGACCGTCTTGATACGCTTGATATCGAAAGTCACTTTCACCTTGCCGTGGTCCGCGAGCCAGCTCAGGGCCACCTGGGTGGTCCCCGGCGACCAGTGGTGGCGCTCCTCGAAGTATCTGCTGATTACTGAGAATCCAACCTCCCTTGACTGGCGTTGCAAATAGGTCAGAGGAACCCAGTAGAGGGGGTACTCCATGGGGCACTCTCCGCTGTCCCTTGAGGTGGCAGCGACCTCGTCCTTGTAGTAGAGCTCCCTGTCCCCGACGCTTCCGCCGTAGGCCTTCTCCATCTCGACTTTCATGTAGCTGATCGCCTCGCCGTACTCGTGAATTGGGTCCCTGAGCTTGGGGAACGAGACTCTGAACGGCGGCTCCGGGAGCACCCCTCCGACGGGCCTCTTCCTGACGAGGGTATCGTAGTCCGGGAGACCGGGAATCAGTGGCTCTGCCACTTCCGGCCTCTGGGGGTAGAGGAGCTTGGCCAGTGTCCTGGCGTCGTCCGGGCTCGACCTGAAGGCCAAGACGGGTCCGACGTTCGCCTGGATGGAGCCCATCAGGTCGTCAGGCACCTCCCCGAGGGTCTGAACGACCATCCAGAGAAAGAGCCCGTACTTCCTCGACTGGGAGAGGACGGTCCTGAGTATCTTCAGCTGGCTGACGTCTCTGAACTCGTCTGTGGCGAACACCACGGGGGTCCGGGCGGTCGGGGGGAGCCCCTCCCTCTCCAACCTCTTCGCCCTCTTCAGGCTCGCGAAGTACAGCTTCATCACCACTGCGGCCGAGAACAGCTTGTGGAACTCCGCCGGGAGCGTCGTGGGTATCCTGAACACCGTCAGGTGGCCGGGCTCCATCAGCTTCTCGACGTCGACGGTGGACTTGCGGGAGCAGAACACCCTGAAGGTTATCGATGTCGGAGGAAGGACGAAATGGGAGATTCTGTTCAGGACTGGGGAGTAGGCGTCCTGGGGGAGCTTGGATATCGCCTCCATGGTCTCCCTTATGATCTCGCTCTCCTTGACACGCTTCCTGAGGAGGTGCTCGATTTCGATGGCGCTCTTCTTCGTGAAGAGGAGCATGAGATTGTAGAGCTCCCAGAGGGTCGGGTTGCGGTCGAAGGTGTAGAGGTAGTACAGGGCCCCCTTGAAGATCCACATCAGGCGGGGGGCGCTGGTCGAGTCCGTGTTGAAGACGTCAGAGAGGAGGGAGGCGAACTCTTCCACCTGGGACTGGAGGACCTCGGGCTCGTCGACGGGGTCGAGGTCTTCCGGGAGGGAGAAGGGGTTGAAGCCGAAGGTGACGTACTGGGGGTCGAGGAGCGTGACCCTGTTCCATTCGGACGAGGGGATGGCGCGGAAGAGGTCGATGGAGGCGTCCCCTGCGGGGTCGAAGAGGAAGAGGGCCGGGCGCGGCTTGCCTCCCTCCTCCTTCCTGTTGAACAGGAGGTCCAGCGCGTATAGGACGGCGTTGGTCTTGCCGGTGCCGGTCCCGCCAGAGACGAGCGTATGGAAGACCATGTCGTCCGCGGTGAGGACCTGAGACACGGACTACTAGGTAGGGTCTGGATTTAACGAGGAACCGGTTTCCTCGACAGTCCAACAATCTCTGGCAGGCGCTTCAGGAACTCCGGCTTTTCGGGGAACCCGACCACCTGCTGCTTACCGTACACAGATTCGAGGACGCCAAGATACTCTTGGACATCCCCTTCTGACGTGGACGAGAGGAGCAAATCAGTATGGCCATTCTCAAAGAGCAGCTCCAGGCCCCTGACCGAAGACGGCGAGGGGAGCCGGGCGAGCCTTTCTGTGTCGGGCTCTTTCAGCGGCTCGGTGATCAATGGTATCTCCTTCAGCCGGAAAATCCTTGGGTTTGATGGAGCCGCAGGGCCTGATTGTCTGCCTTCGACCTTCCCTTCGCCAACCCCGGGGATGTGCTGCTTCCATGCAACCGATTTGAGGAACGTGTCCTGTCTGACCACGGGGAGATGCAGGAAGTAAGGGATCTCCTCCTGGGTTATGAGGAATGATGGTGGTTCCATGCGCGAACGGACGTAGCTCATGATGTAGGAGGAGACATCTTCGACCATCCTCCTATCGACAAGTTCCCGGAGCATTCGGGGGTCCCTGTAGACGAACGTCCCCAGCCTGTCGAACTCGTCGTAGCAGTCCTTGAAGGGAAGCGAGGAAAGCTGCCTCGAGTCCCCGACCCACATCCCCTGTATCGCAAGGAGGATGTGAGGGACGTTGGCTATCGCGTCAATCCTCTTGATCCTCTCCCCGGAGCGCCTGTACCAGTCTCCGTAGAGCTCGAGCCTGGTGGACTCGCTGTCGTCTATCCAGCTTCGCTTCGGGGTCTTGATCTTCTCCTGGGCGATGTGTATCGCGTTCTTCAGGGCAATCAGGGTCGGGGTGAGGTTTACCCGCTTGAAGAGGAACTGGACCCATGCGAACCTGGGACTTGCGGCCTCGATGGAATGGATTATCTCACCCATGAAACGCTGAGGCTGGGGAAACTTTGGGAGGGACATCGGGGTGGCGTTGATCAACGAGACGTTGAAGAAACGCACTCTTTCTGTTGCACCCTGCTCATCGTTCATGGCGTTCGAGAGTCTCCATCTCATGTCGGTAGTCAGAACGGTTCGGTGCTTTTAACGGGAGGCGAGCATGAAGAATCAGGGAACCACACAGCGGCCGGAACGCGCGTCGCATTCTCGGCGAAGCTACCCGACGAGTTTCAAACTCGCGTGGCAGGACCTGCACCTGACGGTTCTGCCGATGTCGCTGGGGTAACTGTAGGTGAACTTCGCGTCGCATGCCGGGCATAGAGCGAAGCGCGAGGCGTCGATGGACACTTCCAGCGGCCCTTTGTCGTCCCCATGGGAATCCCCGTGGTCTTCAGCCATGTCTACGGTCTTCTCGTCCTTGAGCGCTTCCGCCATCCTGAGCATCTCCTCGTCGAAGCTCTTCCAGACGTCGCTCCTGTACACGCTTGCCAGCTTGCCGGTCCTGGTCATCTCCTCCTTCTTTGCTATCCTCTGAAGCGCGTCCTTCCCAAGATATTTTTCAATCGCCTGCCTGCAAATCTTCCTCCCTGCCCGGAGGGTCTCGTCGTTGCGGAAGAGGGCGTTCGATTCGCACTTCCTCCTCCCGAACCTCTTGATGTACTCGGGGTCGTCGACCTCCCTCCCCGAGCTCGACTTCAGGTTGTCTATCCAGGTCAGTTGGTACTTCTCTATGGCGTCGGCGTTGAGCCCGAACCTGTCGATGATTAACCTGTCAGGGCTCCACCCCGTTCCCCTCTCGCAGTCCTTCAGGTTCTTCCTGAACCTGTCTGAAATCTTGAGGCCTCCTGGGTCGTGGTCGTAGAAGAGCAGAACCACCGGAATCAGCCCCCTCTCCTCCGCCTTCCTGGAGAGTATCGCGATCTGCGCCCTCAGGGTGATGGGGTACCACCCCTTCGAGGATACTAGGGGGACCTTGTATTCTTCGCATACGGGCTTGAAGAGGTTGAGTATGTCCCCCTTCTCCACCACCATCATGACGTAGTACTTCTCCCCCTCCCAGTAGTCCGTGGTCAGGGAAGTGAGGGCGTCGAGGGTTCTCTTCACCTGCTCCCGAAGGTCCAGCAGGGCCCTCACAGGGTCCGCCGCCTGCATCAGGCCGTGGAAGTGCCTGGTCTCGTCCTGGTCCTCGGCCACGAAGTCTATGATCGGGAGCGTCCCGATCTTCCTGCAATCGTTGATCGCCTTCGCGACCGCGCCGAACTGCTCTTTGTCGCACAACCTGAAGCCTTCCAGGACGTACCCCCACCCCCTCCCCGAGGGCCTGATCTTCTCAGACCTCTGGTCGTTGATCTGCCTCATCTTAGCCGCGAACTCGCCCAGCATCCTCTCGTACTCCGGGTCGCCTATCGTCCCCTTGGGTATCCAGGAGATGGGCTTCGGCAGGGGCGCTGGCCTGTACCATCGAGGAATCTTCGGGATAGGCAGTATCTTGTCGAAGGCCCTCTTCATCACCGAACCGATGCTGCCACCCGGCCCGCCATCGACCCCTTCCCCCAACCCGCTCTTTCCGTAGTCGAGCCACCTCAGGACCGGGCAGACCAGATGCACCACCACAGTGACAGGAGAGTGCCCCCGTATGCCTACCTGTCCCAGCCGGTAGTTCACGTCGAAGATCCGGGAGAAGATGTCCTCCCTGGAGGCGCTGGAGTTGACGGATTGGTAGACCTTCAGCCCGTCGCCGTCGTCTGCGTCCCCGCCTCCCTTCCTGTCGAAGACCGCGACCTCCACTAGGAACGGGTACTCGATGTGTTCGTCGCTCCCGCACTTCCACCCCTTGTGATGATAAGACCCCGCGCACTCGACCTTCGTCCCCTTCTCCACGACGTAGTGTAACCTCTTCCATCCGTTTCTTTCGCGCTGGGCCTCGAAGTTCTCCTCTCCCACGCAGCCCAGGACTGACGGGATGCTCCTCTTCGAGACAGGCTTGGCCCTCTCTCGCATCGAGTGGAAGAGCGCCTTCAGGGCCGGCCCAGTGAGGTCGGCCAGCTTGCTGGTCGGGAAAAACTGCAACTGGGCGGTCTCGGCCGAATCATATGATTCCCGCCAGGCCCCCCATCGCGTACTTTTTCCGATACTTCCTCCATCACTTCTCGGACAGTCCTGTGGGAGGTGAACCCCCGGAACAGGGAGACGAACTCCTTCACCTGCGTCTCGGGGCGCGCCCGCAGGTATTCGCCGCTGGTCTTCTCGAATTCCCTGTATGTGTACCAGAGGACGGAGGTGGTCCTTTCTGTCATTTCTTCTCACTCCTCCTGTCACCGAAGACCCCACTTTTTCCGAAGATTGAATAGCTGATCCTCCTCCCGGGATTAACCATTGAGGTCGCGGCGACGAGGTCCTCGAGTTCCTTCGCGTAGTCATCCAGCTCCGCGCCGTCGGTCGGGCCGTCCCACGGGAACTGCACAGAGATGGCGGTCGACCCATTAGGCGAAACCTGCTCTTCTTCTCGGACCGTCGCCTTCACCACCCCTCCCACCCTGTCGACCTCCAGCTTCACCGAGAACGTCATGGGGCCGCTCATCACGATGATGGGGCGAGGCGGGAGGTTGCTCTCCTCGGCCAGCGCGTAGGTGAACCCGAAGACGCACTGCAGGGCGTTCCCCAGGTAGCCCCTGGAGACAATGCGCAGCCCCCTCTTCGAGGAGGGCTTTTCTCCGAACCGCAGCAGGAGGTCGAGGTCCGACCGAGACAGCTTCCTGCTCCCGTTGTCTGAGACGACCACCCTCACGGCCCCTCCCACAAGGGAGACGTCCAGCCGTATCTCGTCGGCATCCTCCTTGTCGAGGGCGTTGGCGAGCATCTCGTTGAGGGCGAACTTCGGGACCTCGTCCGGGTCAGCGACCCCTGTGTGCTTCTTCAGCTCGTCCAGGTCTACGAAGTCCAGCCCGCTCGGGACCCCGCCCCTGATCACGTCAGCGATGGCATCTGTCATTTAGTATACCCCCTATACCAGTCCTTTCTTATAAATGTTATATACGCTACCCCCTAAACCCCAGGAGCATGGCCCAGGCCGTCTCAGCTACGAAGTCCAGAATCCTCCTGCTAGCTGACGGGAACCCTCAGAGATGGACCGACCTGCTGGAGGCGACCGGGGTGACCCCGAAGGCCCTCCTAGACCACCTTAATGAGCTTCAGAGGAGGCGGTGGATTGAGAAAGACAAGAACAACAACTACGTCACCACGGAGGTCGGCCGGAAGGTCCTGAAGGAGGGAGGGATGGAACTCCTAGCCATCGAGGCTGCGAAGGAGGAGGCTGAAGCGGAGGCCAGGGAGGAGTTCGAGGAGAAGGGCGGCAAAGGGGAGGACCTCTTCAGGCCCTCATGGCGCCTTCGTACCTTTGCTTCGGAGGAGTTCGAGGTGCGGCCGATTAGGAAGACCTTGCTCACCCTTGGCGGCTACGGTCTGGTGTCAGTCAAAAGGCAAATCTTCGGGCCCCTGAAAGGGGTAGAAGCGCGGTATGCCGACTGGCTGATGGGCCTGAGGATCAGGGCAGTGGACTACGAAAGCGTGAGGATTTCTTATCCTGCTGCCATCAGGCACCTTGCATCCGCCCTATGGCTGGAAGCGGAGGAGTTCGTCCACGAGCCGCTCTTCGACTACGGGAGTTCATTCGAACATCCAGCGAACCAAAGGCTCCTCGAGTCGCTGACCACAGGAATCAAAGGGGACAACGAAAAGTCAGAGGTCTGGTCACGGCTGAAGAGGGACATAGATGCTGACAGCACGAAGACGCTCGGAAAGAAGGTCAATCTCGACGAGACAGAGTTCGCCAGGACGCTCGGATGGGTCAGGGTCAAGGAACTCACCCTCGGGAGGAGGTATCAAAGGGAGTGGCCCAACCTCCTGCGATCGGCTATGAGGGGCGTTGGCTAGGGCTTCTCTATCACTACCCGTTTCCCGTCTATCCTGGCGACCAGCTCCTCCAGGGGCTTGAACGGGAAGGAGCTGTCCCTGACGAGCTGCGTCGAGAGGTTGATGCTATACCTCCCTTTTGAAACGTAGATTTTGACCTTGGCCTGGGCGGTCATTCGCTGATCTGGCGTATGTTCGTGTTATAATAGTTCGGGGCCCCCATGCGTGGGTGATTATATACATACGATATTACGTAATATTGTATGCTCATCCTTCCGGTCAACGCAAGCGTGGACGAAGTGGCGGAAATGGAGAGGAGGAAGGGGCCCCTCAGCGGCGAACAGGTCATCTGGAAGAAGGTCACCTGGTGGCCCTACCTCGACTGCGTCCTCAACATGGAGCCGTACCACACGAATAGGAGGGTCGCCGTCGCCCTGGCTGTGGACTGGATCACGATGGAGAAGGGGGAGGCGGAGGTGGTCCAACACAGGCTGGCCCCCATGTTCAACCTGGTGCACGCCCTGCTTTCGAGAGCACCCCCGGAGGCGGAGCTGGAGGACGTCCCTGGCCTGCCGGTGACGGATCTAGTCGTGCAGCAGAACTTCGCCCCCGACGAGCCGACGTTCACGCGGTTAAGCGAGGCCCTCCGTGGGTGCAGGGACATACTGCTGTCGATGCGGCAGGGGGAGCAGGTAACCACGGCGCAGGGCGACCCCCGGAGCGTTTTCTACCAGGCGATGGCTCCTGCGAAACCAGTGGTGGAGGAGCTGATGCTCCCCGAAGGGTACGCGAGGGAGCTGGAAATCCTGGACGGGAGGAAGATCATGGGTATCACGACGGAGAGCCTGATGACCAACTGGGGGATGAGGGACAAGGGGTGGTGGATGATTCAGTCGCAGAGGCCGTTCTGGTTGCCACTGCTCGTCGCACACTACGGCAACCCTGGTGGGACATTTTGGAGGATCGTCGTCTTCGACAGGAACGGCGTGAAGCTCTTGGACAGGAGGCCGAGGTGGAGGTTCGTCCCCTGGGTGGCCCAGCTGGAAGAGCATAGGGTCCTGGACGGGACGGTCGAGTACCTCGGTAACGAGTTCTGGAGGCTGGACAAGAAGAGGGTGAACCAGAGCGACAAGGCGGAGAAGAACCGGCTGGCGGTCGAGGAGACCGAAATTCTCGACCAACTGGATGGGCTGTTGCCGACCTACAGGCACTTCGACAGGAAGTTCAGGTTCGACCTGTTCTGCTCGGCCTCGATGCTCTGCCTCAGCGTCAACGATTATTCAAGAGGGATGAGCTACGCCAGCGCCTCTCTGGAGCTGGCACCCAATGATGGGAGACCCCACATATCGTGGGCTCTAAACGCAATACACTTCAAAGAGAACCAGGTGGAGGCAATTCAAAGATGCCTGAAGGGGGTGCGACTCCCGCCAGTTGCAGGGGACGGGAAGACTGCTTCTGATTCCCTAGAACTTCTCAAACTCGAACTCGAAAAAGAAGGAGGCAGCGATGAACTTGTGAAATTGACGGGACGAGAATTAACGGACCACACACGTTTTGGCCCGTTGTTTAAATAGTCTGTATATATGTCCTATTAAATATTCTTAATAGGTAGTGCACTCGAGTAACAACGGTGGCCAAAGTGGCACATGCTTACGGAACAGGGGGGCGGCTTCTCGAACAACTCGCTCTGAAGGACGAACTGAGCATCAGTCAGCTCGCTAAAGGAGCGGGAGTGACGTACCCGACGGCCTTGTACGGAGTGGGGTCGTTTCAGTTCGTCGAATTCAAGAGGATGGGCAGGGAAAAGATTGCGAAGATAAGGGACGAGGACGTGGATGCCGTCTACCCCTTCTTGATTCTCTCTCAGGCGAACGATGTGAAGAAAGCAGAACTGGCGCTGGCATTCCTAGCAAGGAAAGGTTTCGAAGACGCCATACTCGGCGGAGAGGTTGCCCTCGAGATACAATTGCCGGTAAAGGACGTCGAACCAGACCCAGAAATAGAGATAAGGACGCGAAATATCGAGGCGTTCCACAACTTCCTGCGGCGAACGTTCAAAGGGAGTAGGAACCTATCTGCTCACCTCCTTTCCAACTCGAGAATAGTCGAGGACAATGACATTCGGCACGCCAAGAAGATAGGCCTGCTTAACGTTGCAATCCCAGAGAAGTTGCTGGTCGACGCGATTGCAGAGAACAAGTCCGTGGTGTTCATAGAGACCGTTGCGGAATCGATGGCCAATTCGAAGACCCAAATCGACGAAGATTTTCTCAGAGAGTACAGCCGGAACAGAGGAGTCGGCGATCGGGCCCTTCAAGAACTCGAAGAAGCCAAGGGAGCCGGATTCCCATAGTCTCGAACAGGCAGATCGTGGATGTCGCGAGCAGACTCGGTCTGCACGAGTCACTGGTGGAAAGGGAGTACAACCTTCTGATCACTCTCGAAGAGTTCAGGGCGAAGGGGCTGATGAAAGGAGGGGATCCACTAGTCCTTGGCGGTGGCCACGGAGTCAGGGCTTATCTACCCCAAGAGCTTCAAAGGTTCAGCATCGATCTCGACTTCTACTCCAGTGTCCCTGACATCCATCAGACTCTGAAGGACCTCAAGAGAGTGGGAGATGTAAGGGAAGTTGGATATGGAATACAGGAGGAGAAGAGATTCAAGAGGTATGACTCTGCGGTCCCAACGGATCTGAGGCAGTGCACCGTCGCGCTAGTCCGTTCGTACCACCAGTCATTCAAGCTGGGGGATGTTCCACCAGAATTCTCCATCACTGTAACCAACACGCATCCTCCGAAATCATTCGAGATGCGGAAGCCGAAATCATACATCTCCGTTGACTATGTGAAGGGGGAGATACCGGTCTTGCCTGCTTCTCAGATCATCGCAGGCAAGATGCAAATCATTCCGCATAGACCGGTTAAGGACCTCTACAAGGACATCTTTGACATCTATGCGCTGATGAAACTGAGCGATGCCAGAGTCACACGACCAGAACTGGGCGCTTCTCTCAAGGAAGCCCGGGTGAAGTTGACGCCGAGCATCCTCTACGAACGATTCAAAGAGGCTTCAGGGGCTGACGGAGCTAAGAACGCCATAAAGTTGCCCAAGGAAGCGCGTCGAACCTACCTCGACAACTGGGATGGGATTCATGCCTTCGTGAAGGAGGAGACCTTCGCGGTCATGAAGGCCGCTGGCTACCTCTCAGACTAGGGGCGCGTAAGTAGCGCGCGGAGCCCTCAGGACCGAGATGCATAGCGCGCTTGGCTCCTGGCCGCCGACGCTGGTTGGTGCGTATATACCGAAGGCGGATATGCAATTGATATGACATCAACGAAGATTGACGCCGGAAATGAGGTAGGGCACCCGCAGGATGAGAGCTTTACCAGATTAGGCAATCCCAGCGTTCACGAGCCTCGATTGGGGCACTTAAAACCTAACTCGAAGCGGTGGCGTCCCCTGCCTCTCCCTTCCTGTGCGTCTTCCACAGCCGCGGGTAGGTGCCTGCCCTCATGACAACGCGGTCGGTCGACGCTGCCAGCCCCCGCTTCAGCGGTCGGAGCTCGTCGGCTGAGAGGAGCGCCTTGCCTATGGCGACCAGCTCCCCCTTGGCGCTCAATATGGCGACCGGGTCGTCCTTCTTGATCCCTGGCGAGAGGGAGAGCACGCCTGGGATGCCGAGGCGGGCGCCGTGGCAGATGGCGTCGACCGCGGAGTCGCGGATGACGATTCTTCCAATGGGTCCCAGGGACTCTTCCACCGGGAGGACCAGTCGCCGGAGCGGCGCTTCATCCCCCGCCTTCAACCGGAAGACTGCGTCGTTGAGCTGGTGGAGGGTGACGAACCCCCTCTCCTCGGTCAGGGGCCCCACCTTGGTTCGCCTGAGCTCCACCATCGTCGCCCCCACGCCGAGTACCTCTCCCAGATCGTAGATCAGCTTCCGTATGTACGTCCCGGACTGGCAGACCACCCTGAAGAGGTGCAGGTTCCCCGCCGATTCTTCTATCTTGAACTCGTAGACGGTCCTTGTCCTGGTCTGCCTGGACACGGAGGAGCGCTGGGGAGGGCGCTGGAAGATCTCGCCAGTGAACTCCGCCTTCACCCTTTCGAGCTCTTTCTTGGGGACGGAGGAGTGGACCCTCATCACACCTCGGTACTCCTTCGGGTAGAGCAGCAGCAGGCTCAGGGCCCTGGTCGACTGGCCGAGCCCGATTGGGAGGAGCCCGGAGACGGGAGGGTCGAGGGTGCCGCTGTGCCCGGCCTTCTCCACGCCGAGGAGTTTCCTGGTCCAAGCGACCACCTCGTGGCTGGTGGGGCCTCGGGGCTTGTCGAGAGGGACGAGGCCGTAGTCGAGCAGGGACTGGACGGGCCTCGAGGCGGGCAGGTGCCCGTGCTCGGGGTCAGAGGCCTCTTCGTCGAGGACAAGCATCTTCTGGGCTTGCACGTCAGTCCCTTCTGCTCTTCGCGTAGTGTATCACTATCTCGGCCACCTTGGTCTCGTCGATTGAGTCTGTCTCGACGACTAGGTCGAAGGGTTTGAGGTCCTTGCCGAACTCTATCCCGTAGATCTTCTTGTAGAGCCTGTAGTTCTCCAGATCCCTCACCGAGAGTATCGCCTCGCACTCGGAGACGCTGATCCCGTCCCTCTTGGACATCCTGCTGGCCCTGCTCTCCACAGACCCTGCAAGCCAGACCTTGATCCCGTCCTTGGTGAGCCATGGAACGGGGTAGCTTGTTATGACGACGTCACCTTTCTTGGCCTTCTTGAGTAGCCTGACGTCCACCTCCTTGTCGAAGTCCAGATGGCGCTTCCTCTCCTGCAGGAACTTCATCCCTTCCCCCTTGTCCCACCAGTCTTCGCCCCCCGGGGTGTAGCCCTCTTCCACTGCCATCTCCTTCAGGACGTCCCCGCCGCCTACCATCGGGGTCCCCAGCGACTCCGCCACCTGGCGTGATACAGAGGTCTTACCCACGGCGGGCAGCCCGGAGATTATGATCGCCTTCAAAGCGCTCCCTATGGGGTGGTGTGCAGCAGGCGCCCGAGCATGGTGGAGAAAGCGAAGGAGCTGAGGAAGTACCACCAGACGAGGCTGACGTTGTACACCCCGGCGTGCTGGGTCGCGCCTGCGATGATAGGGATCGGTATCGGCGTGAACGCGACTATGACTCCGTACCCCCCGAGGAAGCTGGCCATCAGGTAGTAGACAACCAGCAGGGGGACGAAGGTGACCGCCGTCACCTTGAGCCTTGCTCGCTGCACCCTCAGCTGCTCCTGCTGGACGGCGAGCTCTCTCTTTTTGAGCTTGTCGAGCTTCTCCTTGTCCTTGGCCAAGGTCGCCGCTCGCTTCTCCTTCTGGAAGGCGTTCACCTCTGCCCTCATCCTCCTCTCGGCGTCAAGGTCGACTACCCTCTTGGTCACGACCTGGGTGACGAGCCCCAACAGGACTGAGGTCGTTGTGACAAGCACGGTGGACACAGGCGGGACGTACCGAGGTATGGTGAAGCGGGCGACCCCGCTCGTCGTGCCGGCGGTCAGGACGACGGTGTATGAGCCTGATGACGCCTTGGGGACCCAGAACATGCACCCTGAGATGTCGCCCTTGTCGTTGGTGCTGCAGAAGGTCGCCCCGGTCGAGGAGTTGATGAGCTGCAACTGCGCGGACCCGAATGTGGCGGTCACGTTCTGGTTTGGAGCCAGGTTGGTGGCGGTCAGCAGGATGGACGCCCCCGAGATGTCAGAAGAGGTGTTGAACTTGACCTTCCCGGCGCTGGCGCTGGTCGTCGTCGTGGCGGTCGACCTGGGGACGACGGCAGGGAGGACCACGTAGTA
>JAFMAB010000005.1:0-45610 GCA_029785215.1 Nitrososphaerota archaeon
GCTGGTGGACTTCGAGCCCGATGAGGGGTCGCTGGCCCAGGCCCTGGCCGCCCTCCCGGTCGTCCGTTGAGCGGGAGGCGCCTAGCCGTAGGCCCTGGTGATGCTGACGCCGTCGACCAGTATCCAGGGGCATAGCGTAGGGGTGTCGACCTCCCACCACTGGACCCATTCGCGCTCCTTCGACAGGAGCCTCACGGAGGAGAGCAGCCTCTGCTGGTCGTCCCCTGCGCGCATCCCCTTCAGCGGCCTCACAACCTTCCCGTCCTCCACAAGGTATGCGCCGTCCCGGGGGACTGTGGAGAACTCCCCGGTCCTGTAGTTGTTGAACCTGGTGTACCAGTTGCTGGTTAGCACGATCCCCTTCTTCATCTCCTTCACCATCTCCTCGTAGCTGGAGTCCCCGGCCCCCACCTCCAGGTTCCAGGGGTGAGGGGCGATGAGCCCGGCGTTCCCTGTGGTCGCTGACCTCCACTTCTTCGCCGTCGTGAGGTTGTGCAGGTACCCTCGAAGGACCCCACCGTCGATGATCTTCGTGGCCCTGGTGGGGGACCCTTCGTCGTCGAACGCCCTCCCTCCAAAACCTCCCTCTATCACTCCGTGGTCGGTGAGATAGAACGCCGGCGCTGCGACCTCCTTCCCGAGCTTCCCAGCGAGACATGAGGTCCCTGCGTCGACCGAGAACGCAGACGCCGCCCCGGCGACCGTCTCGATCAGGTTAGAGGCGACGGTCGGGCTGAGCAGGACCTCGTACTTGCCTGCCTCGGGCTCGGTGGCATGCCGCATGCCCTTCGCGCCCTCCCCTGCCCTCCTCCCTGCTTCTTCCGGGTCGAACCCCCGCAAGGTTGATGAGCAGGACAGGCCGTGGCCGCTGGCGTCGCCCTCGCCGAAGGAACGGATGTTCAGGGTGATGGCCGTCCTCGAGTCGGACCCCCTGGCCCCAGAGGTGGTCAGGATGGCGACCGTAGCTTTCCATGCGCTGATGGCCCCAGCAGACCTCTCCCCGCCTGATGCCAGTGATGAACCTATTGCCGCTTTGGCCAGCTCTGGGAGCATCTCCTCCGCATCCTCAAGCTTCCTGTCGACGCCGCCACTCTGGCTGAATCTGGCCCCTGCGTCGGGGAGCGGTGCGTACTCGGCCTCGGGGAGCCCTCGCATGGACGCATATAGGTCCTTGACGAACCCCCTCACCGCGGCCGGCGAGAGGTTCGAAGTGGACGCGATAGCCCTCCGCCCTGCCTTGGCCAGATACACGGTCAGCTCGGTCTCGTCGACCCTGTTGGCCACCGTCGCCGAGTTGTCTGCGAACCTGACCATGCTCTCCGCGATTCGGGTGCTGAGCGCGACCGCGTCGTCTGCCTTCAGAGCCTCGGCCGTGCGGACTGCCAGGCTGTTCAGCTCGTCCAGGTCCACGCCTATCTCGCCCCCAGCCTTATCCCCGCCAGCAGCGTCTCCGGCCCCCCGGTCCACACGGGTGCGCCCTGCATCGGGTCCCCCTTCCCACAGGTGGCCGCCTCGAACTCCATGTGCTTGCTCCTGGCCTTCACGCTCCCCCATAGCTTCGGTGTGGTTATCTCCAGGACAGGGGACCTGACCAGTCCTTTCAGCTCTCCATGGTCTACCAGGTAGGCCTCCAGACCCACATACCTCTGGTTCAGCCTCTTGTCGTCTATGTTCCACTCCGTGAACGACTTGAAGTATACGCCGTGCTTCACCTCCTCGAATATCTCGTCGGTAGAGTAGTCCCCTGGCTCCACGAACGTGTTAGCCATCCGTATGATGGGCTCCCTGTCGAAGGCGACTGCCCTCGCCGCACCGTTGCTCCCAACTCCGAACTGACGGGCCGTCGCCCTGTTCTGCAGGAACTCGTTTATGACCCCTCCCTTGATCAGCGAGCGCTTCTTCGCAGCCACCCCTTCGTCGTCCACCGGGACGTAACCGTTGGAGTGGAGGAGCGTAGGGTCGTCGCTCACGTTCGCCTCGTCGCTCCCTATCTTCCTCCCAAGGCTGTCTGCCTTGAGATACGACTCACCAGCCTGGGCCCCCTCCCTCCCCAAGACCCTGTCCGCCTCCTGCGGGTGCCCCACCGACTCGTGGGCCGCAATCCCAGAGAGCTCCGGACCGAGGACGACGTCTATCTCCTCCGTCGGAGGCTTAGCCGAGGCCTTCAGGACCTTCCCGATCGCCGTCGCTTCCTCGACCACCTTCTCGACGAGCCCTACCCTCTTTACTACTTCGAGCCCCCCTGTCTCCCCCTGCTGGATGAACCTCTGGGCGGCAGACCCCGCTTCCACGGCTGTCAGGGACCCCCCGAAGCTCACGCGTGGGACCCGACCCGCCACCCTGGCGCCGTCGCTGCTGACGAAGTATCGCTCCTGGAGCTCGGCGGACAGGTAGAATATCCTCCCGGTCAGCTTCACCCCTGCTCTCCCGTCCGCGACCCTGCCGTCGATGTCCATCAGCACCTCCTTCATCCAGGTGGAGTCCGCGCTCTCGATCTTCTCTGTCTCAGGGGCCGCCCAGCTTGTCCTGGCAGGCTTGGTCGAGTCGAAGACCACGGGCCGCCGCAACATCCCCCCGGAGGCCTTCGCCAGCCTGACCGCCTTCGCGGCCACCTCGCCCACCGACGTCCTATGCATGGCGTTGGTGGCGGCGAATCCGAGGGCTCCACCGGCGATGACCCTGATACCTATCCCGTACCCCTCGACGAACACGGACGGCTGTGGCTCCCCGTTCTTCAGTCCGAACTCCCTCTCCCATGTAGCCTGCACCCTGGCTTCGGCATATGACGCCCCCGCCTTCAGGGCCTTCGAGACGCCCGCTTCCCCGAGGTCCCTCGCCTCCTGAACCCGCATACCCCCCTTCTCCAACGGTGGTTCTTAACCTGCTCCGCGCTCTGACTCTGGCCAAGAGGCGCCAGCTCTCGCCGGCGTATAGCGGCGGTCTCCCAGGGACATTATGAAACGCGCAGTCTCGGACGGCCCCTCAGCGAGGTACGTCCTGATGCCTAGCGGTCCGGCTGCCTCGATGTTCTCGGGGACGTCGTCTACGAAGGTGCACTCGCACGGTGGGGACCTTGCCTTCCCAAGGGCGAGCCGGTAGATCGCTGGGTCGGGCTTGACGACGCCGTGCTCAAACGACAGCACGGCGGACCCGAAGAGGGAGCTGATCCCGAACTTCCTCTGGAGGGAATCCCACACCTCCCAGGACATGTTGCTCAGGGCCATTACCTCCCAGTCTCCGCGGCGCCCCAAGGCTCTGACGGCTTCCCACACCGGTTGAACCTTCCTCAACGCGGCGTCCAGCGTCTCCTCGAAGCGCGCGAACGGGTAGTCTCCTCCGAGGGCGCCCGCCAGCGTCCGATGGACCCCTGCCAGGGTCAATTCCCCCATATCGAGCCTCTTGCTGAGCGCCGAGAGCAGTCTAAACACCTCCCCCGGATCCCTGCCGAGCTGCTCGCCGACCTCCTGCGACGCCCTCTTCCATGGGTTCTCGATTAGGACACCCCCAACGTCGCAGAGGAGGGTAGGCAACGGGCGGGGCCGGACTAGCCCACTATATCTACCGGCCTCCCCTTGACGGGGACCTCGACCTTCATCCCCCTGCGTCTAACCCGCGGGCCGAACGACTCGGGGTGTTCCGTGTGGATTGGGATGACCTTGGCGGCGCCCACCATTTCTACGAGGGAGAAGACCTCTTCCTCTGGCGCGTGGCCTGACGCGTGCAGCTGGGTGTACCTGAATCCGAAGTGGCGGATCCAGTTCTTGACCACCGCCTCCTCCTTCTCCCCTTCTTCGTTGAACGCCTCAGTCGCCGAGTGGATGTAAGTCCCTCCCCTGTCGGGCCTGATGTCTATCAGCTCCGGGAAGTCCCACGACTCGAGGTGGAGGAAGTAGTTCGTCTGATGCGTTCCTACCTCCGCTGCCGTCACTCCGCGGTCCAGGAACTTCCGCTCCCACCTATAGTAGTCCGAGTCGTCGATCCCGCCTGTCTTCTTCCTCCTCACGTAGACGTCGAGGTCCTTCCCGACCCTCGGGACCCTGAGCTTCTTGTCGTCCTTCAGCTTATCGAGCAGGTTCGCCATCCTCATCGACACGACCACCCTCCGCCCCGTGCCTTGGCAGGCGTCGAAGAAAGTGTTGACCCTGTCGACGTCGTTCCCCCGGAACGACGAGAAGACGAGCCCCTTCGAGCCGGCGACCAGCTTCCGAGCCTCCTCGAGGACTGCCTTTTCGGAGATGCCCGACTTCCCGTCACCCTGCCCTACCCTCGTCCCCTCCGTCAAGAGTGTCCCAGGCCTTTCCCTGCGCGCCGTTTCGATGAAATCCAGGGTCATGGCGCCAGCACGCCCATGGAACCGGAAGTCTCCTGTGTACGCGACGGCACCCTCGCTCATATGCACGATAAACCCGTAGGCCCCAGGTATGGAGTGGTCGACGTGGACCGGGACGAACTCCATCGGTCCGACCCTGAACCGCGCCCCGGTCCTGAACCTCCTGATCTCGTGGTCGTCGAGGGGGGAACTCCTCGAGCCGCTGTAAGCCTCGTGGATCAGCGACGTGGTCTCGCCGCAGTAGACGGGTATCTTGGGGTCTGTGAACCCTATCCTCCCAGTGTGGTCTGAGTGGTAGTGGCTGAGGACGATGGCATCGACTTCGGCGCTCCCGTATCTCATGCGCGTGTTCTGGAGCGCCCTCTCGGAGTACAGCCCCGGGACCTCCGGGAGGAGGCCGAACTCGAAAAGATCCCCTGCCCCGTTCACCGCCCTCGGGGAGATGTTGCCTTCGAAGAACTCCCCCCCGTCCGAGAACCCGGTCCCAAAGTCTAGCAGCACCCTGACGCCCTTGTCCTCAAGGAGGAACTTGTTCCCGCCGATCTCTCCTACGCCCCCGAAGAGTGTGAGCCGGGAGGGCACGCCCCCGAACCCCCCGGAGGCCTAGTTAATCGTTGCAGCGCAGCCATCTGCGGTCCCCTGCCTAGACGACTCCTCGGAGGGAGTGGGGGAGGGTCAACAATTCACCTAGAACGAATAAATACGAAGCTTCAGGGATGGAGTACAGGTTGTCCCAGGTCCTGCCGGCCCTGCAGGCAGCGGGCTCGGACACGCTCACAGCAGTCGCAGTCCTAGTGGTCGCCATAGCCGTCGCGGGCATCGCGATTCTCATCCTGTTCGCGAAGAAGAAGATATAGGGCGATATGGCGATCGGAGCCATCTTCGACCTCGACGGCACCCTGGTGGCCTTCAAGCTGGACCTCAGGAGCGCCAGGAAAGAGGTCATCGAGGAGCTGGGGCGCCGAGGGTATGACACTTCAGCCCTGGACCCCTCGGCATACACCCAGATGATACTGGACGCCGCGAAGGCGCAGACGCCGAAGGGGGAGGAGCGCCGCTTCGAGGAGGCGCGAAGGGCCGCCTTCGACATACTTGACAGGTTCGAAGCAGCGGGGGTAGCCGGGGCTCGGCCCCTCCCAGGCATCAGAGATGCGCTAGAACAGCTCCGCCGTAGCGGCGTCAGGATGGCCGTCCTGACCAACAGCGGAAGGAAGGCCGCCTCGGCAGAGCTGGAGGGCGCGGGGATCGGAGGCTACTTCGAGTTCGTCCTCACACGAGACGAGACGGTGATGATGAAGCCCGCTCCCGAGGGTGTGGCAATGGCGGCGGCCAGGCTAGGCCTGGCCAGGGACTCGACATATTACGTCGGGGACAGCCCATACGACGTCCGGGCGGCTAAGGCGGCGGGAGTGAAGGCCATAGCGATCGCCACAGGCAACCACCCTGTGGATGGGCTGCGGCGCGAAGGAGCAGACTACGCGGCGGTGTCCGTCACAGAGCTGAAGTCCTTCTTCGATGGCCTGGAGAAATAGAAGCGCTCCTCCGTGCTCCGCCGTCCAACCGGCTTGCTTCGTCGCGGACCGGCGCGCGGAATCCATAAAGCGAACCCCGGAGAAGCGTACTCGGGTTTTTGAGATGTCAGGCGAAAGAACAAGCACGCCGTACTACATCGTCGGCCTCCCCGAGGAGCCACTGGAGGCCTCGGAGGCCAAGGCGAAGTTCGAGAGGCTGTCCGCGGAGATATGCAAGGTGTTCCCACACATCGAGGAGATAAGGGCGGTGGTGAAATCGAAGAAGCCAGCAGCGGACCATGCCAGATACGAAGTCTCCGTCGAGATATTCACCCCCGGCGGCAACCACTCCTTCACTGAGACAGGTTACAACCTGGCCAGCGTCTTCGAGACCATGGGCCCCAAGATGAAGAGGCTGCTCTCTTCGAGGCAGTCAAGGGTTACCTCGACCGGCGGCGCAACCCTCAGGAAGGGCGCCATCTAGGCGGCCGTCTTCGCGGCCGACAGTTTCACCTCCCGCCGGAGCCCTTCCACCTCCCCTCTGAGCCTTTCCAGCTCCTCAGAGGCTCCGGCCGACGCGGCAATCCCATGGTACAGTTCCAGCGCCTTCCTCCTGAGCCCGGCTCGCAGATCAGACCTTGAGACCTCTCTCAGCGCGTCGAGGAGCCTCCTGTCTTGCATCTGCATGACCACAGTCGTGAGGAGTATCTGCCTGACCCTGTACTCCTTGTCGTGGAGGAGGATCTCCTTGATGATGGGGAACTCGTCGTCGAAGATAGTACCTCTCTCCTTGATCGCCTTCAAGGCGCCTATCCTCACCCTGGTCGGTCGACCGTACGCCAGGGATTCCTTCACGACCCCCTTCGCCTCCTTGTCCTTCAGCTTCCCCATGGCAGCCACGCACGCCTCGGCCAGCGTGTCGTTGGGGGTGCCGACTTTCATTGCCTCCTTCAGGTGCGGTAGCGCTCCCTCCGGCCATGACTTCGCCAGGCTTAGGGCAGCCTCACACCTCACATAAGGGCTCTCGTCCTCCTTCAGTGCCTTGAGGAGGACCCCCCTCGCCCTCTCGTCCTCGAAGTTCCCTAGGGCGGCGGCGAGGCCCCTCCTTGTGTGCCTCTCCTTGGGGACCCCTACGCCGAGGAGCGCCGCCAGCGCACCGTCCGTGCCTATCTCACCCAGCGCCCTGAGGGCGGAGGCTCTTACGTGCCAGAACTGCTCTCTGGCCGCAGCCTTCGCCAACCCTCCGACCGCAGAGGGGTCCTTCATCTCGCCGAGCTGCTTGGCCGCCTGGGCCCGGCTCAGGGATTCCTCGCTCTGTTCGAGCTGGTTTAGCAACATCCAGACTGTCTTGTCGAACTTCACCCTCTTCAGGAGCCACCCCCTGGGGTCGAACTCCACGACGGACGGCTTCGATGGCAGCCGGAAGGTGAACGCCTGGTCGGCCGAGTCCAGAAACACGCGGTGGCTCTCCCTCTTCCCTCCTAGATAGAAGACCACCTCGCAGGGGAGCTTGAACACCGGTGTCCCGCCATCAGTCTTCTGTGTCTGCCTCACCCTGAGGGTAGCTGCCGAAGTGGCGTCGTCCCAGTTGTATGTGACGTCGAACTCAGGATGACCTGGCTTGTAGAAAGCCTGCTCGAAGAACTCCTCCAGCTGCATCCCGCTGGCCTTCTCCATGGCACGCCTGAGGTCGACGGTCTCCGCGGTGGAGGCCGCATGTGTCTTCAGGTAGAGCGAGATACCACGGAAGAACGCGCCGTCCCCTACTATGAACCTGAGCTCGTGGAGCCTATATGCCCCCTTGGGGTAGAGGTGGCTGTCGAAAAGGTCGTCTGGCCAGACATATTCCCTTTCCACTATGGGCCTCCTGTACTCCTTCTCGTCCTCCTCGAAGTAGTCTTGCGCCCTGTGGTCAAGGTGCCAGATCATCTCGTCGGTCCCCCGGGTCTTCTCTAGGTAGAGCTCCTGGAAATAGGAGGCGAAGCCTTCGTTCAGCCAAGCGTGGGGCCAGTCGGCGCAGGTGACGTAGTCGCCGAACCACTGGTGGGCAAGCTCGTGCGAGACGAGGTCTACGGGCCTCTGGGCCACGTTGGCGTAGCTCACCGAGAAGTCCTCTTCGGAAGCGGCGTCGGGGAAGTAGTTGTCTGCCAGGGTCGTGGCGTTGAGGTTCTCCTCGCCCCCAGCGACGAAGTCCTGCACAGCAGTCTGGTCGTATTTGAGGTAGGGGTACTTGACCCCGGTCATGTCTTCGAACACCTCGATTATCCTCGGCGTCTCCCCGAAGTATCTGAGCGCGTCTTCCCTCTTGGACTCGGGGAAGTTGTAGTTCAGGGGCACTCCGCGCGCCTCCTGGGTGATCACCCCGAATCTCCCTGCGACGAAGGACGCCAGATAGCAGGAGTGGGGGATCTCCTCAAGCCAGTGGAACGTAGCCCTGCCCCCTTCGACCTTCGACGACAGCAGCTTCCCGTTCGATATCACCCTGAAGTCTTTTGGGACGGTCAGCACCAGCTCGCTGCTCGACTTGTCCCCCGGGTGGTCGTGGCAGGGGAACCAGTAACGCGACTCCTCGGGCTCTGTGTGGGTCCAGGCCTGGACCTCCTTCTCAGGGTGCTCCTTGTCGGGGCCCGTGAAGTACACCCCGATCTTGGGGGACGCCGCGTACTCCACCCTTATCTCTCTCTTCCCCTTGCCTGCAGGGAGCGGCACCTCTAGCGTGGTCCCATCGTACTCGTAGGGAGCCTCTTTCCCGTCCACTCGGACCTCAGCCACCTCCAGGCCACAGGCGTCCAGCCGGGCAGACCTCAGCTCCTCCTTGATGGGCTCTATCTGCAGGGTGCACGACCCCGCGATCCTCTTCTTCGCGAAGTCGACCGCGAGCTCTATCTTGGTGTGTGCGGTATGGAACTCAAGGGGCGGGGGGTAGTGCGGCCTCGACTCCGGCAGTTTGAATGACCTGTGCGCCTCTGATGACATGGGCTTTCCTCCTCAACCACGTTTCAAAAGACTTTCGAGGAGCCCTGGCCCTTCGTTTGCGTGCCGTTTGCACTGGATATTCTGAAATAACCGGGAACGCGGAGGCGGACTATGAGCGCTCTGTCGAGGGCAATTCAGGGTGCAATCATCTTCGCGACCCTCTTCGGCGTCCCATTCCTCTACGAGGTCCGCCCGGTGCTCCCGGCGGATATCTTTTATTCGGTTGCCTTAGGGGAGGTTCTCTTCGTCGTCGACAGCGCCCTCACCTTCGTCCGGCCGAGGGATTCCTACTACCTTGGGCTCGTCCTCGCAGCCGTCGCCTTCGTCGCCACCATCTCGCAGCCCGCCCACTATCAGCTCGTGGCGAGCGGAGACCTGGCCGCGACTGCCACCTTGCTGGTCGGGCTCGCCACCGAGGTGCTGATCATCGTCCTCGTGGGCTGGTATGCCTTCTCAAGCGGGCGAGCCCGCGCGGGCTGACGGTGGAGCCGGCTCCCCTAGATGTATCCCCAGCTGATGAGCAGGTCGCTCTCGCGGGCCCATCGCTGGCCTATGTCGTTCCGATAGAACATGTTGGGGATCATCACGTTCTTCACGTTCTGATACGCCCTATCGATGGCGTCGGCCATCGTGGCCCCGGCACCGGTGACGACCAGGGCGTAGCCTGAGTTCCCTGCGATGCGCCAGTCCCCTCCCTCCTGTTTCACCTCGCCTATGTGCACGCCGTCGAGGGCCTGGCGCCTGAAGAGGATGGTCGCCCCCTCTGAGTACTTCCTGAATGCCTTCTCGTCCTCGAAGGGCCAGGGGGGGATCGCGACGACGACGCCCACCTGGTACCCCTTCTTCGCCTTCAGCTGCGCCTCGTTGCCGTGGGCCAGGTCGTAGAGGAACTGGCCCCATTCGCTGGTAATCCCTTCCATCTGTATACTGATCATCGGGTAGCCAAATCTAGGCGTCCACTCGAGGGGCCAGATCCCCTTCCCGTTCACTATGCAGTTGATGTCTATGTACCCTACGAACTTGCTGGCAGCTAACTTTTCCCTCGTCTTGGCCAGGGTGCGTTCGAAGATAGGGCTGTCCTTGGTCCAATAGCAGAAGTTACCCATCTCCCCGGTGCTGGGGCCCAGCTCCCCTGGGAACAGCCTCTTGTGTTCGAAGTTCACGCAGACCGGCATCACGAAGTCTTTACCGTTGAAGAAAGCCCCCACCGCGACCTCCACCCCCTCGGCGTACTTCTGGAGCTGGAACTCCTTGATCTTCTTGGACCACGTCGCTTTGTAGTGCTCTAGGACCTGGAGTATGTCCTTGCCGTCCGCCTCCTGGCCGATGAATAGGAGCTCCTTCTCGCTCTGCGCCTTCCCACTGGGCTTCAGGACGTACCTGTCAGGATTCCTCCTCACGAACTCTGTCGCCTCATCGAAGGAGGTGAAGTTCCAGCTTGGGAGGACGTCCACTCCCACCGAGTTCAGCTCCGACTGGCCGAACTCTCTGTCCAGCTCGAGCTTGTCTGTGTAGGGGTTCCCTCCGACGACGAACTTCCCCTCGCCGCGGAGCTGCTCTGCCTTGGCTCCGGTCCCCACGTCGTCGAAGACGATGACGTCTGTCCAGTCCTTGAGCGAGTCCCACTCATCCACCTTGTCGAAGAAACCCAGCCCGACGTCCTTCTCCCCCTGGCCGTGGCAGTACATCTTGACTTCGTGTCCCTCCTTCTTCAGCTGCCATGCAAGGTCAGCCGACAGGCTTTCTTCGGTAACGAAGAGAAATTTCATCAGGTAAAGTTCCGAGTTTATTGCTCGTTAATATCTGTTGGCCGGCGCCCACTTGGTTTTGGCCGGGCTCGGGGGAGGGCGTCCGGAAAGCGGATGCGGGAATGACTCGCGGGATAACCTCCTGCCCGCGCAACCGCTGTCTAAGCGTGGCCCATCAGTCGACGCAGAAAACCGCTGGGACAGACAGACGGCTGCGCCATCGGAACCGCGAGCGGCCCAACCAAGGCGAAGGTGCCGGAATGAACCAATGCGGATTCCCAGCTTCTCGGCGATTCGCTTCCTGACCAGCCTCACGGCTCGGCGATCCTGCGTAGACCGATAGAACGATGGTCTCAGCTGGTGCATCTGCGTGCTCGCAGGAGCACGGCCTCACTCAAGACGGCCGAAGGCGCAGCGATGCGTCGGCCTGCGACAGACCAATGATCTATCGCAGCCTGCCCGCGGTCTCTTCACCGTGCTCAAAGGCTCTGGGATTGAGCGCCTACTTTGGGCGCGTCATCTCTTCGATGAACACCCCCTGCTACTTGTCTAACTCTTCTTCCGCCTCGCGAAATCAGCTGCGAGAGTCGGGTCCACGAAAGCCTGTTATCGCAGGTGGCCGATCGGAGAAGCTCGTCTTCCCGACTCGAACGTGGCAAGGGTGTCATCCCGTCCGCGTCTCTGACGGGCCCTGTGAACGGAGATATAGGGTGACACAAGCCACGGCCCTCCATGGCCGCAGCGGAGGACCGGGTGGATGACATAGGAGGGCCTATCAACATGTGGGTCGCCGACCCATACTTCAAGACGGACGAAAGGATCATCGAGGCCTTCAACTACGCGGTGGTCAACGGCTGCACCCACTACTTCCCAGCTCCCGGGTTCGACGGGCACGTCCTACAGAAAGCGATCGCCCGATACTACCTAGAAGACTTGGCCGTCCAGGTCGACCCTCTGAGCGAAGTGTGTCCCACGCATGGCGCCCAGGAGGCGCTGTCGCTCGCGGTCCAGGCTGGCACCAGGCCAGGCGACGAGATAGTCGTCCCCGAACCCACTTACAGCGCCTTCATAGAGAAGCTGGAGACGTTTGGTGTGAGGCCGGCGTTCGTCCCCCTCGCAGAAGGGGAGCATTGGAGATTGGACGTCGACGCCGTCAAGTCCGCGATGTCAGAGAAGACCAAGATGATCTACATCTGCAACCCCAACAACCCGACAGGGACAGCATGCAGCCGGGGAGAGCTCGACGCCGTCTCGGAGCTACTGAAGGAGCACGAACGAGTCTCGCTGCTGCTCGACGAGTGCTACGCGCGGATTCTTTACGACGGGTCCACCCACCACACCCTCCTTGGCGACAGGGACCTCCTCGACCAGTTGTACATCGTCGACAGCTTCTCAAAGACCTACGCCATGACCGGGTGGCGCCTGGGGTACCTGGTCACCGGGAAGAGGAACGCCGACAGGGTCAAACGACTCTCGGAGGAATACAACGGCGGGGTCAGCTACGCCGTACAGTACGCGGGGGCCGCGGCGCTGACCAGGTGCTCCGAGTCCGTGCGGTCCATGGTGGCCGAGCTAGACAGGAGGAGGCTGGCCATGGTGGACGCCCTCGCCGAGGTGAAGGACGGCTCCTTCGAGCCCCCCACTGCGGGGTTCGAGGTCTTCGTCGATGTCTCTGCCTACTCTACGGACTCGGTTCGACTCGCGTCTGAGCTAGAGAAGATCGCGGGGGTCAAGACCATGCCCGGAGTCAGGTACGGGCCAAGCGGCGAAGGGCACCTCCGGCTTGTGTTCTGCGCCGAGGGCGTGCCGAGGGTCAGAGAGGGGGTCTCCCGGATAGCCAGGTACCTGCAGGGGAACCGCGGGTGACTGGCCGTCGGAAAAGCCGTGTGCGGAACCAGCCAGTGGGTGCGGCACTAGAGTTTCATCTGGGGACGGCGGGCAGGCTGCATGGACGAACCGAGGGGGTCGGATTTAGTAGAGCGCGTTAAAGGCAGGGCAGGCGGCTCGGGGACGCGAAGGCAGCTCGAAGTACTGTGGCCCAAGGACCTCCAGAGGTCCGGGAGCTTTGTCCCTTGCTAACGGTGTGGCATCGTCCTTGGGGCCCCAATTCAGGGCTCGCAGAGGTCAAGCCATGTACAAAAACGTACACGTTAAGTTTGCTTATATCTTGCCGTGCCCGCACACATGGACTGGTTGCGTCAACGTCGTTCAGGCGTAGGCAAGGTTGCAATCGCCGTCGCCGTCATTGTCATACTCGTGGTGGCTGGTGCCGCATACTACTTTGTGGCGTTCCCCCCGAGCCACACGAGCAGTTCGTCCTCCGTCAGCAGCCCGCTCACATCGACTAGTTCGTCTTCTGCCGTCCAAGCCCCGAGCTCGATCACCGTCGACGAGATTCCAGCCCCCGTGAGCGTCGACCCGGCGTCCAGCTACGATGTCCCAGGAGGGGAGATAATGCAGAACGTGTACCAGGGGCTCGTCTTCTACAACGGGGAGAGCGGATCCAGCTTCGTGGGGGTGCTGGCAGAGAATTGGACGTCATCTTCGAGCGGATTGAACTATACGTTCAACCTCTGGCCCTTCGAGACGTTCAGCAACGGGACCCCACTGAACGCGAGCACGATCTGGTACTCTTTCTATAGGACCATGATTCTGAACTTGGGCATCTCTTCGTACGTAAGCCAAGTTCTGGCCATCAACGGAGGGGCAGGCTTCACAGGGAACGTGACTTCGACGACCAAAGGGAACATTCGTCTCCCCTTCGGTGCCGAGCAGGCCCTCGCGGCTGCCGGGTACACCTTCTCTTCGAACCAGCTCACCGCGGACCAGCAGGCGGCGGTAGACCTGGCATCGATTCTTTCGCACTTCAACGCTGCGAACTCAACGATTCAGACGGTGATGTCTTACCCCCAGCAGGCGGTGTCTGTTTCAGGGCCGGACCAGGTGAAGATTAACCTGGACTTCCCGTACGCCGACTTCCTGCAAGTGATCTCAGGGGGGCTCGGCGACGCCGTCGACCCAGCGTTCATTGCAGCGAACGGAGGAGTCCAGATAGACACAGCGAACTCCTACACGACCAGCAACGCACTAGGGTCCGGTCCGTACATGCTCACCACCGCTCTGGGGGGTTCAAACGTGGTGCTGCAGGCCAACCCGCACTACTGGGCCACCCAGCTTCAATCGTCCCAGCGCAGCGTCTGGCTGACCCCGCCGTCTATAAAGACGGTAGTCATAGACTACCAGTCGAGCGAAGCGACCAGGGTGAGCGATATACAGTCTGGGATTGCCCAGATATCCCAAGTGGAGATACCTGACCTGCATGAGGTAAGCAACTATCCAGGAATCACCATACACAACTGGGGGCCGACGCCGACGATAGACTTCTTGGCAATAGACGCCTATCAATACCCGTACAACATCACGGACGTCAGGCTTGCGATAGAATACGGGGTCAACGCGACTCAGATCCAGCGCCAGGTCTATGCGGGGTACAGCCAGTCCTACGTGGGACCGCTTGACCCTGCGATGGCTTACTACAACTCCACATTCCCAGGGTACACGTACAACCCCAACATGGCGATCAGCCTGCTGTCCCAGGCAGGGTTCAAGTTGACCCTCCAGAACGGGACTGTGATCAACAGCGGAGGGAAGGCTCTGCCCTCCCTCAACCTTGTCTTCACAGCAGGAAGCGCGGCTGACCAGGAGGAGGCTACCGTGATCCAGTCGCAACTCGCAAAGATCGGCGTTACCGTCACACTTGCCCCCGAGGCTTTCACTACCATCATAGAAGACGAGCTCAACTCGCCGAGCTCGCCGAACTACCCCGCCTTCCAGATCGCCGCGAACTCTGTCGTGTTCGTAGGGCCGTCCGACCCCTCTGCGTACCTCGGGAACTGCCCCGCGAGGTGCCACCACGGCGACCCGGCCTACTTCAACAACACACAGGTAGTGCAACTGATCAACGAGGCGATACACACCTCTAACCCGGTCTTGCTGCAGCAGTACTACAACAACATGACCAACATCTACAAACAGCAGGCTCAGTACGTCTGGCTGGACGACTTCACCGCGTACACCGTCGCTTCATCGAGCCTCCAGGGGTTCGCTTGGAACGCGGCGCTGCTCGGTAACTTCTACGCCACTCTCACCTAGGAATAGGCGTTGGGGCTAGCCACCTACATAGCCCGGAGGGTCCTCTTTTCGTTCTTCGTGGTAATCGGCGAGCTCCTGATCATCTTCTACCTCACCAACATAGCCGCCCCCGACCCAGCCGTGATCTGGGCTGGTCCAGAGTCGACCAAGGCGCAGGTGGCCCTCGTAGCCCTCACCTACCACCTGAACAGCCCGTGGTACGTCCAGTTTTATTACTACATAGTGAACGTCTTCACTGGAAACTGGGGGATCTCGCCACTCTACCAGCAACCAGTGATCTCGCTCATCGAAGAGTACCTCCCGGTCACCCTGGAGCTCACGATAATCGCGTTCGTCTTCAAGATAGGGCTCGAGGTCGTCCTGGGGGTGGTCTCCGCCATGCGCCCCAACGGGGTGGTGGACAACGTCATCAAAGTGACGTACACGACGGTAAGGAGCGCCCCCCCTTTCCTGGTGGCGCTGGGGTTCCTCCTCCTCTTCGCCTATGGTACGCACACCTTCCCCTCCTCGCAGCCTATCAACCCCATACTCGGCGCGACCGTCCCAAAGTTCCAGTTCTACAATCCGTTCGCGGGGAAGGTCACAGGCTTCTGGCTGATAGACAACATGCCGATGCTGAACTCCCTCCTCGTCGGAGACTGGGCGGCCTTCTCTTCAGCGGTGTCGCACGCCGTCCTCCCTATAGCCACCCTGATCCTCTTCGGGTTCGGGGGGATAGTGAGGTTGGTGAAGGTGTCCATGCTTGAGGTCCTCGACCAGGACTACGTCCGCACGGCCCGGGCCAAGGGGCTCAGGGAGAACGCCGTGATATTCAGGCACGCCCTCAGGAACTCCCTCCTCCCCGCCTTCACCCTGATGGGCCTGGTGTTCGCGGGTTTGGTGACCGGGAGCCTCGTCGTCGAGACCGTGTACAGCTACTACGGGCTCGGGTACTACGTCGCCCAGAGCCTCCTCACCTTCGACACCCCTTCCTTGATAGGGACCCTGATACTCATCACTGTCGTCATCATAATCAGCAACCTGGTGGTCGACGTAGGGTATGGCTTCCTTGACCCAAGGACGAGGGTGGGGTATTGAGCAGGAGCAGCACCTCAGTAACTCTGGGGATAATCTTCGGGAACTGGGCCACCGTCGTAGGGGTGGGGATACTCGTCGCCTTCTTCGCCCTGTCAGTCCTGGCCGCCTGGCCTCCCACTTACCACCTCATCGCCCGCTACCCTCCCGACTCCCTCAACTTCGGGGCAGCCAACGCTTCCCCGTCTCTGGCCCACCTGTTCGGGACCGACAGGGAGGGGCGGGACATCTTCGCCCGGGTGGTCGCCGCCCTGCCCATCGACATAGCCATCCCTTTCGAAGTCGTGGGGGCGAGCGTGGCCATCGGGCTCGTCCTGGGGACCTTCGCAGGATACCTCGGCGGCTGGATCGAGGAGCTTGTGCTGAGGGTAGCCGACCTCTTCTTCGCCTTCCCCAACATAGTCCTAGCCCTCACGATAGCCGCGATACTGGGGTCGACTGAGGAGTCCCTCAGGGTGGTCTACAGCGAGCTCGCGCTGATAGTGGTCGGGTGGCCCTTCTACACGAGGCTGGCCCGGGCCCAGGTGATAACGATCAAGCAGATGCCATTCGTGCGCGCCGCCGAGGCGTCAGGGCTCGGGAAGTTCAGGATCGTGAGGACGCACGTGATACCCCACCTGGCGTCTGTCATAGCCGTCTACGCCACCCTCGACATGGGGACCACCCTCCTCCTCTACTCCATCTTCGCGTTCTTCGGGCTCGGGGTGGCGCCCCCGACCCCGGAGCTCGGGAGGATGGTCTACGACGGCCTGAGCGCGCTTCCAGGGAACTGGTGGTGGTCATTCTTCCCAGGGTTGGTGCTTATGATACTAGCGCTCGGGTTCTCGCTCGCCGGGGAAGGGCTCAGGGACGTCTTCGACCCCAGGCTAAGGGGACAGAGATGACTGATGCGCTGAAGGTCTCGGGGCTGTGGGTGGATTATAGAACGAAGTCGGCGTGGGCCAGCGCCGTCCGTGGGGTCGACCTCACAGTCGGGGAAGGGGAGGTTGTAGGGGTGGTGGGGGAGAGCGGCTCCGGGAAGAGCAGCGTGGCCCTTGCCATCATGAAGCTCCTGCCGGCCAACGCGAGGGCGAGGGGGAGGGTCGAGGTCCTCGGCAAAGACATGGTGGAGCTTCCAAGCGGGGATGCCCACCTCTACAGGGGGTCAGGGGTGACGATGATATTCCAGGAGCCGATGACAAGCCTCAACCCTGTCATGCGTGTTTCCGAACAGCTCTCGGAGGCCGTCCTCTCCCGGGTGGAGCATTACAAGCTCGAGATGTTCCGCTCTGATTCCATCGCAGTCCCCGGGGGCCCTGACCCCAGGTTCTCCATGCCCCAGGCGAGGCCGGCCCCGCCCCCGAAGGAGGCGATACAGGCGCTCCGTCAGGTAAGGATAGGCGATCCTGAAAGGACAGCAGCCAAGTACCCGCACGAACTCTCAGGGGGGGAGAGGCAGCGCGTGATGATTGCCATGTCTTTCCTCCTCCGGCCCAGGGTGCTCGTCGCCGACGAGCCGACTACGGCCCTCGACGTCACCACACAGGCCCAGGTCCTCTCACTGCTGCTTGGGCTCAGCAAGGATGAGGGGACTGCTATCGTCTTCGTGTCCCACGACATATTGGTCGTGGGGCAGGTGGCGCAGAGGGTCGCCGTGATGTACGCCGGGGAGATAGTCGAGTTCGGGCCGACCGAGGCGGTGCTCAAGAACCCCCTCCACCCCTACACGAAGGGGCTCATCGACTCCATACCAAGCGGCTTCAAAGGGGGGAAGCGGATAGAGCAGATACCAGGAGCTCCGCCCGACATCATGAGGCTCCCGTCGGGGTGCAAGTTCAACCCGCGCTGCAAGTTCGCGATGGACAGGTGCATGGCCGAAGAGACGGCGCTCAAGGAGCTGGAGGACGACCACTTTGTCGCGTGCCACCTCTACTGAAGACGTGTTGAGCGCAGAAGCGCTCAGCGTCACCTACACGGTCAGGTCAGGGTTCCTCGGGAGCGTCCACAGAGAGATCAAGCCTGTCGACGGGGTCGACCTCTCGGTCAGAGCGGGGGAGGTCCTGACAGTGATAGGGGAGTCTGGGAGCGGCAAGTCGACCCTGGGGTTCGCCCTCCTCCGTCTCGTGAAGCCGAGCTCGGGGAGGGTCCTCTTCTCAGGGAAGGACATCGGCAGGCTGAAGGCCTCCGAGCTGCGGGCGCTCCGCAGGCACATGCAGATAGTATTCCAGGACCCCTACTCCAGCCTTGACCCGCGCCTCCACGTGAAGGACATCGTGTCTGAGCCTCTGATAGGGTCGGGGATGAAAGACCAGAGCGAGATCGAGGCCAGGACCGCGCGCGCCATATCCTTGGTCGGGCTTGGCCCGTCGGCGGCGTCGAAGTACGTCCACGAGTTCTCGGGGGGGCAGAGGCAGCGCATAGGGATAGCCAGGGCCATAGTGGGGGACCCGAAGTTCGTGGTCCTCGACGAGCCTACCTCTAACCTGGACGTCTCCATCCAAGCTCAGATCCTGAACCTCCTCCTGGACCTCCAGTCGCGGTCGGGGGCGTCGTATCTCTTCATCAGCCACAATATGGCGGTCGCGCAGTACCTCTCCGACCGCATTGCCGTGATGTACGCCGGGGAGATAGTCGAACGCGGAACAGCGAAGGACGTGATCGGAGAGCCGATGCACCCCTACACCAAGGACCTGCTAAGCTGCGTCCCCACTATGGACATATCGAAGAAGGTCACTGATGTTAAGATCTCGGGGGACCCCCCGAGCTTCACCGACCTCCCCAGCGGGTGCAGATACAGCAACAGGTGCAAGTACGCCTTCGACCTCTGCAGGGAGAAGAGGCCCGCCCTGGCGTCGGCCGGAGGGAGGGAGGTCGCCTGCTTCCTGTACCACAAGGAAGAGAAGAGCCCCGGCGCGTCTGTCCGCTAGGCTAGCGCCAAGTTGGAAACCAGAAGGACTATCAGCACAAGGTAACCGACCGCGAGCCAGGCGGCGCTCGCGACCCTGTCATAGCGCCTCGACCTGTAGATGTACGACATCATGGCGAAGGCAAGCAGATCGACGCTGAGGTAGAGCGCGAAGGTGTCCGTCGCGGCCTGTGTGAGCGGGTTGAGCAGCCAGAGCACCACAAGGGATGTCCCTTGCAGGGCGATCAGGAAGACGACCTGAACCGTCATCAGGGTGGCTCCTATCCTCAACTCAATCCCTCCACCCTGTTTCGAGGACCTTGACCCGCCGTCTGATGCTCCCGGTCCTGAGGTCGAGCCTGTAGGTCAGGAACACGCTCCCTAGCAGGTCGAGGGCCAGGAGCACGGCGGCTGCCGCTATCACAGCCAGGCCGCCTGGAGAAGGCCCGCCCAGGATGACCCCGGCAGCGCCGCTGACCAGAGTCCCCAGAGAGAGCGCCCCCAACGCAACCAGGCCGGTGAACGCGAGCCCGGTCTTCAGCTCAGAGGAAGGTACCTCCCTCGAGGGGACCAGCGCGAGTCTCCCCTTGGCCCGAGAGTACATCGCCCTGTAGACCAGGGCCGACCCCATCGCCACCAGGAGGGCCGTCCCCCCGACCACGAGCGCGGCCTGTTCTACGGGTATTATCTTCCCCGGGGTCACCATCCCCCAGTATGAGAGGATGACGACCTCCGACACGAATATGACCCCGAGCGTCGTGTAGACAGGCCTCTTGGACGCTTCCCTCGCCTTGCCACGGTCTAGGAACGGGAGGATGATCAGGAGCACGAATATGGCTGACACGACTGTCAGCGCCATGGCCAGCCCGGTGGAGCCTTCGAAGACACTGACCTTGAGGACCTGATAGATCCAGAGGAAGTACCAGTCGGGCTGGGGTATGTACTGGGCCGCGGCCGCGGGGGAGTACTGGGGCGGAAGGTTGAGCGGGAACAGCGCTGAGACGAGGAGCATCCCCGCCCCGAAGAGGAGGGAAAGCTCGAAGAGATACATGGTGACGTCCGGGAAGATAGGCGTCAGCTTCGGCTTCGCCTCTGCGGGGGCGCCTCCGGTGGGCTCGGCGACGCCGTGGGCTTCCAGCATGTACATCTTCGCTACCAACAGTATCAGGAGGGCAGCAGGGAGGAGCATGACGTGGAGGTCGAAGAACCTCAGGAGCTCCGCCGAGTCCCCTCCGTTGCCGACTATCAGGAACGTCAGGAGAGACGAGATGGGCTGGGGGAGGGCGCTCACCATCCCCACGCCGACGTCGGTGGCAGACTTCGAGACGACGGTCCAAGGCAGCAGGTACCCTGTGAACCCGAACCCCAGCGTCACGAACCCCATCAGCATCCCTATGACCCACATGGCTTCCCTCGGTTTCTTGTGGACTGACACAAAGTAGCCCCTCATCATGTGCATGAACGCGAGGATAATCATGGCGTATGCCGTGTAGAGGTGGATGGTCTCGAGGAACCTGCCGTTGTAGACGCTCTGGAAGATGTACTGGGTGGAGGAGTAGGCCTGGGTCGGGCTCGGGATATAATAGAGCATCATGATGGCCCCTGTCACCCCCTGGATGACGAAAGCCACCACCGTCAGGGCGCCAAGCCAGTAGAAGGGGTTCATGGCGTAGCGGGGGACAGGGCGGAGGAGAGGATAGCTCAGGCCGAACCGCGAGTCGAACCAGCCCGCCAGCCGCTGGAACAGACCGGACTTCTCTGCCACTTCATCCACCACTTTATGTCGAGCTCACCAGGGTTCCGCCCTGGAGGTCGTCTGTCACGTCGGTGGACCCTGTGTCATGGCCGAAGATGGTGGGCGGCCCCATCCCCACGGCATAGATGTCTCCTGACGAGTCGGCCTCAAGCTGGACCTGGGGGGCCGGCCTCGGTGCGGGTCCTCCGATCACCTTCCCCGCCTCGAGCAGGTCATAGACGCTCCCATGGCACGGACAGTAACCCACTGGAGCAGGCGCGACGAAGGAAGGGTTCACGGTGGGTGACTTTCCTTCGGGGACGAACCCCCATATGCAACCGAGATGCTGGCAGATCTGGCTGAAGGCGACGATGTCACCGTCAGGCCCTACGCCGCCCTCGGCCTTCTGGCCGAGCTTCACCAGTATGTTCGGCTCGTTGTTGAGCGGGTAGTTGAAAATCACAGCGACTCCGGTGGAGAGTTCAGATACGCTCGAGACCTTCACCCGGGGGAAACTTGTAGGCGTCCCGGACGCGGCAGGGACGGCGGGGATCACAACAGACTTCATCACCGAGGCTATCCCAGCCACCGCGAGGGCGCCTGAAATCGCGGCCGCCATCTTGAGGAACTCCCGCCTCGACCTATCGGCCTCTCCGCCTCCGACTGAGTCGTCAGGCTTCTCAGCGGTCACTGGCTCCAGACCACCGCTCCCAGAGTCTCCGTCGCCAGTATTTCAGCTCGCCACCAGCGAACCTGTCATCCAACCGGAGGTTGACATCGCCCCCAGCGTTCCGTCGGGGCCGAAGCCGCAGCGGGTCTCGCAGAACCAGAAGTAGGACCCAGCCTGGCCCACCTTGAAGTAGGCGACTACCGTCGAGCTCAACGGCACGGGGATGTTGAGGTTGAGCGCCGGCACGGTGAAAGTGTGGGCGACCTCGGAGAGCGGGACCGAAGTGAGGTTCTCACCCCCCGTCAGCACTATCCCCGACGGGCCCTGGCTGGCGTTGACGTTATCGTTGGAGGTCACGTAGATGCTGTTCCCGGTCGTCCCAGACACCACGTTGTCGTTGGGCAAGACGAGCGATGCGTTGCCGTCGTCATAACAGATTATCACCAGCTTGATCAGACGATTAGCCGGGAGGGAGATGTTCGCCGAGGACTCCAGTCCGTTGGCGCCCAGCACGAAGTAGGCGGGTTGGTCCTGGACCGTGGAGTTGTACATGTTGTTCGTGGTGATGACAAGCGTCACGACATAGGGGGTAGGCGACGTGGAGTTTGTCCCGGTCGTCACAGTCGTAGTGGCCGTGGTCTTCTGCCCCGCCCCTCCGACCGCAAGGGCCGCACCAAAGCCTGAGATGACGAGGGCTACCGCAAGCACAGCAACAGTGAGCCCTCCGATGAGAGTGGTCCGGGTGCTCAAGTATCGGAACCAGTCCTACTTAGCGATATAAGGCATCAGGTCGATTCTCAGTGTTGAAAACCGCCCTGTCCTAGATATCCACTCAGCCCTGAACGTCAGCCGTTGAGCGCGAACGGAATGGCTCAGTGCTCTGCAGAGCGAGACCGCCGCCCAGCAGTCCGGGTACGAGAATTACTTTAGGATCGTTGGGCTCTTCCAAAGAATAGACCTAATCCGGACAGCTGTACTTCCTGCGAACCCGACGAGGCGCTTCGATTCTGGGAGGTGGCCCACAGGACATGAATTCACCGGCACCCTGCAGTCGCAGAGCGCCAGTCGAGATGTCCGATGGGATTCATGGCGGTCCAAGTTGATGACAGCCAGTCCCAGATGATCTGGGTCGTTTCAATCCTTGCGACCTCTCCAAGTTAGGCGATGAGAATTGTTAAACAGTTTGGGGACCATCTGGTTGACAGCCCCGCAACATACACCTCACAACACTGGGCGCTCTGGGGTCGTCGTTAGCTAGTGTTTGGTTTCGAGTTCACGCATTTTCTCTTCGATGACCGCGACGCGTTGGGTCACATCCATTCGCTTGTCCAAGCCGTCGATCTTGGTCTCGAGCCGCTTGTCCAGCGAGTCTATTTTTTCGTCTATACGTCCTATTTCGGAATGAAGGCCTCTGAACTCTCCTTCTACCTTGCTCTCGAATCCTCCAACTTTCGCATCGAGCGCCTTGATCTCCCCTTTCAACTCGCTCATCTGAGGGAGGAGCACCCGTTCGAACCAGCCGGGGACTTTCGTGGCCATCATAAATAACAAGGCGCGGTCTGCTATTTAACGGCCACACATCTACAGCCTTGCTCGCATATGATGTCCAAAGAAACCGAACGGACCCGGCAGGGTACGGACCAATATCCGTACGGGACCCCCTCCCACCTCGGAGGGACTCCGTCAATCGGGTCCATTTGCTTAACCACGACCAGAGACTTCGAAGTCTGAAAGCGCAAGGGTGTCCGCAGGAAACTTCACAAGCAACTCCTTGTCCTCAGTTACGACTCTGGAGCTCGTTCTCTTCCCCAGAGCAACGTAGCAGGCGTCATAGATGGTCAAGCCCTGCTCGACGCTGAGCTCCGACGAAAGTTCTAGAAGCTTTCCTAGAGGCCTCCAAATGCCAAATCTGTATTTGCTCAAGGATCTCGCGGCAACAACAAGGTCGGAGGCCCTGAAACTACCGCTAAAGCGCAGCGCGTTCATCACTTCATAGAACAGTAGACTGGGGACCGCGAGTTCCACCCGCCCACTTGCGAATTCGTCTCTGAGTTCTATCGCCTTGTCAGATCCTGGCTCGGCAAGAAACCACTTTGCAACTACGGATGAGTCGACTACGAATTGGCCCTTCTTCGCCATTGTTTGATCACTTGCAGGCTGCTCCAGTCTTTTCGAGCAGGCCGTCTTACACGCTCGTTAAGTATCACTGCTTCCGCCATGTCGGTCTCTCCTTCCTCCTCGAGCCTTTGAGTGAGAACTTCCCGTATCACCTCGCTCCAGTTCTCGTCCGCCTGAGACATCTTAGCCTTCAATGAGGAGGGGATGGTAATGGTAGTCCTGACAAGCTTCTCCCGTCTCTTGGACATACCGGTAATACTAGTAACACTCACGGCTATTTAAAGACACGCGGGATGCCCGCGCAAGTGATTCAACCGGCCCGGCGAGGTCCGGACCCATTATGGGTTCGAATTCAATTTTGCAAGCCATAAATACAAGTCATCGATGTATGACATGTAATGAGCGAAGCAGTTTCGGTAAGGCTCCCCGAGGACGTTGCAAAGCGCCTTGAGGAACTCGCCAAGTCTCTGGACCGCCCCAAGACGTACATCGTCACGAAGGCTTTGAAGGAGTACTTGGAGGAGTATGAAGACTACCTAGTCGCCCTGCACCGGTTGAACGACAAGGACGACCGACTGGTGTCGGAGAAAGAACTGGTCAAGCTTGACCAGTAGAACATTCTACAAGTCGTCCGTCAGTCGCGACCTCAAGAAGATTGCCCCGAAAGATGTGGCCCGGATCCTGAACCAGGTCAGGATGGTCCTGGGCGAAGACTCTCAGTCGGGCGAGCGGCTCCATGGAGACTTCGAGGGCCTCCTTAAACTCAGAATCGGCGAGTACAGGGTAGTTTATGCCCTCTCGGACAGCGACGTCGTGGTCCTAAGGATCAGACACCGGGCCAAAGCCTACGACTGATCAAACAGCGGATGGCGTGCTCCAGGCACTGAAAAGATAGGGGCAACAGCCCAGCCAAAGATCGTTTGGCTGTTCTGGTAACTAGCTTCATGGACTGAAACGCCACCCTTGTTACGGATTCCACGCGGTTCGATAGCGTCGGTTGTGAACGGGGTGAGCGCTGCTTTGATGAACGTGACGCCCCTAGATTCCGCATACTGCGCAACGGCGACCATTGATGAGACGACGGGTTTCGTCTACGTTTCAGGCGAGAGCCAACTCGCGGCATTGAACCCTCCTGGGGCCGTGGTTTCCGAAACCTATCCTGGCACCTGCGGTCCCTTCATCGGCTTGTCCGACGACCCGCACAGAGTCGGATCATTATGGCCCCGCAGAACTATGACTGCATCCTCGTCTACGACGGGCATTGCGGAGGACTGCTGGACATGTATTCGCTTCCGACTTCGCCGTCTTCAATTCTGTCTTACGTCGCCTTCAACGCTGCCACCAACGAGCCTTGCGCGATAGACTCGGGGTCGCTCCTAACCTTCCATGGTGTAGCAGTACCGGCAATGTCAGCGCTACCTCGAAAGGAGCCGGCCAACGCTGCCTTCCGGCGCGACTCAAGCGCTTGTACATCCAAGTCAAGATCGCCGATTCGTATCCGGCCGGCAACTTCATGATCAGACCGGGGTCATGCGGCGAATCGCCTAAAATGAGTTATCCAAGCCGGTCAGAGTTCATTCCGAGCTATTCCATAACGGGCCCGGTGGGGTCCCTATCCATTATGGGTTCGAATCTCTTCCCGACTCCGCGATTAATAGGGGATAGTACTCATGCCGCTCCTTTGTGCTTCTTCTCTGACTCGAGCGTGCGCTCCAGGGCTTTCATGTTGTCCCTTAGATATACAAGGTCGGAGTGGAACATCACCACCCCTCTCCTATGGCGCGAATACTCGGCGAAGTCCCGCTGGCTCAGCAGTCCCTCTAGGGCCTTCGCATATCTGAGCAGGGAATCGATTCTGGGCTTCGTCCAGTCCGTCCCCGAGTCCAGGACGGAGAACTACTTCTTCGGTCTAGCGAGGTCCTTTCGGAGCTGAGGAATGCCCGCCTTGTAGACCCTATCTACCAACCTCTTCTCGCCTTGAGCGATGCTCTAAGCGGTCCTTTATGGGACGAAAGTCCGTCCACGTCGCGGGCTCGCAAATCGGGTCCACGCTGCCATGAGCAGGGCAATTGGTCCCCTGGGTGCGCGCCACTCAAGCGGCCATGGTCTTCTCGCCGAAGGTTCATAAAACCACATTGTGCAAATAGTGTCTGGTGCCATCAAAGAGCGTACTTGACTGGCTGCTCGAAGAAGACCAACCCTCAGTCCGATACTACGCGCTCAGAGAGCTTCTGGGACGGGGCGAGGACGACCCTGAAGTCAAGAAGGCTCGGTCAGAGATAGGACGAGTAGGCTGGGCTGCGGACCAACTTCGCTCGCTAGGGCCGAAGGGGTACTGGGAACCCCGCGAGCCCACCAACATCCAGCAGTGGTGGCGTTTCACCTACTTCCCGAAGTTTCATTCGACAAATTGGAGGGCGCTAGTCCTCGCTGACATGGGGCTCGATTCGAGAGATGCGCGGACCAGGAAGATTGCCGGGACTATACTAGATTACAGGCTTCGGCTCGGCTCGCCTTTCAACTACTTCCATGAAGAGGTGTCTATCTCTGGAAACACGGCGCGCATGCTGACCCGATTCGGGTACGGCGACGACCCCCGGGTCAGGAGGCTCTATGACTGGCTCGTCGAGGACCAGCGCGAGAACGGCGGTTGGAACGGCGAACAAGGCGTTCCCGGAACCCTGGAGGGGTGGGAGGCCCTCGCGGCATTCGCGTGTGTCCCCAAGTCGAAGCGCTCGCCCAAGATGACGGAGGCGATCAATCGGGGAGCGGAATTCTACCTCCAACACAAGCTGTTCGAGGAAGGCGGGAAGCACCCTTCGTGGTTCAGGCTCCATTATCCCACTCACTATTTCTATGACATCCTCGTCGGGCTTGACATTCTCACTCAGCTAGGATACTCGGGTGACCGGCGGCTGAAACCTGCACTCGAGCTCCTCAACAAGAAACGCCGACAGGACGGGACATGGGTTCTTGAAAGCGTGCACCCTGATACCGTCAAAGGATCCGAGTACGCCACGGAGAAGGGTTTGCTGCCGCTGGTAGTCGAGCCTGCCGGCCGGCCAAGCAAGTGGATTACGCTCACAGCGCTTCGCGTTCTGAAACGCGTCAAAGATTCAGAACCAGGAGCTTGAATCCAGAATCACAAGTTCCCCACTGCACTCATTCTGTCCAATGACTGGATGGGAGGGAACAGTCTACCGGTCCACCAACTAGCCAGAATGCGGCTCTTCTGATTAGTCGGGATTCATTTTGGGCTATTGTATAACGGGCCCGGTGGGATTCGAACCCACGGTCTCTGAGCTTTCGCACTTCAGCTTCGGAGGCTGACGCCCTGTCCGTGCTGGGCTACGGGCCCGGGGAACCCACCAATTGACCACGAGTTAAGCGCACTCCCTCCGGCTTACTTCCCTGACTCTGCTGTCGTCCCGGGAGGGGGCCTGTACCTCCTGAAGAACCACCAGTAGAGGCCGAGGTTGAGCCCCAGCACGACCGCGTACAGCGCGAACGGATAGTCGATGGCCATGGGGTCTGCGTCCACCGCCGCGAACTCGAACCCAGAGAAGTAGGTCCCGCCTGAGGACGCGACCAGCCTCGTCGTCTGGTTGATGCCGAAGGCTGTCCCTCTCTCCCTTTCAGAGACCATGTCCATCATCGCGGCCTGCTGGACTGGGAGGGCCATCACCCTGGTGGCCGGGAGGAGGAAGTAGATGAACAGGGATACCGGGAAGAGTCGTACAAGCGGCATAATGACAGAAAGCGCCACCGAAAACCCGCGGGTGGCGATCATCCCACGGAGGAATCCAAGCTTCTTCTCTATCCTCGGAGCGAGGAGGAGCGCGAAGGAGGCTATGAGCCCAGACGTCGCAGCATACACGTTCATCTGTTGCCTCGTCACGGAGTAGAGCAAGATGAAGAAAGGGATGAGGAATGGGGTGATCAGGCCCTGGCTCAGCCCGTTCAGCATCCCGGTGAGGCTGAACTTGCCTATGACGGCCCCGGACTTCAACGTGAAGCGGCGCCTGGCAGACCTCTCCATCCTCACGAGCGGGGTGATGAGTACCGAGGCCGCGCCGAGGACGGCGGCGACAGCGAACACCTCCTGTATCCCTCCGAACCCCCCCAGATAGGCGCCGGCGGCGGCTGCTACGCCTGATATGAACGACAGGAGCGAGTAGTACCTGGTCCTGTCTTTCCTCGAGGTGAGCTCGGTGGTGAGGACTGACTGTATGGGCTGGGCCGCCCCACCCACCCCTCCGCCGGCGAGGGAGCCCGTGGCGGAGATTCCGCCGACGACGGCCGCGACGAAGAGCGAGGGGACGCTCGTGCTCGCCACCACCAAGAAGGCGGAGAGGGGGAGCAGGGCGAGGGCGACCACGAAGGTGACTCTCCTCCCCACTAGGTCCGCGGCTATTCCAATCCCGAGCCCTAGGAAGGCCGTAGCGATGGTCGCAGAGGCATACATCACGCCAAGGAGGTCCGCTCCCAGGTGGAGCTCCGTGAGCACGAGGAAAGGGAACGCGACGTTGATCATCCCAGCTGAGACGCTCCTGAAGACCCGCAAGGTAGCGAGGTAGGCGAGGGAGCGCGTGTCCGTCGCCCTTCCGTCCTCCTGGTCCTTGCCCGTGCTAAGCATTGCAGGGCCCCGCCCGGGTTGCTCGCTATAAAGCGGGGCGTTCGCCTGTTTTAAGAAGAAGATTTGGGGGGCCGCAACTCAACGGTGCGTAACACGTTCGAGAGGTACATACGTCTGGTCGCCTTGGTGAAGAGGCACTGGCAGATAGCGACGGTGATGGTCGTCTGCGTCACGGCCCTCACAGGGTTCAGGGTGCTGGTGCCTTTCCTCACGGGCGCAGCCATAAACGACATAGTGGGGAGGTCCCCTGTCTCGTCCGTAGCCTCGCTCGCGGTGGAGATAGTGGCGGTGAGCGCCGCCGCCGCAGCCTTCAGCTTCGGGCTCAGCTACGGTGGGCAGGCCCTGGGGCAGAAGCTAATCTACGACATCCGGAACACCATCTTCACTTCCATCCAATCGCAGTCTTTCAGCTTCTACGACCGAAACGAGACCGGTCAGCTGATGTCGAGGGCTACTGGAGACGTGGAGGCGGTCCGCAGGTTCGTCTCCTTCGGCCTCGGGCAGTTCCTCTCGAACGCTTTCCTCGTAGGAGGGGTGATCGTCTCCCTGTTCTATCTTAACTTCTTCCTGGCCGCCATCGTATCCGTCGTCTTCCCGCTCATCCTCTTCCTCAGCTGGAGGTTCAGCAAGACCCAGGGCCCATTCTGGCGGCTCACCAGGAGGAACTACGGCGCGATGAACTCTGTCCTCCAACAGAACGTCACAGGGGCGCGGATCGTGAGGTCCTTCACAGCGGAGGACGGCGAGGTTGCCCGCTTCGCGGCCACAAACCAGGCATACAGGGACGGCATCGTGGGCTCTTCCGCGATCAGGGCCGTCTACGTCCCACTCTTGAGCCTCGTCATCAGCCTCGATCTCGCGGCGCTGTACTACCTGGGCGGCGGGCGGGTCATCGCAGGGACGATCACGATAGGGGAACTCGTAGCGGCCGCGAACCTCCTCGCGCTCCTCTCGGGGCCAAGCAGGTTCCTGGGGCAGCTCATCCTAATCGGGCAGAACGGCATGGCCGGGTTCGACAGGATCCTCGAGATAGTCGACGCGAAGTCGGAGGTGAAGGAAAAGCCGGAAGCTGTGCACCTCGGCGCGGTTAATGGAGAGATACGCTTCGAGAACGTCAAGTTCGGATACCGAGCCGGTCGTGAGGTGCTGAAGGGGGTCAGCCTCGTCATCCCGCCGGGCCAGGTGGTCGCCTTCGTGGGGCTCTCCGGCTCAGGGAAGACCACCATGGCGAACCTCATCCCGAGGTTCTACGACGTCACCGAAGGGGCGGTGATGATAGACGGGAAAGACGTCAGGGACCTCGCCCTGAAGTCTCTCAGGGGGTCGGTGGGGCTCGTGAGCCAGGACATCTTTCTCTTCTCGGCCACGATCAGGGAGAACGTCAGCTACGGGAGGACCGACGCCACCCAGGAGGACATAGAGAGGGTCTGCAGGCTCGCCCGCGCGGACGAGTTCATCGACCGGTTCCCGGAAAGATACGACACCCGGGTCGGGGAGAGGGGCGTCACCCTCTCGGGGGGGCAGAAGCAGAGGATCGCGATCGCCAGGACTCTCTTGACCGACCCGAGGGTCCTCATCCTGGACGACTCTCTCTCCAGCGTCGACGCGGGGACCGAGTACGCCATCGCCGACGCGCTGAAGGAGGTGGTCCGGCAGAGGACCACCATCATCATAACGCAGAGGCTCTCGACCCTCAGGCTGGCCCAGCGGATAGTGGTGTTCGACGGGGGGAGGGTGGTGGAGGACGGGGTCCACGAGGAGTTGTTGGCGCGCAACGGCACCTACGCCAAGCTGTACCGTTCGCAATACGCGCCGCAGGAGGTCCGGGCCTCGGAGGCAGACGACTGATGGCCGCGCGCGGGATGTACATCAGCGACGAAGACCCCGACGCGAGGAAAGACAGGAAGTACAGCGACAGCTACCTCATCCGAAGGTTGGTTGGCTACGCAACGGGCTACAGGCGGGACCTCGCCATAACTATGGCGGGCCTGCTCTCAATCTCCGCCGTAGGGATCGTAGGTCCGGTCCTACTCGGGTACGCGGTCGACGACATGCTCTCGAGAAAGTACGGGGGCGTAGCCATCCTCGCCGGCTCCTACGCTCTACTCTACCTCGTCAACTACGTGGCGGACAACAGGAGGACCTACGCAATGCAGGTGGTCGGCCAGAACTCTCTCAGGGACATCAGGAGGGACGCCTTCGACCACCTCCAGCGCCTCTCCCCGTCGTACTTCTCCTCCAAGGAGACGGGGAGGATAATGTCCTACATAATGAACGACGTGGACGCCTTGGAGGACTTCGTCACCTTCCAGCTCCCACAGGTCCTGTCGGGGTTCCTGACCATCGCGTCGATCGTTGTCATAATGCTCTTCTTCAACGTCGACCTTAGCCTCGTCTCTTTCGTGGTGATCCCGGCGCTCGTCTTCACCACCTACGTCTTCCAGGGGCGGATCTCCAGGAGCTTCGTAGAGACCAGGAAGAAGATCGCAGCGGTCACGGCGAAGCTGCAGGAAGGGATAAGCGGGGTGAGGGTGACGCAGGCCTTCGTAAGCGAGGAGCGGGTCTCAGAAAACTTCGACACGGTGAACAACGAGAACATGCTCGCCAACCTGAGGGCGAACAGGTACACGTCGGCCTTCAACTCCATCGTCCAGGTGATCGAGTCGGTGGGCCTGGCCCTCGTCATCTGGTACGGAGCCACCGAAGTCCTCGCAGGCCGTCTCCTCGTCGGAACCCTCGTGACCTTCATGCTCTACGTGAACGCATTCTTCAACCCGATCATCCAACTTACCACCTTCTACAACTCGTTCCAGTCGGCGGTCGCCGGGCTCGACAGGGTGACCCAGCTCGTCAACACCGAGGTGGAGGTAAGGGAGCCAGCTGACCCCGAGGCCATCGACCCGCAGGCGGACTGGGGGGTCGAGCTGAGGGGGGTCACTTTCGGCTACACGCCGGGAGTGACTGTGCTCAAGGACGTCAACCTGAAGGTGGCCCCGAGGGAGGTCATCGCGATCGTCGGCCCGACGGGGGCCGGGAAGTCGAGCATAGTCGGCCTCGTCCAGAGGTTCTACGACCCGCAGCGAGGAACGGTCCTGGTCGGAGGGGTCGACCTCAGGAGGCTAAGGTTCAAGGACTTCCGTGGGCGGATGAGCGTGGTCCCACAGGACCCTGTCTTATTCTCCGCCAGCATCGCGGACAACATCAGGTACGGCACCCCCGACGCCACCATCGAAGATGTGAAAAGGGTCTCTAGGGCGCTTGGGGTGGACGAGTTCGTATCTTCCCTCCCAGAAGGATACGACACCTTAGTCTCCGAAGGGGCCACCAACTTGTCCATGGGGCAGAAGCAGCTGGTCTGCTTCGCCAGGGCCCTCCTGAGGGACCCGAAGGTGCTCATCCTCGACGAGGCCACTTCAGGGCTGGACCCGTTCACAGAGCTGATGGTCCAGCGCTCCCTGGCCCCCATGATATCAGGGCGGACCACCATCATGGTAGCCCACAGGCTGTCGACCATACGTCTGGCAGACAGGATAGTGGTCCTCGACCATGGGGAGATCGTGGAAGAGGGGACATTCAGGAGCCTGATGTCGAACCCGGGTGGGGTCTTCGCGAGGATGTACGCTCTCCAGTCGAAGCAGGACTAGGGCCGCGCCTGAGCGGAGCCGAGGAAGCTCGAGATACACTTATCCTGACGGCGGGCGGAAGCGCACGCATTGAAGTTCCTCGATTTCCAAGCAGAGGTAGAGGAGGTCCTGGCCGCCTCATGCCGCGACCTGGGTTACAAGGACGCAGGGATCGACGTCTCGCTCCCCCCAAGCGAGGCCTATGGCGACCTAGCGAGCGCCGTCCCGATTCGAATCGCCAGGGAGCACGGGAAGAAGCCTGCCGACGTCGCCATAGAGCTCGCGTCCAAGGGGATGGACCACGCAAGAAAGTCGAGGTACATAGGCGCGGTCACCCCGCACAGGGGAGGGTATCTCAACTTCGGGATAAACCATCCACGCTTCATCTCCGAGTCCATCTCGGCGATAGCTTCCGGGGACCTAGGTAGAGTGAGGGAGAAGGGGGAGGTCGTGGCCATAGAACACACCAACGTCAACCCAAACAAGGCGCTGCACATAGGCCACGCCCGGAACCTCGTCCTAGGGGACTCCCTCGTGCGTGTGATGCGCTACATGGGGCACCAGGTCCAGGCGCTAAACTATGTCGACGACTCGGGTGCCCAGGTGGCTGACATCATCGTAGGGTTCAGGTTCCTGGGACTCCCCGACGAGGCGCCACCTGGGGTCAAGTTCGACGCATACTGCGGGGACAACGTCTACACCAGGGTGACCAGGGAGTATGAGACCGACCCCTCTCTGAGGCAGAAACAGTCTCTGGTGTTGAAGGAGATCGAGGACGGGACCGGGGAGGTGGCGTCCTACACCAGAAGCATCGTGAGGAAGATACTCGCAGCGCAGCTGTCTACATGCTGGAGGCTCGGAGCCTCCTACGACCTCCTGAACTGGGAGTCCCAGATAGTCCACGCGGGGATGTGGGAGAAGATCTTCGAGTCGCTGAAGAAGATGGGCTACGTGAAGTTCCAGACCGAAGGGGAGAACAGGGGGACATGGGTGATCCCGGACCCAGAGACAGGCGAGGAGAAGGTCGTCGTCAGGTCGGACGGGACCGCGGTCTATGTAGCCAAGGACATACCGTATGCCGCCTGGAAGATAGGGCTGATCGGCGACCCGTTCGGGTACGAGGTCTACCCTCTGGACCAGCCGGGGGGGACGATGTACTCCACCACCCTGGACGGGAGGAAGGGGCCTGTCCGCTTCGGGGGCGCCCGGCTGGCGATATCTGTCATCGACACCAGGCAGAGCTACCTCCAAGGCATCGTTTCCAAGGTGCTAGACGAGTTCCGGGAGGGGTCTTCGAAGCGCTACCTCCACAGGAGCTACGAGGTGGTGTCGCTCTCGAAGAGGACCGCAGCCCAGTTGGGCTTCTCCATCGAGGGGGACTTCGCCCACATGTCAGGGAGGAAGGGCATCTACGTCAACGTCGACACGGTCCTCGACAGGCTCAAGGACAAGGCCAGGGCCGAGACGCGACGGAGGAACCCCTCAGAAAGGGACGACTGGGTCGCCGACGTCGCAGAGGCCGTGTCCGTGTCCGCGCTGAGGTACGAGCTCCTGAAGCAGGATCCTGACAAGATGATAGTGTTCGACATGGACGAAGCGCTGCAGTTCCAGGGCGACACAGGGCCCTATCTTCTCTACACCTACGCCAGGGCTAGGCGGATCCTGGACAAGTCAGGAGGGAGCCCACGTGTGGACGTAGCCTCGGCCGCGAAGCTGAGCAGGCCGCAGGAGCTCAGGCTGGCGAAGAAGATGTCCATGCTAGACCTCAGCGCCGAGGCAGCCGAAGAGTTCCTCTCGCCTAAGGAGGTCGCGCGGTTCGCCCACGACCTTGCCGTGGCTTTCAACGACTTCTATGAGAGCGTCCCAGTGAACAAGGAACCGGAAGCGGAGCTGAGAGACGCGCGGCTGGCGCTGGTCGACGCTGCGAGCAGGGTCCTGGCAGAGTCGATGCGGCTGATAGGTGTACCTGTGAAGGAGAGGATATGAAAGGGCGGTTCAGGCTGGCGTCGTTCGACATGGACGGCACCGTCCTGGAGGGTAGCAGCAGCTGGGTAGCCATCCACAGGGCCTTCGGGACGGAACAGCTCGGTGAGGCATCATTGAAGCTCTACACCGAAGGGGAGATAGATTACATGGAGTTCATGCGGCGGGACATCGCGTCCTGGCCAAGGGGCGTCACCAGGGGCCAGATCGAAGAGATCCTTTCGCATTACAAGATCCGCGAAGAGGCGCCGAGGGTGATGGAGGGGCTGAGGGCGTTTGGGATGAAGACGGCCTTGGTGACGTCAGGGATAGACATCCTCGCCAGGGACGTGGCCAGAGACCTGCAGATGGACTATCTCATATCCAACGGGCTCCGCTTCAGCCGAGGAGGGGTCCTCCTCCCCACCGGGGTGGGACGGGTGGACCCTACAAGGAAAGACCAAGCGTACCTGAAGCTCTTGGAGAAGGCGGGGGTACGGGCCAGTGAGACAATCGCCGTGGGCGACACCGCCTACGACCTCGCCTTCCTGAAGTCAGCCGGGATGGGGTTCATGCTCGCCCATACAGCCCGGGTCCCTGACCCAGAAATCATTCACATCCAGAGCCTGAGCGAAATCCTGAACCACTTGGGGTAGGGAGAGCCTTTTTACATCAGAGGCCTGAGGTAAGCGCAGTGCTTTGAGTTGGACGAAACCCTCCTCCTGATCCCAGGCCCGACCAACCTTTCGAAGCGGGTCAGGGAAGCGATGGCCGGCCCGCAGCTCCCACACGTCGGCGCAGAGTTCTACTCGAAGTTCAGAGAGACTGTCCAGCTGGCCAGGTATGTCTTCAGGAACGAGAAGGGGGTCCAGTTCGTCTACACCGGGACCGGGACCACTGGGATGGAGTCGGCGGTCGTCAGCCTCGTGTCTCACGGGGACAGGACTCTGACCCTGATGAATGGGTACTTCGGCCATAGGATGTTCCTCCTCAACCAGATCCACGGCGCCAAGGCAGACAACATGGACTTCGGGAGCACGAGGGCTGCTGACCCGGACCTCCTCAGGAAGGAGCTCCGAAAGAAAAAGTACTCGGTGGTGTTCATCACTCACGTCGACACTTCGAGCTCTGTCCTCAACCCTGTGGCCGAGCTGGTCGACGAGTGCTCGAAGGCGGGGGCGTTGTCAGTGGTTGACTCAGTCTGCGCGATTGGAGGCGAGCCTATGGACTTCGACAGGCTCGGGGCAGACATCGTGTTCACCGCGTCTCAGAAGGCGTTGGCAGCAGCGCCTGGCGCCGTACTAGTCGCGGCTTCGGCCAGGGCGATGGAGCACATGGAGGGTAGGAAGTCCCCTATCGAATCTTACTACATGAGCCTCCTCAGGTGGAAGCCTATAATGGACGACCCGAAGATGTACCTCGCCACCCCCGCCACCCAAGTCCTGCTTGCGCTCCGGGAGGCGATGCTGGAGGTGAAGGAGGAGGGGATCGAGAGGAGATGGGCCCGCCACAGGAAGCTCGCCGAGATGGCGCAGAACATGGTCGAAGGGTGGGGGCAAAAGTTCGTAGCGGAGGAGGGCCACAGGGCCGACACTGTCACCTCGTTCTGGGTGAGGGACGGGACTGCGGGCCCGATTCAAAGGGCGCTGGAGACGGAGCACAGAGTGATGGTGTCGAGAGGGATATACGACGACAAGGACCGCATGATAAGGATAGGGCACTTCGGCATCCTTCAGCCAGAGACGTTTCAGAAGGCGCTCGGGTACATGGGGGGAGTGTTGGAGGAGCTCGGCCTTGTCCAGGGGCGCGTCGCCGCGACCAGGCCGAGGATAAGGAAGTAGAACCCTTTTATCGCCAAAGGATTCGCACCGCACGGCAGCCCGGTCGTCTAGTGGTCAAGGATGGGGGCCTCTGGAGCCTTCGACCTAGGTTCGAATCCTAGCCGGGCTAATCTTGAAGCGACTTAGGACAGGCTCCGTCTGATCTTGGAAACCGACACAGTAGTAATTCGCGCCAGACCTATCCATTGTACACTCTGTCGTGATGCTCGTAGTCTTCGAGAACGACAGTGTTCCTCTGCTCGTCAATGGAATACAGGAGGACGAAGCTGCCGAAGTGGAACCTCCTCATCCCAGACAAGGGAAAATGCATCGGTTTGAACCTGTGCGTGTCCTCCACTTTTTCCCTGATCTTCCTGCCTAGGATTTCCATCTGTCGTGGGTTCTTCTTCGCAAGCTTCCGGAATGCTCTGTCCACGTGCTCCCTTGTCTCAAGGGAGTGCAATCATTTCAGCCCGTATCTTGTCTTGAAATCCGAGATGCTTCCAACCCGAACTATCGGTTCCGCCTTGATTTTCTCGAGCCTCGCAAGATATTCTGGCCTGATTGGGGACTCCAGGATCAGAGCTTTGTACTGCTTTGCCATCTCGTTGATCGCTTCTGATTTGTCGTTGAGGCCCTATTGCGCTTTCAGGAGGTTGATCACTTCGTTCGCTTCTTTGTCTATCTCCACTATGGCCTTGACCATATTAACGTCGTGTTAACGCCGCGATATACGGGTGATGCGATCAGAGCTGGCCGACTCTTGGGGCCTAGTCGAAACTGTTCGGCTGTCGCCCGGGTCTGATGTGGCCCCAGTCCTCTCGGTCTGGGTTCGAACCCATGCGAGGCCAAATCCTAACCGGGTTATCTGCAAGCTGCACTCAGAACCGCCCAAAGCTTCGGGCGGGTCAGCATGTGTGCGTAGTCCTCTTGCTCAAGGCTGTTCAGGGACAGGCGTTCGGACGCCGCGGCCAACCCGCCTCGCCGCTGTGGCGTGATTTCTTCGTTCCGTCTCCTCTCACAGTCTCCGGGTTCCCCGACAAAGAGTCAAGTATCGCTCTACCTCGCCTTCCCTGGGAGGTCCCAGGGTCTGAAAGTAAAGACTGCGTCAGCGCGAAGGGCGATAGACACGTGGAGATTCAGGTCGAAGGCTCAGGTCAAGAAGTCCATGGACTGGACCTTCAATATGGTCGCACAGCTCCTCGTGTCATCGAGGCGCGAGAGGGTCGCGCTCATCCCGCTCCTGGTCTTCGCGTCTTCCTTCTCCTTCGCCGCCTCGGAGCTCGTGATGCTCGTCCTTGTGGGCTTCTTCATAGCGAAGCTCCAGTGCTACAGGTTCGTCAACCTGGTCCTAGGGACGTTCCAGACCCCGCGCTGAACCCTTCCCCTCGGGCCCCTGGTTCCACTGCTACCAGCTTCTTTCGGAGGCCTCCGCTCGGATGACCTGATGCTCACTCTGGCGGGATCTGCTTGTAGGAGAGGCCCAGCTCTACCCCCTGCCTTCTTCTGACCGCCCTTGCCACGAGGTAGATCGCGATGCAGAAGACGAACAGGCCGAGGACGAACTCGTCTGACTGCAGCAGCGGATAGGTCAGGAAGAGGTTGGGGCCGGCGACATACTCGTAAGCTAGGAAGAGGTTGAACGCCAGCGCCAATCCGCCTGCCACCGAGACCGCTGGGAGCCTCCAGATCTTGTATCTGCTGACAGGGGACGCGGCGTACACGTCCTTCAGCCTGAACGGGAACACTATGGCGGTGACGCAGAGAAGGAGGTAGGCGACCTCCGTCCCGAACCCCGCCGAGGCGACGTAGGACCCTATGGCGTTGAACTGGTACACGACGAAGTACAGCCAGACCATGCTACCTGCGAAGGAAACCAGCAGGGCCACGAGCGGTGCCCCAGACCCGGGTCTGACAGATGCGACTCTGCTCGGGAGGACCCTGTCCATGGCTGCGCCGAGCATGATCCTCGTGCTCGCGAAGTAGACTATCAGCACCACCTGGAATATCCCCATCATCATCCCGATGAATATCACCCCGAGGACGACCGGGTTCTCCGACAGGAGGCTGATGATGTAAGGGAAGAATGGGTTTGGGACGACGTTCAGTACGGACCCGACAGGCCCGGGGTTCCCCCCGAACCAGAGCCCGTTGAAGGCGTGGATGAACTCTAGGCCGACCGTCCCAGAGTAGGCGTACCAGGTCACCGCCCAGACAGCCCCTATGGCCAGGTACGACCCCACGATCTGAAGCAGCTGCGACCTGAAGTTCCCTGCCCGTTTTATCTCGCCGAGGTTGTAGATGGACCAGCCGGCGTACCCCAGCGACAGCCAGGCGATGGCCCAGAGCGTTACCGTCTCGTAGGCGCTGAACTTCTGCCCCAGGCTCACGCCCCCTGCCTGCGCCGCGCTGATGACGGCCTGGTATGCGTCCGGCCCCACGGTCCTGTTGTAGGAGTACACGGCCGCGTTGAAGCTGCTGACGAAGTCCTGGTGGGTGCTCGTCAGGAGGAGGCCGAGCATCGTCAGCAGGGAGAGGAGAGCCCCCGCGAAGAGGACGTACTGCACCTTCACATAGAACCTCACCCCCCTGGCTGCCACCAGGAGGCCCAGAAGGAGGATGGCCGCGGTGATCCCGAAGGTCGCCCCTGGCGCCTGGAGCCCGGTGGCAAGCGAAGCGTAGGCGGCGCCCCCGGTAACGTGGGCGAGCTCGGCGAAGAGCGGCTGGAGGCAGAGGGTGACCATCACAGACCCTAGGAATGCCGAGAAGAACCACTGCCAGACCGACCACGCGCTGAACGTGGCTGCGAACCCGACCGCAGGGTTCAAGATCCTGCTCTGCCAGACGTAGTCCCCCCCTGCCCTGGGCATCGACGACGCCAGCATGGAGACCACGACGTAGAATGGGACCGCCGCGAGGACAGTGGTCAGCACCCCGACGCCCACGTCCCCGCCTGGGAGGACGGCTGGCCCGTAGCTGAAGAGGACGGCCTCCGTGAAGCCCGTCAGTCCCACCGCCATCATGTTGTAGATGAACGCGTGGTGCGGGGACATCGCCCTCACGAGGCCCGTAGACTCCCTGACGAAGACCCTCTCTTCCGCCAATCAGCCCTCGAGCCAAGAGACAATGTATAAACGATTCACATCGCCGCAACGCCGGGGCGGACTCACCGTTGTTGATCTACACCCCGGGGCCGACTGAGGTCCCTCCAAGGGTCCTCCGGAGGATGGCGCGGCCCATAACGAACCCCGACCTGGACCCGGCCTTCGCGAGGTCCTACGAGTCGACCCAGGAAAAGCTGAAGCGCCTGATGAAGACGAAGAATGACGTCCTGATCATGTCAGGGGAGGGGCTCCTCGGGCTCGAGGCCGCGGTCGCGTCGCTTGTGGAGAAAGGCCAGAAGGTACTTACAATCGCCAACGGCGTGTTCGGCGAGGGCTTCGTCGACTTCGTGAAAATGTACGGCGGCGTCCCGACTTCGGTCCTCTCCCCGTACGACCGACCGGTGGACCCCGAGTCCGTCGCTGCCGCCCTCGACGCCGACAGGGAGATACGGGTGGCCACCCTCGTCCACTGCGAGACCCCCAGCGGGGTCCTGAACCCGCTGCGTGAGGTGGCCTCGGCATGCCGGAAGCGGGAGGTCCTTCTCATAGCTGACGCCGTCTCGTCCCTGGGCGGGACCCCGGTGGAGACCGACTCGTGGGGGATCGACGTCTGCCTAGGAGGGAGCCAGAAGTGTCTGAGCGCCCCACCGGGGCTTGCGCTCGTCTCCGTGAGCGAGCGGGCATGGGATGTCGTGAGAAGGCGCGGCGCCAGTATACCTTCATACTACGCGAGCCTCTGGCAGTGGGAGGAGTGGTGGAACAAGAGAAGGCTCTTCCCATACACCCCTTCTGTTTCAGACATCGGCGCCCTCGACGAGGCCCTGGACATCGCCCTGAAGGAGGGGCTCCCGCGAGCCTTCGAGCGCCACAAGCGGATTTCGAAGATGGTCCTGTCAGGCTGCAGGGGCATGGGCCTCGTGCCATATCCCAAGAGCGACGCCTACCACTCTCCGACAGTCACCGCGCTCAGGCGCCCTACGCGGATCCCAGAGACAGGCCTTCTGAGGCGCATGGAGGAGGGGTACGGGGTGATGATAGCCGGGTCCTGGGGGAAGCTCGCTGGGAGGGTCCTGAGGCTTGGGAACATGGGGTACAACGCTAGGCCACGGAAGGCGAAGACGGCGCTTCTGGCTCTCGAAGGGGCGCTGAAGGACCTGGGGTTCGTCTCCGGGGGCCGCTCAGCTCAGGTCTGACAGGTCCCGGCAAGCTCCCGTCCCTGTCCTCTGTCCTCCCATCCTAGTGCCGAGTATCTTCCGGCCCCTGGCCAGTTCTCCCCACGCGCCAGCAGACGGAGTGACGGTCAAGCGGAGGGGCTCCCTCCCCCTCCATCCTCCGCGAGGGACTCGACCAGCCTCCGAAGGATCTCCCTCTCGAGTATCGTCCCTATCATCCTCCCCCTTACGTCTATGACGGCTACTATCGGGACGTTGGTCTCTTTGAAGGTGGTGGTGAGGTTGAGCCCGGGCTCGCTCTCGCTCACCCTCACGACGCCTGCCAGTGGGCAGTCGTATACCATCATAGTCGCCATCTCCCTCCTGGAGAGGCTGATGATGTCGTGCATGAGCAACGTGGCGACCGGCCGTTTCTCGCGGTCGACGACTACGGCCGCCCTTGCGTCGAAGTTGGAGAACTTCCGCATTGCATCCATCGCGGGCTCGTCGTAGAAGACCGTCACTGTGGGGAGGGTCTTGCAGATTTCGGCGGCCGTCATCGACAGGAGTCTCTGCCTGACCACCCTCTTCTCTGTCCCGGATTCGTGGTCTACGGAAACTAGGGGCGCGCGCGCCCTGAAGAGCAGGGGGGCCGCAAGGGAGAGCATGGCTATCGCCAACGCCGTCGCCGAATAGACGAAGCCCCCTATCAGGGCGATGCCGGCGGTGAGCGCCGATACCAGAAGCGCAGCGTCGACCCCCCCTTTGACGCAGGTCCCGAAGGCGTTCCTCCACCTGCCAATCTGGAAGAACCCAGCGGATATCCCTCCCATCGCGGCCCCCGAGGCGAGGGCTACCCCGAACAAAGCGAGCCCCGCGAGCAAGAGAGCCGGGCTAACCCGCACGAAGTACAGCCCAAAGCCGGCGAAGAACATGGGCTCGAAGAAACCATAGGTGAATGCCCTGAGCTTTTCCATCAAGACCGGCCTCGCCGCTAGGAACTTCTGCATCAACAGGCCGAGAAAGAGGGCCACGATTGCCGCGTTGAATCCAGCTAGCTGGCCGACGAAGCCTGCGATGAGCAGGATGGAGATGATTATCGCGAACACCGCCTCTCCGCTCTTGAACCTGCTTTCGACCCTCTCGAGCAGCGGTATCATGACATACCTCCCGAAGGCGACAATCCCCAGGATGGCGACGGCAAGCTCCGCCGCTGTCACTGTGACGGAGAGCGCCGTGATGGCCCGCCCGGCGAGGTCGGACACGAAGGAGTAGAGTATGACGGCTGCGACCTCTATGACGAGGACCTGCGAGAAGATGGCGGTGCCGTCTGCGGTCCTTGCGAGGCCAGTGTCCGTCAGCAGCCTGGACAGGGGACCGGCGCTGCTCATCCCCACCACTGTCCCTATCACTACGGCTGCGACGACCTGATGGAACACGAGGTAGGACAACAAAGCGACTGCTAAGAAGCGGGCCGCGAACTGCGCCAGAGAGACTGCAATCGACGCCTTCTTCGCCAAGGCACCTCTGAGCCTGTCTGCTTCGAACTCCTCGGCGCCGCTCACGAAGAGGAGGAAGTCTATCCCGATTGTGACGAAGAGCGCGATAGTGGGGAGCACTTGGATGACGTCGGACACCCCAGGGCCAAGGATGATGCCAACAAAGATCGCCCCGACGAACGGTATCAGGCCTAGCTTCCGGAACGCCTCCTCTCCAAGCTTGGCGCCCACAAGAAGAATCCCGAGGTAGGCGAGCGACGCGACGTCCACCGGCAGTGAGGAGAAGATTGCCATTCCCGCCGCCCCCTGGTTCGACTCCAACAGTCGGGGGATTTAACTGGCTCACATGGTCTCGCCGGTCTCAGCCGCCGCAGGCCCCGTCGAGTCGCCTCCCACTCTGTGGGGAGCTCTCGGCTTCACGTCTCGCTGGCACGGACCTCCTTCGCGAGGACGTCCTCCAGCGAGTCGAAGTACGACCTCGTCCCATGCGGCATCGAGTCTCTGTTCTTCCTAATCGCGTCCACTATGTATGGGACCGCACTCTTCGAGACTTTGAACTCGCCCGCCTTGCCGCCCCGCACGCTCAGCCTGGGGATGCTGACTTTGCCCTTAACGGCCGGAGGGGCTGCGTCCTTGGCGTCCTCTTCGACCTTCTCCGCCCACTTCTCCAACTGCCCCTGCTCGAGCCCATCCACCATCTGGCTCAGCTCCTTCACGAGGGGTGCGATGGTAGCCAGCGACCCGAGGTCGAGCCCGTCTGTCTCTCCGGAGAAGATCTTCGCCCCCCCGGCTGCGACCACGTTAGTCCCAATGATCACCAGCGCGGCTATGGGGAGTATCTGACTCGCTCCAGCGACTCCGTCCGCCACCAGCGTCGTGGCCAGCAGTGCCGGCGTGAGCCCCTGGGCCATCATCGTCTCTATCAGTCTCCTGTTCTTGGCCGGCTTCTTCCAATCTACGGCCTCCGTGCTCAGCACCCGGGCGCCCACCAGGATTCCCATCACGGCCAGCGACTCGATGTAGAGCTGGGGGGATGTCAGAGTGTCGAGGGGGAGAGAGAACCCGAGGAAGAAGAGAAAGAAGGTCCTCAAGAAGAAGGAGATCTCCGTCTGGAACGCAGAGATGTAGTTCAGGGAGACCGCCGGCATGACGACCCCGAGGCCCAACGAGGCAGGGAGGTCAGCCATGTTCTTCATCACCAGGCCGATGGCCAGGACAGTGATCACGCCGCTACCGCTTATGTCTCCGATCAGCACGTATGCCAGGAGGACATATCCCACGGTGGCCGCGTAGAAGTAGTCGGACTGCCCGACCGCCCTGGCCACCCTGACCCACGCGAGCCCGAGGATGACCCCCCCTACCAGGCCGATGGAGAGCTGCTGGAAGAAGCTTGAAGAGATGACGGACAGTCCACTGAGGTCCAGCGGGGCGTTCTGGTTGTACCCGTTCAGGAGGACGGTGAACAGGATTATCAGCACGAGCGAATCGTACACCGACTCCAGCGAGAGGTTCGAGACAAGCCCCTGTTGCGAGATCCTGCTCCCCATATAGGGGACTATGATCATCGAGATTTCCCCCCCTATTATAGAGCCGAGGAACAGGGCCTGGTACAGGTTCCAGTGCAGGATAGAGGTGAAGACGAAAGTTGTCACGAGGATGGAGAGGAGCATGTAGACGCTCGAGCGGACGATCGCCGACCTCCCTTCAGAAGCGACCTCCCGGACCTTCAGACTCATGCCTATGTCGAAGACCACCATCGCGAGTGTGACCTGGGACAGGAGCGGGAGCATCGCGTTGACGGTGGACGATGGGAGGACTGCGAACCAGCGGGTCGCTATCCCGGCGGCTATCAGGAAGAGCGTCTGGGGTATCCCTTTCTTCTTGAGAAGGAGGTTCCCTACGAACCCGATGAATATGATGGAAGAGAGCACCAGCAGGAACGTCTCAGGGGACAGGGCCAACAACGGTCAACTCCAAGGTCCACGCTGCCGCTTTCCGGGTACCCCCGGCCTGCCGGGCCTACCTCGCGACGTCAAACTCCCAGAGCAGCGAATGGTAGGTATTTGAGCGCAGGCATCCCGTCTCGGGGTCTCCTCAGAGACTCTAAGCACCGGCTCCGGAGTGCTCGCCTGCACTTCGTGCCGCTGGACGTCTTCGGATAAGCTCAAATACCCTCGATATCGGTGTTCCGATATCGGAAAGGATTGACATGTTCAACTTCGACTGGGCAAAGCGCACCCACAAGGGGCTGCGCCGCTGGATCCTCTACATCGTGCGGGACAACCCGAAGTCTGGTGCCGAGATAATGGACGTGATGGAGGCGAACCTCCAGGGGTGGTGGAGGCCATCCCCAGGCTCGGTCTACCCCCTCCTGAAGCGCATGGTGGAGGAGGGGGTCCTCAGCCGCTCGGCTGACGACAAATATTCTCTGACCCAGAGCGGGCGGGAGGAGGTGGACCACCCCTGGCCGCTTTCGGAGCACCTAGGACAGGCGCCAAGGTCCGTTGAAGGCGCCATCGAGGTAATCTCCAGTTACACGTCGTACCTCGAAGACCTCTCCAGGTCCAATGACCCAAAGCTCGCGGACGCGAGCAAGGAGATAAAGGAGATCGCTGCCCGGCTTTCAAAGCTAGGAGAGAGGGCATGAGTCAACAGCCGCTGGTCAAGGTGGAGGGGCTGTCGAAGAACTTCGGGGCTTTGAAGGCTGTAGACGGGGTCTCTTTTGAGATCAAGGAAGGGGAGATCTTCGGGTTCCTCGGGCCCAACGGTGCAGGAAAGACCACGACCATAAGCATGCTCACTACTCTTCTGAAGCCCTCGGGTGGGAAGGCTGAGATCGCCGGGTTGGACATACATAAGCACCCCAACGAGGTCAGGAGGGTCGTCGGGGTAGTCCCACAGGAGTACACCGCCGACGAGGACCTGACGGGTCTGCAGAACATACTGCTCTGCGCCGACCTCTACGGCATACCGAGGAGCAACTCCAGGCCGCACGCCATGGAGCTCCTGAAGCTCGTCGAACTCCAGGACGCGGCGAACAGGAAGGTCAGCACCTATTCTGGAGGGATGAGGCGGAGGTTGGAGCTCGCCAGCGGGTTGATCAACTACCCCAGGCTGCTCTTCCTGGACGAACCGACGCTGGGGCTCGACGTCCAGACGAGGACGGCCGTCTGGAGCTACATCAGGATGCTGAAGGAAGAGTACAAGATGACCCTCTTCCTCACCACCCACTACCTGGAGGAAGCGGACTCGCTCTGCGACAGGATAGCAATCGTGGACCACGGCCACATAGTGAAGATAGGCTCCCCGGACGAGCTGAAGGCCAGCATCGGCGGGGACATCATAGTCGTGGGGGTGGCGGAGGCAGAGCCCGACATCTCTGAGGACATCAAGAACATACCGCTGGTGAGGGAGGTGAAGAAGTCGGGGCTGGAGTACAGGATAAAGTCTGAGGTCGGAGAAGAGTCTTCGATCAAGGTGATCGACCTGGTGAGGTCGAAGGGGCTCCACGTGACGAGGATCGCGCTGACCAAGCCGAGCCTCGACGAGGCTTACCTGGAGTTCACTGGGAGGAGCATCAGGGAGGAGGAGGCAGGGAAGATGGACGCCTTCAAGCAGAGGGTAACTATGATGCGGGCGAGGCGCTAGATCATGGCCGACGACATCCCAGCAAGGTCTACGCTGACGGTCCAAGAGCGGGCCGCCGAGGCCGAGGACGAGAGGGAGGCGGAGAGGTCCTTCAGGGCGGCCCCCAAACTGAACAAGAGCCCCCTCCACGGCCTCTGGGCCCTCACCAACAGGGACCTGGTGAAGTGGTACAAGAACCCCATCCAGCTGATCATCTCGCTCGTCCAGCCTGTGGTCTGGCTTGGCCTCTTCGGGAAGGCCTTCAACATTGGCGCCCTCTTTTCGAGCCAGCCGGGGGTCACCACGGCAGAGGTGAACGCCGTTAACCTCGCGACGTTCGGGACAACCAGCTACTTTTCGTACCTGGGGGCAGGGATGCTGGCGTTCATCATCCTCTTCACCGCTGCGTTCTCAGGAATGTCTGTCGTATGGGACAGGAGGTTCGGCTTCACCAACAAGGCGCTCAGCACCCCAGTCGGCCGCGGCGCCATAGTGACCAGCAAGATACTGCAGAGCGTCGTCCGTTCCCTGATACAGGCCGCAATCGTCCTGGCGATCGCGGTGATCCTCGGGATGGACACGGCCAGCTTCACTGTCTTGTCTGTCGCAGGATCCTTCGTCATCCTCTTCCTGATGGCCTTCGGGCTGTCATCGCTCTTCGTGATGCTCGCGCTCAGGTCCAGCGACTGGCAGACCCAGATGGCCGTCATAAACCTCCTCAACCTCCCGCTCCTCTTCGCGAGCAATGCGATGCTCCCGGTCAAGATAATGCCGGGGTGGCTGCAGTCGGTGATCAGATTCAACCCTGTCAGCTACGCGGTCGACGGCGTGAGGCAGATGCTCTTGGGCTCTGCTTCGGCCACGGGCTACGCGGTCCTCGCCCCGCTGTGGGTCGACTTTAGCGTCCTGGTCGGGTTCGCCGCGCTCCTGGGGATACTAGGGATAGTCCTCTCCTGGAGACTCCTCTCCAGATAGAAGGTCACCGGCCGA
>JAFMAB010000006.1:0-36750 GCA_029785215.1 Nitrososphaerota archaeon
GGGGACAGCCGAGGGCGCTTCCAATGGGGGGACGGACTGAGTGCGAGGCGACCCAACCGCCAACCCTTTTAGAATCCTAACCCAGCCATCCCCACCATTGACGACAGTGATAGCGGTCAAATGCGTGGATGGGGTCGTAGTTGCTTGCGATAGTCAGGGGACATACGAAGGGGCAGGGACGAAGACTCCCACCGTCAACAAAATCTCTCCTATCGGTGACGTGAACCACCAAAGGCAGATGTTTGTTGCCGGCTCGGGGGATTCTGGGCACATCAATCTCTTGGTCGAGGCTCTGGACAAAGCCATGAAGGGCAAAATATTCAAGGACGAACAGTTGAGAAACGAGGTAAGCAAGGTTCTCCTCAGCCTTCACAAGAAACACAACGTTGAACGTTCTCGGACACTCGGCCTAAAGGAAATAGAGATGTTCTACCACCCCGACGCGATTCTCGCGGCTAAGCTTGCCGACCCCTTACAGCCCTTCGGGCTGTATCACCTCAGACCGGACGGCTGGGTAGACGTTGTCCCCAAGTATCAAGCGCTGGGAACAGGCGGTACATTTGCAAGCTTCATGCTGGACATGTTTGAACGGCAAATACCAGTGCTAGCCAAGGAAGGGAATTGGTCGAACGCGAACATTGAAGCAATGCAGGTAGTGTTACCCGTGGTAGTTAGCCAAGTCAAGTATCAGGACGTGTATTCAGGAGGCCGCACAAAAGTAGCCGTTGTTGACAAAGACGGGTTCAGGGAAGTTTCGTCTTCAGAGATATCGGCTGTCTACAACAAGGTGTTTGATGAAGTCGAACACAAAATGAAAGTTCCGCCCGAAATGCTCCGCATGCTCAAGAGCGTGCTCGGAGATTGGGGAACATGATTCAGTTTTGTTCAAGGACGAGCCTCTTGCCCTCACGTTTTTCCTTCAATTCCATCCCTTCTTTCCACCCGAGTTCCTTCACTTCATCAGGAGGAATCACGACAGTCCATCGGAAGTATTCCTTCCCCTTCACCTCTCTCGTCTTTTGCTTCTGTAGCCGCATGCGCTTAGGAGGGACGCGTTAGACACCTAATTAAGTCTTTAGATACCTAAAGGTTTAAGTAATTAGGTATCTAAGGGTTAGGTGCCTAACATGAACCCAGAATGGTTCCGACAGGAGATGGACGCCGACCAATACGCCGAGTTCGTTGCGTATCAGGAGTCCAGACGAGAGATGGAGAGGGACTAGGCGAGATGTCGACCGACCTTCGCCGCGAAAGGGGATTGGAGATTGCGAGGAAGAACGTAATCTCGGAGAACGAGGACGGCTCGTTCAACGTCCCCTCTCAGGCCGACAGGTCGGTCTCTTATCAGGTCAAGGCCTTCAACGGCTCGTGGGTCTGCCCATGCGCGGACTTTGTCAACCGAGCAAGCGAGATTGAGGCCTGCAAGCACATTCACGCCGTCCGCTTTTGGATTGCGGCAAGAGTAGAACTCCAAGCCAAGCCAAAACCCAAAGTCTTCGCAGAGGACGCGACTCAATGCGCCAAATGCGGCTCAATCAAGGTCGTCAAGAACGGAATCAAGAGGCAGAAACAGGCCTTCGTTTGCGGCGACTGCGGCCACAGGTTCACCGAGCAGAGCCTACTCCGAGGGTCGAGGTATTCCCCCGAAATGGTCAGCCTCACCCTCGACCTGTATTTCTCAGGGACGAGTCTTCGGAAGACCGCCCGAATCGTGAACGACCACTTCGGGCTTAATGTGGGGAACGCCACTATCTACAAGTGGATTCAGAAGTTCGTCCCCCGCATAAGCGAGTATGTCAATTCTCTCGCCCCCGAACTCAGCGAGACATGGCAAGCGGACGAACTGTTCGTCAAGATGAAGGGTGGGGAGACAGAGACGCAATACGGGCAGGCTAACATGGCCTACCTCTGGAACGTCATGGACAGGAAGACCCGCTTCCTCATCGCCTCGACCCTGACGGGCAAGAGGGACGTTGGCGCGGCAGACCGAGCCTTCCGAGAAGCAAAGGCTCACGCTCACGAAAGGCTCCCCGAACAGGTTTTCACCGATGGGCTGAGAGCCTATCGGGACGCGGTGATGTTCGGGTTCAGGGACGCGAAGCACATCGCCAAGGCGGGAATCAAGCCGAAGCCTCACGCCAACAACAACCGAGCCGAGAGGCTGAACGGGACACTCAGGGAGAGGACGAAGGTTCAGAGGGGTTGGAAGACCATGAAGACCCCTCTCGCAGAAGGTCAGAGGATACATTACAATTTCGTAAGGCCTCATGAGGGCTTGGAAGGCCAGACCCCCGCAGAGAGGGCGAGCGTGGGGGTTCAGGGTGAGAACAAGTGGCTAAGTCTGCTAAAGGCGAGCCTCGTCCCCCCAAAGGAAGCGGTCAATTGAGTCCCTCCATCAAGGAAGCAGAGCCGCGGCTGCGCATACGCGAGCTAACCTTCTGGCTCCGATCTAGCACGAGTGTGCGAATGGGCTGGGGAGTCCAGCTGTTTCTCAAGTCTTCTCCCGCCATCTGTCCTGCCACCTTTCGCACCCTTCGCCTTTGTGGGAAGCCTCTTCGCAACCATGACCTCGGTCGCCTTCACTACCGCCTTTACAATGTCGCCCTCTCTGAGCCCAAGGTCTTCCACCGCATCTCTGGAGATTATCGACGTCAGGCGGAAAGGCGAGACGGATAACATCCTCACCATGCAGGTCACTTCTCCGCCCTCGATCTTGGTGACCTTCGCGTCGAAGGCGTTCCTGGCGCTGAGCTTGTAACGCACGTTCCCCGCGGCCTCCCTGTCGTCCAATGCGTAGGACAGGTAGTCTTTGACCCTCCTGAACTCTCTTAGCAACGCCTGGCCTTCCTTCGTCAGCCGTGAGCTGCCGCCTTCCCGGCCGCCCGTGCTTGTCTCGAGTATCTTCATCCCAGACCTCGCCTCGGCCCTTTTTATCCTGTCCCACGCGTTCCTGTAGGAGACACCGGCTTCGCGGGCCGCTTCTGTCAGGGAGTTCTTCTCCGCCAAGGCCTGGAGCAGCATGGCGTCGACTTCGTCCAGTACCGTCTCCTTCTCGCTCTGCAGGGACAGGTGCGGGACCGGCTCGACCTCACTGCGTGCCACACTCTCTTGCCCCCTCCGCTCGTCTTAAGTCTTAGCTTGGAAACCTATTTATGACCCGTTATGCAGCCAGTTGCATAACAGCATGTCCAATGCCGAGAAAAGGCGTTACTCCAACATCGTGCTAGCCCTGATAGTTGTAGCTGTTGTAGTGGTGGGTGGTGTGGCGTACGCATACTACGTCAACTCGGGTCCACGATCACCCCTCTTGTCCTATTCGGCGGACGCCTACGCAACTGAGACCACCGACCTTCTGAACTCGTTCTCGCATAGCACCGGAATCCCGGTCGCGCCCGTGAAGTCCGGAGGCTCTTTCGCCATCGCAAGCCAGATAGCGGCCGGGTCTCCCGCCGACATCTTTGTCTCCGTGGCGCTGTCGGCCACCGGTCCAGAATATCTCAAGAGCGAGTCACCGGGCTGGGCCGTTGGCTTCGCTTCCGACCAGCTCGTCTTGGCATACTCTAACACGTCCGTCCCTGCCGTGGTTGCAGAGGGGAACGGTGCCGCCCAGACTAACACAACCTCGGGATGGAACGCGTTCTTCACCTCGCTCACCTCAGGGAGCGTGAAGGTGGGGATCTCCGACCCTGTCTCAGACCCCGCAGGCCTCAGAGGCTGGCTCGCCCTGGAGGCTGCGGGCTACCTCTACTCGGGGGGTAACACGAGCGCCTACAGCTCGCGCCTGGCGGAGGACGGCGGGAACGTCACCGGGGCTTCCGCAGCCGCCCTAGTGGCTCCACTCCAGTCAGGGCAGATACAGTTCCTCTTCATCTACAAGTCCGCAGCCATCACGGACCATCTCCGGTACGTCCAGCTGGAGCCCCAGGTCAACTTCGGCAACCCGTCGCTCGGGGCGTTTTATTCGAGGTTCTCCTTCAACGACTCGGCCGGGACCACCGTCGGCTCCGCGATAGTGCTCAGCGTCACCGTCCCGCTGGACGGCTCCCAGCAGGCATCGGCACTCAAGTTCGTCAAATACGTGGTGGAGAACGCACAGAGCCTCTCGTCCTACGGGCTCCTCCCGCTGGTCCCTGCCCAGCTTTACAGCAACGTCACCCCTCCGGGCCCCATCGCCCAGATGGTCTCCCAGGGGCTCTTGAAGGACTCCGGTCCGCTGCCATAGAAGCCTGGTCTGAACATGAACTGGCTCAGGGGCCTGTCTTTCGCAGTCGTCTTCCTCCTCCTCGTCCCCATCCTGGTCCTGCTCTACTATGGGCTGGGTCCGCTCCGCTCGCCTGAGGGCTTCGCCCCTGTCATCTTCCGTTCAATAGAGCTCTCCCTCGTCTCATCTGCTGTGGCAGCGTTGGTAGACTTCGCGCTCTTCACCCCGCTCGCTTATCACCTGGCGAGGTCTGGCGACACACTGCTGGAGGCGCTCGTGGACATACCGGTAGGTGTCCCCCACCCGATCATAGGGGTCGCCCTGCTCATCTTGGACAGCCCGCTGACCCCCACCGGGCAGTTCCTACTGCACCTGGGGATCAACTTCTTCGACACCATCCTCGGCCTCGTCATCGCCCTGGTCATCATGTCTGCGCCCATCTATGTGAAGTCGATTCAGCCGTACTTCGAGGCCAGGGACATCTCCGCCGAGCAGTTCGCCATGGGGATGGGCGCTTCGAGGCTGAAGACGCTGGCCTCGGTGGTCCTCCCTGACTCCGCGGCAGGCGTGACGAGCGCCTCCCTTGTTGCGATGAGCAGGGCGCTGGGTGAGTTCGGCTCGATCTCGATAATCGCGTTCTACGTGCTGCAGTATCCGTTCTACGGCGTGAGCCCCGCCTCGGTCACGGTGTTCCAGCTCTTCAACGGGGCCATCCCAGGCGGCCTGGAGGCTGCCGTGACCGCGTCGGCGGTGATGATACTGGTCTCCATGCCGATCGCCGTGGGAGGGCATCTCTTCGGCAGGAGGGGCCGCCGCTGATAGAGGCGAGCGTGAAGTCGAGGCTGGGTGACTTCCAGCTGTCGGCCGACATCCAGTGCAGCGGGACCACATGCCTGGCAGGAAAGAACGGGTCGGGGAAGACCACCCTGTTCAGGGCCCTGGCAGGCTTCATACCATCAGAGGGCCCGGTCAGGGTGGACGGAACGGACGTCTCCGAACTCCCGGTGGAGAGGAGGGGGATAGTGATGGTGACGCCGTCGTCATGCATCCCTCACCTCGACGTCGAAGCCCACCTCAGATGGGGGGCGAAGCTCAAGGGGAGGGTGGCGCCTCAGGAAGCGATAGCGAAGGCGAAGGCAGAGCTTGGCATAAACTTCGCGGGACCCGTCAGGAGCCTCAGCCTCGGCATGAGGGGGAGGGTGTCATTGGCGACAGCCCTCTTCGCATCCCCCAAGGTCATCCTGGTGGACGAGGTCTTCTCCCTGTTACATGACAAGGAGGGCTTCATCGCATCATACGGAAAGCTGGTGTCGGACGCAGGCATCGACATGCTCTTCACCACCCAGAACGAAGAGGACGGGAGACTGGCGGGTCAGACCTACATTATGAGCAACGGGACCGCGACCCGCCGGCAATGAATGATGAAGGGGGCACGCGCCCTCGTACGACGACCTGAGCCATGGAGTTGCCTCGCTCCGCCCACCAGGCTCTGGGCCCCCCTCCGCCTTGATCACACGAGGTGCTGCCTCGCTCCCTTCACTTTCTTTACGACCCTGACCGACTCGATGGCGGTCCCAGGATACTGGCCATCGGCGTCTTTCTCGTACGCTTTCGTCACGTCCCATATGTTGAGCAGTGCAGCAGACACGGCCGTCAGCGCCTCCATCTCGACGCCCGTCTTTTCGTGGGTCGCGACCTTCACCGTCACTTCCACCCACCCGTCCCCGAGCCTCACACTGGGCTTGACCTCCTCTATCTTCAGCGGGTGGCAGAGAGCCACCAGCTCAGGCGTCCTCTTGGACCCTGAAATCGCTGCCACCTCGGCGAGGGAGACGGCGTCCCCCTTCTCCAGCCTCCTCTGCTTGATCAGCTCTATGGTGGACCGCTTGAGCTTGATTCGTCCCGTGGCGACTGCCTCCCGGTACACAACAGGCTTCTCTGATATGTCGACCTGATGGAAAGGCATGTCGCTCCAGCCTATTGTAGCCTGTTATAGCTTCTCCCTGACCCAAGATGCCTTCCAGGTCTTCTACTGCACAGGAAGCGCCGGGTCAGGCTGGCTTTAGAAAGTGAGGGTTGCAAACCGCTTCTCTCATCCCGCCGAGGAGCCACAGCGACGCATTTCTCCGACATCCTCAAGAGTGCGGCCGCTTCCGCATCCGCTGAGCGCGGGAATTTTGCACCTGGCGTCCATCTCCGCGACGGGACCAGAGAGGCGTCTCAGACTCACTCTACAACTGGCTTTCATGAGCGATTCTGATACGCTGAAGACGCGATGCCCATGGCAACAACCTCTAGGATGCGCAATAAGATAAGGGAGGAAGTGGTTGACTCAAAAGTCAACCAACAACTCGGCGGCCTGGGCCGTCGATCTAGTTCGCCGGCGCGCCGCTGGATTCGGAGGCAGGTGCCGCTGAACCTTCCACGACCTGTCCAGATGCGAACCGCTGGGAGACCTGCGTCACCTTCACCCTGACATTCTGGCCGACCTTCGTGCCAGGGACGAAGACGATGAATCCCTCGACTTTGGCAATCCCTTCCCCTCGCCTGCTGGTGTCGGAGATAGTTACGTTATACTCCTTCCCGACCTCAACCGGCTTGTTGAAGGACCCGGAACTTCTTCCGAACCCTCCCCTGTTGCCATACCCTCCTCGTTGACCGAAACTCAATAGAAATCACCTGTCCTACCGTTATTCCGTCCGATGGGTCAGTGCCCGCGGGCCCCTTAATAAAGGGGCGAAGGCCGAATCACAGAGAGAGGACGGGGGCAGAGTGCCGTGCTGCACGGGGGCACTCCGCCGAGACTAGCGTCTCCTGGAGCGCCTTCGAAGCGATTCTTGGTTGCTTATCTGGGCGCAGACTGGACAGATGGGCTCGGAGGATCCTCCATCAGACTGAAGCCTGACCCGGTGGGTCACGCATACCTCCTGTTGGGTTTGATTCACGGTTTCCACGCTTTCCAGGCCCTATTAAACAAGTCCTGTTAGCCGAACCACTCCTTGTGCCATGATTTGGATACAAATGAGGCAAATCTTGCGAAGTTTGTAGGGAGCTTCGCCCCTTTCAACGGCGCGTGGATGAAGTGCCAGGAGCATCACAGTGAGCCGTCGGGCCGCTAAAGGAGAGCCACGGGGTGAAGGGAGCTGTTTTCGAGGGCGCCGAGGCGATCGGGCTACGCCTCGCCGGGCGAGACCGTGCATGGCGTGATAAACGGTCCTTTCAAGTTTGCCAATCTTCTCGGAACGCTTTCGAGTGAGGAAGGTACCTGCGGGGAATCCGAGGCGGCGGCCCTATTGAAAGAGCGTGTCAGCGCGTTGGAGAGAGTTACGGGCTAAAACGAGCCGCAGCCTATCCCTCCTTTGCACTGCCCGTCCTCGCGCTCACGCGCGGGCACAGACGGACACAGGCGCGCAAGCGGATACAGGCACAGTAGGACGCAAAGGACTACCGGGAGGGCAGAAGAAAGAGGTGAAGAGCTCGCTGTCGCCGAGATCTGGACCTGACCGAGGTCAAATCTCGATGCGACAATGGCGACTCGGGGTGGTCGCTTCTTGCGCTTCTCGAGGTAGCCACTTCAGGGGGCGCTGCCTCCCACTAAAGGGAGGCTCGTCTTGTCCAGCCGAAGCAGAGAGAAGGAGGTGAACCCTGTCTGCAGAAAGATTTATTTACCCTATACTACTAAGGGTAGTATACTGGAGGTAAGAAAACATGAGCGCAAGAACAAATTCGAGGAGGAACAACGACGTGATCCCTTCGAAGACCAAACCCCAAATCCCAACTTTGGCTCAGGCAAACCTCGCCAACAGTCTAGACCAGATAGTCGAGAGCTTCAGGAGCTCCTTCAACGACCTCATGTCTCCGTTCCTTTCCGCTCCGTGGGCATGGGAACAGCCCTTTGGTTCGCCTCTTCTCCAGCCATGGGGTATGACGCCTGCACTCCCTGAGACTCTCGCTACTCGCTACCCGGTCATCGACGTAGTGGATCGAGGCGACTACTACGAGCTGACAGCAGAGTTCCCAGGTTTCAACAAGGACAACATAGACGTCCAAGTGGGTGACGACGTGATTCAGCTCACTGCGCAAGTGCAATCGGAGAACAAGGGACAGAACGCCAAGTACGTCAGCCGCGAGAGGACCTATTCTGCATTTAACAGGGTCATCCAATTCCCTGAGCCTATCCTCGGTGCGAACGTCGAAGGGACCATGAAGGACGGCATCCTCAGCATGAGGATTCCGAAGAAGGAGCCCACTTCGAGCAAGTTGAAGAAGGTCGCCCTGAAGTGAGCCCTTCTCATATTTTTACGGTCAGGTGAATGCGAGTGAGCAGCCAGCCAGAAAAGAAGATAATCGGCATCGACCTGGGGACAACCAACTCCGCCGCCGCCCTCTATGAAGGCGGCAGACCTGTTGTCATACCCAGCGCCGAAGGCCCGACGGCAGCCGGCAAGATGTTCCCATCAGTTGTCGCCTTCACGTCCGACGGGCAGCTTTTGGTAGGAGAACCAGCGAAGAGGCAGATGGTCACAAACCCTGACGGGACCGTGTTCGAGATCAAGCGGAAGATGGGGACAGACTACAAGGTCAGGCTCTACGGGAAGGAGTATACCCCCCAACAAATCAGCTCGTTCATCCTTCAGAAGATCAAGACGGACGCTGAAACCTTCCTTGGCTATCCTGTAAAGAAGGCGGTGATAACCGTGCCGGCACACTTCAACGACAATCAGAGGCAGGCAACGAAGGACGCGGGAGAAATCGCGGGCCTCGAGGTCGTCAGGATAATCAACGAGCCTACAGCAGCATGCCTCGCTTACGGCCTCGACAAGCTGGACAAGACTATGAAGGTGTTGGTCTTCAGCTTCGGCGGAGGGACCCACGACGTTACTGTGATGGAGTTCGGCCAGGGTGTCTTCCAGGTACTGGCCACAAGCGGGGACACTCAGACCGGGGGTGCTGACATCGACAATGCCGTAATCAATCTGCTAGTTGAGGACTTCAGGAGCAAGACAGGCCTCGACATCAGGAATGACAGGACCGCGATGGCAAGGCTGAAGGAGGCGGCTGAGAGGGCTAAGATAGAGCTTTCTAACATCGTCTCCACTGAGATAGACCTCCCATTCCTCGCAAGCGGTCCCAGCGGGCCGAAGAACCTCCACTTTGTGCTCACGAGAGCCAAACTGGAAGAGCTGGCAGATCCCATAGTGACGAAGATCGAGCGGCCGATCAGGAAGGTGCTAGAAGACGCCAAACTTGAGCCCAAAGACATCGACAAGGTGGTGCTCATCGGTGGGATGACTCGGATGCCTCTGGTCAGAAGGACTGTGGAGGACGTGATCGGAAAACCTGCCGAAAGGGGCGTGGATCCCATGGAGGCCGTGGCTATCGGTGCTGCCGTGCAGGGGGCCGCGCTGGCTGGGGAGATCGGGGACATATTGCTGCTGGATGTCACACCGCTCTCGCTCGGGGTCGAGGTTCTCGGAGGCTTGGCAGAGAAACTTGTCGAGAAGAACACGACGATTCCCACGAAGGCCAGCAAAGTCTTCACGACCGCCGCTGACTTTCAGACCTCGGTCACAATCCATGTGGTCCAGGGGGAGAGGCCGATGGCCGCTGACAACGTCTCGTTGGGCATCTTCAACCTTGCTGGGATCCCCCCGTCGCCAAGGGGTGTCCCACAGATAGAAGTGAGTTTCGACATCGACGCGAACGGCATAATCAACGTCGCGGCTAAGGACCTCGGGACTGGCAAGGAGAACAGGATTACCATCACAGCCTCGACCAAGCTTTCAAAGGAGGAGAAGGAGAGGCTTGCGAGGGAGGCTGAAAAATACGCAGAGGAGGACAGGAGGAAGAAAGAAGAGGCCGAGCTGAGGAACGAAGCCGACTCCATGATCTACACTGCAGAAGCGACGAGAAAGCAGCTCACAGGGAAGCTGGACGAGGCCACGGAGAGCAAGATTAATGCCGCCGTTCGGCGTCTGAAGGAGGCGGTCGACGGCAAGGAGTCCAGCAAGGTGAAGTCGGAGCTGGAGGCTCTCAGGGAAGTCCTGCAGGAGGCTGGGGCATCGGTCTACCAGCAGGCTCAAAAGCAGACTTCCTCCCCAGGAGGACAGGGGGTCGGGCCGAACGTCAGCGACGCAGACTACAAAGTGGTGGATGACGGCAAGAAGTAGCGCTCGACGCTGCGTGAGGCTGAATCATGACGCGGGGCGATCCCGCTCATCCTGTTCCATTAACCCTGAAACGAAAGTGGAGATGCGCCTAGCAATATGAGCATGGAGGAGGAGGAGCTCGACACCTTCCTCGGAGTGCTGGAAAACCCAATCAGGAGGAGAATCGTAAAGAGGCTGAGCCAGAGCCCTGGCTATGCCCTGCAGTTGGCGAAGGAGCTGGGCTTGGGCCAGGCGCTTGTCGCAAAACACCTTGCGACGATGGAGCAAGCGGGCCTGGTCGCCTCCTCACAGGAGCCCAGCGACAGCGGCCCCCAGAGGAGGACCTATTCCCTCGCTAAAAGCGTGTCAATCACCCTCGACCTGGCGCCCAACCTCTTCATCCAAAAGGGGATGTCGTTCGGGTCAATCAGCGGGAAGAGATTCTCCCACGAGGGCACCAAAATCATGGCCGAGGCTTCGAGGGTCTCAGGAGAAGAGCCGGGTGACGTGTCGATCATCTCTGGGCTTCTTGAGCGCATCGACCGTAAGCTGGAGGAGCTCGAGGAGGAGCGGGCCGCGCTTCTGTACATCAGGAACAAAGCCATGGGTTCTGCCACGAAGGCGATTGACAAAGTGGAAAGCAGGACGAAGAAGCGGGTGATCTATCGCATCCTGGAAGAGCACGACATGGACGTGGAGCGGCTTTCGCAGGATCTCGACCTCAGAGAAGCGGTCGTGAGGGAAATCCTGAAGGAAATGCGCGACTTCTTCGAGTGAGGCGCTGCAGCCGAGTCAGCCCATCCTGAGATAGGGTGCAAACTTCAGCCAAAAGATGGCTGGTGTTCGAGGATCTCGTCCCAGCTCCAGTTCTCATTTCTGTTCGGATCCTCGACGAGTTTGCCCTCATGAAGCCTTCTTCTATCACCGGGGCTGGCGGCCCACCCGGCTCTTCGGTGCGTGGCCTTTCATCGGATCTTGGTAGGTCGGTTCGTGTGCTCGTGGGAGCGGGTCCTGCAGGTCCTGCCCCTACGTCTAAGCGAGACAGATAGCACGCTCCAACATCCGGAACGGCTGGGTCGTCCCAATTATGCGAGCAGGAGGCGACATACTTAATGCGACAGCGAAGGCGTTCATGGGCGGTTGGGCGCCCCCTTCTATCCGACGTCCGCATTTGTAGTCGAGAAAATGCTCTCCCTGGCCGGCGTAAGGCCGGGGTCCATCGTCTATGACCTTGGGTGCGGAGATGGCGCAATCGTCGTCGCAGCGGCCCGCGATTACAATGCGACAAAGGTGGTAGGGATCGAGCAGAGGCAGAGGCTCTGTTCCATTGCGCTCAGGAAGACACGGCACCTCAGGAATGTCGCGATAGTCAACGCGAACTATGACGACGTAGACATCTCAGAGGCGGACGTCGTAACCCTGTACCAAAGCGCGAGCGAAAACGCGAGGCTGAAGCGGAAACTGGTCGACGAACTTCGGGAAGGCACCACAGTGGTTTCCCACGACTTCGGGATTCCCGGTTGGCGCCCTACGGGATATCACGTTTTCAAAGAAGGCCGCCGCAATCAAAGGGTCCTTGTATACGTCATAGGCTCCGGCACCCCGTCGTAACCCGATCGCGTACATCGGCCTTCCCGTCCCACTATACCCCAGCTCCTAAGCAGGGCTGCACTTCTGGACCGCCTATTATAAGACGCTAGTACCAGATCGAGATGGCAGCGGATAGCCGTATCAGAAACCGATCCTATCCTCTGACATTTCGGCATAGGTCTTGCATGTCGAGTTCAATCCAGCCGTCACCTCCCTCAGGCGCTCAAACAGCGCGAGCCCCTACCCAGGCTCTTGGCTCGACGGCTCAGTCGGCGAACATAGCGCTGCTTTTCCCGTCGTGTTTGCGGACGCGGTCGAGCCGCGCGGAGGCTGTCTCAACCTCACTCTTTTGATCCAATCTCTTCTTTCAGCCTTGCGAACACGCGGCGCCCAGCTTTCCGCTTTCGCCTCCACCCTTGGAGAAATCAGCTTGTTGCCCGGATGCCGGCAAAGGATGCGACTGTGACGCGTCGGAGCGGAAAGCGTTGCCGGGGGGTTTCTGAAAGACATAACTAGACGATGCCTCTCTGTCCCACGGTTGTCAGACTACGCCGTAGAAGAAGAGAAGCTCAGGAAGCTATACGACCAGGCACGGACTCAAGGAAACAAAAAGAAGAAGCGGGAGTACAAGGAGAAGATCGCCGAACTGAACCGGCTCCGCAAGTCTGCAGAGCGAGAGAGCGCAAAATCCAAGGCGTGAGGATCTCCCGGATGCTTCTCGTCGACTCCGAGGAGACGTTCTTCCCTAGAAAGAAGCCAGGACCGAGTCGTTCTCAAGCGTCCTGAAGTCGCTTCGCTCAGGAACCGGCAGCGCTGATGGCCTCTTTCATTGCCTCGACCTTCTCCTTCATCAGGGCTATCGCAGCTTCCAGGTTCCTGCACCCATCATCCGCCTTGGCTAAGGCTGCCTCGAGGTTCTTGATCTTGTTCGGTGCGCTGCTCATGTCGTGGGTTATCTGCCCCAGGGGGGAGTAGTCCAGCCTCCTAGGCATGCTCTCGAAGAGGTATCGCTGCACCTGGTTGATTTCGCTGAGCTTCCTTTCATCGGTCGCGGCTAGCCAGGAAACCTCCCTCCCTGCCCGGAGGCTCTCATAGAGCTGGTCTTGGAGCTTTATGTATGAATCCCAGTACTTTGTCCACGCCTCGTTGTATGCGGTCAGAATCTCTTTCAATCTCGCTTCGTGGTCCTTCCCATCGGACTCCAATACACGAGACCTAACAGGTCTCACTAATAGGGTTTGGACATGACCTCGCCCGCCTTTAATAGAGGCGCGGAGCCTGACTCATCGTGGCCAGCCAAACCCAGTTATGGTTGTACGAAACGCTTCGGATGAGGCTACAGGCGGGCCTCGCTGGCCATCTCGTCTGCCAGGTAGTTTCCCAGACTGCCGACCAAAAGCCACTCAAGGCGCTCCCGAAGGCGATGGGCCCATGAGGCAAGCGGGAGCAGTCCAGCAGCCTCGAAAGCTCCCCAGGGCCTGCCCCAGGTGCGGCAGGGTCGATCGTCTCTACAGGACCCCCCGAGGGCTCATGTGCGAAGACTGCGTCAGGACGATGGATTCCGCAGGTTTAGGCTTCAGGTAGACGCTGCAGGCTCCCAAATCGGGAGCGGACGACCTGCCCTTTATATAGAGCGATAGCGTCTCAGACTTCGAAGTACAGGATACTTCTGTTCGTGACCTGAATTAGAAACAAGCACCAATTTCTCGCGGCTCCTGAAGATGGAGAGGAGTTCGGATAAATGCCCTCGATGCGGCAAGAGCAGCCTCGTCCTTGACGGCACGGGGTCGGAGTATTACTGCGCAGACTGCGGGCTGGTCATCAAGGAGAAGATTACGGACGCAGGTCCGGAGTGGAGGTCCTTCTCGGGAGACGAAAAAGGGGACCGCAGGAGGGTAGGGGTCCCGACGTCAATCGCGATACACGACATGGGACTGGCTACCGTGATCGGCGGACAGAACAAGGACGCTGCGGGGAGGTCGCTGTCAGGGTCAATGAAGTCGACGGTCGAGAGGATGAGGACCTGGGACAGGAGGAGCCAGGTCCATGAGTCGGCTGACAGGAACCTCCGCCAGGCGTTCAGCGAGCTCGGGAGATACGCCGACAAGCTCACGGTGTCGGAAGCAGTCACAGAGAAGGCCGCCTATTTCTATAGGAAGGCGCTGGAGAGGAATCTTGTCAGAGGAAGGTCGATAACCACGATCATGGCCGCTTCCCTCTACGCTGCGTGCAGGGACTGCCAGGTACCGAGGACGCTCAAAGACGTAGCGGCGGTGAGCAACGTCAAGAAGAAGGATCTCGCAAGGTCGTATAGGCTCTTGTACAGGGAGATGGACTTCCAGATGCCGGTGGCCGACGCGGCCAGGTGCGTGTCAGGGATAGCTTCTAGGGCGAATGTCTCTGAAAGGACGCAGAGGAGGGCGCGCGAGATCCTTTTCAGGGCGAAGGAGACCGGGATTACGGCAGGCAAGGACCCCATGGGGCTCGCAGCTTCGGCTCTGTACGTGGCCTGCACGCTCGAGGGGGACATGAAGACGCAGAAGGACGTGGCAGAAGCCGCCAAGGTGACAGAGGTCACCATTCGGAACAGGTACAAGGGACTACGAGAAGCGCTCGGAATCTGACGAGAGCTCTGGCGTCGGGACCACCATGCTGCAGGTGGCTCAGGTGCTCCAATCAGCGGCACCGCGAACCCGCCGCGCCTTCCCTCGTGCCGCGGTATCTACAGGCTCTATCCAGTAGACCCCTTTGAGCGCTTCATCATGGGTCACCGTCTCCCTCAGGCCAGTCCTGCTCATCATGGCCCCAATCGCCACACCTCCCCCTCCGACGCCGAGGCGAGAGCGTTTCTCAGACTCTATCGAATCGAGCGCTGACTGCTCGTCGAAGACCGACACGGCCAGCTGGAGACAGACGTTTCGTGCTAGGTGGGTTTCGTGGGATGCAGCCCACGCTGTTCAATAGTGTGCTGATGAGAAGAGTGCCTGCGCTTCCGAATAACCGCCCACTTCTTCCTGCGTGCGAACGTCATGGTCTAGTCCGCGCCTCCCATCTCATCTGGACCGCCCCGAGGAGGTGAAGGACCTTGCCTGCCGCCTGCAATCACGTCGTCTATCCTCAGGATCATGCAGGTACACTCAGTGGCTGATTTGATGATCTGTTCTTTGACTGAAGCAGGCTCGACGACGTCCTTGTCGAACATGTCCCTGACGCCCTTCCCTAGAACGTCCACCCCTGCCCACGTCCTGCCTGCCCCGTGGCTTTCCCTGAGCTCTACTTGGATGTCGATCGGGTCAAACCCAGCGTTCACTGCCAGAGCGATGGGAATGGACTCCAGGGCTTCAGCGAACTTCTCCACGGCAAGCTGCTCCCTCCCCCGAACGGTGGCCGACCACTTCATCAGGCGATAGGAGAGTTCCTCCTCTACGGCGCCGCCGCCAGCTACTATCGCAGGATTCTCGAGAACGTCCTTGACGACCATGACGGCGTCATGGACGGACCTTTCAGCCTCGTCGACGACCCTCTGGCTACCGCCCCTGATGAGCATCGACACTGACTTCGGGTTCTTGCAGTCCACCACGAACACCCACTTGTCGTCTTCTAGCTTTCTTTCTTCGACCAGGCCGGCCTGGCCCAAGTCTGCTTTTGTCAAGCCGTCGAGACCCGTCACCATCCTCGCGCCCGTTGCCTTCGCAAGTTTGGCCATGTCAGACTCCTTCACCCTCCTCACCGACAGGATGCCGGCCTTCGCGAGGTAGTGCTGGGCCATCTCGTCGATCCCCTTCTGGCATATGAGGACGTTGGCCCCAGACTCCGAGACCTTGTCAACCATGCTCCTCAGCATGCGCGTCTCCTCGTCGAGAAACTGCTGGATCTGTGCCGGCTTGTCGATGTTTATCTTAGCATCAAACTCGGTCTTCTCTATCTCGAGAGCAGAGCTAACCAGCGCTATCCGCGCCTTCTCTATCCGTTTCGGCATCCCTGAGTGAACCACCTCCTTATCCAGAATGACTCCCCTCGTGAAGCTCGTATCTTTGAGAGAGCCTCCCGGCTTCTTCTCGACCTTCAGATCGTCGACGTCGACTCTGTATGTTCCCTCGGGGGTCTTCACTGCAACCTGGAGAATGGCGTCGACCACCATGGCCCCGAGGGCCGCGCTGTCGTTCGAGATCAGCTTGGACCCCATGCTGGTCCGGGCGATCTTTGTCAACGTAGTCCTGTCCTCTGGTCTCACGCCTATGGAAATCTCGTCCAGAATCCTTCGGGCCTTGTCCGCGGCTGTCCTGTATCCGTTGGCGATGACCATTGGATGGACGCCCTTCTCCATCAGCTCCCCAGCATTCTCTAGGAGGGCTCCTGCTAGGACCACAGACGAGGTTGTTCCATCACCGACAGCGTTGTCCACCGTCTTCGCTATCTCAACTATCATCTTCCCAGCCGGATGCTGTACGTCCATCTCCTTCAGCATCGTCGCGCCGTCGTTGGTTATTGTGACGTCTCCCAAGGAATCGACTAGCATCTTGTCCATCCCCCTGGGTCCAAGGGATGTCTTCACTATCCCTGCGATCAGTTTGGCTGCGGATATGTTGTTGCTCTGCGCCCTCCTTCCTCGGCTTTCAGTGCTGCCCTCTCGCAGAATCAGGACCTGCTGCCCTGTCGATGTCGTCACGAACGAAGCCTCTGCCATCATTGCTCACCTATCACGCCCAAAAACAACTTCACGGGACGTCTCTAGCGGTGTAACCTGCCCTTGATCCGCCGGAGATAGTCCCTGATTCGGCCGTCCGATTTGGCTGATGTTTCTGGCTTCTTCGCTTCCTGGTTCGTTTGCATCTTCATCCACGAGCAGCAGTAGGCGCGCCTTGCATATAGATACAAGGTATTTTTTGCACCCGGATGCAATCGACGGGCGAATCTCCCTCGGAATCCCTCCAGGGCGTGATTACAAGCTAATAAAACGGCGAACGAGGACAAACGGCGAGCGGCGCTTGAGACCTAAGACTACGACAGTCTCGTTCAGGCTGGACGAATCTGCCCTCAAGGTCCTCCAAGAAGACTCGAGAAAGCAGAATGTCAGCGTCAACACCATGTTCAATCAGCTCCTTCTCACGTACGCCAACTATGATCGACCGATGAAGAGGTTCCACATGCTGAAGCTCCCGGCGTCGAGCTTCATGCACCTCTTGCAGGCAGCAACGGACGAAGCGATAGTCGAAGCCGGCAATTCCGCGGGCAAGGACGTTCCGAAGACGTACATCAGAGCCAAATGGGGAGAGCTCACAGTAGACACCGCACTAGATTATCTGAGAACCACTGCTGATTACACAAACCTGTTTGAATTCAGCGAGGTGGTGCGGGGGGGAAAGGTCAATGTCACCCTCTCGCACGATTTCGGGCCTAAGGGAAGCTTGTTTTTGCAACGTTACGTCCAGGCAATCTTCGAGCCGCTTGGAAGGCCACCGAGGTTCCTGCAAGACGAGAACGCGGTGTCATTCGAGATCCAGTGAAAACTAGCCCCCTGGCCGTCAAGGAGATTCGTTCTCCATTGCAGTTGACTGCAGAAAATACGCCGGGTTCAATAGCTTTCGCGTACCACGAAGGACCGGATTGAGATGACAAGCGGAGGGAGGGGCGCAACAGCCATCCTGAAGACACGAGGCCTGAGCGAGCCGGGGCAGGCTCGACGGCTCAGACGTGCGTCAGCCAAACTCGACGGAATCACCAGGGTCGACATCAACTACATCCTGGGTTCCGTGACTGTGGAGTACGATGCGGATAAGCTGACATCTGCCCAGGTAAAGGAGATGCTGGCTTCAAGCATCCACGCCTCTGTCACGCGCCAGGCTGACCCTGGCGAGGGTTCGAAGGTAGAGTGAAAATGCCACAGTCGGAAAGTCATCATTGCAACAGATGCGGCCAGGAGATTATCTGGATGAGGACCGGAACTCGGTGGACTCCATACAACCCAGTCGGGTCTCACCATAGGTGCACGGTCCAGTACTACGGCCGCTGAACAGGAGGCAACCACGATGCACCATACAGCCGAAAACGCTCTTGCTGGAAGAGAAGGGTCAGGCGAAAAGGCAACCGTAATCACATACCCAGACCGATTCAGCCGGCAGGAGATCCTGGAACTAGCCGAGGCCGCGGGCTATAGGGTCCAAGAAGTGATCACACAGAAGCAGATAATCAGATCCGAGTACGGAATCGGCGTAGGCAAGGCCCAAGAGCTGCAGGAAATCGTCGCAGAAAACGGGTCCAAGACAGTCATCATAGACGAAAGCGTCACGTCGTCTCAGGCGAACAACCTCTCTAAAGTGACGCAGGCTGAGGTCGTTGACCGGGAGAGGCTAGTCTTGAACATCTTCGCAAGGAGGGCGAACACGACGGAGGCGAAGCTGCAGGTCCGACTGGCGGAGCTTCGATACGAGATGCCCCGCGCGAAAGACGCAGTCAGATTTTCGGTGAAGGGTGAGAGGGCAGGCTTCTCCGGGATGGGCGAGTCGGCGGTCGATGTCAAGATCAGGGCTCTGAAGCGCCAGATGGTCCTGATAGGACAGAAGCTAGAGAAGAGCCGCACTAACAGGGAGCTTTACACCGTCGAACGACGAAAACTCAATATGCCGTTCGTCTCGCTCGCGGGCTACACCAGCAGTGGAAAAACGACGCTCTTCAACAGGCTTGCTTCAGAGTCGAAGGAAGAGTCGCCTAAACTCTTCACGACTCTTAGCACGACGACGAGAGCCGTCGCCTTCGCAGATTCGAGAAAGAGGATAATGCTGTCCGATACCGTGGGCTTCATTTCGAGGCTTCCGCCGTATATGTTCGAGTCGTTCAAATCTACGTTGGACGAGCTCAGATACGCAGACCTCATCCTTCTTTTGATAGACGCAGGTGAGCCGGTGGAAAGCATCAGGATAAAGCTAGAAAGTTGCAGGGAGACTCTGTTCGGGTTGGAAGTCGATCCAAAGAAGACACTTTTGGTGCTCAACAAGATTGATCGTATTGAGGATGAGCGCAAGCGCCGAATTGAGCAGGAGCCAATCTTCAGTGACTTCGCCTCGATTACAATCTCAGCCAAGCGAGGAGACGGACTCCACCAACTTAAGAACCGTATCGTAGGGTTGGTTTTTCCACCGAAGCCGCCGATTTAACGGCTTTACAAGTGCGCCCGCAACCTCGGCCCGGCCGATCTTTTGCAAGGATTCGAACTCCCAAGCCCCTTGCCAAAAGGAGGCATGCGGTCACCGGGATTTGAACCTGAGGGTTCAAATCTGTGACGAGTTCTTGGCCGCGCGCGCACAACCGGGTTGTTCGGAATAGTTCAAGACGAGAAGACCGATTGCCAGCAGAGCGACTCCTAGCATAGCTAGGAGGTCATACTCTCTGAGGGCAAACAAGGAAAGCACGGCGACAGTGGAGTCCTGCGCAACAGGCGGATTATCTCGTATCCCACCGAAGGCAAGGTGCGAGAATATCTCACCGGCAGATACGAGGATGCCCGCGCCGACTGGGTATAGCTGGCTGGGTGGCAGCGGGATCGCTGCAAGGGAATGAAGGTCGATCAGAAGACCAAATGCTAAGACGCCGAAAGATGCGAAGTATCCAGAATCCTGCGATCAGCGAATCACTTTTTCATCAGTTATGGCATGCCCAGCGAAGTAGATCGAAAGTCCAATGGGAATGGTTGTTGCGATTCTGACCAGTACGAGCACGCTCCCCGAAAGGCTGGAGCCTGCTCTCTGGCCTGAAGAGCATGCGAGCCCGTTGCTGAGAACCCCAATCACGGTCAAGGTGCCTTCAGACACGACCTCCGCGGATTGGGGCCTGCCGTATGCGGGTCGCTTTGTCGTGCGCATGGCCACGGGCGATGGGTATAGACGCCTTCTTACGCACCGCCTGGCTGAAGGGAAAGGGGATAGACGGGAACAAAGCGCTTTCCGGTGCCGGTCTCGCCCTTAAGGCTGCGGTCTACGCCTTCTCGAGAAGTGTAGCTGCGATTGGGTTAACGATACTCCTGATTGCCACGATTTTGGCCGTCAGGTACACCGTCATTTTCATAATCCAGGCTCTAAAATGTGTCAAGGTTCCGTTCCGTCTTCACCTTTTCGCGCTATCTGATAGGGTGCAGGAGCAGAGGACCTCTATCTCCGTGCCGTCGTCGGGTCCTTGAATCTTGCGCCCGCAGCCCGCGCGATCGTCAGCAGAAGCGCTCTGCCCGTCGTGGTCAAGGCTGTGGGCCTGACCGTTGTCGAGGACTTGGGCGGTGCGGCTCTCTGGATTGTCTTGAACGCCTCAGGGCCGAAGATCGACCCGACCTCCGCAACCCTTGCAGCCTAAGGCCTGGTCGCCATCGCGCAAATCCAGGTGTCGATAGGCGTCGCTGGGATTACCGAACCCACGACGCTGTCTTAGCTCACCAATACCTACGGATTCTCCTAGTGGGCGCCCATTGCCCTGTGGCTAGTAGCCATACATCGGGTCCTTCTGGGGATAACCGGCATCCTTTTCATATTCTTTGTGCGCAAAGCCGCCAGAGGTTCCAGTCAGACACCCCGGGAAGCAGGTTCTGACGCAACAGCAGGTTGGGCACCGGGATTGTCTGCGGCCTCATTCAGAAAGGGGTTAGTGAAGCTTGAGGAGCGCTATCCAGTCGTGAAGACATTCAGGTTCGCGATAGCGGGCGTAGTGGGCTTCGGGGTCACCGAAACAGCTCTGACAATCGGTCTCCTCGGCTTTTATGGAATGGTGAGTCTCCCGCACGCGAGCTTCGCCTCGCCCGGAATCCTCGGGCTGGATGTCCTCTCGCTCCTGATTGGCGTCTTGGCCTCCTTCTTCATCAACGAGCGAGTTACGGTTCACGTGCCGAAGACCCCAGAAAGTGAAAAGGCGGACAAGTAAGTTCAAGAGACTCCTGAAGTTTCAGGTCGTGAGCGGAATCGGAAATACGGGCATTGTAGCGGTCCAGCTCGTCCCATTGGCGACTTTCGAGGTTTCACCACTCCCGGGGACAATCGTAGGGGGAGTGGCAACCTATCCGGTCGCATATGTGATCTCTATCAAGTATGTCTGGAAAGCGAACCCGTCTAGATGAGCGGTATCCCCTGGCAACCAAGGCATAATTCGTTGTCTTGAGAAGGGCACCAGAGAGGCCCGAAGGACAGGCCCATCAGACCACATAAGAAGAGATACCGCCTGAAAGGTCTGCCATTAGCACCTTTCTACCTCAGCGGTTTTACTGCCGCTTTTGCCTTCAGCGCCTCGAGCACTTGCGCGGGTATATGATTCGTTCTGCCCACGACTTCAATAATCTCGCTCCAAATCAATTCCTTGACCCCATCCATAGCCTTCACCTCTTCGATTAGATTGATAAGATCGTCATTACTTCGGACGAATACCTCGACCTTCAGGTCAATGTTAAACTGTCCTATGGTCCTTGCAACGTAAGCGACTTCTTCACGTTTTAGCAACTCCTTCCCTAAACTCATTGTTGTTCCGCCTACCGTGGCAATAAGTAATTCTATCTGTCTCCAGCCATATTTCTCCAAGGTCGATGAGTATAGTATTGACAAGTACCCCTTTCCCCATTCTCGAGATGTGGGCGGAACGGCGCTCGGAGCGATTCCCAGTTTCTCCGATAATAGACGAGCGGCGATTTCAGCGCGAGTAGCAAGAATGTCCTTGATTATTTCTGCGTCACGCTTTGACAAGGCAGTCATAGATTAAGGAGTAGCTGCTTGTCATTTAAAGCCTATTCAGGATAAATCAATGGCTTTCTTACACCATTCAGTTCACCTGTGCCCCAAACAGCCCTTTTACCATACTGATTGTCATGGTAAAGACACGTTATGTGAGGAAGGGCCAATTCTCTGGGACACAATCGACAACGGAGCTTTGGAATTCGCCTTCGAGTCGCCGACTGCTGCGTGAAGCCTGGCGACCTCTCCATGATTCCGGCGCCCTTAAAGCAGTAACAGACAACCGCCGGGCCTTCAGGAAGGCTCCTGCGATGTTTGACTTACCCCCAGCACTGAGGAGCTTACTTGCATAAACCATGCCAACGCTTCTACTTTAACGAACTCTGACCGCAATATAACAAACCCTGACACACTCCTGATAACAACGAAACTCAACAAACGCGAAGGATTAAGTGCGGTCGCCGGGATTTGAACCCGGGTTACCAGCTTGGAGGGCTGATGTCCTAGGCCAGACTGTCCTCTCAGAGAGAACTGGACGACGACCGCACGACCGGGCGAGCGCCAGCATGAGTTTTTAATCCTTGAACTCGCCCTCTGCCTTCTCGACCTCGTAGACCACCCTCGCCGCCACCACGTGGGCCTCCAGGGGCCTGCGATCGATCCTCACCAGCTCGTCCATGACGGCCATCGTCTCCTTTGAGAAGTGCCCCCTTGGGAACCCCCCCACGACGACGGCCGGGGCTTTCAGTGAAGCCACCTCCCTCGCGAGCCCCTCCGCCGTCTCCTGCCTCCCCAGGACCGACAGCCCAAAGACTCTGTCTGGCCGCAGGTCCCCGACCAGCTCCCTTATCCCCATGGGACGCGCCCGCACCAGCCCCCCCTCCGACATTCCTGCGAGCGCCTCCTCCATCAGCCCCCTGAACCTGATGTAGTTCTTTGGGACCCTGGTCTTCTCGGCGATCTCCACAACCATACCTGCGCTTGTGTGGACCCGCACCTTCGCCCTCCCCTCCAGGTACAGCGGCGCCCCCGTCACACTGAGGAGGGCGGCGTGCACCAGATCGGGCCTCCCCCTCTTCTCTGCTTCTCTCAGACCCGCCATCGCAGAGTGGTGAAAGCTCCTGTCTAGGAGTATCCCTCCAGGCTCCTTCCCTCTGCGTCTGGCGTCGGCCGCCACAGCGGGCTTCCTCCAAAGCTCATTTGGGACCAGCTCCAGCCCAGACTCCGCCAGGACGAAGCTCAGCAACCTCTTCCACGCCTCTGGGCGCACGGTTAAGACCTTCTGCTGCCCCCGGCGGGCGTGAAGCGGCGCGGCGCGAAGGAGGAGGCGGCCTCCGTGGTGAAGGCGCTGACCGAGTCCGCGGTCAGCCTGTCCCACACCGACCCTGCCATGGCCAAGGCCCAGGCGGCCCTCGCCCGGAAGGTGAAGCTCAAGTTCAACGTACGCCTTGAGCCGCACCTCCGCTCCTTCACGTGCCACGGGTGCAAGGGCCTCCTCGTCCCCGGGGTCAACGCCAGGGTCCGCCTTGGCCACGGGAAGCTGACAGTGGTCCGGGTGACCTGCCTCGACTGCGGCCACGTAAATCGCAAAGTAGTGAAGGAAGCTTAAATACCGTCTAGCAGGGCTCGAAATTCACCGCGTGAAACGTTATGGTCAGTGCCCACGACGTCCCGTCAGGGAAGCTCATCTCCGCCCTAGCGGAGCAGATGAAGTCGCTCCCGTCAGTCCAGGAGCCCGACTGGGCGAAGTTCGTCAAGACAGGCTCCCACGCCGAGCGCCCCCCGACCAGCTCTGACTGGTGGTTCTCTAGGGCCGCTTCGCTGCTTCGGAAGGTATACCTCCACGGCCCGGTCGGGCTGAGCGACCTGGAGCGCACCTACGGCGGGAGCAAGGCGCTGCACTACTTCCCCAAGCACCACAGGGACGCCGGAGGTTCCTCTATCAGGGTCATATTGAGGCAGTTGGAGCAGGCAGAGCTGGTCTCCAAGACCCCCAAGGGGAGGGTCCTCACCTCCAAGGGGCGCGCCATGCTCGACAAGGTCAGCAACGAGCTCTTCACGGCTCTCAGCAAGGAGAACAAAACGCTCGAGAGGTACGCCTAGATATGTCTGAGCAGCAGAAGCAGCCTGACAAGGACGCCGCGGAGCGGAAGATGATGAGGGAAGCGGCCCTGAGGATGGCCCTGACCTCCGACGCCAGGCAGCGCCTGGCCAACGTGAAGATGGTCAGGCCCGACCTCGCAGGCTCGATTGAAGAGTACGTCATCCAGCTGGCTTCGTCTGGGAAGCTCAGGAAGCCCGTCGACGACGAGCAGGTCAAGCAGATGCTCGGCGCTCTGCAGGAGAAGAAGCGTGAGATCAAGATAAGGAGGATCTGAGTTGGCAAGAGTGAAAGACACCTCGAAGAAGAACAGGCTCATCAAAGCCGGGAAGCAGGCACGCTCGGTCCCCACCTGGGTGATAGTCAGGACCAACCGGAAGGTCAGGTCAAACCCCAAGCGGAGGTACTGGAGGCAGCGCAAGCTGAAGCTCAGGTGATCATGAGTGTCTGAAGAGCGGATGGAAGAGCTGACCCGGACCTACGTCGTCCCGCTGGGGGTCGTCTACGAAGCCCCTCCCTACAGGCGGGCGAAGAAGGCGATAGCTGTCATAAGGGAGTTCGTGACGCGCCACATGAAGGCCAACCAAGTCAGCATAGACTCCGAGGTCAACGAACTGATCTGGGCCAGGGGGATCAAGCACCCTCCGCGGCGCATCACCCTGGAGATGGAGAGGGACGAGGACGGCGTAGTCACGGTCAGCCTCCCAGAGTCAGAAAAAGTGTGACCCGATGGGTCTCCACCTGATGGACATATACCGTAGCCCCAACATAGGGATCTTCCTGCGGGCGAACGACAGGTTCATGCTCGTCCCCAAGGGGCTGGCGCAGACGAAGGCGGACAGGCTCTGCGAGAACCTCCACGTCTCTGCCGTCCCCACCTCGATCGGGGAGTCGAGGCTGCTGGGGGCCCTCGCCTCCATGAACGGCAACGGCGTCCTTGTGTCAAGGCTTGCGGAAGACTTCGAGGTCAGGGAGATCAGGGACGGCACAGGCCTGAACGTCTCCCGCCTAGATTCCAAGCTGACCGCGGTGGGCAACCTGGTCGTCGCCAACGACAGAAGGGCGTTCGCCTCCCCGGCCCTGGACTCGAGGGCGCTGGCCCAGGTCAGGGACGTCCTGGGGACCGAGGTGACGCAGGGCGCCATAGGCGAATACTACCAGGTGGGCTCCCTGGCGGTGGCCACCAACCGCGGTGCCGCCGTGTACGCGGGCCTTGACGAGGCAGAGGTCGCCCGTCTCGGGTCTGCGCTGGGGGTGGACGCCTATCCTACGTCTGTCAACAGCGGGGTCCCATATGTCTCCTCCGGACTGGTGGCCAATTCGGGTAACGCCATAGCCGGGAGCCAGACGACGGGGCCCGAGCTTGTGTTTATAACGCGGGCGCTGAGCGTTTGAAAACAATTGAGATGAGCGAACAGTCCACTGCCGAAGACGCGGTCAACGCCCTCGTGGTCGAGCTGAGGGTTCTCGAAGGGACCTACAACGAACTCTCGGCGAGGCAGAATCTCCTCGAACGGGCGATGCTCGAAGGTAGGGCAGCCCTAGACGCAATAAGGGGGCTGTCCGGCCAGTCCCCCGGCGAGGTGCTCACACAGGTCGGCGGAGGGATCATGCTCAGGTCCAGCCCCCCGGAGACGGAGCGGGTCCTGGTCAGCATCGGCGCCAACCTGGTGGTCGAAAAGCCCCGGGACGAGGCGGTGGCCATCCTCGAAGAGAGGGGGAGGGAGATTGAAAAGACGCTCATCTCGCTGGTTAACCAGAGGAACGAGATAGCGCAGAGGTTGAACTCGGACAGGGAAGCCCTGAACAGCTTCATGGCCCGAAGCCAGCAAGGGTAGCCCCTTGTTCGACCGGCTGAAGCAGGCTTTCTCTTCGATAGCCAGTGCGGTAAAGGAGAAGCAGCTCGGCGGCCAGGACCTCGACAAGGCTGTCTTCGACTTTCAGATTTCGTTGATCGAGAGCGACGTGGCCCAGACCGTCGCCGAGGCCCTCACCGAGGAGGTCCAGAAGAGCCTGGCAGGGATCAAGGTCGAACGCTCCGTCGACCCTGCGGAGGTGGTCGGGGAACGGCTCGCCGTCTCCCTGGAGGCGGCCTTCGCCAAGGCCGGGTCGGTCGACATCGTGTCCAACATCAGGGAAAAGGCGAAGGCGGGGGACCCATACGTCATCTTGTTCCTGGGGATCAACGGCACAGGCAAGACGACGACCGTGGCAAAGTTCGCCAACCTCCTGAAGAAGGAAGGCCTCTCCGTCGTCTGTGCGGCCGGGGACACCCACAGGCCCGGCGCCATCGAGCAGCTGTCGGAGCACGCCGACAGGCTCTCCCTAAAGGTCGTCTCACAGCGATACGGGGCGGACCCCGCCGCAGTGGGCCGGGACGGAGTCCTCTATGCGAAGGCGCACCACGTGGACTGCCTCCTAATCGACACCGCAGGGCGTATGCAGACCAACCAGAACCTGATGGAGGAGATGTCGAAGATTTGCAGGGTGGTCAAGCCTGATTTCCGCATATTCGTGGCGGACGCGCTGACCGGGAACGACGCCGTCTCGCAGGCCCAGCTCTTCAACCAGCACGTCGGCTTCGACGGAGCCATCCTGACCAAGGCCGACGCCGACGTCAGAGGCGGGGCCGCCCTTTCGATAGTCTACGTCACAGGGAAGCCTGTCCTCTTCCTGGGGGTAGGCCAGGGGTACGACGACCTCGCCCCCTTCGACCCCAAGGCGTTCCTAGGGTCCTTGCTCGCCTAGGTAGGTCCGAAGGAGTCCCTAGGGTATGTCCTCTTCGCCTCCAGCGCCTCTTCTCTCACAACCTCGACGCTGACGAAAGGCTCATCCATGCCCGTCAGCCCCATGACCTCGCAGTCCGGGTCCACGGCCCACCTCATCCCTCCGAACTTCGCGTCCCGTCCGACCTGTCCGACGAGAGGCAGTAGGCGCCTGAGACGACGGCGGCCGTCCTCCCCCTGGCCAGCCATTTGTCTACGCCAAGCCCGTCGCCCCGTGGACCATGACCGGCTCGGCCCCCTCCTTCCCGTACGCCCTCGCGTTCCACGGCGACCAGAGTTCGCTGCAGATCAGGAACCCAGCCCGCCACCCGCCCGCCCCGAAGCTTGAGACCCTTGCTCCATCACCTGCTGCACCATGCGGCCTCGTAGAACCTCGGCTGGTCCGGGGTGGCGCTTCCTTTGGTGGCCTGTCAGCCTCCATCTTGCCTCCCAGGCGAACCCCTCGTTGAACCTCCTGCCGCCGGCTTCCACCGGCCTCGACCCGGCCACCATGGCCGCACCAAGCTCCTGGAGCCGCTCTCTCCAGCGCCTGTGCCCTTCCATCGACCCGTCCCAGACCGCTTGGCTGAACCTGCGGCCTGCGAAAATCTAGCTTGCGAACGGCATCTCCGGGACAAGGACCAGCCCGCCCGCCTCGCGCTCTGTCAGGCCAAGTCTTCGCCCAGCCTCCTCCGCTCCTCGCTCACTAGCTCGGTCATCGCCTCGAACGCCCGGCTGGCGTCCTTCATCCCAACCACCATGATGGTGTCCGTGTAGCAGCTGACGGTGTCTTCGACGTTGACCTTCTTCCTGAACAGCTGGTTGTAGAGGGTGCTGACGCACCCAGGGGTGGTGACTATCTCCTCGGGGCTGTGGACCGTTATGGCCGCGCCCTCCTCGCCCTCGTCCAGTATCTCGGCGCTCCCCAGGGCTCGCCTGACCATCCGGTGAAGCTTCTGGTCGAAGATGAGGGTGATGGAGGAGAGCGACTCCGACACCTGGATGAAATCCTCGTGGTTGGCCGCGAGCAGCGTCCCCACGACCTGGAGGGTCCTCTTGGTCTTCTCGACGGACACCCTGGAAACGTGGGTCCTGACGTTGACCACGCTTCCCGCGATAACCCTGCTCACCTTGGGCGGGGCCGGGGGGTAGGCGCCGCGGAGCCGCTTGAGGGCCGTCGCCACCCCTACTTCGCTCACCCCCCTGGGCGTCTTCCCCGTCCTGGATGCGACCCTGGGGGCAAGGATCCTGGCCAGCGCGCTGAGGTTCGCGTAGCCCCCGGCGAGGGCGTCCTGGACGGAGAGGTTCGCGTCCACCTCGTCCCTGACCGCTTTCATGACCGACGCCGCTTTGGCCAGTTTCGGGTCACGTTTGACCAAAACAACACTTTCCTGTCCAAAATCTATAAAAGCGTTCTCCAGGCCGTCGGCCCGTAAGTTTGCGCCGAACCGTCGCTCTCGCCTTCTCCGGCGGCCTTGACACCTCGGTGTGCGTCAAGTGGCTCCAGGAGAAGTACGACGCTGATGTCATCACAGTGACCCTCGATTTGGGCCAGAAGGACGACATGGGCGAAATAGAGAGGCGCTCGAGGCAGATCGGCGCCAGGGATCATTACACCATAGACGCCAGGGAGGAGTTCGTTCGCGACTACGTCTTCCCGTCTGTCAAGGCAAACGCCCTCTACGAAGGGAAGTATCCGCTCAGCACCGCCCTGGGCAGGCCACTCATCGGGAAGAAGCTGGTCGAGGTAGCCGAGAAGGAAGGGGCTACCGCCGTAGCCCACGGATGCACGGGCAAGGGGAACGACCAGGTCAGGATTGACGTCACCGTGAGGGCGATGAACCCAGCCCTGCAGGTCATAGCCCCCGTCCGCGAGTGGAACATGAGCAGGGACGAGGAGATAGCCTACGCCCAGGAACGCGGCCTCCCTGTCAAGCCATCCAAGTCGATCTTCAGCGTCGACCAGAACATTTGGGGGAGGTCCGTGGAGAGCGGCCCCCTCGAGAACCCTGACACCGAGCCCCCAGAGGACGCGTTCGAATGGACCGCCTCCCCAGAGGAGGCGCCGGACGAGCCCGGGTACCTAGAGCTCGGATTCCAGGAAGGGGTGCCCGTCAGGGTGGACGGGAGGGCGATGGAGCCCCTCGAGCTGGTCAGCCGGGTCAATGAAGTCGCCGGCGCCCACGGCGTGGGGAGGATCGACCACATCGAAGACAGGCTGGTTGGGATAAAGTCACGCGAAGTCTACGAGTGCCCGGCCGCCTCGGTGATCATAGAGGCCCACCGGGACCTTGAGAAGCTCGTCCTCACCCGCCACGAGCTCGCGTTCAAGGCTCAGGTCGAGAGGGAATGGGCCTGGCTGGTCTATTCAGGGCTCTGGCTGGAGCCTCTCCGCCCGGCGCTGGACCGCTTCATCGCTGCCACCCAGCACAGGGTGACCGGCTCTGTGAAGGTGAAGCTCTACAAAGGCGCCGCCCGGGTCGTCGGCAGGTCGTCTGACTACTCCATCTACGACGTCGGCCTGGCGACCTACGGCCGAGGCTCGACCTTCGACCAGATGAGCGCGGTCGGGTTCATAGAGCTGTGGGGGCTCCAGTCGAGGGTCGCCTCCGGGCTAGGCGCCCAATCCGGGGAAAAGGAAGAGAATGGACATCAGAGGAACAAGGCTAAGGAAGCCCAGTGACGAGGCCCTCGCCTTCACCTCCTCTATGGCCGACGACGGGCGCATCGCCCGCCAGGTCATCTTGGTGAACATGGCCCACATGGCGGCCCTGGTCAGGGCGGGGGAGGTGGACCGCCGGGTAGGTGCGAAGTGCATGAGTTTCCTGGCCGGCGCGTCTCCCGAGATCCAGCCACGCGCGAAGTCCGAGGACTTCCACCAGCAGCTCGAGCAGGAGGCAGTCGACCTTCTCGGGGTGGAGACCGCCGGGTTCCTCAACTACGGGAAGAGCAGGAACGACCAGGTCGCCACTGCCATACGCATGGAGCTGAGGGGGTCGATCCTTGTCCTGGTTGGTTCCATCTTGGAGCTGCAGGTGGCCCTGCTTGGGCAGGCGAAGAGGAACGGCGCAATGCTGGTGCCAGGATACACCCACCTCCAGAGGGCGCAGCCGACGACATTCGCCCACCACCTCTTCGCCCACTTCGACGCGCTCCAGCGCGACGTCGAGAGGGCTCTGCAGCTCTACCAGCGCGTCAACCAGTCCCCCATGGGGTCGGCAGCCATGGCAGGGACGTCCGTGAATGTCGACAGGAGGTACGTCGCAGGCCTCCTCGGGTTCTCCGGCCTGGTCAGGAACTCCATGGACGGCGTCTCTTCCAGGGACGTCGCGGTCGAGTCCCTCTCCTGCGCCACAATCACGGCACTTGACGCCAGCAGGCTGGCCGAGGAGCTGATACTGTGGAGCTCGTCTGAGTTCGGGTACATCGAGCTGTCCGACGCCTACGCAGCGTCGAGCAGCATAATGCCTCAGAAGAAGAACGCCGTGGCAGCGGAGATGGCCCGGGCCAAGGCCGGGTCGGTCCTGGGGGGGCTGGTAGCCGCCTGCGCCATCCTGAAGGCGCTCCCTTACGCGTACAACCTCGACCTCCAGGAGGTCACCCCGCACCTCTGGCGAGCCTTGGACGACGTGACGAGCACCGTCAGGGTACTGGCGGGGATGGTCGCTTCTGCCTCGCCCAACAAGGAGCGCCTCGCCTTGGCGGTTCGCGGAGACGGGTCGACGGCCGTGGGCCTCGCCAACCACCTTGTCAAGGGGCACGGCGTCTCCTTCCGCCAGGCTCACGCCGTGGTGGGGGAGCTCGTGCGCATCTCCGCAGAAACAGGCGCCCCCCTCCAGGAGGTGGCGGCGTCCAAGCTGGCGGGTGTCTCTGCGAGTCTAGGGAAGAAGGTCGCCATGGAAAGAGAGGCGATCGAAGGGATTCTCGACCCCGCCCGCTTCCTCGGGGAGGTCGCGACCGAGGGCGGGGCCAACCCGCGACTGATAGCGAAAGAGCTCAAGGCACGAGAGGACGACGTCACCTCCACGAGGTCGTCGCTCACCGATCGGAAAGCCGCCCTGACGGCCGCCGAACGGAAACTGCATACGACTACCCTGGGCCTGGCCCGGGAGGTGAAACCAAGAGATTGAACACAAGCTGCAACGAGTGCGGAGCCGATCTGGCTGTACCCGACGACGCCATAGTCGGGGAGTTGGTCTCGTGCAAGGACTGCTCGTCAGAGTACGAGGTGGCGGAGATATCGAACGGCACCGCCCTGCTCAAGGCGGCCGAGAAGGTCGGAGAGGACTGGGGAGAATAGTGAGGCTCACCATCACCTTCGACAGGCTGAGATGGGAGGAGAAGGCGCTCAGCGAGGCGGCCGGAGCCGCCGGGATAGAGGTTTCGCTGGTCGACGTCAAGGGCCTGGTCTTCGAGGTCCCTAGGAGGCGCCCTGAGTTCGGTGACATCGTCCTACAGCGGTGCATCAGCCACTATAGGTCATCAAACCTCACACGGGTACTCGAGGGGGCCGGGATACAGGTCGTCAACAGCCAGGCGGTGGCAGAGGTCTGTAGCAACAAGCTCGCCACGACCATCGCTCTCTCGAAGGCGGGGGTCCCTACCCCTCGCACCTTCCTCGCCCTCACCTCAGAGGCGGCCGAAGAAGCGGCAGAGGCCCTCGGCTACCCCCTGGTCCTGAAGCCGTTCACCGGGAGCTGGGGGCGGATGGTGACGGTCGTCAGGGACAGGGGCACCCTCCAGTCGCTCATCGAGTACAAGGAAGAGCTTGCGAACCCACAGGAGCAGCACATGTACTATCTGCAGGAGTACGTGAACAGGCCCCCACGGGATGTCAGGGCGATAGTGGCAGGGGATAGCATAATCGCCTGCGTCCACAGGGTCGCCCCTCCAGGGGAGTGGAGGACAAACGTCGCCCGTGGCGCGACATCTGAAGCGTTCAAGCCCGACGCTGAGCTCACGGAAATCATACTGAGGGCCGCCCAGGCGGTGGGGGGAGGCATCCTGGGGGTGGACGCAATGGAGCCTGACTCAGGCTATCTGGTACACGAGGTCAACAACACCGTCGAGTTCAAGGGGGCTCAGTCCGCCGTGGGCTTCGACATCCCTACCAAGCTGATGAGCTATGTGGCAGGGGCGGCGAGGAGATAGCATGGTCCGGGTGGGCATCCTCGCAGGCTCCGGGTACATAGGCGGGGAGCTGCTCCGGCTGCTTCTCCAGCACCCCAGGGCCGAGGTGTCCTTCGCCACGTCGAGGAGGTACGCAGGGGAGTACGTCTTCAAGGTCCATCCCAACCTCCGCGGGGTCACCGAGATGAAGTTCGAGGCCTTCGACCTATCGAAGCATGCTGACTCGGCGGAAGTCGTTTTTGCCGCCCTGCCGCACGGCGAATCTGTGAAGGTGGTCCCCCAGCTGGTCGACGCCGGAGTCAGGGTCGTCGACCTGAGCGCTGACTTCAGGCTCAGCGACAGGGCGCAGTATCCGTTCTGGTACGGATACGAACACCCCCGCCCTGACCTCCTCGGGAAGTTCGTCCTATCCATCCCCGAGCTGAACCGGGACCAGGTGAAGGAGGCCAGGCTCATATCCTCGCCCGGCTGCATGGCGATCACGACCATCCTGGCCCTCGCCCCTCTCCTCAGGACCAAGTCACTGGGGGTGGACCCCGCGCACGTCGTGGTCGATGCGAAGGTCGGCTCGTCAGGGTCCGGCGGCAAGCCCTCTATGGCGACCCACTTCTCTGAGCGCTTCGGCGTGGTAAGGCCCTACAAGCCCGCCGGCCACAGGCACGCCGCCGAGATAGAGCAGGTCCTCTCGTCCATCGCCGGGACCCAGGTCAAGGTCTCTATGTCGGCCCACGGCGTGAACATCGTGAGAGGCATCCTGAGCACCTCGCACCTGTTCGCCTCAGGCGAGTTCAGGCCCGTCGACCTTTGGAAGGCCTACCGCGAGGCGTACTCCGGGAGCTGCTTCGTCAGGATAGTCAAGGACAGGCAGGGGCCTTTCAGGCTCCCGGACCCGAAGCTGGTCATTGGCTCCAACTTCTGCGACGTGGGGTTCGAGATAGAAGAGAGGACAGGGCGGATAGTCGCCCTCGGCGCGACGGACAACCTGGTCAAGGGGGCTGCAGGGAACGCCGTCCAGTCGATGAACCTCATGCTGGGTTTCGACGAGAAGACAGGGCTGGCGATGGCGCCCCTCCATCCGGTGTAGCGCGATGAGAGTGGTAGTCAAGGTCGGAGGGAGCCTCATGAAGGCCGGCGTCCCTGATTCCCTGGTAAGGGACGCAGCCAGACTGTTTCCCTCTAATCAGCTCGTCTTGGTGCACGGCGGGGGGGACGTGGTGACAGAGTACGCGACCAGGCTGGGGAAGGAGCAGCGCTTCGTTGTCTCCCCCGACGGGATCAGGAGCAGGTACACCGACAGGGAGACGGCAGAGATCTACCAGATGGTCATGAGCGGCTACCTGGCCAAGCGCCTGGTGCAGGCTCTCTACGGGGTCGGGGTGAAGGGGGTCTCCCTCGCGGGGGTGGACGGGTCTATGATCTCCGCCACACGGAAGTCGAAGCTGGTGATTGTCGACCAAAGAGGGAGGAAGGTCGCCATCGAGGGGGGCTACACAGGGAGGGTCCGCGACGTGGACCCTTCGCTCTTGGACCTGCTCCTCGGCCGGGGTTACCTCCCAATCATCTCGCCGCTGGCTCAGGGCGAGGGAGGGGAGCCTCTCAACATAGACGGCGACAGAGCGGCCGCCTCAATCGCGGCGGGGGCAGGGGCCGACGTGGTTGTGTTCGCGACCAACGTCGACGGGCTGAGCCTAGACGGCGCTCTCGTCGGACGCCTCTCCGCCGAAGAGGCTTCGGCCAGCCTCCCTAAGATCGGGTTCGGCATGCAGAAGAAGGTCATCGCCGCGGTGGAGGCCGTGAGGGCGGGGGTCAGGGAGGCTGTGATTTGCTCGGGGACGAGGGAGGGCCCCATCACCAGGGCCATCTCTCACGAAGGGTGCACGGTGGTCACGCGATGAACGAGCAGATCCGCAGCCTGGAGGACGCCTACGAGGCCCGCGCCTTCAACAAGTTCCCTCTTGCCATAGTGAGGGGGAAGGGGTCGCTGGTCTGGGACTCGGAAGGGAAGGAATACGTCGACTTCATGTCAGGCATCGGGGTCGCCCTGGTCGGCCACTGCAACGACTCTGTGATAGACGCGGTGAGGGAGCAGTCAGGAAGGCTGCTCACGTGTCACGGCTCGTACTACAACGACGCCAGGGCAGGCTTCGTGGAGCGCCTGGCGAAGGCGGCGCCCAGGGGGCTGGGGAAGGTCCTCCTCACCAACACAGGCACCGAGTCCGTGGAGGCGGCCATCAAGCTGGCGAGGAGGCACACTTCGAGGAGGAAGGTCGTCGCCATGAAGGGCGCCTTCCACGGCAAGACCTATGGCGCCCTTTCGGCCACCTGGAACAAGAAGTACCGGGACCCATTCGGCCCGCTCCTCGAGGGCTTCGCTTTCGCCGAGTACGGGGACGCGATGTCGTTGGAGTCCATGGTCGACGGGGACACCGCGGCTGTGATAGCAGAGCCCATCCAGGGAGAGAGCGGGGTTGTCGTCCCTCCGGATGGCTACTTCAAGGAGGTGAGGGAGATATGCGACAGGAAAGGGACCCTGCTGATCTTCGACGAGATCCAATCCGGGCTAGGGCGGACAGGGAAGATGTGGGCCTCGGAGCACTGGGGGGTCGTCCCGGACATAATGACGGTGTCCAAGGGGCTCGGAGGGGGCCTCCCCATAGGCGCGGCACTCGCCACTGAAGCGGTAGCGGGGAGCTTGAAGGGGGGGGAGCACACCAGCACCTTCGCAGGCAACCCGCTCTCCTGCGCCGCAGGCTCCGCCACCCTCGACTACATCGCCAAAAACGACCTCCCATCCAAAGCGAAGGAGAAGGGCGAGGTCTTGAAGGCGGGGCTCTCCAAGGTCGCGTCGGCCCACAGGCTTGCGAAGGAGGTGCGGGGGCTCGGGCTGATGCTAGCCCTGCAGACCAGGGTGGACATCCACTCCATGCTCCTCTCAGCCCAGGCTATGGGCGTCATCACCGCCTACTCCGGGAGGGACACCTTCAGGTTCCTCCCACCCCTCGTGATAGAGGGCGCACAGATGGCCAAGGGGCTCGAGGCCGTCGACGGCGTCATGAGCGAGGCGGAGGCGGGCAGGTTCTGACAGCAAGAGACGCATCCGAATCCGGCTCAGGCGGGCAGGCAGCCGCCGAAGAGAGATGAACGGCCCTGACGGGGAGGCTGTCAAGCTCCTCGTCGACTCCCTGAAGATCTACTCTCCCACTAAGGAAGAAGGGAAGCTGGCCGGCTTCCTCGCTGACAGCATGAGGCGCCTCGGCTACTCGAGGGTGAGGATTGACCGCGCAGGGAACGTGGTCGGGGAGGTGGGGAAGGGGAGGGCTCGGCTCCTCCTCTGCGGCCACATGGACACAGTCCCAGGGCGCCTCCCTGTCAGGAAGACAAGAGACACTGTCTATGGGAGGGGCGCCGCCGACGCCAAGTCCCCTCTCTGCGCCCTCCTTCTCGCAGGTGCCAGGGCCGCGGACTCGGGGGTGAGGGTGACATTCGCGGGGGCGACCGAAGAGGAGGGAGACGGTGCCGGGGTGGAGCAGCTCGCCAAGGAGGCGACCCGCTACGATTACGCCGTGTTCGGCGAGCCCAGTGGGGCAGACAGGATAACCATAGGGTACCGGGGCAGGATGAGCCTGCGGCTCGTGGTGCGTACCCCAGGGGGGCACGCGGGGTCGCCCTGGGCCCATAGAAGCGCGTTCGATGAGTTCGCCTCTATCCTAAGCAGGCTGAAGGAGTACGAGGCCGGCCACCAGGTCCAGGGGGACCACTTCAGGTCCTTGTCAATCTCGCCTACGCTTGTGAGCGCCGGCTCCTACCAGAACGTGGTACCCAGCCTCTGCGACGCTACCCTTGACGTCCGTCTCCCTCCGGGGGTCTCTTCGGCCAGGGTCCTCGGCGAGATCAGGCCGATGGTCGAACCCGGCTCAGGGGCGGTCCGAACGGAGTTGATACCTGGGCCTCCCACCGAGGCATACGAAGTGGACGTCAGTTCGCGGCTTGTCAGAGCGTTCCAGAGGGCCATCCTGCTCCAGCTCAGAAAGAAGCCCTCCCTCGTCAGGAAGACCGGGACCGGGGACATGAACACCTTCGCCTCCAGGAGAGGCGCTTCGTGCGTGACCTACGGCCCGGGGCTGTCGGGGACCAGCCACACCGAAGGCGAGGCCGTCCACATCAGAGACTACCTAGACGGCATCGAGGTGGCGAGGGAAGCCATAGGGCAGCTCGTCGCCATCAGCGGCAACTGACCTCAGACCCTGACCTCTTCCAGCCCGAATCGCTTCACCAGCCCCACGATCTTCTCCTTGTGGGGACCAAGGCCCTTCCAGTCCAGGACGGCGTATCTGACTGGGGAGGTGGTCTTCTGCAGCATCTGCCCCATCATACGGTCGTCTATCTCCTCTAGGGCATACTTGGGCGCCACGTAGGACATGGCCATGTCCTCCTCGAGGAGGAGCCTGGTGAACTTCTCTGGGTAATGGGTCCCGCCGAACCCGAGCGCGGTCTTGTCCCAGATGCGCTTCTGCGAAAGGCTTTCCATCAGCGCCTCGGCCACCACCCTCGCGGCCTTCGCGTCTCCCCATTGGCCCTCGCTCGATCCAAGTTCGACGAAGAGGACAGGCTTCTGCAGCGAGGTGGGGCCGTGATGCGTCGCCTCCATCGTGATCTCGTACCCGCCGACTTCCTCCCTGTGGCCCCAGAGAGCCATCAGGTAGTTCTTGAGGAGTCCAGGGTCCGCTTTCCCGAGCTCTCTCCCTGCGCCTCCGAACTTCGCCTCGTCGGAGAAGTTCCCCGTGGTGTGCGCAGTCAGGGATGCTATCCGCGACCCCGCGCTGTGCCTCGACAGGAAGATGTAGGCCTGAGGGTTGAAGTACTCGTCGAGGCTCGGCGGGGTGACAATCATCCCCCCGAACCTGGCAAGGAGGTATGACCCGCTCTGGTAGACCGGGTTCCCAAGGAGCTTCACCCCCGTAGACGTAAAACCCTGGCCCTCGACCAGAGCTGAAGAGAGCGTCTGCGACGCCAAATCGGTGGTGGATGCCAGAATCACCGTGGCAGGCTCCCCCTGGGGGTCCATGGCTCCCCGGCCGTAGGACCCGGTATTAACGCTGGGGCGGCGCGGGGCTCC
>JAFMAB010000007.1:0-25734 GCA_029785215.1 Nitrososphaerota archaeon
AAAATTGGCTTGGGATTATTTAAGATTGATAACCAAGGGGTTCTGTAGCAGTATATGTGAACGAGCGTCATCCATGGCCGTTCAGCCCCATGGGACGGCCCGATCGCGATGCCTCCAGCAACGTAAGGAGCATGGATATCTTCACCTCGAGGGCGACTATGTCCTCTTCGTCATCGCCCCCGCAGAGTGTGCGCGTTGAAGAGGCACCAGGCGTTGTAGATGTACATCGCGATGGCGTAGTAGAGTAGCCTCACGGTGTAGTTCTTCGAGGTCGTCTTCGCTAGGAAGACGTTGTGCTCCTTGTATGAGTTCTCGATGCCCCATCTCCTCTTGTAGCGCTCCAGCACCCTCTTCGGTCTGCAGGCTATGTTGGTGGCGAAGAGGTAGCTCTTCCATGTCTCAGGGTCGTCCGCCCTGACGATCCTGATCGGCCCCTCGCACGGGTAGAGAGCCTCCTCTTCGTCCCTGAGGCCCGTCCGCTTCGTGATCTCGTCAAGTGGCGCATGGGGGACGAATTAGGACTTGTCTCCTTGCCGAGGCAGGCGCCTGCATTGGAACATCATACCCGCCTCATTGGAACCCTGGGAGGGGAAGTGATACCGCAAAGTTAATGCCCCGGCCGGGATTCGGGCATGCAGATGCGGGCCTAAGCAGAGTCATGCTCGTTATGCGCTAGCGGGGCTCGGGCACTCGTATGGGTGTCAAGGCCACGGTGATGGGTTCGCGCCCGGGGGGCTCGCTGCCAAAATGCAGCTAGAAATGGTCCCGAAACGGACGGGTTCATGACGCGGAAGGACTGAACCCACTGCCAAGGGCGGCTTCCTATTCTAGTAGAATCGCCTTCCTAGGGGTCCTCTGGCCTCCTTCGAGCTGGACCCTTTTGGTTCACGTCAGTGCTTTAGCTCCTTTGAGTATAAATGCGCCAGTGAGGCCAAGGGTTCAGACCGGAAGGCACTCGCTGCATCTACGCCATCAGAGGGCATTTTTCTCCGCCCATGGGAGCGGCTACCAGCATGCCCCGCCCTCAGACAATTCAGCAGGTCCCGTCGTACCGATGTCCGTTTCGGCCCTGAAAAGTATGAAAAAGATTCTGCATTGCTTTGCTTACCTGCTGGACTGACAACCGGTTCAATGCCGGCCGCTTACCTGAATAACGCGCGTCATCTCTTTCTTCTCACGTGAAGGTAGCCGTCCTTCTCTTCGACTTCATAGAGTGGTTCTGGATCGAGTGGCTCGTCGAACTTCCCGGTGCCTGTTGTCAGGTCCCAGACTGAGCCGTGGCCTGCGCAGGTCACATTGTGCCCATCAAGCGTCCCTTCGGAAAGGTCCCACTCTTCATGAGTGCAGATTGCACCCATCCCGAACAACTTGCCTTTGACATTGACCAGAAGAATCGACTCGCCGTCAGACTCGACGGTCTTCATGGTGCCGGGCGGGAGCTGAGACGCAGGGATTGTCTTCCTGAACTCGTTTAGCATGGCTGTCTATTCCACCTCGCACCTAATTATGCTTGCTTTGAACCACGAGGGCATCATCCTGCTTCCCTCGTTTCACTATGACGTGCCTGCACAAGCTTTCCCCCAGAACCATACATTCCTTGAGCTTCACATCCTCTCTGGGCAACGCTGACCTTATTATTCCGTCATGGAGGCCGTGGCATATCAATGGTTGATATTTTGAAGCGGTCTGGTATAATGGGCAGCTCCTGCTGATGATTGAATAAGATATATCATCTTCCTCGATGCTCGTCACGAATCCGAACTTGTTCAGGGCACCGCTCAGGCGGACAAGCCGCTTCTTGTCAGCGCTGCCAGTCGGATTCATCCCCTTCCCCATCTCCTCCGCAATTTGCTCGATAGCTTGACTAACCTCTCCTCGATTCTTGCTTGTCATCTTCTCAAGTAATTTATCGAGCATCTCCGAGTATAACGTCGGGAAGAGACTCCTTCCCTCTCCAGTCAGGGTAAAGATCTTCTTCGGCCTCCCTACACCGAGTCTCACAAACTCGCACTTCGTAATGCCACGTCGTCGGAGCGCTTCGAGATGCTTTCGCGCTGCGCTGGTCTGAATGTCAAGAATCGTAGCTATCTCGACGGCTGTCCTCCCTTTAATCAATAGCAGATCCAGCATCTTCCTCTCTGTGCTTCGCAGCAGGTCTAGTCGGTTCACGCGCGATATGCACACCAAAATGTATTTATAATCTTATCCTCAAGAGTTTGGATACGACAAGGTATCTTAACTTGGCAAAGGTAAGAAACGCAAATCGGACCATCGCCCGACCCGCAATCTCCAATGCGATCTTCGCCGTAGTCGTCGTTATCCTGCTAGTAGTTGCGGGCTCAGGCTATGCACTTTACGCAACGAAGCCATCTTCCACTTCCACCACTACGGCAACTAGCGTATCGACTCTCGTCACAACCTCGACCGCAACGGTCAGGCTGTTCATGTCCGGTGGACTCTACAACGGCTCCGTGGTCACCTTCATCTACCAGTACAATTACAAATGCGTACCCAGTCTCCTGGAATTCTTCGCCAACCAAACAGCGGCAGCGCAGAAGACAGACTGCGAAGTCGGCGCCGGGAATTCAACCGCCGAACAGGGAGCTGCGCCACTCTGGGTTGTGGTACCGGCGTTCGCTGGGCTCTCGATCTTCGGAGTTCCGAGTCTAGGTGCAACCACCCAAGGCTTTCCGACCTTCGATAATCAAACCATACTAACTGATTGCGGAGCATCCGGGACACCGTCAGGCTGTCCGGACCATCCGCTGCTCCTCTATTCACCCTTCTTCACGGCTGTCGAACAGCATCTCGGCATCAATAGCGGTATATTCGGCCTTCCGGAAGGCGTTTTGCCTACCCCGGCTCACAGCCACGTCATAGACTGCTGCTTCAAAACAATCCCGTGGTACACCGTAGTTGTCCTCGACTTCGATCCAAACATATTCCCGAACCCTGTTACAGGGGAGTGCACTCAGGTGGTCCCGTCCAACCTGACGAACCCGACACAGAACTGTCTCAACACCTACAGCGCGCTGATAAATGCGCTGACAACGAAGTCCAGCTCCGTCGCTTCCGCCAACACGAACAATCCGATCTGGCAGACTCTTGGGGATCCGCCGATCCAGATAGTTGTGCCTGGGGCCGCCACCGCAGTTCAGCTCTCCAATGCGAACTCCAACCTCTTCGAACACTTCACAGTAAACTCGACGAACTTCTATCTCCCGTGCCAAGGCCAACCTCTGGGGACCTGTGGTGCATGACAGCCATGACCTTCCATCAAACTCAAGGGAGAGGAATGGGGCATGAGGTCCCGTCCTCCCCTTCCCATATTTTTCGCCCCCTCCCCTCTCGCATTGTTTCCGCCAGTTGTTGCGGACGTCTTTCTTTGAACTACTTTTAGTTACGTCGTTCAGACGTAAATTCCACTTGGAGGGAGGCTCTCCTTCGCCATCGCTTGAATCAACGAAGTTGTGTAACCCGCTTTCTCAGCGAGCGCCTTCGCAATATCCACAACGCTCACGAGACCCGCCAATCCTTTCTCATCGACTACAGGCAACCTTCGTACCTTGTTTGTTATCATCACCCTGAGTGCCTCTTCAATCCTGGCCTCAGGCGGTATCACTACGATAGGGGACGTCATGGCTGATTTGACTCTTGTCTTCCCAGGAGGAGAGCCCTTCGCTGCTACCCTCCGCGTAATGTCCTGCTCCGTTAGTACCCCCACTATCTTGCCCTTCGACTCCACCAAGACGCAGGAAGAGTCTTGCTTCTTCATCACGCTTGCCGCTTGCGTGATGGTGGCCTGGTCCGGAATCGTAACTGGACTCGGCTCCATTATCTCCTTTACTTTCAGGTCAAACTTCTTGAGAGCTACTTCCTCGTTGCTGGCCATAGAAAGTATAGACACCAAAAGATATTTATATCTTGTGGGGTAACGGATTTTGGTGAGGGTGGAACATGCCCGGTGAGGAATTCGTGAAGATCGCTGAGCTGGCAGAGATACCGGAGGGCAAGATGAAGGCTGTCAGAATCGGTACGAGACAAGTAATGATTGCTAGGATAGAGGACAAGCTTTACGCGATGGACAACGCGTGTACGCATGTGGGCGGACCGTTGGCCAGCGGTGTCCTTGAAGGGCATGTTGTCACGTGCCCCTGGCACGGTTCGAGGTTCGACGTCAGGACCGGTGAAGTCGTTAGAGGGCCAGCCGCGAAACCAGAGAAGATCCACGAAGTCAAGGTGCTGGGGAATGACGTTCTCATCAAGATTCTGGCCTAGGCCATTAGAGTGGTGACAGGTAGAGTTTGACCTCAGAATCAGAGCCGCAGCAGAAGAGCCTGAAGAGGCTAACGTGGCAGTACGAGAATTGCCTGGCATGCGTATGGTTTTCACCTAACGACCCGATCAACGCTGACCTAATGGAGCGCGGCAGGTGCATCCATCCGAAGCTGAAGGCATACAACCTGATCGTCTCGGGAAGGGACTGGTGCAACCTCTTCAAGGAAATAGCCCAGAAGCATATCGAAGCCCTTCAGGAGAGGGCGATGAAGGCTGAGGAGAAGATGGGGTACACGCACAGCGAAGCGGAGATGAGGGCCAGGCGACCGGAGACTCGCTCCGGGCCGGTGAAACGGCCAGCCAGCTAGACTTTCTGACCGACGAATTCTTCTAGGGGCCTGGAAAGGTCGGAGATCGACTTCAGACGCTCGTAGCTCGCACCAGCGGCCAGGATTTCTCTAGCGGCCTTTATCTCGCCCGGCGGCCTGTTCGCAGAAAGGAAGGCCGTCAGCCTTCCGCCGTTAAAGAAGAACTGCATGAAGCCGTTCCTCCCCACCTCTCCCCTCCTCAGCTCGACCTCCCGCTTGTTCATGTCCCCGTAGGCGTTTATCGTCAGGTCGAACATGTATGAGAAGAAGTGCGGCATCTCGGTGAACGCCACCCTGCCCCCCGCCATGTTTGCGCCGGCGACCCTGCCATGCGATACCGCCACGTCGTAGTGCTCCACCCTCAGGTGACTTTGGAAGACTGGGTGGAAGAACCTGGCCACGTCGCCTGCTGCGAAGATTCCAGGGGAGTCGGTCTCCAAGTACTCGTTGACCACGATTCCCCTGTCCACCTTCAATCCCGCCTTCTCAGCCAGGTCGGTGTTGGGCATGATCCCGATGCCCACCACCACTAGATCCGCCGGGAAGGCGGTTCCGTCCTTGGTCTTGACGGCCGTCACCCTGCCGCCTTCTCCCAGGAACTCGGCTGCCGAGGAGCCTGTGACCACCTTCACGCCCTTCTCGACGAAGTAGCTCTCGACCCACTTGGCGGTGGTCGGGTCGAAGGCGAGGCTCAGCATCGAAGAAGCCGCCTCGATTATAGTCGTTTCCACTCCCTTCGCCGTGAAGGCAGCCGCAAGCTCGCAGCCGATGAACCCGCCTCCCACGATGACGGCCCTCTTCGCCGAAAGGATTTCTTGCTTGATTGCTTCGCAGTCGTCTATGGTCCTGAAGTAGTATATTCCTCTCAGCTCGGAGCCTGGGATGGGTAGCCTACGGGGGCGGCCCCCCGTTGCGAGGAGCAGCTTGCCAAATAGGGTTTCAGAGCCGTCGTCCAGCAAAATGCTGCGTCTCGCCACATCGAGCGAAACCGCTCTCCTTCCTTTGATGACGGTGATTCCCTGCTCCCGTAGGAATTGCTCCTTCTTGGGGAAGAGGGCTTCGCGCTTTACCCTGTCCATCAGATATCCTTTCGAAAGCGGGACGCGGTCGTAAGGGAGGTGGAGTTCATCGCCGATTATCACCACCTTGCCAGCTTTGTCGCGTCCCCTTATCGCGGCCGCGGCATAGACGGCGGCGAGGCCCCCGCCCACGATTAGGTATTCGACCCTGTCCAACTCAGATAGCTCGGTCTTAACTAGGTCCCCTTAATACGCTGAACAGACAATCAATATTTTGAGTGGTTTCGGGCGAATGGCCTATCACAGAGGGTTTCCTTCGCCTTCACCGCTTCCACTGAACTGACTCCACGGACAGGAAGAGACGGTCGGTCGAGGTGGCAACAAGTACGCCTTCTTCGAGGTCGATGACCCAATCCTGTCTATCCAATTCTACAGAAGCTCCAGGTGTGGAATCCCAGGTTCGCGCATGCTCAACACCTCCGCTACAGGATTGATTGGTGCTTATGCCACCTGGCGACGACAAGGAATGGTATGAACGAGCCAACTGGGTCAAATAGGAATTTGGCAATGCTCACGTGACTGATTAGGTCAGTCCAGCACATACACCTATTTCGGGTCGCCGATGGGAAGATAGCCGAGCATTGGGCCAACAGAGACGATTTCGGCGCCGCGAGACAAGTCGGGCGTGGGCTTGGTCCCCGAAGCAGCGGGTCTGAAATTGCCCCGGCCGGATTTAGACCGAGAATAGGCACAAATCTATGGCTTCGGGCTCCTTACAATCCGCTTTATGTGCTGAACATGGACCATAGCCCAGCATGTTGGGTCGAAGTCGAGCTTGCTCACTCCGTTCCTAGGAATCCAGGTCGGCACACACCGGCAGCCGTGAATCTCAGTTGCGAGCGTGGAAGACATGCCATTTTGGTTTCAGGCCAGCTTAGAGCTCCTGCAATTTCTGAGCAGAGTCCCCATTCCTCCAATGGCGCAAAAGTCCGCAGAAGGAGAAGCGTGACGGACGCCGAGGCCAAGATAGACCGGGGATTGTAGAGCGCGATTAGGAAAAAGGGGGAGTCGTTCGTTCAGTGGTCGCGAAGTCAATCTACCGAATCGTCTGGGTTTTAACGTCCGTAGAGCTAGTCGAGAAGGAAGCGATTTATGCTCGCCATGGAGATTCTCCGCCCGTGACCAAGAAAATGCTTGGGAATCATCCCTGGACCGGTAAACTTTCTGGCAAAGTCGCAATGGTTACCGGTTCTAGCAGAGGCGTCGGGAAAGGTATCGCCCTTGTTTTGGGCGAGGCAGGGGCCACAGTATACGTCACAGGAAGGAGCGTACGTGGACGCCCGACGACCCAGGGTCTACCCGGGACGATTGAGGACACAGCCGAGGAAGTGACATCCAGGGGAGGAAAGGGAATCCCTGTCAGGTGTGACCACTCACGGGATGCTGATATCAGGCACCTGATTGGCGTTGTGCGGCAAAAAGAGCGACGTCTCGATATCTTGGTGAACAACGCTTTCGGAGGCGAGGAAGGCCGAAGACAGATCCTCACCTACGACGAGGTTCCCTTCTGGAAGCACGACTTCGATGAATGGTGGTATCGGATGTTCTCCGCCTATCTCAGGGCAAGCCTCGCAACCACATTCTATGCCCTACCATTAATGTTCAAGAGACGGAAAGGGCTAATCGTGAACACGCTTTGGTGGAACCGAGATAGGTACCTTTACGACCTCTTCTTTGATGTGGCATCGTCCGGGGTCGGAAGGATGGTGTACGGCTTGTCAAAGGAGTTGCATTCAAAGAACATCACAGCCTTGGCTGTGTCTCCCGGCTGGACCCGGACGGAGCGGATGTCCGACGTGCCGTCAAAGGTGCTAAGCAAACTACAGTCGCCTGAGTATATCGGTAGAGCCATTGTCTATCTCGCGATCGATCCTAATATAATGACCAAGACTGGACAAATTGTTGAGGTGGGAGCGCTGGCAAAAGAGTATGGATTCAGGAACGTGGACGGTCGTTTGATTGATTACCACGGACAGGTTACCAAAGAACCGCCAGCAGGTACGCCACCTGACTGACTTTCTATTATCTGACATGATGGCCGCCGGCTTGCACATTCGGCTATTCCACGAGCACTTACGAATACTGTCGCCACAAGAGTGACGTTCTGTCGGCTCGTTGCGCGCCGTCTCATAAGTACTCGGCTTTCGGCTTTGTCTTGGTTACAGAGCGATGACATACTTACGAATTGTTGACTATCGTAGCTTGAAGCGTAGCGACGGCTTGTCTGGAATAACCTTAATCAACCTTTCTTAAATTAACGGAGCTCATTCTGAGGTAGGATTCTTTGCCCCGGCCGGGATTCGAACCCGGGTCGCCGACTCGAAAGGCCGGCATACTCTCGACACTTTGTGTTTGACCGGGCTTTACGCCCTTGCGGACTCTATACTACCGGGGCTGAGCAGGGCCGGGCGGGTCTGCAATTAGAGCTTTCTCATTCTGGCCTGAGGAAGCACCACTCTCCGGCTTCCGAGGCTACCTCGGACGAGCATTCCATCATGAGAGACGGTCCGAAGTTCCTGAATACCCCGTCTCGTGGGACATAGCAGTTCCTGCGTTTCATCTCTCCAACCTCCCTGAGAGCTGTCCCAGCCTCAGGGCCAGGTACGACTGATTGGAAATACATCCTCCGACCGATGAACATGGAAGACGATTCGTCGGTCGGAAAGTCAGTCACCAGGGGTCCGACAAGGTCGGCGGAGCCTACAAGGCTGGAGGCCGCGAGGCGCTCGTCGGGGGTCAAGCCGCAATCTCCAATAGCCCTGAGCTTCGCCCAGTTCGAGGCCGCCTCCAGCCTAGGGCGGGCCTTGACCGAAGGGACCCCGTCTGCGAGGAAGGCCGAGAAGTACATCTGGCTGAATTCCATGGCAGTGACACGCTCCTTTGGGAATGAGAGAAGTTCGGGGACGAGCGGCAGTATCAGGTCAGACGGGTCTTTCGAAGACCAGCAGTAGCCAGCCTGCTCCAGGTGCACCGCTGGACCCTGAGACGTCGCCGTGACGGAACCCGCCTCCTGTCTTACAACGAAGCCTCTCTTCTCTATCTCTCCAACGAGGAACTGCAGCTGAGGCGAACTGAGCTTTGGCAGAGGCAGGATGTGCCTGTTCCCGACCAGCAAGTGATGCGCCTTGAATGGAAGCAACTGCCTGAGCGATTGAGAGAACTCATTATATAACCAGCCTAATCCATTCGCTATTGTCATGGAGAGGGTGGGAGAAGACAGGGCCGTGTCGCTCGAGTCGTTGGAAGAGCGCATGAAGTCCTACGCATTGCGCGCAGACTCGGCACTGGTCCGCGAGTTCAAGCGCTACACCCACTCGAGGTTCTACGATCCGCTTGTCTATGCCATAGAGGGAGGGAAGCGGGTGAGACCCGTGATGCTCATGCTGTCTGCAGAGGCCCTCGGCTGCAAAGACGACAGAGTCCTCGGGGCGGCGGTAGCCGTGGAGCTCCTGCACACCGAGTCAATCATACATGACGATGTCATCGACGAAGAAAAGGCCAGGAGGAACAAGGTCCCTTTCCACCTGAAGTACGGTTACAGCGCGTCGCTCCTCAGCGCGGACTTCGTCTTCGCCATGATACTCGCCATCGCGGCGAGATACGACGACAAAAGGATCGCCGAAGAGGTCAGCAGCGCAGCACTCCAGATGTCTGAGGGAGAGTACTCTGAGCTCACCATCGACCCCCAGATCTACAAACTCACCTGGGACGAGTACATCAGGATAGTCACCGAGAAGACTGCGTCCCTCTTCGAGACCTCGGCGAAGCTCGGTGCCATGATCGCGGGCGGGGACGAGAAGGAGGTCCAAGCTCTGGCCGACTATGGCAGATGTATAGGGATCGCCTACCAGCTCAAGGACGACCTGCTTGACTGGAGGTCAAAGGACAAGGTGTCGCTAGGCCTGCTGAAGACACACAGCGAGAGCGAGGTAGTCGGGAAGATAACTGCCCAGGCCCAGTCCTATGCAGAAGAGGCCAAACGTGTGCTCATCCACATCCCCCGGAACGAGGCCACGGTACTGCTAGAGGACCTGGCCGACTTCTCAATCAGGCGCCAGCGCTGAGCTCGTGACTGCGTGTGTGGATCGGCGGCAGAGCCCTCTATACAGGTTGACGCCCGCGCAGTTTGGGGAGACTCAGGCAGGCACTCGCGCCGGTTCCGCTCGGACGGCCTGACCCTCCGCAGCCATCTCCAACCTGCCCATGGTGTAGGTCCGCCTCCCCCTGAAAGGGGTGAACATCCTTCCCTGGCCGTGATAGAACTTCGAGAAGAACTCTACGTAGATGAGCCTGGCCCCCTGGATGCCAGGCTCGAACAGGGCGAGCACCAGGTTGAACAGTTGCCCCGTCACAAGTATGACCACGCCCATGACAGCGTAGGCCGGCCCGCTGGCTACGTCGCCCAAAAAAAGGGTGTCCACCACCAGAGCAAGGGCGACGGAAGCAAGTAGGATCCCGACGAGCCTGGTGTAAGAGAGTATGTGGCTGACTATAGACGGGAGCTCGATGAGCGCCTCCCCCCCTTCGCCGTAGGCGATGAGCGCCATCCCTGCCACCACGAGCCCGATGTACCCCCCTGCGAGCGGGTTTGAGGCGGGGTCGATGTCCCCGTGGTGGAGGACCGTCAGGCCTATGAGCACGATGCCCCAGGCCTCGAACAGCCAACCGAGCTTGCCATAGATATGGCGTTTCTCCCCCTCCCAGTACTTGTTGACCATCCCCATCACCAGCCCCAGGGAGACCTCGAAGAGGCCGACGTAGCCGCTGACCAGGAGCAGTGTCTTGAGGCCTTGCGAAGATATCGGGTCGAGGATCGCGCCGTTGGTGGTGAGGCTGCTGGGGAGGTCGAGCTTGAGGGCAGAGTTCAGGTATGAGTAGAGGTACTGGTTGAAGTGGAACCCAAAGTATGCGTTGAACATGAACCCGAAGATAATCCCCATGATCGAGCCTGGGACCATGGCCATCGCCAGCTTCCGGAACTGGGTCGGCTTGAAGATGTTCCGGGCGAAACTCCTCAGGCCGGCCGGGACTAGTGTCTTCCCCCCGGGGTGCTCGACGCGCTTGATTATCCATAGCGACACCCCCAGGATCACCAGGCCGTACCCTACGTCGCCGAGCATCAGCCCGAAGAATATAGGGAAAGTGAACGCGAAGATCACTGTGGGGTCGAACTCGTTGGACTGGGGGAGCGAATAGAACCTTACGAACGACTCGAAGAATCTGAGCCTCTTCGGCGTCTCCATCAGCGTAGGAGGCCTGCTGTCGCTAGGGAGGTCGAAGACAAGGGTCGACTCGGTGTGGCGTGCGAGGGCGTCCCTGAGAGCTGGCTCGCTCTTCCGGGGGACCCACCCTTCCATCACGAAACTGCTCTCAGTGAACCCGAACTGGTTTATGACCTCATAGATCCTCGCCTCGATGTGGAGCTGTTCTTCGACGGAGGAGAGGGCGCCATAGTACCTCTCCGAGAGTGCCCGGAGGCCTTCCGCGACCTTCGCGAGGTCGGACTCTGCCTGAGACCTCGCCGCTTCGAGGGAGTCCAGCACCTGGGAGGCGGTGCCTGCCATCGGTGGGATGCGTTCCAGTCTGATGTTGGCTGCTTGGACTATTGAGCCGAACTTCTCGAATGCATCCCTGGGGACGACGACCACCACCCGCACGGGGTCGCTGCCGGCAGACTGGACCATCACCCCCTGGATAGAGGAGAGTCCGTTTGAGAGCCGGGTGAAGCCGTCAGCCGGAAGGCTGGCGAAGAATGAAGCTGCGCTCTCGAGGTCGAGGACCCCGAGGTCTGCGTCGATGAAGTCTAGACTCCTGACAAGGATAGCCCGGGCCTTAAGTTCGTCTATCTTCGACTTCAGGCGTTCCTCGCTCTGCTTGAGGGAGGCCACCTCGTCGTCTATCTTGATGGACTTCGAAACTTCCATCACTTCCTTGGTGGAGGAGAAACCCCTCTTCCCGGTCGCGGCTGCCCTTGGAAGGGCCGACATCAGCGACCGGATACGCAGCAGCTCTTCGGAGACCTCCTTTGAGGCCGCGGCTTCGGCGTCGGCGCGGAGGAGGGCGGCCGCTCCCTCTGAGAGGGGCTCGATCTGGACGACCCCCAGGTCGTGTAGGAGCGAGACCACGTGCTGCCTCTCCCCGCGCGACCCCACCACCCCTACCCTCTGCATCGCGGCCGGCTTCAGCATACCTATTCGCCCTTGAAATCTGAGAAGAGCACTTCGTCGACAATCTCGCGTAGCCGCTTCTCGCTCAGCGACTTCGCCGAGAGGGCGTCGGCTTCCCTCTTGGTGGCCGTGAGGATGGAGTCTGCCTTGTCCTGGGCTGCACGCCTGGCCTTTTCTGTCTCGGCGGCGACGTAGGCGCCAGCCGCATCCTTGCCGTCTGCGATGGCCTTGTCTGTCTCCTTCTCCAGGTTGAGGAGCTCCGCCTCCAGGGCCTTCCTCTTCTCGGATATCTCGCGGTTGCTTGCTTCCTCGGCCTCCTTGATCTTCTTCAGGAGGTCCGTGTAGTTCGTGGACGTCCTAGAGCACCCCTATTATCATCAACGCGACGGCAGCGATGGCCACGACCTTCGCCACCTTGAGCGCGGTCATGACGAAGTAGAAGCGCCTCTGCTGTCCGTTGACGAATCCCTTCCGACGGGGCGTTGGGGGGACAGCCCAGTAGAAGGGAGGGATGCCCAGAAGCCTTCTTGGCTTCTTGGGTTCTTCACTCATGCGTTTGCTTCCTCCTCTTCCCTCTCCGCGAGCTTCCTCTTCACAGTCTTGAGCTTTGTGAAGCTCTCCCTCTCCATCTCGTCGAACCTGAACTTGATGTACCGCGCGTTGGCCTGGAGTCTGGGGATGAGGACGTTTTCGATGGCGTTCGACCTCCTCTTGACCTTCTCTATCTCCATCAGGAGCTTCCTCAGGGCGGTCTCCTTCTCCGCCACGTCGAGGACCATCTGGTGGAGGCTCTCGAATGACTTTATCGCCTGGCTCACCGCCGCTGGGATCTCGAGGAGATACTCCTGACCGGCACTCCCTGATACTTGCGACGTGATCTCTGGAATCCTGACGCCCATCACGTTCTTGCTCGTAAGGGTCAACTCGTGGATGCGCGGGATTCGCATGGACTCGTACTCGAGTCTGAGCGGTCCCACGAACATCTCAGTCGCGTGGATTCCTTCGTATCCCTTGAGCAGCTTGGCCTGCAGGCCGCTCCTCATGTCCGCCAGGGTCTTGCTCAGGTTGAAAAACTCGAGTATCAGGGCGGACCTTTTGAGCTTGAGGAGCTTCAGCCCCTTACGGGAGACGGCAATCCTCCGCATCGTCCGGAGGTATTCCATCCTCGTCGGCTTGATGTTGATCGCGACGGGCATCGTTCCCATCCACCAGCCCTATTGGGCCGTAGTTCTCTTCCGGTACTTTTCGACGAGTTCCGGTTTTATCCTCTTGATATCCGTGTCAGAGAGGGGCTCGATGACCTGCCAACCGATGTCGAGGGTCTGTTCGATGCTCCTGTCTTCGTAGACGCCCTGCTTGACGAACATCTGTTCGAACCGCTCTGCGACTTTCAGGAACTTCCTGTCTGCCTCGCTGAGAGCCTCCTCGCCGACGATGGCTGAGAGTGCGCGCACGTCCTTCCCCTGGGCGTATGAAGCGTAGAGCTGGTCCGCCATCCCCCTGTGGTCCTCCCTTGTCCTATTGGGGCCTATCCCCTGGTTCATCAGCCTGGAGAGTGACTCGAGGACGTCGATTGGCGGGTAGACACCAGACCTGTCAAGGTCCCTGCTGACGTAGATCTGCCCCTCGGTGATGTACCCGGTGAGGTCGGGAATCGGGTGAGTCTTGTCGTCCGCGGGCATGGTGAGGATGGGGATCTGAGTGATCGAACCTTTGCGGCCCTTGATCTTGCCCGCCCTCTCGTAGAGGGTGGCTAGGTCTGTGTAGGTGTAACCAGGGTAGCCTCGTCTGCCTGGGACCTCGCTCCGCGCCGCGGCGATCTCCCTGAGCGACTCGCAGTAGTTGGTCATGTCTGTGAGTATGACGAGGACGTGGCTCTCCCTCTCGTAAGCCAGATACTCTGCAGTCGTGAGTGCGAGCCTGGGCGTGAGAATCCGCTCCATCGAGGGGTCGGAAGAGAGGTTGAGAAACAGGACAGTCCTCTCCAGGGCGCCCGTTTCTTCGAACTGCCTGATGAAGAAGTTCGCCTCCTCGCTGGTGATTCCCATCGCCGCGAACACCACGGAGAAATTCTCCGAGGAGTTGAGGACCTTGGCCTGCCTTGCGATCTGAGCCGCCAGTAGGTTGTGCGGAAGGCCTGCGGCCGAGAAGAGCGGCAGCTTTTGCCCCCTGACGAGCGTGTTCATGCCGTCTATGGTGGATATCCCCGTCTGGATGAACTCCGATGGCTCTTCCCTGCTGTAGGGATTCATGGCAGAGCCGACGATCTCCACCTTGGTCTTCGAGACAATGGCTGGGCCAGAGTCGCGCGGGTTCCCGAGGCCGGAGAAGACCCTTCCGAGCATCTCGTCTGACACCGATATCCTTGCTGTCTCGCCGAGGAACCTGACCGAAGTGCCCGCGGTGCTCAGCCCGAGGGTCGAGCCGAAGACCTGGACGACGGCCAGGCCTGCGCCCGCGTCGAGCACCTGTCCGCGGACTCTCTCCCCGAGAGCGTTGGTGACCTCTACCATCTCGCCGTAGGCCGCGTGCTCTACCTTCTCCACGAAAAGCAGCGGGCCTGCGACCTGTGAGACCGTCCTGTATGAGACGAGGTCGGTCACCTCAGACCTTGACCTCCTGGATTAGGGTACCGAACTGCTGTTCCATCTCGGCCATCACCCCTTTGACGAAGTCGTCCACCTGCTCCTCCGGGGTCCACTTTATTCTCCCTATCTTTACCTTGACAGGGAGAGAGGACACCTGTGATGCCCGGGCGCCGGCTTTTATTGCGTCCGCCTCCTTCCTTCCGAAGGTGAGGATGGTGTTCAACATCAGGTACTGCTTCTTCACGGAAGTGTACGTGTCGACCGCGTCATAGGCGCTCTGCTGCAGATAGTCTTCACGGATGCTCTTCGCGACATCCATGGCCCCCTTCTCTGACTCGGGAAGTGCGTCATAGCCCACGAGTTGGACGATGTCGTTGAGCTCCGCCTCTTTCTGGAGGATGCCCAGCGCCTCGGCGCGCATCTCCGGCCACTCCTTGGCCACATTCTCTTGGTACCAGCCCTTCAGGTCATCGGTGTAGAGCGAGTAGCTTGTGAGCCAGTTGATAGACGGGAAGTGCCTCCTAGAGGCAAGGCTCGCGTCAAGCGCCCAGAAGACCCTTGTCACCCTGAGAGTGTTTTGTGAGACAGGCTCAGAGAAGTCCCCACCGGGCGGGGAGACTGCACCCACCACTGTGACCGATCCGACCCTGCTGTCGGGCCCCAGCGCGACGACCTTGCCTGAACGCTCATAGAACTCGGCTAGCCTACTCCCGAGGTACGCCGGATACCCCTCTTCGCCCGGCATCTCTTCGAGCCTCCCTGAAATCTCCCTGAGGGCCTCGGCCCACCTTGACGTGCTGTCGGCCATGAGGGCGACGTCATACCCCATGTCCCTGTAGTACTCCGCGAGCGTGATCCCGGTGTAGATACTCGCTTCTCTGGCGGCGACCGGCATGTTGGATGTGTTCGCTACGAGGATCGTCCTCTCCATGAGGGGCCTCTTGGACCTGGGATCCTCGAGTTCAGGGAATGTCGCCAGGACCTCGGTCATCTCGTTCCCTCGCTCGCCACAACCCACGTAGATGATTATCCTGCTGTCGCTCCACTTCGCGAGCTGCTGTTGAGAAACGGTCTTGCCGCTCCCGAAGGGGCCGGGAATGGCCGCGGTCCCTCCTTTGGCTACCGGGAAGAAGGTGTCAAAGACCCTCTGCCCGGTGAGGAGGGGGGTGTCTGGAGGGAGCTTTCTGGCTATCGGCCGTGGGGTCCTGACCCTCCACTTGGTGGCGAGGAAGATGTCTACGTCTTCAGCGGACGTCTTGACCCTGGCCACCGCCTCTCTGATGGTGAACTTGCCTTCTTTGATCTCCTTGAGCTCGCCGGAGACCCCCGGCGGCACCATGATCTTGTGCGAGATGAGCTGTGTCTCCTGGACAGTTCCAATCACCTCTCCCGGGATGACCTTGTCCCCCTTCTTCTTCAAGGGGACGAATTCCCACTTCTTCTTCTCGTCCAGGGCTAGTATGACGAGCCCCCTGCTGATGAAGTCCCCGCTCTGCTCTCTGAGGACGTTGAGCGGCCTTTGGATGCCGTCGTAGATCGAAGTGAGGAGCCCGGGGCCGAGTTCCACGGAAAGTGCCTGTCCCGTGTTGACCACCTTGTCGCCGGGCCTTACCCCCGTGGTGTCCTCGTAAATCTGGAGTATGGCAGTAGTGCCCTTGAGTTTGATGACCTCGCCGACGAGCCCTAGCTCACCGACCCGGACCACGTCGAACATTTTCGCACCCTCCAGCCCCTCCGCGGTGACCACGGGCCCCGTGACCCTGATGATGATTCCGTTCTTCATTGTGCGCTCCCCCTGATGTCCACCCCTAGCACCCGCCTGGCTAGCTTAGAGAGGGACTCCTCCTGAGGTGCGGCAGACCCGACCGGGGGCATGAACACAACAAGTGGTATTATCGACGAGTCGAGCTTCTCCCTGGCCGCAGGAGAGAGGGCATTCCTGACCTCGTCCCCGGCCACGATGAGGCCGTAGCCGTTGGAGTTGAAAAGATCCATGAGGGTCTTTTGGGCGTCCTCTTTGGTAGCTACGAAGGCGTCTTCCACCCCGAGTATGCGGTAGCCGAGGACAAGTTCTCGGTCCCCGACCACGGCTATCTTGCCAGGTTGGGTAGTTTGCTTTCCACTCAAGTTCTTCACCCGGAGAGAATTGTTGACTTTATGTATTCTTCGGTCATGCCGTACTGCTTGGCGTAGGTTATCCTCCTGATGTTCGACCTTTCGAACTCGGCCTGGAGCACGAAGGCGAAGACCGAGGTGAGGGATATCGCGAGGCTCTTGAACTTGGGGATGTACTTTCTGACTATCAGGTGGTCTAATGCCACCTCGAACGCTGTAAGGTCGTGGTCCTGTGCGTACCTTTCGAGGGGCTCGCCGATGTCCAACCATGGCTCGAGCCTCTTGGCTATCTCAGTCGGTTCGGGGGAGGAGTAAGCGTCAAGCACTCCGGCCGCGGAGAGCAGCCCTCCCTCTATGACGTGCTTAGAGAAGACCTCTCGGCTGATCCCTGCTTCCTTGGCCCTCAGAAGGCCGAGGATGTTCCTCTTAGTCACCTCCGTCCGCATGTACTCTCTGAGGACGCCTTCGTCCCCCTGGAGGAACCTGAGCTCCTGGAACAGCCTGGAGTAGTAGAGATTCTGAAGCACGACCGTGAATACGCCGAGGTCCCCAGATTTGCGGAACTCTCCGAGCTGCTGTAAGAGGACGGCGCCGTATCCGTACTTCACGAGAGAGTTAATCACAGCTTCGACATCTGGCTGCTGCAGGAGAGAGTGAAGCTCGCTCAGAGGTATGGTGCTGGTCGAGATGCCAACTGGGACGTTTCGCGATGAGACCAGGAAGGCCTCGGTCTGTTCGAGCGTCCGCCCCAGACTCTTCGCCGCTATTATCAGCTCGATGTTCTCTATGTCCCACTTCGAGAGATAGGCTGTCAGGGCGTTCTTTCCGAAGACCGGCGCGGCCTGGAGGGCCGCCCTGTTCACATAGACCAGGTGTTTGTTGACGGCTATCTCGATCGACTCGGGAGCCTTGTAGGCGGCCTGCGCCGCCTCGATGTCGGGGCCGTACCAAGTCGACTCCAGCCGCTGAGCTATCTCGCCAACGTCCTTTGCCTTGGCGAGATCCTCGAGCTGCGCCTTGGTCAGGAGGCCGAGGGAGAGCACTTTGACCGTGCCGAAGCTCGCACCGTATGAGGACTGCAAGGCGCGCTACCCCGTCCCCAAGATGGCTGCGCGCACGTCCTCATCGTGGGTCCGGAGGAGCTCCTCGAAGGTCAAATCGAGGGCGAGGGTACCGTCCTTACTCGTCGCAGTGAATCCACCGATTGAAGAGAGGTCTGAGGAGGTCACCTTGACGCCTAGCTTCTTGAGAGCGGCTGCATCGGACGGGCGGCACTCTATGCCTATCGGGGCGCCGAGGCTCTTCTCCGCGTAGGACACCATCTTCGCGAGCATGTTCTGATAGTCTTTTGATTCAGCGTAGTCTGCGAGGACCTGCCTGAGGGCTGCGAGGTTGGACTCGAGTTCCTTCTCCGTCGCTTCGAAGATCATCTTCTTGGCCTGGAGCCTTGCCGCGCCTTCAATCCTGGCTTTCTCTTTCTGGGCTGCCGCCTCGGCCTCCTTCCTCCCTGACTCCTGGATGTAGGACTTCTGCTCCGCTGCCCTCCTGGCGACTTCTTCCTTCTTAGTGAGGTACTCCGACTCCAGCGCTTTGATTGTCTCCCTACACCTCTCCCCGACCTCACCGAGCAGCGCTTCGGCGGCCAATCCAGTCGCCTAGAGGATGTTGAGCAGCAGGATGATCCCGAGGACGAACCCGATGATCCACAGCGTCTCAGGGATCACGAAGAAGAAGAGCACCTGCCCGAACTTTTCTGGTTTTTCGGCGATGATTCCCATCCCCGCGGCCCCGATCCCCTGCTGGGCGAGTCCAGTCCCGATGAGTCCCCCGGCCATCACTATGGCAGCTGCGATTGCGAGCTCGGGGCTGACTACGGCCATGTCTAGGTTCTGATTTTCGGTTCCCTTCACGAACCGTATTTATGCGTATCTGATATCCGCCGAGTCAGAGGCGGCACTGACGAGCTGGCACTCCACACCGAAAGCGCGCTCTCTTCTATGTGAAGAGACTTGTGGCCGCTGCATGGGCGAAGGCGATGAACTGCTGGGGGAAGAGGCCTATGCCAATCATCAACCCGACCAGCACCGCGAAGATGACGACGAAGCCGGAGGGCTCGTTCACCCTCTCCGTGCTCTCGCCCTGGTCGAGGTACATCCTCTTGATGACCCAGAAGTAGTAGCCGAGGCTGAAGGCGCTGTTCAGTATCGCAGCGACTGCGACCCAGGCGAGCGGGGTGTTGATGACAGACAGGAACAGAAGGAGCTTGCTCCAGAAGCCGCTTAGCGGGGGGATCCCCCCGAGAGCGAGGAAGGAGATGGCGAGAGTGAACGCCGTGATGGGCATCCTCTTCGCAAGTCCGTTGTAGATGTCTAGGTCGCTCCTCTTCAGTTGGATGAGCACCAGCGTCGCGGCCAGGAAGGCGGCCCCCTTCATTATCGCGTGGTTGACTATGTGGAATAGTGAACCGGTCATTCCGAGCACTGCGTTGTAGGTGTACAGGCCCGTCTGCTGGCTATACGCGAAGATGGCGAAGCCCACGAGGATGTATCCTGCCTGGGCGATGCTCGAGTAGGCGAGAAGCCTGGTCATGCTCTTCTGCGTCAGTGCGGCGACGTTCCCTAGGGTCATAGTGACGACTGCGAGCACCGCAAAGACGTTGGCCAAAGTGAAGACCGAGTTAGGCGCAAGCGCATAGACAGTAGCTATCGCCAGAACTACCCTGATGGCTGCCACGAACCCCGCCTTCTTGGTCGCCGTCGCGAACAGCGTGGCGACAGCCGGGGGAGCCCCCTCGTAGGCGTCGGGGACCCACATGTGGAACGGGACTATCGACATCTTGAACCCGAACCCTACTATGAAGAGGAGGATGGCGACGCTGACGAGCGGATTGAAGGGCTCGGAAGCTACCTTGGCCACGACCCCTGAAATCTGGGTGGTGCCGGTCACGCCATAGGTCAGGCTAATGGCGTAGAGTATTATGGCCGACGAAAGAGCGCCGAGGATGGCGTACTTCGCGGCTGCCTCGTTGGACTCCGCCCTCTTCTTGTCGAAGCCCGCCAGGACGTAGGTGGGTAGGCTCATCAGCTCCCAGGCGACGAACAGCATGAGCAGGTCGGCAGAGTAAGAGAGTAGTAGCATCCCCAGCGCGGAGAACAACAGGAGCGAGTAGTAGGACGGCATGTTCTGGGAACTGTGGGAAGAGTAAACTGAGACGACTGCCACAGCGAGTGACACCGAGAGGACGACGAGGGCGAACAGATCCCCCAGGACGTCCGAGACGAGCAGGCGGCCGAAGTAGGAGACGCTCCCTCCGTAGGCAGTGTTCGCGGCCACCATTACTATGGCGACCCCCAGGGCGGCTATGGACGCGTAGGCGCTCACCCTGAACCTGCGCCCCTCCGCCTGCAGGAGTGGGGAACCCAGGGCGGCCGCGCTCAGCGCGATGACTGCTGCTAGTATGAACTCCATCCTAGTGGCTCACCAGCTGGAGCAGGTGCTGCACGACCGGGGCCGAGGGTCCCAGCACGAGGATAGAGAAGAATAGCATGATGATCAACGGCACGAAATAGAGGCCTAGGACTGCCGCGTCCACCCTGTGCATGTCCGTCCCCGCAGACCCCAGGGTCGGCGGCGACAGCACGGCCCGCTTGATCATCCACAGCATATACCCCCCTATCATCACCGGGACCAGTATGGCGACTGCGGCGTATGGGGTAGCGTGGATCCCCCCCACTATCACCAGGACCTCTGCGACGAAGCTCCCGAAGGGAGGGAGCGCCATCGCCCCTACGCATGCGAAGACCAGGAGCGTCCCTGCCCGCGGGATTACGCTCCTCAGGCCGTTCATCAGAGAGATGTCTGTGGTACCGAGCCCCTTCTGTATGTAGCCAGCGAGCATGAATAGGGACCCGGCTGTAAAGGCGTGGACGAACATCTCGAGTATGGCCCCCTGCATCCCTATGATGCTCCCCGACGCCACCGTCGCGAAGGAACCAAGGACGACGAACCCCATCCCCGCGATGCTCGTATAGGCGAACATCGACCTCAGGTTCTTGGAGAGTATGGCGACGCCTGCGCCGTAGAACATAGTCACTATCCCTACGGCCATGAACGCCCAGGCCCACTGCTCAGCCGCCTGCGGGAAGAGCCCGATGCTGATCCTGATTAGTCCGTACCCTCCCATAGCAGACTGCACCCCTGCGAGGAGCACTGCGACAGGCGCGGGCGCCTGGGTGTAGGCGTCCGGAAGCCAGCTGTGGAGCGGGAAGACAGGGAGCTTGATGCCGAAGCCGATGAATGACGCCAACAGAGGCAGATACTGGATGGGAGCAGGAATCCGGCCTGCCAGGCTCGGGATGTCGAAGGTCGTGGGACTGACCCCCATATAAGCCGCCATCAGGGCTAGAAGGAGGATCATGCTCCCGGTGAAGATGAATATCATGAATTTCATGGCTGCGTACTTGCGCCTGTCTCCCCCCCAGATCCCGATTAGGAAGAACATGGGGATCATGACCAGGTCCCAGAAGAAGTAGAACAGTATGAGGTTCAGGGACAAGAAGACGCCGATGATCGCTCCCTCGAAGAGGAGGATGAGCGCATAGTATGCAGGCTCCGACCTGTCTATCAGCTTCCTCGATCCAATCACCGCGAAGACTGTCAGCAAGGCGGTCGCCAGGACCAGAGGAGAGCTGAGCCCGTCCACTCCCACCAGATAGCTCACCCCGAAGGATGCTACGCTCACCCAGCTGTACTGCTCGGTCAGAGCATACGCCCCCAGGCCCGAGTGGCCCAGGCCGGGGAAGTTGGCATAAACGAAATAGAAGACATACAGGGCGATTACGAGCTCGGCCAGGGCCGCTGCAAGGGTGAACCACAACCCAGCCGACTTGCGCCAACTGAGGACCAGGTACGCCGGGACGGACGCCGCTATGGGCAGAAACAGCAGTATCGATAGTACGGGCATCATATCAGCAGGTGCACCCCAGATAGCAGCAGGAAGAGCAGCAGGAGTATGATGAGGCCCACGGCCAGGACGAGGGCATACTGCTCGAGGACCCCCGTCTGCAGCCTGCGGAAGGCCCTGGAGAGCCGCTGACCGGAACCCGCGGCGCCGTTTGAGATCATGTCAATCACGTTCCTGTCGAACCAGTTCCCCCCCGCCGAGAACCACATGGCGAGCGCCCTGGCCCCGTCATTCACCCTCTCCAGGCCACCTACTTCGAGGTTGTCGAAGGCCCAGTAGGACGCCCTCAAGGGCGCGTTGACGAAGACCTTGTAGTAGACGGCGTTGATGTACCAGCGGTTCTCGAGAAATCTGTAGACCGCGCCCGCAAGGTTTGACCCCCCGACGATTCGCGATGGGGAGAACTTCCGCCTCACGTATAGTTGAATCGAGAAGAACAGCCCCACGATGACAAAACCGATCGTGATCAGGGAGGAGACGTAGTTGAACGGAGATGTCGGGCTGAGGCTCGAGAACGATGCTCCGGAGAAGAGTGAGTAGATGTACGTGATCGCGGAAGCCTGCAGGAAGTTTCCGAGGTTGAAGAACCCTAGGATCCCTATGAGGACCGTCCCGACGCCGAGGACGGAGTATGGGACCCAGCTCAGCGGAGATGGCTCCTTCGGCTCGTGCCCCGTCCCTTCGTCGCCAGGTTTTGCCCTGATGCCATAGAACACCAGTCCGAGCATCCTGAAGGCGTAGAAGGCCGTGAGGCCAGCCGTGGCTGACCCGACGATGAAGAGGCCGTACTGCCCCGCCCCCCAGGCGGTGGCCAAGATGGCGTCCTTCGACCAGAACCCGCTGAGGGGAGGGATGCCAGAGAGAGCAGCCACGGCTATGAGGAAGACGGAGAATGTAATCTTCAGCTTGTCCTTTAGCCCGCCCATCTCGTTGATGTACTTCGTCCCGGTGAGGTGGATGAGGAATCCTGCTATCAGGAAGAGGGCCGCCTTGAAGATAGCGTGGCTCATCAGCTGGAACAAGCCGGCTGACAGCCCTTCTGCGAAGTTCGTCGACAGGCCGGCTAGGCCGAGGGCCAGCATCATGTAGCCTATCTGAGACACCGTCGAGTACGCGAGCAGCTTCTTCAGCTCGAAGCCCACCATCGCCTGGGTCGCCGCCATGAAGGCGGTGAACGCTCCGATCCAGGCCACCACCATGAAGAAAGGCTGGATTAAGGCGGGGTTGGAAGCGAGGGCGAAATAGAATATCGGACCTATGCGCGCGACGAGGACGACCCCTGCGTTTACCATGGTCGCTGCGTGTATCAGCGCCGACACAGGCGCGGGGCCAGCCATTGCGTCCGGGAGCCACTCCTGGAGGGGGAACTGGGCCGACTTGCCTACGGCCCCGCCGAAGATGAGGAGGGCTACCGGGACCAGGAGGCCCGAGGCCGCGAGGGCGGTGGCCCACCCGGTGGACGTGGCCAGGTCGTGATAGTTGAAGGTCCCCGAGAAGACGAAGAGGATGAGAATCCCGGCGAGCATGGCCAGGTCCCCTACTCTTGTCATGAAGAATGCCTTCATCCCCGCGTGGGACGGAGGATACGCCTGCTCCTCTCCCAGCGCCGTCGACCCTGGCGTCCCGACCCAGTTCTCGGTCTCGTCGTGATAGTAGTAGCCGATGAGCGCGTAACTGCACAGCCCCACCCCCTCCCACCCGATGAAGAGCCCCAGGAGGTTGTTCGACAGTACGATGAGCTGCATGCTCCCTATGAAGAAGTTCATGAAGAACCAGTATCTCGTGAGTCCGCGGTCTCCTTTCATGTAGTCCACGCTGTAAAGCATCACAAGGAAGCTGATCCATGCGACGAGGTTCGCTATGATGACCGTGTACGGGTCGGAGAGGACCCCGAAGCTGATGCCGAGTTCTGGAATCCAGGGCACGGAAGCCGGGATGATGGAGTTGACTAGCGATATTGTGTCGCCTCGGATTACAGGGACCAGGAGGTCAAGCGCGAATAGGGCCGAAAGCAATGGGAAGAGCACCGCGACGGCGTCCCTGACACGCCCCTTCCCTGTCAGAGGCGCCGCCACCGTCCCGACGTAGGGGAGGATGAAGATCAGCCAGACAAAGTATGACGGCACGGGGACGGCGGCCATGCTCAGCGGACCCCTAGCCCGATGCCACTAGCGAAGTGGTAGAGTGACCTGAAGAGAAGGTCAGGGTAGATGCCTATGACGATCGTGAGTACAGCGAGGAACAAGATGGGTAGGGTCATGATCAGCGGTGCCTCTCGGACGCCTTGTAGTTCGGCGCTGAGGGGCCCGAAGAATATCTTGCGTATCGGCCAGAAAGTGTATGCCACGGTCAGGATGGTCGCGGCGAGCCCTCCGATGGCGACGACGAAGTTCCAAGCGAGGCCACCCGTCGTACCCCTGGCGAAGACCCCCTCGAACAGTATCCACTCGGCCTGGAAGCCACCGGTGGGTGGGACGGCAGAGATCACCATCGTCCCTATGAGAGCCAGGGCAGCCGTGAGAGGCATCTTGGATGCCAGGCCACCCATCTTGCGGATGTCTCTGGTCCCCACCTGCGAGACCAGGATTCCTGCGACGCAGAAGAGTATCGTCTTTCCGATGATGTGGTTGAGGAAGTAAAACACACCTCCGGACACGCCGAGGAGGGTGAGGCTCCCGATACCCAGGAGCGAGTAGGCGTTCTGGCTGATGGTGGACCAAGCGTAGACGTACTTCACGTCGTTCTGGACCATCGTCATTGCTCCGCCGAACACCATGGTGACCAGGGCGATCACCATCAGAGGGAAGGAGAATGGGAAGAAGGCTGCCGGCATCCCTTCGACCAAGAGCCTCACCACGACGTAGTTCCCTACCGCCACGATGGTCGCCATTATAGGGGCGAAGGAGGTCGGGTGCTCTGCGTGTGCGTATGGGAGCCACATATGGACGCCGAAGACCGCCATCTTGATGAGCCATCCGACGAGGATGAGACCGACGGCCCAGTAGGCTACCGTCCCCAGCGGGATGGTGGAGAGGGCCGATATCTGGAAGCTCCCGGTTGCGGTGTAGACAACGACTATACCGGCTAGGAAGATGAAGGCGCCGAGGTGGTTCCAGAGGAAATACATGATGGCGACGCGCTCTCTGTTGACGTACCCGAAGAGCGCCATCATGAACGCCGAAGGTATCAGCATGAGTTCGAGGAACATGTACAGCTCCAGGAGGTTGGTGGACAGCGAGATTCCTATCAGCCCGGCGTCCAAGAGCATGAAGTTGAGGAAGTAGAGGGAGTACTGCCCCTTCCTCTCCTCCCCGTACATCGCCTCCAGCCGGTGCTTCATGTACCCCATCGAATAGACTGAGGTGGCAGTGACGATGAGGTTCATCGTCAGGGCCACGGGGATGCTCAGGTTGTCCCCGAGGAACCCGAACACCAGGCCCGACACCGGGGCCCAGGTGTAGGACTCCGTCACGCTGGCGCCCCCGTTGAACAGCGAAGATGCGAGGTAGGCAAGCAGCAAGGTGGTGTAGAGGAGGGAGGCGAAAGCTACCCAGCCGACGTGACGGCCGAGCTTCCTGCCGAGGAGGAGGACGACTGGGGCGACCGCGAGTGGCACCGCCACTGTCTGGAGAAGGATGTATTCCACTGGCCACCCTCCTATCGAGTCTCAGCCGTGGGCCCTGGACCAGTGTCCTCGAAGCGATGCGACACTGCTATCCCTCCAGGGTCTTCATCTCGCTCACGTCGATGTCGTTGTGCAGCCTGTAGGCCACGACCACTATCGCCAGTATCACCGCGGCCTCGGCGGCGGCCAGGGCTATCGAGAAGAGCACGACCGTCTGCCCTACGGCGTTGCTCGCCTCCTGGTAGGGCAGGTACTGGTTGAATGCCACGAAGTTGAGGTTCGCGGCGTTTATCATCAGCTCGACGGCGAAGAGGAGCCTCATGGCGTTCCGCTTGGTCACTAGGCCATAGACCCCTATGCCGAAGAGGAGGGCAGAGACGACCACGAAGTCTGAGAGGGAGTTCAACTGGCGTCCCCGTCCCTATCGACCCGGGACAAAGCCAGTGCGCCCACGATTGACGCGGCAAGGACCAGGGCGAGCACCTCCAGGACGGGCGCGTAGCCAGTCGAGATGAGCCTGCCCACGTCGACATAGGTCGCGGTGTTGGCGA
>JAFMAB010000008.1:0-24001 GCA_029785215.1 Nitrososphaerota archaeon
TAGCCAACGAAACTCGGGCTTTTTTCATCTTGTCGGATACGAGCGAGCACGAGAGGAACAGCTCCATCTTCCCGGTCAAGACCACCGGAGGTCAGGAAAGGACAGTGGCGACCTTCGTGGCCAACAGGGCTGTCCAGAAGGGGAAGCCCATCTACTCTGTGTTGGCGCTCGACACCTGGAAGGGGTATGTCCTCTTCGAGGCGCCAAACAGCCAGGTGGTCGACGAGAGCATACAGGGGTTCAAGCACGTCAGGAGCAAGATTCCAGGGATGATGCAGTACTCCGACATCGAAAAGTTCCTGGTCACGAAGTCGATGGTGGCGGAGCTGAACAACGAGGACACCATCGAAATTGTCGCAGGGCCGTTCAAGGGGATGAGAGCGAAGATTTCGAGGGTGGAGAAGGAAAAGCAGGAAATCACCGTCGCTCTGCTGGATACGGCCTTCGCGATGCCCATCACGATCGACGCAGCTTATGCCAAGCTCGTCGCTAGGGCCAAGCCGGAGCAGAAGTGAGTCTGATGAGTGAAAAACAGGTCATCAACGTCCTGGTAACTGGAGGGGAGGCGAGCGCCGGCCCCCCGCTCGGCCCCGCGCTGGGTCCTCTGGGGGTAAACGTCCTGGGCATAGTCAACGAGATCAACAAGCAGACAGGAGACTTCAAGGGGATGAGGGTCCCAGTGAAGGTGGAGGTAGACAAGGAGACCAAGCAGTTCACCATATCCGTAGGGACGCCTACAACATCTGCCCTCGTGGCCAAAGAGTCAGGGATCCCAAAGGGGTCAGGCAAGCCCAACCTGGAGTTCGTCGGGGAGCTCACCATCGACAAGGTCGTCACAATCGCCCGGAGCAAGATTGCCGGGTCCTACGCGGCGACGGTCAGGTCAGCGGCGAAGGAGGTGGTGGGGAGTTGCGTAAGCATGGGGGTCAAGATAGAAGGGAAGGACCCTAGGGAGTTCATGAAAGAGATTGACGATGGCAAGTGGGACTCAAAGTTCCTGTGACGGGCAGAAGGCTTTTATCCGGTGTTCGGAGGCTCGGCAAGGAATTCGTGAATAGTGCGTGCTCTCGAACCAGCAGCTCGCGGAACTGGTCAAGAAGGGTAAAGGCCAGTCCAAGGAGACGAAGTTCACCCAGTCTGTCGAAGTACTGATTTCGCTGAAGGAAGTAGACCCGAAGAAGACCGACCTGAACATAAACGAGATTGTCTACCTCCCACACCCGACCACGAAGCAGGCCAGAGTCTGTTTCATAGGCTCGGGGGACCTGGCGGTCAGGGCCAAGAACTCCAAAGCGAACCTCGTGATGGACGCGGCTCAGCTGGAAAACTACGGAGGGAGCAAGAGGGACGCCAAGAAGCTCGCCAGGTCCTATGACTTCTTCCTAGCGGACACGGCCCTCATGCCGAGGGTCGGCAAGGTCCTGGGGCAGGCGCTAGGCCCCAAGGGGAAGATACCGTCGCCGGTCCCCCCGAACTCCCCGATCGAGGACATGATCAAGAGGATGAGGACGGCGATAAGGGTCAGGAGCAGAGGCTCGCTGGGGGTGATGGCCAAGGTAGGGGACAGCCAGCTCTCGGAGGCAGACCTGGCGGAGAACATACTTGCTGTAGTCAACGTGGTGTCCAAGAAGCTCCCCAACGGCGATAGGAACATCAAGACGGTCATGGTAAAGACGACCATGGGGAAGCCAGCGAAACAGGCGGTGGACTAGTTGAGCGAGACGGTTCAGGTCCATCGACCCAACCCCAAGAAGGTGGAGGCCGTCGAACACGTGGCCACGCTCGCCAGGAAGTACCCTGTCTTGGCTGTGACAAGCCTTTCGAAGGTGAGGGCTAGCCAGCTCATGGCCGTGCGCAAGGCTCTGAGGCAGAACGCCGAGGTCTTCGTCGTCAAGAACAAGCTGGCCATACGAGGCCTCCAGAAGGCAGGGATCAAGAACGCGGACCAACTCCTGTCTCACCTCACGGGGCAGAACGCGCTCATCTTTTCGACCCACGACCCCTTCAAGCTCTTCCTCGTCCTCGACAAGAACAAGGTCTACCTCGCGGCAAGGGCCGGCGACAAGGCCCCCGACGACATCATCGTCCCCGCGGGGAACACCAGCCTCCCCGCAGGCCCTGTCCTGAGCGAGTTCCGAGAAGCGGGCATCCAGACCAAGATCGAAGGGGGGAGCATCTGGGTCAACAAGGACTCTGTCGCGGTGAAGAAGGGGGCTGAGATCACCCCCAAACTCGCCAGCCTCCTCTCCAAGCTGAACATCAAACCGATACGTGCAGGCCTTGCCATCGCACTCGCGTATGAGAACGGGCTGATATACGAAGGGGACGTGGTCGCAATCAACCTAGACGAGTACAGGAAAAGCATCCTAGACGCCTACGCCTCCTCCAAGGGCTTGGCAATCGCCATCGGCTACGTCACCAAGGAGACCGCGCCGGACATACTCACGAAGGCCTACAGAGAGGCCCTGAGCGTCCAGGTAGAGGCAGGTCTCCTCGACAAGGAGACCGCCCCGATGATATTCGGGCGGGCGGAGGCGGAAGCTGCGGCCTTGGAAGCCATGGCCAAGGAAAAGGGGCTGAAGTAGGTCTACCCTTCCCTGTGGCAGGGCGCCCTTCGTTCTCGGACCAAACATCCTCCGCGGACAGTTGCTTCACCTGGCAGCGTTACCCAAAGACGCTGTCACGTATCCTCCCATCGCGCAGGCTGGGACAGGCCTCAGACCGACGTGTCGCGTCCGTGCCGTGGTACAGCTAACGCTGAGACAGATAGGACAGGAATGGTATCCGACTCACCCGAAGAGTGAAGCGAGACCCTGTAGAGCCTCTTCTTCCTTCTTCTCCTCTTCCTTCGGCTTCTCTTCCGCCTTCGCTGCTGGTGTGCCCGACGCTGGGGCGGCCACAGGGGCTGCAGCCATCGTCGAAGCGTTCTTCAGCGCCTCGTCGATGTTCACCTCGCCGAGGGCAGAAGTCAGTGCCTTGATCTTCACTTCGTCGGGGGTCGCACCGGTCGCCTTTACCACGCTTGTCAGGTTCTCTTCGTTGACCGGCTTCCCCAGCTTGTGAAGCAGGAGAGCTGCGTAAACGTACTCCATCTTTAGTTCGCGAACAGGCGACCTTGGTTCCGTATTTAAGAGTTTGAATCTGTAAGGGGCCCCGGCTCTTCTCCGGTCATCACCACGTACTCTGGGCAGAACCCGAGCTTCTCGCAGAGCGAATGCGCCGCCCTGTTCTTCGACCTCACCATGAGCCCCGCGAGCCTGGACCCCCTCCTCCTGCTCGCTTCGAGGGCCTGCCTCAGGTGCGCCCCCCGCCCCTTCCTCCTGTGCGAAGGGATGACTTTGTCGTAGATCAAGCCGACCTTCATCTGGCTGAACGGCCTGTCGGACCCTTCGAACCAGACGTACCCGGCGACACCCTGCTCCCCCGCGACCTCTGCTACGTACGCCGCGTTCCCATCCCTCCTGAGGCGCCCTTCCATAGACCTGGCGAACGCCTCCTCGTCCTCCTCCGCCCCGGCCCACCCGTACTCCTTCAGCTCGTCGGGGAGCTCTTCCACTGAAAGCCGCTCCGCCAGGGCCATCTCGTCTCTCCTAACCTCCCTCACGGTGACCTCAGCGCCCATGGAAGGAAGCCCCCCGCCTCTTCGTCAAGCCTTCTCCCGATTCCGCGTCCATAGTTTATCTACTCAGGGATGGGGACTTGTGAAAAGGCAGTGGAGCACCACCCTTGAACGACAAGAAGCAGGCCTTGAAGGCCAAGTTCTCCTCAGACTACAAGAAGTACTATGTCGTAGACCTGTTCAAGAGGGAAGGGTTCGTCAGGAAGAAGTGCGAGAGCTGCGGCAAGCACTTCTGGACCCTGCGCCCGGAAAGGACCAGGTGCGACGACCAGCCCTGCTCCCCCTACTCCTTCATCGGGCGCCCTCCCACCAGGAGGAAGCTGAGCTACGTCGATGCTTGGAAGGCCGTCGAGTCGTTCTTCAAGAAGAACGGGCACGCCATAGTGAAGCGCTATCCTGTCGTCAGCCGCTGGCGCCCCGACCTCTACTTCACCGTCGCCTCGATCATCGACTTCCAGAGGGTGGAGGGAGGCAAGGTCGTCTTTTCCCTCCCTGCCAACCCCCTGGTGGTCCCCCAGATGTGCCTGAGGTTCAACGACATCCCGATAGTGGGGCTCAGCGGCAGGCACGGGACCTCCTTCTGCATGGTAGGCCAGACAGCCATAGCGAACAAGCAGGGCTACTGGAAGGACAGGACCATCGACCTCGACTTCGAACTCCTGACCGAAGTCTTCGGCATCCCAAGGGAAGAGATTTCATTCAACGAACAGGTCTGGCTGGGCTATGGGGCCTTCGGGTACTCCTTGGAGTACCAAGTCCGAGGCCTGGAGACAGGGAACGCCGTCTTCACAGCCTTCGAAGGGAGCCCCGAGAAGTACGTCCCACTGAAGGAGCCCATAGTAGACATGGGGGCGGGCCTGGAGCGGTTCACCTGGCTGACACAGGGGACTCCGACGGCCTACGACGCGTACCTCTCGCCTGTGCTCAAGAGGATGAAGGAGGAGAACAGGGTCGACTATGACGAAGAGCTGTTCAGGCGTTATGCTCCACTGGCAGGGGAGATCAACCTAGACGACTACCGCAACCTGGGCGAAGCGAAGTCGAAGATCGCCCGGACCTTGGGGGTGGAGTCTTCGACCCTTTCCGGGCAGTTCGGCGCCCTGGAGGCCATGTATGCGATCGCAGACCACACGAGGACACTCCTCTTCGCAGTGGCAGATGGGATGCTCCCGAGCAACTCGGGGGGCGGCTACAACCTGAGGATGATCTACAGGCGCGCGAGGAACTTCATCAACTACTACGGGTTCAAGCTCCAGATTCCAGACCTGATAGACTGGCACATCGCCCAGCTCAAGGGGATGTACCCGGAGCTCGAGGGCCACGGCCCCGACGTCAAGGAGGTCCTCGAGGTCGAAGAGTCCAGGTTCGTCTCTTCGTCGGAGAGGGTCTCCAAAATCGTCTCCTCGCTGTCCGCCGATGCCAGGGAGCTCACCACTGACGACCTGGTGAAGCTCTACGACTCGGACGGCGTCACCCCCGAGCAGCTGCTGGAGGCGGGCGCCAAGGTCACCCCCCCTGAGGGGTTCTATGAGAAGGTGCAGGCCAGGCACCTCGCCAGGCAGCTCGAGCAGCCTGAGATGCAGTTCGACACCGGGGGGCTGAAGGCGACCAAGCTCTGGTACTATGAGGACGACGTTCCATTCCACTTCACAGCAAAGGTGGTCAGGGTGTTCGAGGCGAAGTACGTGGTCCTGGACCGGACCGCATTCTATCCCCGGGGCGGAGGCCAGGAGCCCGACCGCGGGACCATCGCGGGGGCGAAGGTGGTCGACATCGAGAAGTACGGAGACGTCGTCATCCACAGGGTCGAAGGGAAGGCGCCCCGCGCCGGGTCCAGGGTAGATTGCCACGTCGACCAGAGGCGCAGGAGGCGGGTCACCCAGATCCACACCGCCACCCACATACTGAACGGCTCCTCGAGGGAGGTCCTTGGTCCCTGGGTGTGGCAGCACTCGGCGTTCAAAGAGGAGGACTACGGCAGGATCGACATTACCCACTTCGCGCACCTGACGGACGCCCAGGTGCAGAAAATCGAAGACCTCGCCAACGACATAGTGAGGAAGGACCTGAAGGTGACCAACACCTTCATGCCAAGGCAGGAAGCGGAGTCGAAGTATGGCTTCAGGCTATACCAGGGTGGCGTGGTCCCAGGCAAGCTCGTCAGGGTGGTCGACATAGGAGGCTGGGACATAGAGGCGTGCGGCGGGACGCACGTAAGCTCCACCGGCGAGGTGGGGCTCATCAAGGTCACAAAGGCCGAGAGGGTCCAGGACGGGGTGGAGCGGCTCGAGTTCGTCGCCGGGGAGGCAGCCATCGAGTACATGCACAGGATGGACTCGGAGCTGAGTGAACTCTCTGCGGTGCTGAACACCCAGAGGGAAAACCTCCCCAAGGCGGCGAGGGGCATCCTGCGGGACCTCGAAGAGTCCCGGGCCCGAGAGAAGGCCCTCGGACGGACCATAGTCGACATGTCCTCCGCCGGGGTGGCAGACAAAGCGAAGGAAGTGGCGGGGACAAAGCTTTACGTCTCCAAGAACCCGCCCATGGGAGAGGAACAGATAATTGCGCAGGGACAAAGGAGCGTCTCGACCGAGCCATCTCTGATCTACGTGGCAGTCTTCTCCACAGGAAAGTCCGCCCGGATCGTCTGCTTCGCCGGCCAGGCGGCCATAAAGGCGGGTTTCTCAGCCGTTGAGATAGTGAAGCGCCTGGCCCCGACCCTCGGAGGCTCTGGAGGGGGCACCCAGTCGTTCGCCCAGGGTGGTGGCCCCCTCGTAGGCAAGGTGGACGAGGCAGCTTCACTGGCTCAGGGGCTGCTTCCGCCCACGACGAGTTGAGTGGCATGTCGGTGCGAGAGAAGCACTGGCTGAAGGTATGGGAGGAGAAGCACGCCTTCGAGCCGGACCCCGTGGCGGGGAAGAAGAAGGTCTTCGTGACCTTCCCGTTCCCATACATGAACGCCGCAGTCCACGTGGGGACCGCTTTCACGGCGAGCCACCTGGAGTTCTACTCGCGGTTCAAGCGGCTCCAAGGGTACAACGTCCTCTTCCCCTGGGCCTGGCACTGGACAGGGCAGCCCATAGTCGGGATGAGCAAGAGGCTCAGGGAGGGAGACCCTGCTGTCAAGAGGGCGTTCTTGGAGCTCGACCGCGTCCCAGAAAAGGAGGTCGCGAAGTTCGTCGACCCGGAGTATCTGGCCTCCTACTACACGAAGCAGAGCCGAAGGGTGATGAAGGAGACAGGCTTCTCGATCGACTGGAGGAGAGAGTTCAGGACCGTCGACCCGGCCTTCAGGAAGTTCGTAGAGTGGCAATACTTCCATCTGAGGGAGCTGGGCTATGTCGTCCAGGGGACCCATCCGGTGGTCTGGTGCCCCTTCGACAAGAGCCCTACCGGGGATCACGACAGGATGGAGGGAGAGGGGGTCTCCCCCGCAGAGTTCATCCTGATCAAGTTCCACCTCGGCGAGTTCGCCCTGGTCGCCGCGACGTTGCGGCCGGAGACAATCTACGGGGCGACCAACGTCTGGGTCAACCCTGACGCCGATTACAGCGAGGCCCGCGTCGACGGGGAGCTCTGGATAGTCAGCTCCGCGTCTCTGTCCACGCTCTCCGAGCAGAAGCACAGCGTCGTCCCAATCCGCGAGTTCAAGGGCTCCGACCTGGTGGGGAGATACGCGATGGCTCCGCTCACCGGGAAGTCGCTCCCAGTCTTCCCGAGCAGGTTCGTCGACCCGTCGCTGGCCACCGGGGTGGTCTACAGCGTCCCGGCCCACGCCCCCTACGACCTGATGGCGCTCAGGGACATCCAAGAAGGGAGGGTCCACGTGGGGCGACAGATCAAAGAAGAAGCCGACAAGATCACCCCTATACCTATCCTCTCCCTGTCGGGATACTCTAGGATTCCCGCTGAAGACGTGATCAGGAAACTGAACATAAGGGACTCGATGGATCCGAATCTGGACGCTGCAACCCAGGAGATTTACAGCGCCGAGTTCCACAGGGGGGTGCTCAGCCAGAGCTCGGGCCCCCTCGCCCACCTGACGGTCCCCGAGGCGAAGGACAAGGCCGTGGAACTCATCGCCAAGACAGAGAGGCTCGCAAAGATGTTCGAGCTCCCTGAGAAGGTCGTCTGCCGCTGCGGTACCAGGTGCTATGTCAAAATCCTCGAGAACCAGTGGTTCCTGAACTACTCCAACCCGGAGTGGAAGGCCAAGGCGAAGCTGGTCATAGACCGGGCGGACGTCTACCCAGAAGAAGCCAGGCAGCTGTTCTACTCCACCATCGAGTGGCTGAAGGATTGGCCGTGTGCAAGGCGCTCCGGGATGGGGACGAGGCTCCCCTGGGACAAGGACTGGCTGGTCGAGACCTTGAGCGACTCCACCATCTATATGGCCTACTACTGCATAAGCAAGTTTGTCAACCTGGAGAAGGTCGCGCCCGACAGCCTCACCCCCGAGGTACTTGACTACGTCCTCCTGGGCAAGGGGAACCCCGCTAGCCTTGCCAAGGCTGCCCGTGTCTCGGAGAGGGTCCTGAGGGATATGAGGGCCGAGTTCGTCTACTGGTACCCGGTCGACCTGCGCAACTCAGGGAAGGACCTCATCCCGAACCATCTGACTTTCTTCGCCTTCCACCACGCCGCCCTCTTCCCAGAGAAGGACTGGCCCAGGGGGTTCGGCATCAACGGCATGATAACAATCGAAGGCAAGAGGATGAGCAAGACGAAGGGGAACTTCGTCACATGGGAAGGTGCCAAGGAGAAGTACGGCGCCGACGCGTTCCGCCTGGCCCTGGCGCTGACCGCGGACGGCATGGATGACGCAGACTGGAGGGACAGGGCGGCCATGGACGCGAAAGATAAGGTGGAGTCCGTGATCCCCTTCGTCAGGAAGACCCTGAGGTTGGCGGCAGACCGCAAGGAGGAAAGGCTGGACTCGTGGTTGGTCTCGTCGCTCAGTGGACGGATCGCCGTCGCCTCCGAGGCGATGGAGGAGCTCAGGATGCGGCGCGCATCCGCCACCGTCTTCCTAGACGTCTGGAACGACCTGCGGTACTACCTACGAAGGGCAGCAAGACCGCGGCGCCAGACGCTCACCGAAGTGTTCAACGCCTGGGCAAGGATGATGTCCCCATTCACGCCGTTCATGGCAGAGGAGCTGAACCGGGAGCTGGGAGGGAAGGGGCTGGTCTGCCAGGCGGACTGGCCGTCTCCGAGCGACTTCCCAGTGGACGACGAAGCTGTCCTGGCCGAAGTAGTCCTCGGGAGGGTCATCGAAGACGCGCGCAACGTGTTGAAAGTGGTCAAGGGGTCCCGGTCGAAGCTCAACGTCTACGCTTGCTCCGACGAGGCGAGGGCCTTCTTCGTGGAGCTGATGGCGGCCAAGCAGAACAAGGGGAACATCGGCCAGGTGTTGAAGAAGTACGCCTCGACGAAGATCCAACCCGACAGGGTCTTCAAACTGGCCTACGAGCTAGGTGAAGACCTCCTCAGCAAGGTCGTCTCAAGCAGGGGGTTCGACGAGTTCAAGTCCCTCTCCGAGGCTTCCGAGTTCATGGCGAAAGAGCTCGGCATCGACGTAGTGGTCCAAAAGAGTGGGAAGCAGACCCACGACCCAGCCAACAGGGCGAAGGACGCGCTACCCACAAAGCCGGCGTTCTACCTGGAGTGAGGCCACCAGAAGACGGAGGCTGCGTCGCTGCCCTATCCGCCTATCTTGAACATCTTCGTGCCACAGACAGGGCAGGTCCCGGAAGTCGCGTGCCTCCCATTCTTCATGGTCACGCTCTGCGGGCTCTTCATCTCCCGTGCGGCCTTGCATTTCATGCAGTATGCTGACACCATGTGTTGCCGCCTTCCTTGAAGTGCCTTCCGCTATAAACCGCTCCATTAGGGTATTCCGCACCCAGAAGACTCTCAGGGTTCAAATACGGCTGTCGTCGGCGACTGGAACTAAATGACATCTGGGGATGAGAAGCTCAAGGAAGTAGCCCGAACCCGGATGTCAGACGAGTGGTCCGACTACACCCTCTACGGGAGGCTCTCGAAGACCGTGAAGCAAGGCAGCCCTTTCGCCGATGTCCTAGTGACTCTCTCGGCCACTGAGCACAGGCACTACGAGTTCTGGAGGAAGTATGTCCCCGGGGAGGAGCCGCGGCTTGCCAAACTGAAGCTCTACTGGGTCCTCTTCCTGAGGAGGTTCCTGGGACTTACTTTCGCCACGAGGTACCTCGACAGGCACGAGGAGAACGTCGTGCAGACCTACAAAGGCTTGGCACACCTCATCCCCGCGGGAGACAAGGCCGCCTTCGACGAGGTGGTGGCAGACGAGAAGGACCACGAAAAGTCACTGGAGATGAAGGTCGAGAGCTCGGCTGTCAGATACATCTCCTTCATCGTCCTAGGGCTGGCTGACTCTCTCGTGGAAATCTCGGGCATCCACGCCGGGTCTCTCGGGTTCTACGACAAGACGGAGATCGCCGGCCTCGCGGGGGTGATAGCGGGAGCCGCCGCCTCGCTCGCGATGGCTTCGGCCGCCTACGCGCAGGCGAAGCAGGGGGGTTTCGAAGGTTCTGCCAGGCTGAGCGCTATCTACACCGGGGTGTCCTATTTCTTGACGGCCATAACTCTCGCTACCCCATACTTCCTGACCAAGAACATGGTCGTCGCGCTGTCCTCTTCCCTCTCCCTCGCCGTGGCGATACTCGCCGTAACCACCTGGTACAGCGTGGTCATCCAGCAGAAGACCTTCTTCAGGGACTTCTTGGAGATACTGTTGATCCTGTTCGGGGCCACGATCGCCCTGTACCTCTTCGGGTATGTGATACACGGCGTCTTGCCGGGCATCCAGGTCAGCTAGGGCACGGAGCTCCGAGCGCCCCGCAAGAACCAGACAAACATCTTATTACCAAACCAAGTTCCGTGGAATATCCAGGAGTTGCAGAGCGTCACTTCAGCGCCGACCGCGACATCGAAGGCCGAGCTTGCCAAGGGGGTCTGCGAATATCTGAAGGCTAACTCAGCATCCCCTATGACGCTCGGGAGCCTCGGGGAGAGGTTCGGGCTAAGCCCGTCCCATCTGCAGAGGACCTTCACCGAGGTGATGGGAATGTCCCCGCGCGAATATCTCGAAGGATTCAGGATGAGCGTCCTCAAGTCCAAGCTCACCGCTGGCGAGCCTGTGGTCCGTGCCCTGAGAGGGACAGGCTACTCTGCCCAGAGCTGGCTATACGGGGACTCTCGGAAGAAGCTCGGGATGACCCCCGCGACATACAAGAAGGGCGGCGCAGGGGTGCAGGTCGGCTATGCGACCGGAGGGTCGGCCCTGGGCCGGCTCCTGTTGGCCAGCACAGATTACGGCGTCTGCTCGGTGAAGGCGGGGCGGAGCGACGGCGAGCTGCTGAAGGCCCTCGCCGCGGAATTCCCAAGTGCGAGGCTCGTCAAGTCGCAAAGGGCGGCGCGCTACCTCCACTCCCTGCAAAAGCATCTTCGCGGGCAAGAAGCACGCTTCCCTCTGGACATCCAAGGCACTGACTTCCAGATGCGGGTCTGGACCGCATTGCAGCGCATCCCTCTTGGCGAGACGAGATCCTATCAAGAGGTGGCCGAGATGGTCGGCGAGCCCAGGGCGGTCAGGGCCGTGGCGAACGCCTGCGGCTCCAACCCCGTCCCGTTGATAATCCCATGCCACAGGGTGATCCGGAAAGACGGGAGCCTGGGCGGCTACGGCATGGGCGTTGGGAGGAAGAAGGCCCTCCTCTCGGGTGAGCGGGACCTTGCCGAAAACAAGAGCAGGGTCTGAAGCCAGTCATCTTGCGGAGCATGACCGTCGGTCGCCACCTGCGTAGAGTGTCGCGAAAGGAACCTCTGCCCTGCATGCATGGACAGGGCGGGATGCAGCAGGAGCGGCTGACTAGGTCCGGCCGAAGACCACGCGCGGAGGGCTCTCTCGCGCATAACTTCATCTATGCGTGAGCGACCGGCGGGACCGTGGTGGCATCAAGGCCAAGGAGCTTGCTCTCCGTCGCCGACCTCTCTCCTGGAGAGATGGAGTCCCTCGTATCCAGGGCGGGGACGCTGAGGAAGCAGTTCAAGCTGAGGCAGCCGTGGGGGGTCCTCTCGGGGGTTGCCGTGGGGCTCCTGTTCGAGAAGCCCTCGACCAGGACAAGGACAAGCTTCGAGGTGGCGACGCTTAGACTAGGAGGTTCGCCGGTCTACCTCGCCGCCAACGAGCTCCAGCTCAGCCGCGGAGAACCGGTCAAGGACACGGCGAGGATACTGGGGGGCTACCTCGACGTGATCGTGGCGAGGGTCTTCCTGCAGAGGACGCTGGTCCAATTGGCCGCCTACTCGGGGAGGCCAGTGATAAACGCTCTCAGCGACGCAGAGCATCCCACCCAGGCCGTCAGCGACCTGCTGACCATCAAGGAGGTGAAGGGGAGGCTGCGGGGAACCACGCTGGCATACATCGGTGACGGAAACAACGTCTGCAACTCCCTGCTGCTCGCAGGGGCCCTCACAGGGATGAACGTGGTCGTAGCCTCCCCCGAAGGGTACGAGCCTGGCGGCGCTCTCGTCCGGAAGGCGAAGTCCTTGGCCAAGAGCACAGGCGGGAGCATCGACGTGGTCCGGGATCCCAAGGATGCCGTCGCAGCAGCCGACGCTGTCTACACCGATGTCTGGGTGAGCATGGGAGAAGAAAAAGAACATGATACGAGGGTCAGGGCGTTCAAGAGGTACCAGGTCAACTCTGCCCTGCTGAGGGCTGCTCCGAGGGGCGCGGTCGTCATGCACTGCCTCCCAGCCCACCGCGGCCTCGAGATAACCGACGACGTCCTCGAAGGAGCGCGGTCCGTCGCCTGGCAGCAGGGGGAGAACAAGCTCTACGGAGCGGCCGCGTCGCTCGAATTCGTCGTGAAATAGCTTCCGGGGCTCCGCAGGACTGCTCGGGTAGGGCGCCGGAGGCCTCTTCGACCGCCGGACCCCGATGCCCTATTTTGCGATGCCCCCCTGGCTCCTTATCCTCTCCAGCAGTCCCAGATACCTCGGGTCCCTCCTTGCTTCTGACAGGAGGGGCGAGTACATCACGAACGACGCGATGACTGAGCGCGCGTCAAGGGCTCTGTTCATGAAGTCGAAGTACGCGTCCATGTCTCCGAGGGCGTGATAGACGTAGGCTATGTAGTTGTAGACGGCCGGGCCCATATTCGCCTCTTCGAGTTTCCTGATCGCGAGGAGGGCACCTTCCTTGTCCCCGGCGCGAGCAGCGATGAACCCTCCCATGTAAGTGACCCAGGGGTGGGTGGGCTGCAACCGCTGGAACTTCGAATGAAGCTCTCTCGCCTTCGGGAGGTCCCCCTTCGATAGGTAGTGGTCGGTCATTGACCTGAAGACCTCTGCGGGAGCCGTCCTCTCGGTCTTGGCCCAGTGTTCCAAAGCTTCCTGCTCCCTTCCGGTCCAGGCGTAAGCGTCGCCTACCCGCCAGATGTACTCGGGGCTGAACGGGTCGAGGCGATAGGCTGTCTCGATCAGCTTCACAGCTTCCTCGACTGCGCCCCTGATCCCTGTTATCTCTGAGAGCACGGAGTACGGGTCGGGGAGGTTAGGGTTGAGCTTCACCGCCTCCCTTGCCTCTGACTCGGCGCGCGCGCTGTCGTCTATGTTGAAGTACATCTCGGAAAGTGCCGCGTGGGCCTCTGCCAGGCCGGGGTCCAGCCTGAGCGCCTCTTCGAGGGATGCCTTCACCCTCGGAAGGGAGATGTCGAACGACTCGTACCCGGTGTTCACCAGGAACTGGTGGCACTCCGCGATCCCCACATGTGCCCTCGCGAATGACGGGTCCAGCTCCACCGCCCTTTCGAAGAGCGCCAGCGCCTGCCGGACAGAAGGCTCGGTGAACGCCCTCAACAGCTCCCTCCCGCGCAGGAAGATGCTGTATGCTTCGGTGCTTTGTGTGGGCTTCCTTTCCAGCGTCTTCTTCTCTGCCTGCAGGAGCTGTATCCTGAGCTCCCCTGCCACCTTCTCTGCTATCTCGCTCTGTATCCCAAAGACGTCGTCCAGGTCCCTGTCATAGCTCTCCGCCCAGAGGTGCCCCTCGGTGTTCGAGTTGATGAGCTGTGCCGTGACCCTGATTCTGTTCCCCGCCTTCCTGACGCTCCCCTCCAGGAGGGTCCCGACCTTCAACTCCTGACCGATCTGCAAGGCGTTCTTCTCCTTCTTCTTGTAGTTCATCACGGAGGTCCTCGAAATCACTTCCAGTCCTTTGACGAATGAAATCCTGGTGATGAGTTCCTCGGTCAACCCATCGGCGAAGTACTCGTCGTTGGGGTCAGGGCTCATGCTTACCAGAGGTAGGACAGCAATCCTCCTCGGGTCAAGTAGCGGGACCCCTTGCTGAGTCTCCTTCTGTCTGCTCCCTTCCCACGGCATCGCCACCCTATAGACATCCACGGCGAACTTGACCCCCTTGAGGTCATGGGTTTCCAGCTTCACGAACTCCTGGGCTATCTTGTTCCTCACCTGGTCGTAGACCTGCTGAGAGGCGCACACGCCTTCCGGCTCAGCCAGCGGCTGTAGCCTAGAGGCGATGTTCACAGCGTCTCCAAGGATGTCGCTTCCAGCACGGACAACGTCGCCGAGGTGCACCCCTATCCGGAGTGCTATCTTCCACCCGTCCCTGGACGAGATGTTGTAGTCATGGAGGAAGCGCTGCACTTCGATGGCGCAGTTGACAACGTCTAGGGCGCTGTCGAACTCCACTAGGAATGAGTCTCCCATCGTCTTAATCTCTCTCCCTCTGAACTTCGCGAAGAACGGCCGGAGGAGTCTGTTGTGTCTTTCTAGGACAGCCAGAGACTGCGACTCGTCAGACTGAGTAAGAGCGGTGAACCCTACCATGTCAGTGAACATTATGGCGGCCAGGCGGCGCTCTTCCCCTGACAATTTAGGGTTCCTGGGGGCACGCTGCTTGCTCAAAAACCATGCGCAGGTTGGGTGACCCGAACCTAGAAAGACTAAACGAGCCCCGGTGGGAATCGTCAACCATCTTTGACACTACTCCGGGCTCCGGCCGCACGAGACGCGGTTCCAAGCACCTTTAGGTATGAACCCACGGCCTTTTGCATGCCGGAACTGGTCCTGGGGCAGGCGTTTTGCCTGCAGGCTCGAGTTCTTCTGCGAACAGGAGTTTAGACTGTCCAAGTCTGCGGGTCGGATTTGAGCTTGAATTTGCCAGCAGTCGAGAGCAACTTCGATTCAGGCCCGAGTGCCGAGGACCTGGCCTAGAGGGTTCGAAGAGTAGATTCCGCGGAGCTGTCAGGATGTTGTCTCGGCGACCGCAGGCTAGAACGTAATGCCTCGGATGGAGTTACTTTGAAATCTCTTCGCTCAGCACCTGGTAGGCTCTAGGCCCGAGCCGTTCCTGCAAGACCAATATGACATCATCGTAGCTCAAGAACGCGTCGAGGACGCTCACTCCATTCCGGTAAAGCAATTCCGTGATGAAGGATGCGATTCCAGGCAGTTTCTTGGCGGAGATGGACAGCTGAATCGTGATTTTGGCCAAATCCCTAACAACCGTAGTCTTGTGGTTCCCTCCCAGTGCCTCCTCAAGGAGTTGCGCGTCTTCTTCCTCGGCGATTAGCTTGACGGAGTTGGACAACTGGAAGATGTACGGAATGGCGTTGAATCTTTCCTCCAGCTTCAGGAAGTCTTGCAATATCTGACGATGCTGAGCAGACTTCGCCTCGACTCTCACTTCGACCATCCGTCCGGCGAGGTCCAGCTTGGACCCCTTCAGGCTAGCAGACATTCCTTCAATCCTTCCGCCACCCTGCCCGTCCGAGAACCTCTTGATTGCGACCACAATGGTTGCCGCTTTGGCCTTCCTCCCCGTCAACTCCTCCACCTCTGGTGTAATCCTGGACGCGAGCCGGTGATAATTGACTATTTTGAGTTTCAAGGATTCGAGAACGATGTAATTCCTTGAGATGACCGTTGAGACGGCTTCACTAACCGGAACCCCGCTTACTTTGGATGGTGGCGCTGAAACTCTACCCACAGAGTCGACGACCATGAGTGGCGTGTAATAAATGTACCACCGCAATTAGATATACATATATACTGTCACAAGTATACCAGAACTGAAATACCATGATAACCACAAACATGAATCCAACAACCATCACAGCCTCTGTTCAGCCGAAGATGCTCGGTCAAGTGACTGAGCAGCTAAAGCACACTCAGGGAATAACCTACTTTTCACCACTCGCCGGCAGGTTCGATCTCGCAATCGAGCTAAAGGCCGCGGACCAGAAGCAGACCTACGACCTGGTCAACAAGATCCGATCCATCTCCGGGATCACAAGCACAAGAACCTACTCGCCATTCGAAGGCTTCACCAACGGCAAGAACGTTCAGGCAACTGACGCTCTGGCGCTGGTCCTGTTGCAAGTCAACGAGAATGTGCAGAAGGTCCTCCAGTCCCTGGAACAGCACCCACAAATCCGCAATGCATCCGTCGTACCGGGCGAATTCGACATCGTAGCGACTGTATACGGAAAGAACCACGAGGAGATCCTTTCCTCAGTTTCGAAGATTGCCGAAGTGCAGGGCGTAGAGTCAAGCGAGACGCTGTTAGCCTACAAGCCCATCTGGGCCTAGGCTCCGTTTTTTCTTTGTAGAAGGTCAGAGCCCAACTGGTCAGGGAACAGATAGCATAGTAGAATCACAATGCGGTATATGGCTCGAAAGTTGTTTTATTTAGTAGGTTGTTCCAAGCGTTCGTTCGACGAAGTCTGCGATATTACATACGCGACAACGGACATCGATGTCTTCGGCGCTTCTCCTACCACCCACGATCGCGTTGTAGAACGCGATACCTTTACCTTCAACTAAGTTCTTACCACCACCGTTCTTATGATCAATTTCTAATGTTAGCATATCGGTGCAGTCACATCGTACACAACGAGCACCACCACAGAGTTCCATCGCGTGCATCCTGAGTTTCTGTCGGTACTCGGCCTGCCATTTGATCCGATACTCGTAGGGTCACACGCTTGCCAGAGCGAGGACTGGGTGAGCGAGGTAGGCGCTGATCGCTCCTCGCACCACTGACATCTTCGACTCGTACCGGCTTGCGCTGTTCGTGATCCTCTCGAATTCGAGGGGCAGGAAGGCCCTGAACGAAAGGGCTATGTGGGTAGCTGCTTGACCGCCTCCCTCACCTGGGACGTTTCCACTCCACAACACCGTTTGATGCCCCTGTGATACTCTTCGACCCCCCTGCCCCGGCGTGCTTCCTGAACCGCCAGAGCATGGGCTCAACCTAGCGATGCTGCCTCCCCAGGTTCGCCGCGATCTCCCTCCCCGTCAGCCCCGGGTTCTCCCTCACGACCTCCACTATCTCCGCGTCCAGGGTGGGGGTGGGTGAACACCCCCCAGGCGACCGCCTCGGGCGGGTAGACCGGCTCCTCGACGTAGTACCAGCGCGGCACCCTCGATTTGTGGCTCTCAAAAGACGTACATTTGGACCCCGGCTATAACGGAAGATGGTTAACGGGCCCGGTGGGATTTGAACCCACGACCTCTGCGAGCCTAAGCTCCCTACAGCTTAGAAGGCTGCCACGCTATCCGTACTCCGCTCCAGGCTTGGATCTGCGCTACGGGCCCAACCTGCACCGCCTCAGGTTTCGACATAAGCTTTGCCACGGCGGCCACCCTTCCGAAGGCCGAGAATCGGAAGGTTTTATCATGTCCGGAGCCGCTCTTCGGCCGTTGACCGCGCTCCAGCAGAGGCTGTTCGGGACAAACGGGGTCCGGTTCGTGCCCGGGGTGTCCCACGACCTCGACTTCGCTATCGGCCTGGCCGAGGCTGTCGGGACCTACTTCGGAAGCGGGGAAGTGCTGCTGGGGAGGGATGGCCGGCTGTCCGGACCTGCACTGGCGAACGCCGTCGCGTCAGGTCTCCTCAGCTCAGGGCGCGACGTCGCCGAGGCGGGACTTGTGCCCACCCCTGCGCTCCAGTACGCGGTGAAGGCTCTCGGTTTCAGGGGCGGGGTGATGATCACAGCGTCACACAACCCTCCGCAGTACAACGGCCTGAAGGTGTCCGGGCCAGACGGGGTCGAAGTCCCTAGGCTGGACGAACAGCGGATAGAGAAGATCTACTTCGACAAGTCGCAGACCAAGGCTGACTGGAAGTCGATCGGTGTGGCGAGACAGGAGGGCTCAGTGGTAAGGGCCTACCAGAGGGGCGTCCTCTCAAAGGTCGACGCGAAGGTGATAGCCGCCAGGAAGTTCACCGTTGTCATGGATCCAGGCAATGGCGCGCAGTCGGTGGCAGCGCCATACATCGTCGAGTCCCTCGGATGCAAGGTGATCACCCTGAACTCGACGATCGACGGGAGCTTTCCGGGGAGAGGCCCTGAGCCGACCCCTGACACCCTGAACGACCTCTCTGCGGCTGTGAAGGCTACGGGAGCAGACCTAGGTGTGGCCTACGACGGGGACGGGGACCGGTCCATATTCTGTGACGAAGGGGGGAGAGTACTCTGGGGGGACCAGAGCGGTTGCTTGATCGCAGACTTCGTCCTCGACAGGCACCCGGGAGGGACACTGGTCACGTCAGTCGCATCCAGCCAGGCGGTCGAGGCTGTGGCCAAGAAGCACGGGGCAAGGGTGCTGCGGACCAAGGTAGGGGCTGTGGAAATTGCGAGGACAATCATCGAGCGGAACGCCGTCTTCGGCTTCGAGGAGAACGGAGGGTGCCTCTATCAGCCTCACATTGCCGTCCGCGACGGAGGCATGACCACAGCTCTGATGCTCGAATGCCTCGCAAGGAAGGGGATGGCAATGTCCAAGGTGCTGTCGTTCGTGGTTCCGAAGTACTTCCAAGCCAAGACAAAGGTCGAAGTGAACCCGAAGAGGGTCGACGCGGTAATGAAGGCGGTAGAGAAGCATGCAAACGGGGAGGTCGAGAAGGTAGATGGCCTCAAGCTATGGACTGGCATCCACTCCTGGGTCCTGATCAGGCCGAGCGGGACCGAACCGATAGTGAGGATTTTTGCCGAGTCGGATTCCCAAGAGGACGCGGAGCACCTGGTCAACAGGTTCGCGAAGGTCGTGAAGTCAGCGACGGCCTAGATGGGTCCATCCCACGTCCCTGATCGCTCTGAGCCTCCCCTCTGCCTCCAGCGCCACCTCTTTCTGCTTCGTCGCGCGTCCCACGACTGTCAGCTCCCCTCCCGCCTTCTTCGCGGCCCTCTGGGCTGCCTGAACCTCTCGTGCTCTGACGGTTCCTACTATCACACACTCCTCTCCTCCCTCGAGTATCAGCCTGTCGCCGTCCAGCCCGTTCGCGTCAGCGAAATCCCTCACCCCCCCTGCGGCGGGGAGCCGTTCTACCACGAAACCCACGCCGCTCGCCCGGGCCAGCGTGTGGATGCTCCTGGCCAGTCCGTCGCTCGAGTCCATGGCAGATGTGAGGTAAGGCGCCAGGGCGGCGCCCACCTCGAGGCTTGGCTCGGGTTCGAGGACGCTCCTCCTCGCCTCCTGTTCGAACTTCGGTTTCGCTTTGGCGCCGCGCAACATAATGCTGAGCCCGGCGGGGGGGAGCCCGAATGCTCCTGTGACCACCAGCGCGTCCCCAGGTGAGGCCCCACGCCTGTCGACCACCCTCTTCGCGAACCCCACCATGGAGCACCCGACTATCAATTCCTCCGCTTCGTTGGTGTCCCCTCCGACGAGGTGAACCCCCCACCTTTCCGCTGCGTCCCTCAGCCCCAGCGCCACCATCTCCACGTCCTCTTTGTCCACCCCCCTTCGGAGGCCTAGGGATATCATGAACGAGTCTGGCCTCACGCCTTTGGACGCGAAGTCACTGACGCACATAGCCACGGCTTTCCTCGCGGCCTGCCTGTACGTCATCCCGGCAGGCACGTCGGTGTGCTCCACCAGCATGTCTGTCTTCAGGACCACCCGGCCTGTCCTGGGAGGAACTACCGCGACGTCGTCGCCTATCTGGCTGTACCCTTTCGGGAGCGTCCCAGCAGCCTTCGACATGGCCGCTATCACCTCGAACTCGTCGGGCATGCTATGACCCCCGCCGGTCCAGCTCCCTGGCGAAGTCCTCGGCGATGCTCTTCGCCCTGGCGACCGACGGAGCCTCCGCCGAGACCCTGACCACTTCCTCGGTCCCCGAGGGACGCATCAGGACCCAAGCCCGACGGGGGAGGGCGATCTTTAGTCCGTCGGTGAGGTCAGCGCGATCATATTTGTGAGCCAAGACCTTGAACGCCTTCTCCGCCTTCTGCCTGGGGATACGGAGGGCGACCCTCTCCTGGTGGTATGACGGGACCGATGAGTACAGGGCGTCCCCCTCCTCTCGCAGGGCCTTGATGATTGTCAGGGCCGCCAGCAGGGAGTCCCTGCAGAAGTTGAAGTCGCCGTCGATCAGCCCCCCGCTGCTCCCTTCCCCTCCGAGACGGGCTCCCGCCTCTTTCATAGCCCGCACGACGTTGGCCTCCCCCACCTTGGACCTGAGCACCCTGCAGCCAGCCTTCGCGGCGATGTCATCTACCCCCTGGGTGGTGTCCATCGATACGACCACCTGCCTCTCCCGCGTCTCTAGGATGAGTCGCTGGAGCGCGAGGGTCAGCATGTAGTCTCCGCTCCTCTTCATCCCTGAGGAGTCCACTATGACGAGCCTGTCCCCGTCGCAATCGAAGCCCAACCCTATGGCGCACCTTTTCTCCTTAACCGTCCGGCGGAGAAGGACGAGGTCATCTGCGACCGGGTCCACGGTACGCGTGAAGACGGAGTAGGTATCATTGAGCGAGACGACCTCGCACCCCAGCCGCCGCAGAAGGGGGACAGCGTGGGCGATGGCCGCCCCCCCTCCAAGGTCTACCGCCACCTCCATCCCTTCGCAGGACCCCTCCCCGTACCTCGCGGCCAGGCTGTCGACATAGCCCGGTTTCACCGGTTGCCCCCACCGCCCTCCGACAGACCATCTCCCTCCAGCCAGCTCACTCCAGATTACTTTCTCAAACGTCTCTTTTCCGATTCCGGCTCCTCCTGCTATGAACTTCAAGCCGTTGTACTCGGGCTCGTTGTGCGAGGCGGTGACCATCACGGCGGCGACCCCCCTCGCCCTGCTCTCCCTGAAGAGAGCCGGCGTGGAGATCACTCCATAATCAATGACCGTCCCGCCCGAAGACATGACGCCAGCGGCGACCGCCCTGCAGATCGCCGGCCCCGTCTTCCTCGTGTCCCTTGCGAGGAGGAACTCCTTCCCTCCGGTAGCCGCGGCGAAGTTGGAGGCGTACCTAGCAACGTCCGCCAGCGAGAAATCTTGGTTCAGAATCCCTCTGATGCCGCTTAGAGAGGCGATCACCTGAGTCCCCCCTAGCCTGTCATGGGCGGCACAACGTAAGCGTATCCCTGGGGTTCCTCTGCGCGCTCGTGTGAACCAATCTTCACCGTGACAATATGACTTTTTGAGTTCGGAACTTTTGATTGGCGGTCGGCCCTTTCAGAATCCAGCGTGAGAGTGGCGTCGTTTAAGGTGAGGAGGGGCGCAGCCGTGGGGGAATACAAGCTATCGGAGGTCTTTTCGGGGCTCGAGTCCTCCCCTGCCCTCTCGAAGGTATTCGGCTCCAAAGCCCAGATGACCAAGATTCTGAGGCACCTGAAGACGAGGGTGGAGCGCAGCGACTCGGGGCTCTGGCTGGATAGGGACACGGGCACGATATGCATAGGCTCCAAACACCTCGCCACTGCTAAGGCAGACTTCCTGTACCTGGACGCCATCCACGTCCTCGTGCATGTCAGGCAGTTCCTCGAGGGGAAGGAACTCTACGACCAGGCCTTCGAGTACGTGGAAAGGCCGACTGAACTGGAGGCGTATAGGACGACGGTAGCCGAGGCGAGGCGTGTGGGCATGGCGGAGGACGAGATCCTGCGGTACTTGAGGATGGACGCAGTCGACGACTCAGAGCTGGGGAAGCTGATGGAGAAGATCGGCGTCAGGGCTCGCCGCTGAATACACAAGTTTGCCTCTGAAAACCCTGCTAGATCTTCTTCGCAGGTATTCCTGGCTTGACCAGGTTCTTCATGTCTAGGACCGACTCTATCTCCTTGGGGGTGAGTCCCAGCTCCTTTAGCGCGGGCCTGATCGCCGCCCCCTTCGCAATCTTCTTCCCGAGGGCCGACGCCTTGTCGTAGCCTATCTTCGGTGAAATCAGGGTGACTAGTGCTTGGCTCGTCTCCGCATAGCTTTGCGCTCTTGCCTTCATCGGTACGACGTGGTCTATCACAAGGCTCGCGACCTTGCGCAGCGCCTCAGAGAGCAGCTTCGCCTGGAGGACGAGGTTGTAACCCATCAGGGGGACCCCCATGGCAAGCTCGAACTCCCCGAGGGACGCCGCCACGGCGTTCGCACCATCCAGCCCTGCGACCTCAGCCGACGCCAACAGTGCGCTCTCCACAGTGACCGGGTTCGTCTTCCCGGGCATGATGCTGCTCCCAGCTACCTCTTCCTGAGTCGGTATGTCGATCTCCCCCAGGCCGGTAAGCGGGCCGGAGAACATGAGCCTGAGATCCTGACAGAGCCTGTAGAGGCCTATGCTCACCGTCCTCATCGCTCCGCTCAGCGAGGACATGTCGGTCAGCAGGCGGGTGGGTCTAAACTTATTCCTCGCGCTCCTGAACGGGAGCCCTGATAGTCTGGCTATCTCTGAGGCCACCATTCCTCCGAACTTGGGGTCCGTGTTGATTCCGGTCCCTACCGCGGTCCCCCCAATTGGGAGCTCGAGCAGGTGGCGCATTGTCTCACGGACCAGCTGGGTGTCCCTTGAGAATTCGTCCGCGTAAGCCCCAAACTCTTGCCCCATGGTCACCGGAAGGGCATCCCTGAGGTGGGTCCTCCCAGCCTTGTACACCTTTGCAGTCTTCCTGGATGCCTTCTCCAGGCTCCGGCTCATGTCTCTGAGTGCGGGGATAAGTTCGCGTTCCACCGCCACGGCAGCTGCGACCCTCACTGCGCTCGGCCCGACGTCGTTGGACGACTGCCCCATGTTGACATGGTCGTTCGGATGGACTTTCTTGCCAAGCTGAGCGGACGCCAGCTCTGCGAGCACTTCGTTGGCGTTCATGTTCAATCCAGTCCCCGAACCCGTCTGGAACACGTCTACGACGATGGACCGGTCGTGCGCTCCTTCCATCAGCTCCCTCGCCTTCGAATGGATTGCCTTCCCTACGTCATCGTTCATGAGCCCGAGCGCCATGTTGGACTTTGCAGCTGCGAGTTTGATCGCGCCTACGGCCCAGATCACCTCGCGCGGGAACCTCGTGCCCGTGCTGAGAAACACCCGCTTCGAACCCTCCACATATTTCAATGTGGGGTGGGAGGAAGGGGCGTCTGCTCTTAAGTTCTCGTCCGAATCAGTGCCCGCCGCAGCCGCAGGATTCTCCTACGGGGACGTTAGGGTTCTCTATCTTGAACCCTGTCCTTTGCAGCCCGTCGATGTAATCGATCTTCGACCCCCTGAGAACCTCTGCGTCGCCCTTCGCGGCCATCACCTTGAGCCCGTCGACCTCTTCCACGACGTCTGTGGTCCCGGGCTGCCTTTCCAGGCTCAGCGCGTACCTGTACCCGCCGCTGCAGGCACATCCGCCCCCCTGGTAGACTTCTATCTTCAGATATGCGTCCGTCGCCTTCTCCTGTTCCAGAACCTCGCCGATCTTCTGCCTGGCGACGGGTGTCATCACTACAAGTGGTTGTATCTGCTGCATCTTAACGAACGCTTGCGCACGGCTTTCTATTTAACGCTTCCCTCGCAGGTGGGTTGTTGAATAACTGACCTGTCTGTCAACCGTCCTTGCTCTGGCCGATATTGAGACGAAGCCGATCCCCCTCTCGGCATGCCGACCAAGAAGAAGAGGGACTGGAAGAAGTACAACGAGGAGCTTGTGAGGAGGGGGGAGCTCCTCTTCGACCCAGATTTTTTATCTGGATGGCAGGGCGAACTCGCGAGCTCGAACGAGGGGAAAGAGGGGGCGAGGTACCGCTATCCAAGCTGCTTAATGAGTATGCTCGCGGCCATCCACGTCTACCTCCTACCGTACCGCCAGCTGGAGGGGTTCGCAAGGGTCTTCGCAGAGCACGTGGACGCCGTCAAGGGAGCGGTCCCTGACTACAGCACGATCTGGTGGAGGGTGGCGAGGGTGAGGGTCGACATCGACACTTCTGTGGACAGGACAAAGGACGTCACCATAGCCGTCGACTCGACTGGCATCAAGGTCTCCAACCGGGGGGAGTGGATACGCCACAAGTGGGCCGTGAAGAGGGGGTTCGTCAAGTTCCACGTCGCTGTCGACGTGAAG
>JAFMAB010000009.1:0-15386 GCA_029785215.1 Nitrososphaerota archaeon
TCGATCTCGTTGGCAGGGAGGATGAACATGGCGGGCGCGTCCCGATATGTCTCAAGGCGGGTGAAGACCAAATGGGTCATCGCCGCGGCATCGATCTTCGCTATCGCGTACTACGCGTTCGTGATCCGACTCGGCCCCCCGCACCCGATCTCGACCGACTCCAACCTCCTTCCTGCTTCGGTCTTGGTGCCGATCGTCCTCTCCTTCTTCGCGTTCTTCCTTTCTCAGTCGGCGATAACGAACGAGAGGGTCTGGTTGTCGCTCACTTCCCTCCCACCTGCCACATACTTCAGGCACCTGATCATCTCGAGGGTCGCGTCGCTGCTCCTGATGCTCGGTCCATTCCTCGTCGTAGACGCCGTCCTTTACGGGTCCGGTTACGCGGAGGCACTGGGCGTTCTGGTGGCCACGGCGGTCGTTGTCCCGGGCTCCTTCGTCCTCGAGATACTCTGGGCCGCCTACATCGCCCCCATTCAGGTCAAGGGGGACGATCTGACGATGCCTGCCCAATTCAGCCTGAGGCAGATGTCGACCGCCCTTCCAATGGTGGTCGTGTTGGTCCTGGTCTCCGTCGCCGTCGTTTTCCCGCCCGTGGCATTCATCGGAGGGTTGGCGCTCGTCGCAGGAGCAGCAGCCCTCACCATGAGCACAGGTTTCTGGACCAGGGTCGTAACGAGGCTTACGGAGAGCGGGTTCATATGAAACCAGACGTTACGCTTAAGAACTCTATGGGCGGCCGAGTCTCTCGATGAGCAAGAAGGACAACGCGCCGATGCCCGCATCGAGCGCAGGCCTGCTCACCTTCTTCAACGAAGAGACGCAAGGCGTGAAGATCAGGCCTGAAATCGTCATCATCGGGTCTATTGCCTTGATAGCTGTGTCGATTGTCATCAACGTCTTCGCCTGAGCCGAGGCAGAGGAATCAATCCTCCACAGAGATTTTAGCGAGCAGATACAGGCACCTGTTCGTCCTCCCGTCGTCTCCCAGGCTAATGTTGTACGGAGGGGTCACGACGCTAGTCCTCGCGCTGGCGCTTGGGTGGAGGGCAGAGGCGTTGTCGTCGGTCCTCGCAGTTCTGGTGTTCGTGGTGTCTGGCTACGCGATATCGCGCGTCCTCAACTTCGCCGAGAAGGACACCATAGCCAATTTCAGGAGGGTCCTCGCGCTCCTGCTCGCCGGCGCCCTTCTCTGGCTCCTCCTGGTCGCAGTTGGGGGAGCCTATGCCTGGGCGGCCAGCTCCCCTGGCTCTCTCACCAACGCCTACCTGTACGGCGCCTTCGTCTGCGCCGGTGTGGAATATCTGGTAATCAACGGCGCGTTCACGAAGAACGCGGCCTTGTCGTTCGGGCTTGCTTCGCTACACCCTGCGATTACCATGCTGATCGTCGCGCCTGCGGACCATGCGGCCCGCCTGGACGGCATCGCGCTGGTCTCCGGGGCCCTCTCGTTCGCCGTCATCGTGGCCTTCCCAGCACTCTTGGGGCGAAAGAAGACAAGCCGTGGCTACGACCCCCTCAGCTTGTTCAGGGCCTTCATGAAGACATGGACGGCAGGGCGCCCGGACGAGCTCGAAGCGGTGATTGCCAGCCACTCCGAGGAGGTCGAAGTCACCACGAAAGTCCTCCGTTTCAAGACGCGCGCAGGCGACACGTACCTGGTGCTCCCGGGGGTACACCCCGGTCCCTTCTACCCGATTGGGAGCTACGACCTCCCCGGAGTAATCTCAAGGGAATTCAGGGGCCTCGGACACGTCATGACGCTCCACAGACCCGGCGGACATGAGCGGAACCTCGCCACCAGGGCAGACACGCTCGACTACGCCAAAGGCGTAAAGGAGCTCGCGAAGTCCATCGAGCTGGAGAGAGACCCCCTCGTTCGTGGCCCTTTGCACGCGAGGGTCGGCAAAGCCACCGCCAGCGCGACGGCTTTCTCCAACGACGCGCTCCTCACCATCTCTTTCGCCCCCTACGGGTCCGACGACCTCGACACGGGGGTAGAGGAGGTCATGGTCGGGCTCGCCTCCGAGGCAGGGCTCGAGGTGTCGGTGGTGGACGCACACAACTCGATAGCGGACGGCCTGGAGTCGCCAGACATCAGCGACCCTGGCTGGAGCCGGCTGCTCAAGGCGACGGGGGACGAGGAGACCAAAGAATTCGAAGTGGCCTATGCGCACTCTGCCGAGGTGGGGTTCGTAGGCAGAGGGGACCTGACCGAGAACGGCATCGGTCTCCTGATGGTCCGGTCAGGAGACATGAAGTCGGTCCTAGTGCTCGCTGACGCGAACAACTCCGCGTCGGCCCTACGCGGAGAGGTGCAGAAGGCCCTCGACTCCGCAGGGTATGACCTTGTCGAATTCTGCACCTCGGATAGCCACAACCTCGCGGCCAGAGGGCTGACGGTGGAGCGAGGATACGAGGCACTGGGAGAGGCGACCAGCGTCGACGCAATAGTCGAACTAGCGACAAAGCTCGCGCAACTGGCAGACTCGAGGCTGGCCCCGCCTGAATACGGCTCAGCGACCGAAAACCGAAAGTTCAGGGTGTTCGGGGCGCAGGCCTTGGAGGAGTTTGCAGCCATCACCCAGTCGAGCTCGGCGTTCGCAAAAAGATACTTTCGGTTGGCTATGGTCGTTTCTGGGCTGCTGCTGATAGCGGCCATGGTCTTTTAGGAAACGGATTTAGACGCGCTGTAACACCGGAGACCGTGAGCCGCCCGGGTGCGACATTCGTCGCCGTCGAAGGGGTCGACGCGGTTGGGAAGAGAACCCAGACCTCCTTGCTGAAAGCGTGGTTGGAAGCCCGGGGATTTTCAGTCAGTGCCCTCTCTTTCCCTGCATACGAGACCCCCATCGGAAAGCAAATCCGAGATTTCCTCGACGGGAAGATATCATACCCGCCCCAAGTGCGGGCCATGTTGTACGCGGCCAACAGGTGGGAGAAGAAGGGCGAGTTGGAGGCCACACTTTCGAAGACCGACGTGACGATAGTCGACAGATACACAGGGTCCAATCTGGCCTACGGAGTCTCGAGCGGCTTGGCCCTCGAGTGGCTGAGGGCCCTCGACTCCGGACTCCCCGAACCAGACCTCACACTCGTCCTGGACGCTCCGCTCGCAAAGACGATGCCCAGGCGCGGTGGCACGAAAGACTCCTATGAAGGGGACGCGAACCTTCAAGAGACGGCCCGGCGAACCTATCTCGAGCTGGCCAAGAGATTCGGCTGGACTGTGGTTGACGCGGGGGCAGGGATTGAAGAGGTAGGCGGTTCGATCCGCTCGGCAGTGTCCAAGGCATTGGGCGCCAGCGGGCGAACCATTTAAGTTGGCAGAGGCATGTCTGCCTTAGGTTGACTGCGGGCGCCGTGGCCGAGATACGAGACCCGGTCCATGGCTACATCAAGACGACAGAGGCGGAACGGGAGCTCATAGACTCCCCATTCGTCCAGAGGCTCCGGCGGGTTCATCAGCTCGCAGGGTCGTACATGGTTTACCCGGGTGCCACTCATACTAGGTTCGAGCACGTGATGGGGACCATGCACGTGGCGGGTCAAGTTGCCGAGTCACTGGCGCGGTCCTGTGACGTGAGCCGAGACATGATACAAGAGGTCAGGATCGCGGCCCTCTTGCACGACGTCGGGCATGGACCATTCTCGCACATGTACGAGGAGGTGCTCTCAGGGAAAGGTGAGCGCTCCCATGAGGAAATCTCAAGGAGGGTGATATTGGAGACGACAGTGAGCGACATCTTGGAGAGGAACGGGTACTCCTCGAAGAAGATGTCTGACCTCGCCGTAGGGAGGGCGAGGTCCAAGGAGCCGTTCATGAACGAGATCGTAGCCGGTGGGCTGAGCGCCGACATGATGGACTACCTGCCGCGAGATTCATACTTCACCGGAGTCGAATACGGCAAGGTCGACATCCAACGCGTAATCGACTCGATGCGAGTGGTCGAGGGACACCTGGTCATAGACGACACCGCGCTCTACGCCTTCGAGGCGCTGCTGCTAGCCCGCTATGAGATGTTCAAGGCCGTCTATTTCCACAGGACGGTGAGGGCTGCAGAGCTGATGCTGGTACGCGCGATGACTCTAGCCGACAGCGTGCTTGGCCTGACAGACCTTTCTGACATGGAGAGTTACTTGGAGCTGACAGACGAGGTGGTCCTGCACAGGCTGGTCACCTTGGAACCATCGAACCGGGAACTCAAGGAGGCCAAGCGCCTCGCCCTGGGCTTCAGGGACAGGCGCCTGGTGAAGTGCGCCTTCGAACGGGTGATGCAGCGGACGGAAGGGAAGATAGGCAGGATCTTCACCGACGAGGACGCCCGAAGCGAAACGGTCTCGCTGATAGCGAAGGAGGCTAGGACGAACCCAGAGGCGCTGTATCTGGACGTCCCTACCACACCGTCAGTTCCTAACACCTACTCGAGGGAGGTGTTCAAGACGATAGGCCTCCTGATGATGGAGGAGAACAAACAGGTGCTGAAGTCTGTCCCGCTGGCAAAGCTACCACTAGTCGGGTCCATCGCCGGGTTCATGGACGTCCTCCGGGTCTACACGACTACCAAGCACAGGAGAGGGGTGTCGAGGGTGGCGAACAGGATCTTCAACGAAAAGGGGTTCCTAGCCAGGATGACCTAGGTGCGGGGGCACTAAATATTAGGGCCTCCTGTCGCCTCGTGGACATAGAGGACAGGTTCGCGTACGCCGTCTTCCGCCCGGGCCAGAAGGAACTCGCCCTTCGAGTCCGCGATACATGTCGAGACGGAGAAATCCTGGTCGCAGAAGCAATGAGCGGCTTCGGCAAGACGGCTGCGGTTCTCACGGGCGCCCTTTCAGTGGCGGAGGAAACTGGTTGCAAGGTAATATACGCTTGCAGGACCAAGAGGCAGATCAACAGGGTAGTCGAAGAAATTTCAAGGCTGCAGCTCAAACATCACTTCAAAGCGGCCTCCTTGTTCTCGAAGTTCGACTATTGCCTCCTCCGGCGGGGGAGACTGGTGCCGAGGGAGTCGTTCGGCTGGTACTGCACCTTCAACATCAGCAACAGCTTGTGCTCGTACTTTCTCAACGTCCCACTCGCAGGAGGGTTCGACGACCTGGTGAGGGAGTCCCTGGCCCGCTCCCCGAGCCATCCCGAACTGATGAGCCGATCCGAAGCTACCCATGTCTGCCCCTACGAGGTGGCGAGGCTGGCAGTAGCGCAGGCAACTGTGGCTGTGGTGCCATACCACTATGCCCTCGACGCGAGAGCCGCGCCTGTCCTCTTTGACCGGAACTCGATAGAGAAGAAGCAGACGATTTTGGTGGTGGACGAGGCACACAATCTCAGGGAATTCTACCGAGGCGTGAACTCTTCCGTCGTCACCCTCGAACAGGTCAGAGGGGCAATAGGTGAGGCTGATGCGATGCTCATGGAAGAAGCTGCTGGGGCGTTAAAGTCGCTGCTGGTCACGCTGGAGCGCTTGGCCGAGGAGCGCCAGGGTTGGTTGCTCGACAGGGGCTCGGTCCTGGACCGGTTCCGCAGCGCGCATGGGACGGCGTGGCTCCAGAACCTTGCCTTCGAGCTCAACGCGAGCTCGGGCGCCGCCTGGGGGTCGGTTGTCTACGAGAGACGGCTCCCCTCACTCATTCTCCGCGTGGGAGATTTCATCGCCAGGCTCTCTTCCTCCGGACCCGCCTTGTTGGTGAAGTGGGATGATTCATTCGGGCTCGTAGATCCAGACCCTGTCAAGGATGCCTATGGCTACTTCAAGAGTTTCAGGAGCGCTGTCCTCCTCTCGGCCACAGTGAGCCCGTCCAGCGTCTTCGCCAGGTCCGTGGGCCTCCGACCGGGGTCTGTCACGATGTATCGAGTCGGGGCGGCTCCGGCGGTCGTAGTCAAGACCGCCATCGACACCGGGACTTCGACCCGTTACAAGCAGCGGACCCCCCAGATGTACGAGCGGATATCTGCGAGGGTAGCCGCGGCGATAAGATCCACCAGCTCGGGCGTCGGAGTCTTTGCCCCTTCCTATTCAGTCCTGGGCCCAATCTATGAGATGGTGTCGAAGAGCGTCGGCAGCAGGAAGACAGTGGTCGAGACCCCCGGCCTATCGAACGCCCAGGCCACAGAGGTGTTCGACTCGTTCAGGTCGACGGATGACTCCGTCCTATTCGCGGTCCAGGGCGGACGGTTCTCGGAGGGAGAGGACTTCGAAGGTGGTGCCATGGGGTCGATAGTGGTCGTCGGCATGGCCCTCCCGCCCCCATCTCCCATGATGTATGCAGAGTACGAGAGCCTGAAGAGGGCAGGAGAACGAGACTCGTATCTTATGCTTTCGCGCCTCCCGGCCCTCAGGAAGGCGTTCCAGGCAGCGGGGCGGCACGTCCGGAACCCAGGGAAGCGAGGTATGGTGTTCTTCTTGGACGAAAGGTTCGGGACGGCATCGACCATGGAGTTGATGCCCTCCTGGCTCAGGAGGGACCTCGTCAAAGGCGACCTATCCCCCGATATAGTAGAATCGCTCAGCCGCGGGTTCTGGTCGGGGCCGACCTGACTACCGTCCCCTTCCTGAAGGCAATCTTGGCCGCTGCGGCCTGGTCCCGCTGGACTCCCCTGAGCTTTGAGCTCCCCGCAGAGGTCCCTGACTCGTCCACCAACTCTATCGCAGCTCGGGGGACTTCCCTCTTCAGCAGCTCGACCAGCTTCATGGCCATTGGCCTGTTGCCGTCCCCTATCCTGACCAGGAGCCGGCTCTCAGGGATGCCTCTGGCGAAGGCGCCGATCCGCACGCAGACAGAGGCCGCCGATTCGAGCGTGCTGAGGGCAAGCTTCCTTTGGCCGTAGAAGACGGCCACGCCAGTCCTCTTCCCGGGATCGACGCCGATTAGGATGGTGTCACCAGCGATACCCAGACGGGAAAGGACTTGGCCCTTGAATACCCCAGGGTTGTCGTCGAGCGCCTCCAGCGCAAGTGCCTTTTGCCCGAACCGCCTCGCCTCGAGCGCGGTGGTCAGGATCACCTCGCATCCGCGAAGGTCGGAGTCGGGGACGAGGCTCGAGAAGGGGAGTTCCGCTCTCCTCAGCCTTGTAACGAGGGCGAAGTAGGAGCGCGCCTCCGAGGTAACGACGCATATCCGGTTCAACTTTGACAGCGAAACCTGAAGAACGCCGATTCCCTATTGAGCTTTGGCCCGTCAAGCTGCGCTTCGGACCGGCCCCCCGGACGTTCCCTAGCAATGAGGAAAGTCGTCTCGGGTCCTCGCCTAGCTTATCCGTTTCGAAACATCTGCCCGCCTGAAGTAGGCAAGCGAGATGGCCCCCGCTGCCACAGCGTAGACTGCTACGATAATGGCCGCTGAGACTTCAGAGGGCGCCCCACCGAGCGGTCCGAGTATCAATTGGAAGAGCCTCCCGGCGGAGCTTGGGAGAAGAGCCTGTTCGTACTGTGTCGGCAAGGAGCCGGCGACCGTCGTTGGAAGGTAGGTGTGTATCGTCTCATAGAACCTCCCCCCCGTCAATTCGAAGGCGATGGAGAGATAGGTGCCGATTATCTGGCTGGAGACAACGAGCGCCGAGGACAAGATGTATGCCAGGGAAGATCGCCTGACCAGCTCCCCTATCATGAAAGCCACCGTGAAAAACAGGGCGGTCGAGTAGACTTCCAGCAGCACGACTCCGGGGAGCGTCCAAAGACCGGCCTGAGGCCCGAACGCCCAGTCCGCGGCTATCACGCTGAGCGCTGCGTTCATCGCTATCACTAAAGCTAGAAGCAGGTAGCCTCCGAGGAACTTGCCCATCATGAACTCCGTCCTGCTGACAGGCTTGGCCAGCAGGATCTCTGCGGTGCCTGCTTCGTACTCTTCAGACATGGCACCCGCCGCTATCAATATCGCGATGAACTGGATGAAGAGCGCGAATGGGGCTAAGACGCCGGCGACCCAGAGGTAGGGATACAGTTCGGCGGGGATGAAGGAGGCCCCCGAAGTCGACAGGATGTAATAAGGGACCGTATCGATGAGAATCGTGAATGCGACCACGGCGAGCACCTTCTTCTTCGCCAGTGCCCTCCTGACTTCATACGCGGCGAAGGCGGAAACCCTAGTCGCTCTTATCGCCATCACCCCTCAGGGCTACGACGTAGGCCTTCTCCAGCATCCTCTCCCCCTCCCCCAGCTTCAGGAGCTCCGCCCCTGAGCTCACGAGGACCCTGGCGATGGCCGGCCTGATCTCGTAACCTCCGTCGACCTTCACGTCCAGCCCACCAGGGGTCTCAGCCACCCAGACGACGCCCTCCATCCTCCTGACAGATTCGATTGCGTCAGCGGAAAGATTCTTTGCCTCGACCCGGACTTCAGTTGCTCCGAGTACCTGGTTGATCATTTCCTTGGCGGTGCCGTTGAAAAGGAGTCGCCCGCTGTGTATCAGCCCGATTCCTGAGCATATGTCCTCCACCTCGGACATCATGTGGGATGACATCAGGATAGTGCCTCCTTCCTCGGCATAGCTCCTAAACACCTCCCTCAGATGGGCGGTCCCCGCAGGGTCGAGCCCAATCATGGGCTCGTCCAGTATCATCACCTCTGGCCGGCCGAGCATCGCTTGGGCTACACTGAGCCTCTGGACCATCCCTTTGCTCAGCTTGCCGACCTTCGTGTCGCCGTATTCGATGATGCCTACCTCCTCTAGCACCCGGTCTGTTTCATCCCTAGCTTCCTTCAGCCCCGACTCCGCAGCTGCCAACGCCAGCACCTCCCTTGGTGTCAGGAATGTCTGAATGTTGGGAAGCTCAGGGGAGTATCCGACCCCCGTGAGCGCCTGGACATGTCTGGAGATGGGGTCCTCTCCCTTGAGCCTGACCGACCCTCCCGAGGGCCTGGCAAGCCCCAGAAGCATCCGTATGCAGGTAGTCTTGCCTGACCCGTTGGGTCCCAAGAATCCGAATATCTCCCCCTCCCCCACCGAGAACTGGATGGGACCTATCGTCTTCTCTCCGTAACGTTTGACTGCTCCTGAGAATTCGATGACCGGGCTGCTCAAATCAGCGCACTCTAGTCGACCCAGTAGGGAGGCTTCTCCCGCTGCGTCTGGGCCCTCTTCTCTCTGCGGCGCACAAAGAGAGCCGCAACCAAGGCTAGCCCTCCGAGCCCCATCCCTGCTCCTACAGCGGCTGCGCTCAGGCTCCCGGTCGTAGGCTGAACGAGCTGCAGGTCGGTACCTTGCATAGTCGCCTGAGCACTGACGTCCCCCGACCTGACACTTGCCGAGTAAATCAGTGTGGACGGGAATGTCTCCAGCGTCCCATTCGCATCAATGGTCTTGTTTCTGTAGACCCCTGAAACGGAGAAAGAATATTCTGTCAGAGCGTACTGTCTCCCCTGGAACGCGACCGTCCTTGTCCCGGAGACCGTGACGTTCGCGTTGACCCCCTGCGTAGTCCCGTTGGTGTAGCGCAGCGCCTGGGTGGAAACCGCTGAGAGATACGGGAAGAGTTCCGAGGTCGAGTTGACAAGCTTCGAGTACGTGAAGTTCTGCTGGCCACCTATCAATCCAAAGACGAGGTCTGAGAACCCTGCCTTCGCAGCAGGCCCGACTGTCTCGTTGATGATGAGAGAGTGCTGGCCTGCGGGGCTGACTATCTCGACTTCGTATGCGACAAACCCGACAGTGGGCTGGGCGGCTACGACCGAAGACGCGGCGAGGAGGATGGCAAGCGCTAGGCTCGTGACCGCAACTCCGGCCCGGTTGTTCATGGCCAATCGAACCTCATGCCCATTATAAATCCAGCGTGGGCAACCGGCGTCATCTCCTCAGATAGGTGAAGCCTTTGGCCGACTAAGCGGGTCGTCCCCAGCGGCTGCCTTATCGGCTTATGGCAAAAGTCACACCGTGCTTCTGGCGCTGTCGTGCAAGCCTCTCGCTTTCTGGGCTCTTCCGAGGTTTGACCGTGGTGCTCTTGACGGTGACCAGCGGCCTATAGTCGCGGCTTCCCCAACAGCACAACTTGGCGCCGGCAGCTCCCTCAAGTCTACGTTCCTAACTTTTATCATATTGGCCAGTCAAGCAGCCAGATTGGTATGGTACGAGACCTAGGTTCCGTCACCACGCACGAGATATCTATCTCACACAACTCGACCGTCGCGGTGATCGACCATCTGGGTGCGCACGTAAAGCGCCTTTCAATCGACGGCGTCCCCGTCGTACAGCCGAGCAGCGACGGGGTTCAGACCCACGGTGGCGTCGCAGTCCTCCTTCCATACGCGGGGAGGGTAAGGTATGGCAGATATTCGTTCGAGGGGAGAATGTTCCAACTCCCAACGGGAAAGGACGGCCACGCCATCCACGGCTTCGCGAAAGACATCATATGGGACAGCCACGCCAGGCAACGGGGTTCCGTGGTGATGGAGGCGAGCCTGCGTAGGAAAGGGTATCCAGGCGCACTCGAAGCCAGCATAACATATTCGGTAGGCGAGAAGACGTTTTCAACCGACTGCAAGGTCAGGAATGTCGGTGAAGACGCGGCACCCCTGGTGGTAGGGTTCCACCCATATTTCATCGCGGAGGAATGGAGCATAGGGTCCAGCTCCAGGATTCTCCATTACCAACTCGCAGATGGCTACTTTCCAACTGGGAAGAGGGTCGCTTGCTCCTTGGAGAACGCTGGCAGGTCGGAGTGGGACGACTGCTTCAGCACAGCGGGACACATCAAACTCTCTACTGGAGGGAGAGAGCTCACGCTAAGAAGGAGGAATATGCCGTACTTCATCCTCTACAACGGGAAGTACGCCGGCTGGAGCTCCGTTGCAGTCGAGCCTTACAGCGGCCTCCCCGATGCGTACAACAACGGGATCGGGCTGCGCGTCCTGTCGCCGGGAGGGTCGTTCAGGTGCGGATACAGCCTTAGACTCACCTGACAGTTAGGTCTGCCTTCTGTGAGGAGTAAGATGAACGAACCCATGTGTCCTACCAGACATCATCGTGCCTATCGCATGCTTACGAATCGAGTCGACCGTCGACCCGCTTCAGCGTACTGACGCCCGCAGTTTCTTCACTGGACGCTGAACGGTCTCTCTCCTGAAGACGGGTGCAATGGTCTCTGACACCGGAACGGAGCGTCAGTCGACAGCGCCGACCAGCCAAGTGTTCATCGCCAGGATGAGGTCCTGCGTGAAGTTGATGGCGATGCAGTCGTTCAAATGTGTTTATGCCAGCAGATGGGTGCAGGCATGCATGAGCTCCGATAAGCAGGAGAGCCAGGCGCCCGGGGTTTCAAGGCGAGCGCTCGTCTGTGACTTCGACGGGACAATCACCGACGTGGACACGGGGCGGCTAGTCCTGGCAACGTTTTCAGACGGCGACTGGATGCAACATCACGAGCAATACCTACGGGGCGAGTTCTCCTTCGAAGAGTGCCTCCGACGCCAATATTCCGATGTGACCCGCGCCACGAAGGCTTCGATCCTGAGCCTGGTAGACAAACACGTCAAGATCAGACCCGGCTTTGAAGAACTGCTGGCGGCTGCCGCGCTTTCTGATGTCCCGGTGACTGTCGCCAGCTATGGCCTCGACTTCTGCATCGAAAACATCCTGAGGAGGGTGCGTAGCAGAGGCGCGCTTGAAATCTATTCGCCGAAGGCAAAGTTGGAGGCGGGGCGTATCACTCTCGCTTTCCCTTCACCGCGCACGGCGGAGGCGGTCAACCTGAAAGAGGACGCAGTGTGCTGGTACAGGCAGAGAGGGTTCGAGGTGTTCTTCGTCGGGGACGGCGCCTCCGACCTGCCTGCGGTCAAGAAGGCGGACGCGAGTTTCGCCATGAGGGGCTCGGAACTTGCGTCGATGTGCGAAAGGGAGAGGGTGCGGTGCGTTCCGATACCCGACTTCTGGCCAGTGACGAACGTCCTGGCATGAAGTACATCACAATGGAATCGGCGAGGCATGGACCCGCGCTGGGCCGACGAACCCTTATACTTAGTCCGCTCTCTCATGGTCCGATTCCCCTGCACATCGACTTCCACAGCCACTTCTATCCAAGGGCATACCTAGAAGGACTGAAGGAGTCTAAGGGCCATGTCTCGCTAGAAAGCGGACCCGGCGGTGAGGTCATCCTCAGGTACTCGGGGGACTACAACGTGGTGGTGGGGGGGCACGTCGACCTCGACGAGCGCCTGAAGGCGATGAGAGGGTGCGGGGTGGACATGCAGGTGGTCTCACTCACCACACCTGGAGTCGACATGGAGGCGCCGGAACTCGGCGCCAAGCTCGCAAAAGTGACAAACGACGCCTTTGGGGACATATCGGAGAAGTTCCCCGACAGGTTCGTGGCCCTGGCAACGCTCCCAATGCGGGATCCTATGGCCGCGGCTGACGAACTAGAGAGGGCGGTGAAGGATAGGGGCCTCCGGGGCGCCATGGTCTTCTCTAACGCCGCAGGGTCGCCCATCGACGGCGAGGAGTACATGCACTTCTACGAGAAGGCTGTCAAGCTGGACGTACCTCTATTCGTACATCCGACGTCTCCTCTGAACTCCGTGGGGATGGCCGACTACCGTCTGGTCCCCATAATGGGCTTCGGTGTGGACACCAGCCTCGCAATACTTAGGCTCGTATTCAGCGGGGTCCTCGAACGCCTCCCCGGGCTAAAGCTGGTTGCTACCCACACGGGAGGCGTCTTTCCCTACCTTAGAGGTAGGATAGATGCAGCCTACAGAGCCTATCCTGAGACCAGGGCTAGGATTCCAAAGCCCCCTTCAGAATACTTCAAACGCATATGGCTGGACACGGTCTGCTACGACGCCGATGTACTCGCCTCGTCTCTCGCCTTCTGGGGTCCGGGTAAGATGGTGATGGGCAGTGACTATCCGCACCAGATTGGTGACCTAGAGAACTGCGTCAGGCGCGTGAAAGGGCTGGAGCTCGACGGGGCCGATGAAAAGTTGGTCCTTGGCGGGAACGCAGCCAGGCTGTTGAACCTGTAACGGGGCGCCCTTCCTGTGACTGCTTCGAACCTCGCGCTGGAGCTGCGAGTCAACCGACGGCTCGGCGCCCGATGCCAACTTATCCTCCTCTGGGAATCGGATCCAGCAACGGACGGGCCATCTCCAGATCTGGGAAACTGAAGTCGGACTGCCAAAAAAGCTGTCGCAGCGTTCGTGATGCTGCTGATGCGGCTGGGAGTCTTATTCCAATCCGGTTACTACAGTCGCGTCTGCGGCTTCGACTGCCGATTCACCAAGTATGTCTACCATCGTGATGCTCGATAGGACCCAGACTCACCACAGCAATGCACCTCTTCTGGATTTCCTTAGCAACCCCATAGCCAGGGGTCCTACGCAAGGTGTCTAGAGTCCTCAACCTCCGCGCAGGGCTACTCGCATGCTCGTTAGCGCATGGATGACGCACGGCCAGGGCTACAGGCTCAATCGTCTGAATGACGATTCATAGCTTTAAATCGCGTAGCCGGGGTCCTTCCCATATGGACGTCTGGAGGTCCATGTACATGATAGTCTGGGCCGCTTTCTTCCAGATCATCTTCATCCTCTTCTCTCCCCTCAATGAGTCGATCAACATCGGCGTCCACGTAGTGGTGGCACTGGCTATACTTGTCCTTGCTTTCCATGTATACAGAAGCGTGGGACGCACATCCTGTCCCGGAAGAATCAAACGCATAACAAAAGCCACATGGTACCTGGCTGTCTTGCAGGCAATCTTGGGCGGGGCGTTGGTGCTGGGGATCATGCTCGCCTGGGGTTCGTTGTACGTCGATGTGGTGAGCTTCCTCCACGTGGTGAACGCCTTGGCTATCATCACTCAGGCTTCATCTTCGGCGACAGCTTATGACATGTGGGAAGAGAAAGAGTTCCAGATCACCGCCGTTTCGCCCCCGAGCCCCTGAACCGGTACTGTCTCTACAATCGAACCCACAGACGGTCTCACACAGGTCGCATTGTTCAACCACCGCGGTTCGAAAGCGATTCGCATGCGCGAACCTCTAGGACCCCGCACGCTTCTGGGAAGGCACGTGCGCCTCGAGCCCTCGATTACGCCCACGTTCAGGGGCTGCTGGAGGCGGGGAGAGGGGTCCACTGGTCCATGATGCAGTCGACTCTCACAACGCTGGGTTCGGCCGAGGAGTTCATCTCCGAGAGGCTTCCGTTGCAGGAGAGGAGAGGAATACGAGTTCACGGTGCTTTCGGACCGCGACAGCCATGTCGTTGGAAGCACGAGATATCTCGACGTAAACGAGAGGCACAGAGGGGTGGTGATAGGGTGGACCTATTACTCTCCGGGCTCTTGGGGGACCGTGGTCAACCAGAGTGCAAGCTTATACTGTTGGCGCACGCGTTCGACGGCTGGGGCGCTGTTACGGTCCAGCTCAAGACGGACGACCGCAACTGCACTCGCAGCGCGCTATACTGAAGCTCGGCGCGAAGTTCGGGGGACCCTCGGGAACCACATCACACGCCAAGGCGGGACCCTCCGCAATTCCACGCTGTGCTCGAAAACTTCTGAAGAATGGCCCACGGTGAAAGAAGGCCTCTTGAAAAGGCTCACTGAACAGAGATTCGAACCTGGGCGCGCGAAGTCAACCTTAGGCTTCGCGCCGTTGGTCAGGCCCGGCATGGGCGAGAACGACCAGCGGCAAAGGCCGGCTTACCGAAGTCCACCGCGAGAGATGGATGTGGACGGGACGGAAGGGAAGGTACTCAGGTGAGTTATAAGACACAGGCAGCAGGTCGAGCGGTTAGTGACGATGAAGCCCGATCTGAAAAGAGAAGAGGCGCTCAAGAAACTTGACATGCACGCCCCTCCCAACTGGGAAGATGCCATCTCCAGGGGCGAGCTCGCCCGGTTGCTGGGGGCCGGAGACCAGACAGGGTTACACGTGGTCATAGGAGACATAAGAGGGTCAACTCATCTGATGAGAGAGGCGATATCGTCAAGGGAGTACGCCATAATCACCACGTCGTTCACGGAGCGGATGAGGAAGATCGCAAGGGAAAACTCCGGTTGGTTCGACAAGTTCACCGGGGACGGCTTCATAGTGTATTGGCTCTACGGGTCAAAGCCCACCAGGTTCCTTGAGGAGGTCATGAACTTCTGCAGGCGTGCTCACGAGGCCTTCAAAGGAGAGATCTTCCCGGCGCACAGAAAGAACGCAAGGAACCTGCCCGCACATGTGGGCCTGGCCCTTGGAGTCGACTCAGGCCGGTGCGCACTGGAAGAGATCGCAGGAGACTTCACCATTATCGGTCACGCTGTGGTAGGGGCAAAGAGGATGGCTGAAGCCGCCTGGAAGGGAGAGACCCTATGCAACATCAGGATGGGGCACGTATTGGGTGCCGAGCGCACCCTGAAAGCCTTCATAGCGCTCCAGGAAGCCATAGCCAAAACCAAAGAGTACCCTGAG